>CAYLGT010000028.1:3263-5976 GCA_964383465.1 uncultured Candidatus Saccharibacteria bacterium | reverse complement strand
AAGCGCTGCGGCCTCGACGGGGAACACCCACCGAAACGCACTTCCTTCATCACAGAGCGTAACAGGGAAAGGACTGGGCAGCCGAACCCCATAGGTAAACCACCGATGCGTCGAGGCACCTCGTCGGCATAGATCGCCCTGGATGACATCGTCACCCAAAGCTGTGAGCTCAGTGCGCGAGATCGAGATTCCGGTCTCTTCCCACAGTTCACGCGCCGCAGCCAGTCTCGGATCCTCACCGTCTTCGACATGTCCAGCTGGAACTGTCCAACCGAATGGTTGACGAGTGCGATCGAACAGCAGGATTCTGCCAGCAACGTCATGCACCACAACCGCGGCTACGGTATGGATGCCGATCATGGCTTGTCTCCCATCTTCTGTGCAAGCATCTTCACGTTAGGCGGAACTTCGTCAAACTTCAGGCGACGATCCCGAGCGCAGACCGGGCAGTTAACGTAGTAGTTCCACTGGAAGTTACCTGTTGACGCCACCCCGAATTCCGCATACCGAACATCTCCCGCCTCAGCAACCAGCTTGGAGCCGCAGGCACACGTAAAGGGGTACTGGAACGGCTTTGCTTCAACGATCTTCATGTCATCCTCGCTTCGCTCGAGCCATCTGCTGAACGTTGGGCGGCACGACGTCATGCCGCAACTGGTGGTCCCGACTACACACTGGACAGGTCACGTAATACTTCCAGTCGTGGTCATCTGCATAACCACATCCGAAGTCCCCATAGCGAACATCGGCTGCTTCGGCTACCAACTCCGACCCACACTTACACGTAAACGGGTATTCGAACGGCTTTGCCGTCACAACCTTCACGATCTTCACCTGGCTTCCTTTCCCGAATTTTCAAGGTACAGTGATATAGTAAAAGTGTTCGAAACGTTATATAAGCAAGGTTTTTTGACTCAAAAATTGTTGACCATGCATAGCTGGATCCAAACCCACATTCTTGGCGAGCTGACACGCAAACAAACCTGTCGCTACACCGACCTCAAACCTCGAGATGTCGAAGGGAACCTGTTCATGTACCATCTCAAAGGCCTCATGAAAGAAGGGTTGGTTGAAAAACATGAAACCAGCTATAGACTGAGCGAAAAAGGGCTCACCTATGTCAGCCGGCAAAGCCTCAAGACTCAAAAAACTCGTGAACAACCCCAGATACTTGTGGCACTTGTCGCAAAAAACGCTGCAGGCGAGTACTTGTTCTACAAGTGGGACCGGCAACCAAACCTAGGAAAAGTCAGCCTTCCTCACGGCATGCTGCATATGGGCGAGAGTATTCAGAACGCCGCAAAGCGCGAACTGGAAGAAAAAGTAGGCCTCGTAGCGCCGCTCCATTATCTAGGCAACACCTTTGTCCTGACTCCTGAAACGCATCGCCTCGTCGTGCTATTTCAGATGGAGCTAACAAGCGAAGTGCCATCAGCGGCCTGTTTCTGGGCAAAACCTGACAGTCTGCACCCAGAAGACATCGTACCCGGGTTCAAAGAGCTCACAGACTATCTGGCCACTCACAAGGAAACACATATCACCAGTGAAATTGTCACTACCAACTAAAAAACGCCTCAGCAACCTGAAGCGTTTTTTAGTATACGTGGCTTTTTTATTGCCCGAAGTCTGGCATCGTTACTGGTTCGCTCTGCCCAGGGATGATGTACTGGTTGTCGGCTAGCTCCTTGACGGGGGATGGTACCTCGACCGACACGTTCTCGTAGGTGTAGGTCTGTTCCATGCGCGAGCCGTCTTTGCTTTCTACGCTCATCTTGCGCATCAAGTATTTACTGTCATCGAACCAGAGGTACATAGTCTCAGAGCCAGCGGTTGGATCAACCATCTCATACTTAAAGCAGGTAAACTTGCCGCAAGCTTCTTTACCGAGCTTTTTGTACTGAGGACTCGTCGTGGTGTCTGTGGTAGGTTCGTCAAACTTGAACTGATCACGATCTGCCACCTTAGGATCTACTGCAGCAGCCGGGGTGTCGGACTTGGTTGTTTTCTTCCACCAAACATCACCCGCCTTAGTGTAGGTGTCATCACCTATGGTGATCATCTCCATAGCCATTTCGCCGTCGGTCTTGATGTACATCTTGTCACCGTCAACTTTGTAAGTGCTTCTCATCGAAGCACCGTTCGACGCCGAAAGCATATCTACTGCAAACTTCTGATTTTCACTCCAGCTGCCAAAGAACTTACAGAGGTCGTTATCGTTGATCGCTTTTTTACAGCTTTCCACGGCAGCCTTAGCTGCGGGAGTATTCGCGACGATGACGGCGTTATCTGACCTCATGAAAAACCACCACCCGCCCACGCCGGCAAGCACAATGGCTGCGACAATAGCAATCAGCACTATCTTGTTCTGCCCAGACTGAGCACTTTGTATATCTTTCACTACCGTAACTCCTCCTTTTTTCTATAAATTCACAATAATCCAAAGTGCGGGGTACTTGCAACAATATCTCAGCATATTCTCAGTGGTAGGGTGCTACAACGGTGATATCATGCCAAAGCAAGAATCACCCCAAGCCCAAGAAAAAGTCACCAAACCAGCTGTTACAAAAGCAGTCACAACAAAGTCTCGTGACACATGGCAACTCATCGGTATCGCCGTTGCGACTCTCATCGTCCTCGGCGCGGTGTTTTTCCTAGGCCACTACGTCGGTCAACACGACAGCGACCGGACATATCTGCCTCGTGAGCGCTTCGA
>CAYLGT010000028.1:0-3163 GCA_964383465.1 uncultured Candidatus Saccharibacteria bacterium | reverse complement strand
GTGTTTGCTGTTTTCACACTCAAAATTAGCAAAAACAAGACTTACAGACGTGCTTGATGTTTCTATACTTAGTACTAGCTATGTGAGTACTTCCCACGGGATTTCCACTCACAAGTCATAACAAATTTATGGGCCTAGCCCATGACACTTAACTACCTCGGTACTAGCTCGCGACCCGGACGTCTCGCCAGCCGAAGCCACGTAGTTCACCTCCACCAATCGTCCACTGACAGATCACACGGTCACTATGTCAGTTATTTTTATATATCTTTATATCTACAACGGAGAAGTGTTATGACCAAGAAACCTATCAACAAAAATGTCAGCGTAACAGCCCTGTGGTTCGACCGAAACTTTGACGCCGTTCCAAAGCGAATCGAGTTCGAAGGCCGAACCTACACGTTCTTGGACCGCGGTATGCGTTACTGTATCAAGCGCGGCAACAGCATGGTGCGCCTATTCGACCTGACGGATGGTGAGTCGCTGTTTCGCCTTCGCCAGGAAGTTGACTCGAGCGCCTGGAACCTGCTGAGTATCTCTCGCTAAAATGCTTTTGCTTCGGTATACTTGAAGGGAGAAAAAGGAAGGGCATCATAGAAACTTCATCATCAGTTGCGACCTTTTGGTATCGCCGAGTTTGCGAGATTGCCGCTTTAGTGAGCGGCATTATCGCTGTTTTATGGGGAGTCAGCCAGACGACGCTCAGCACCTTTGGTGTTCCGCTAGACTACGAGTATCTCGTGCTGGGGCTACTCGCCTTCAGCTTTGTGACAGCGCTCGTCGGGCTGATTTTGCAACGGCGCGATCGACGTAACCAGTACGTGACACTCATCGTCGTACTCGGCATGCAAGCATCGACATTGGCCGCGACGGCTGCATCGGGCGGTATTCACTCTCCGTATGTCATTTTGTGGATGCTGGCAGGTATTTTCAGCGCTCTGATCGGCTTCAAGTCACTCCTTCCTACACTCATACTGCTCGCTGGCTTTGTCTCGTATCTGCTAGGAACAAACGCTATAGATACCAACGAATGGGTGATCACTGGCCTAACACTCATATTGCCACTCGTCGTTAGCTATCTCATCTGGACCCGACGGCTTCAAACTGGCGAACACGGGGGCAGTGCGGTCTCTGTCCTCGCCCAAGAACTGAGCCAAGAATCCAACAAGTCAGGTATCATCGTGAACGCAATCGCCGACGGCGTCGTAGTGATCGATGGCAAAGGTATTATCCAGCTCATTAACCCAGCCGCTCAAAGCATCGTTGGATGGGGCAAGGAGGACGCAGTAAAGCTGGACTATCGGTCAGTCCTAAAGATCATCGACAACAAAGACGCGCTCGTCGATGAGGCCCTGGACCCTGTGCAGCAGTGTCTCAAAACCAACGAAGCGGTCATCACCGACAAACTCGGCCTGAGAACCGTGTCGGGTAAAAAACTGCTCATCTCAGTACTTGCTTCGCCGCTCGGTGAAGTTGGAGCGGGGGCAATCGTCGTCTTTCGTGACATCACGGCGCAGCACGCCGAAGAAAGAGAACAGGCTGAATTTATCAGCACGGCAAGTCACGAAATGCGTACACCGGTTGCAGCTATCGAAGGCTACCTAGGGCTTGCGCTCAATCCTCAAACCGCCGTCATAGACGACAAAGCACGAAGTTATCTCGAAAAGGCGCACGAGGCCGCACAACACCTCGGACAGCTCTTCCAGGACCTGCTCGACATCTCAAAAGTTGAAGATGGACGCCTCGGCAACGACCCCTCTGTCATCGACATTACCGCCCGTACCAGGTCTATACTGGCCGACTTCACACAGCATGCAGCTGAAAAAGGTCTCAACCTCATCTTTAAACCAGACCAGACCATTGGAGCCGGACAGACAGTCAGCCCGATTTACTATGGTCGGGTCGACCCAAACCACTTACGCGAAGTGTTTAGTAACCTCATAGAAAACGCCCTAAAATACACCAAAGAAGGCTCGATCACGGTCGACGTGAACGGCACCAACGACCGAATCGTCGTGAGCGTACAGGACAGTGGTATTGGCATACCTGCCGAAGACATACCTCATTTGTTCCAAAAATTCTATCGTGTAGACAACAGCGACACCCGCGAAATAGGCGGTACCGGACTCGGGCTATATCTGTCGCGTCGCCTGACCGAAACCATGGGCGGACAGCTAAACGTAGAGAGCGAGTACGGCAAAGGAAGTACCTTTACGATAGAGTTACCTCGCCTCAGTAAAGAAGAAGTTGAAATAGCTTTACAGCAAGCAAATCAACCCGCAGCACAACCTGAGGTCGCAAAGGTATAGCTTTTTTATGCATAAGTTTGTTAAAGTGGAGGTAATATGACAAAGATTATGCTTGTCGAAGACGACAAAAGTTTGCGCGAGATTTATGGCGTACGCTTGCTCGCCGAGGGGTACGACATCGTATCCGCCGGTGATGGTGAAGAAGCTCTGGCGATGGCCATAAAAGAACGTCCACAGCTCATCGTAAGTGACGTGATGATGCCAAAAATCAGCGGCTTCGATATGCTCGACATCTTGCGTTCAACCACTGAAACGAAAAACATCAAGGTTATCATGATGACCGCCCTCAGCTCAGAAGAGCAACGTCAGCGCGGTGAGTCACTGGGTGCAGACCGCTACTTGGTTAAATCACAAGTAGGTATCGAAGATGTTGTACGCGTCGTCCACGAAGTACTCGAAGATCAAGCACCTGCTAGCGCAGCTCCTGCTGCCGGCGCTCCCGCAGCCGCACCACCAGTACCCGCACCTACTCCTGTAGCGGCTCCCTCAGCGCCAGCACCAAGTTCTCCGGCCCCAGCCGCACCAGCTCCAGCGCCCTCGGTGAGCTCGGCGCCACAACCCGCAAGCCTCAAAACACGTGTTATCCAACCGCTTGGTGACCCCACAACTCCAGCTGTCGACATAAACGCGCTACTCGACAAAGAGCTCGCAAAAGAAGCCGGTATTACCGATGACGCCCGCCCCGAAGTGCAGACCACCGCTCAGGAAAAAGATCTCGTCAGTTCTCAGATCAGCAGCTTCGAACCTCCAGTCACCGTCACTGTCAGCGAAGATGGCAGTGTTACTGACACATCAGAAGCATCGGGCTCACAACCCTCAAGTATGCCAACACCGTCTAGCCCTGCAAGCTCCTC
>CAYLGT010000027.1:0-7577 GCA_964383465.1 uncultured Candidatus Saccharibacteria bacterium | reverse complement strand
GGCATGAGCTTTCTCGATGCCAAGGCGTTTATCGACGAGTATTTCCGCCTGCGTGCACCGATCCGCAAGTACATCGATGCGACTATCGCCAAGGCGAAAAATGATGGCTACGTCGAAACCTACTTTGGGCGACGTCGACCGACGCCGGAAGTGAAGTCGAGTAACTT
Organism: uncultured Candidatus Saccharibacteria bacterium; assembly: GCA_964383465.1. GTDB lineage: Bacteria > Patescibacteriota > Saccharimonadia > Saccharimonadales > Saccharimonadaceae > CAYLGT01. The sequence continues at coordinate 7,410 of CAYLGT010000027.1, read as the reverse complement.
TATGGTTCGAGCAGCTGGTGAGCGACAAGCTGCCAATATGCCGATCCAGGGGACTGAAGCGGATCTCATGAAAATGGCGATGCTGAAGGTTGAGGAGAAATTGGCTTCCGCTGCAGTGCATTCGGGAGTTCAGAACGTCGAAAAGAACGACGTTCTTCCTGCGGGAAGCAGAGCCTCCCGAAGCACTACACCGGAAGCGCCCGTAGGAGTTCAGGTGCTGCAGATTCACGACTCAATCCTCATCGAATGTCCGGAAAAGAATGCTGACGTCGTGAGTAAGCTGCTGGTCGATGTCATGGAAAACATCTACCCCGAACTTGGCATCAAACTAAAAGTCGATGTCAGTGTCGGTAAAAACTGGGGCGAAGTGTAGTGGAGGAGATTTACGCCAAGGGTAAAATCTTTGAGCTAGTACACCTGACTCAGCCAGACGGCAGGGTATTTGAAGTTGCCAGGCGAGCGCCGGGTGTGCGACTGATAATTGCTGATCGAGGAGCAAAGAAGGTTCTGCTGACGAAAGAGTTTCGACGTGAATTAAATGATTGGGATTACCGCCTGCCGGGCGGGAAAGTATTTGATACTCTTGATGAATTTGAAGCTTTTCGTGCAAGCGGAGATGACATACTTTCAGCCGCAGAGCAGAAGGCTAAGGGTGAAGGGGCCGAGGAGGCAGGAATCGATGTAAAGCAGGTCGAGCTATTTCAGAAATCTACTCTAGGCGCCACAGTAGAGTGGGACCTATACATCTTCGAGGTAAGTGAGTGGATAGTGCATGAGCACGGCCAACAGCTTGAAGCCGGTGAGCAAATCGAGGCTGACAATTGGGTGGGCTATGATGAGGCGAAGCAAATGATTTTAGACGGAAAGATGCAGGAAGAGCGTGTCGCGCTCGTGTTGTTGCAATGGCTGAACAAGCAGTAAAAGCAGTGATCTTTGATTGTTTCGGTGTCCTGGTGCGAGCCGCGTTGTACGTCTTTTTTGATAAACATTTTGCTCACGATGAAATGCTGCAGCAAAAAGCGGATGAAATTGATCACATGGGAGCAGCCGGCTATATGAGCTTTGATGAGCAGGTGACGGCATTTGCTGAGCTGGCCGGCATACGTGAAGAACAAGTTCGTGTTGAACTGGCTGACACCCCAGCAAATACGCCTCTGCTTGAATACATACGAGACGAATTGAAGCCTCATTACAAAATTGGTTTCTTGTCGAATGCCGCGGCCGACTTTACTGACGAGTTGTTTACGCCTGAACAAAAAGCTTTGTTCGACGATATAGTTCTTTCCTATACTTGCGGGTTTGCAAAACCAGACGAACGGATCTATGAACTCAGTGCGCATAATCTAGAAGTAACGCCTGAGGAGAGTGTGTTTGTTGATGATACGCCACGGTACTGCGTCGGAGCTGAGGCTGCTGGGATGCGTGCGGTGCAGTACAATGATTTCAGACAGTTCATTCGAGACATAGAAAAATTACTATGAAACACAAACATTGGCATCGATTTCGTGGGAAGTTTCGCCGTGGAGCGAGGCAGGTTGATGATTTCCAACCTATGACAGTGACAAATGTCATGCGTCGGCAGCTGGATGACGTGCTGCAGCAAGCATATGGAAGTAGCTGGCGAGCACCGCACCCAGAGCAACTCCACAGTGCAATTTCGTTGCAGATGGAGCATGTGCACGCAAACGAAGATGACGCAGCGGCATGGTTCGCACTGCTCGTCCTGCGTTCGCCGGTTGCTTCGAGGGCACAAGAACAGATGGATCATCACCCCGGGGGCTTTCATAGCAAAGAGGCGCGTGTCATGGACCTGATCGATTTTAACGACGCCTTTGTCGGAACGGTGCTAGCGCTGAGCGAAAATGAACGTAAAGGCTTTCTGGCGCAAATGAGGCATGAGGTGGATCGGTTTTGTATGCAGACGGGGGCGCGGCAATTTTCTGACGAACAATTTGATGCAATTTCTCGTGGACTGAGTCGTGAAGTCGCAGTCTATCTCGGAGCACGAAAACTCGGCTACGAAGCAAGGATGACGAGTCGGCGCGAGGATGCGCTAGGCGTTGACATGGTAGTGCGCGAACCAAAAAGCGGCAAGGAAGTGAAGCTCGATGTTAAAAGCAGTTCGAGTTATCGCTATCGGCTACAGGATTTAGTCCGAGAAGGACGCATGAGTGAAACTGACCTAGAGCTGGGGGATATCCGCGGCTATGCGTTTGAAGTCAACGGTCACGATCGTGAAGCTGTACACGTTACCCTCATGAGAGTTGATGCCAATGAAGTTGGTGAAATCGAAGACTTCGAGTTTGTAGATATGGCGATGTTTGAAAAGCATTTTCGTGAAGTTGTAAGTGCGAGTGTCTAGCCGACGATCGTAGCGTAGCGTACAGTGGGGCTATGAATCGGGTGACGTATGAGCGGTATAGTGTGGAGCATCCATGGCGAGCGGGACGAGTCCAGTGCGAGCTCGTTTCGCCAGCTGTCCATTGCGATGAGGCGGCACCAGTTGTCAGTATAGGTAACGGCTACGGAGCGGGGATCGAAGAAATGCGTACCCTCGCTGTGCATCTGGCAACACGACTGCATCGCCCTGTGCAAACCTATGACGACCCACGGGTTGAAGCAGCCCTCCTCGACCCCCTGGAGTTTCGTCGACAGACAAGGGAAGTGGTGCTAAGGAGTCTAGGTGATCGGTCGGTGACGCTACTGGGCTGGTCCACTGGCGGGCTCGTCGATACATGGGTGGCTCGCGACCACATTGACCCTGAATCTCCTACTCATGATGAGTTACGGATTGCGGCAAAGATGACACTGGGCATGGCAGGGGTAGTCAATTTTCAGCGTCCGCTCAAGCTGGCCAGACAAGGGAGCTTCGAAGTACTTCGAGCCCCACTCCGTCGCATCGACGCGCACGTCGCACGAGTAGCGATGGTGAACTCTGCTCGGTATTTTGGCAGCGCGACAAAGATAAAACTGGCGGCCCGAGAAGTAGAGCAGCTTTCGAGAATATCGGTAACTGACGACATACAACAGATCATTCGGTCTGGAGCGTTTCCTTATAAAGCAGTTACTTTCGAGTATGATGGGATCTTTCCCGCCAGTGTTTCGAGACAGATCTTTCATGAGGCAGGAATCGGTTCTGCGTACCATACGGTTTTGCGCGGCTTTAGTCATATAGATCTCGCCTGGCGCACTGAGGCTATGGAGCGAGTGGCATACCTGCTGGAAGATCTCGAGCTGCAGCGCGACGCCGATGATCTAGGTGATGCTATAAATCTATAAAAACTATGTAAGAAAATCGCTTGACAAGCATAAGCATCAGGCGTATCCTAACGCCAGAAGTACCTAAAAACAAAAACACACAACAGGGGCAAACTATGAAACTTAAACGACTCGCTTACGTGGGTGTGACCAGTGCAGTTGCACTGAGTCCGCTTGTGGCTGCTGCCGCCACGTCTTCAGCGAACACAACTATCAACGCTACGGTGAATGCAGTTATCAGCATCACGACATCGAGCACTGTGACGCTCAACCTGACGCCAACCTCTGGTGGTGTCGTTAGCAGCTCGAGTGACACAATTACGGTCAACACCAACCGCACAGCTGGTTATACGCTGACACTAGAAGACGCCGATGCAACGACAACACTGGTCAGTGGTGGTAACAACTTTACGGCGCACTCTGGAACCTTTGCCGCTCCAACGGCACTTTCGAATGGGACCTGGGGGTATGCAGTGGCGAGTGCCGGCGGCTTCGATGCCAGTTATTCAACAGAAACAAACAACGGCTCGAGCACCTCAAAATGGGCTGGCGTCCCAGCTAGCGGATCCGGTGTCACACTCAAAACTACTGGTACAACCGCTACAAATGACACGACAACCGTTTGGTGGGCAGCAAAAGCCAACAGTTCACAGGCTAACGGTACCTATACCGACACCGTCACGTACACGGCAACAACAAACTAGTTTTTAGGTAAGGACTTCCACCATGATCACCACTCTTGGTAGCAGGGCACTGCGTGCGACGATAACAGCATCTATCTTTGGGATAGCAGCACTGCCGATGGTTGCTTCTGCGGCGACATCGTCTGCAAACACGACGATTACCGCAAATGTAGGCGCTGCGATTAGCATTACGACTAACAGCCCCGTTTCGTTTGCGCTTACTCCGACTTCAGGAGGAGTGGTGAGTAGCTCGAGTGACACAGTCACAGTCAACACAAACAACGCGACTGGCTATACGCTGACGCTGGAAGATGCTGATGCTTCGACGACACTGACTAGCGGTGGCAATAACTTTACGGCGCACTCCGGGACCTTTGCTTCTCCAACAGCTCTGTCGAGCGGTACCTGGGGCTACGCCCTAGCGAGTGCGGGTGGGTTTGACGCCAGCTACTCAACAGAAACAAGTAACGGCTCAAGCACTTCAAAATGGGCTGGTGTACCGGCAAGCGGTTCGGCTGTGACGATCAAGACGACCGGCACGAGTGCTACCAACGATACAACAACTGTCTGGTGGGCAGCAAAGGCCGACAACACACAGCCTAACGGTGTTTACACCGACACGGTTACCTATACAGCAACTACCAACTAAGCTACAATTTAGAGCTAGATGAAACGGGGAATTCTATACATCTGGCTTGGCCTCATGACGGTGCTTGTGAGTCAGTTTGGGGTTGTTTCACCGGCTAGTGCAGCAGATGAAACGGTAGAAAGCATCACGCTTTCACCAGTCAGTAAACGCTATGAACTCAGCAGTGGTGATGTGAAGCAAGATGACTTCACTATCGTCAATGACGGTAAGGTCAGCTATACGTTTAACGTCTACGCTCAGCCGTACTTTGTAAAAGGTGAATCGTATGACCCTGACTATTTCTCTAAGTCGCCAAACAGCGACGTGAACAAATGGGTAAGTTTCGAAAAGACCCAGTATGTCTTAAAGCCAGGTGAATCGACCCTGGTGCCTTTTACCATCACTGTTCCGAAGACAGCGGCTCCTGGCGGACACTACGGAATTGTATTTTCTGAGACGCAAGCTCCCAAAAATACTACTGGTGGTACATCGGTCGCTCGACAGAAGCGAGTCGGTATGATCATCTACGCTACGGTAAAAGGCCAGTTCATTACTGGTGGTGAGGTCGTGAAACACGACACGCCTTTTTTCCAGTTTAAAGCTCCGCTCGAAGCATCGATTACAGTCAAAAACAACGGAAACGCCGACTTTCTCGCCAAAACTGCGATCGAAGTATCGGATGTGTTTGGCAATAGTAAGTACTCATACATGAAAGAGTATGCAGTACTGCCTGAGACGACCCGTCGCATGCCGTTGGAGTGGAAAGATGCTCCGGGGATCGGCCTGTTTAAAGTTACGACTACAGTAGATTTTCTCGATGACAGCAAGACATCGGCGCAGTTCGTACTGATGGCACCTCTATGGCTGTATCTAGTGCTCGCCGTTGCGATAATGGGCGGAATTGTCTACCTGTCGCAACGTGAGCGATAAGAGTTTATTTTTTGCGCGATCCTTTTTTGAAGTAGAGGAAAGCGGAAACCGCGATAATGACTACAGCAAGTCCGAGAAAGAGCAGCAACGGCTCTCCGGTGTAGGCAAGTGAGCCACCGGTTGCCGTACCTTCGCAGGCGCCCTGGTTATAATTTCCTGCCCCATATGCGCCACAGTCATAGGCTGCAAGCGTGTACAAAAAGTTGACTAAATCCATTTTCCACCTTGTTGATTTTATTAACTACAAGCGTTACTATACTTAGTAATACACTAAGTGAGGGAAATACACAATGACAAGTACTTTTTTTGCAGATTTTCTCGGTCTCGGTACCCCTGAGCTGATCGTTATCCTGGTTATCTTGCTCCTTTTGTTCGGCGCAAAGAAACTGCCAGAACTTGCTCGCAGCCTCGGTTCTTCAGCAGGTGAGTTGAAGAAGGGTATGGACGAAGTCAAGAACAACGCTAAGTCGGCAGACAACAATGTCGACAAAAACAACTCGAACAACTAAACACAATCCGAACGCTGCTCGACCCATCGCAGATCATCTTTCAGAATTGCGATGGCGTCTTGCTGTTGTGGTGCTCGTATTTGTTATCGCGTCGTCGCTGGCCTATAACGTTCGTGACTGGTTAGTGCATATCGTACTGTCACCGATAGGTCAGCAAAAACTAGTCTACCTAACTCCGGCGGGTGGTTTCAGCTTTATCTTTTCTATCACGCTTTATGCTGGAGTAGTTGCAACGGCGCCACTACTCATCTACCACCTGTATAAATTTATAGCGCCGGCGTTGCCAGTGAGGGCACGGCGTTATTCACTGCGCGTTATCCTGGCGTCTATTTTGCTACTAGCAGCCGGTGTGTGTTTTGGCTACTTTGTTGCTATACCGGCAGCACTGAAATTCTTAACGACGTTTGCTGGATCGTTTGTTGAAGCAAATCTCACAGCCGATTCGTATCTGAGCTTTGTTGTCGCTTATTTGCTGGGGCTGGGTGTGTTGTTTCAGCTGCCACTGCTGCTACTTTTTTGGAACTGGGTTTCGCCGTTTCAAAAGGGCGGATTGCTTGCGACACAACAGTACGTGCTCATTGGTTCGTTCATAGCAGCGGCTATGATTACTCCGACCCCGGATGTTTTTAACCAGACTTTGATTGCATTGCCTATCATCATTATTTATCAGCTGGGAGTGGTGGCGATATTTTTCATGAATCGAAGTGCCCGAAAGCACCAACCAGCTCCACGCTATACCCCGCAAAGCCCCACGACCAGTAGCGTTGTAGAGCCAAAACAACAGCCGATGCAAAACAGAAAAGAGCCTGTATTGGTAGCGGCTGAACCTGCGAGAGTTTCAGGGCGTAATTTTGACCTGCTACCGACTACTCGGCAGCAGGTGAAGCGACGGGCGGGCCCACAGCTCCAGACGGTGCGCACGGCTCGGGTCGCGGGACCTCGTAGGTCAGTTGACGGCATTCGTAGGCCATAGAAAACTACTTGACGACAAGTCCTGGCGGCATTATGCTTATGTCAAAGGCTTTAAAACAAAAAGGAAAAAGGTATGAGAAACAACGTACAGGCTGTACTGAGTAAAGAAGTTGATAGGCGTGAATTTCTAAAACACGTAGGTTTAACCATCCTAGCGCTCTCGGGTGCTGCAGCTGCCGCTCGGACTCTAACCTCGTTTGGATCAAAAGCCCAGACGACTGGTTTCGGTGCCGGTGTTTACGGTGGCCCCAAGACGCGCTAATATAAAACGTAAGTACTTTGAACATAAAACTGTCCACGTGTGAGAGCGGGACAAAAGAGTGGAGATATAGTATATGGCTCGATTGCCACAACCTGGCGGAGATGTAGGAACTTGGGGAGATGTCCTCAATGATTATTTGAGTACCGTTCATAACGCCGACGGTACGCT
>CAYLGT010000026.1:0-7585 GCA_964383465.1 uncultured Candidatus Saccharibacteria bacterium | reverse complement strand
AACCAGCCAGTATGATACGCGGTTTGTGCTCAAGCGCCAGGCGTCGTAGCTCTTCGTAGTCGATCTCGCCAGTTGTGATGTCTTTCATCTTGTAGCGAACAAAGTTGTAGAGCTGTGCGCTTCGAGTCACCGGCGCGCCGTGAGTCAGGTGTCCACCATGACTCAGATCCATCGCAAGCACCGTATCGCCGGGCTCCAGCCATGCGCTATACACGGCTTCGTTTGCCGGCGCACCACTGTGTGGCTGGACATTTGCATGGTCGGCACCAAACAGTTGCTTTGCCCTCTCGATGGCCAGCAATTCTACTTGGTCGGTAAACTCTTGCCCACCATAGTAGCGTTTGCCTGGATATCCTTCGGAGTATTTGTTAGTAAAAACACTTCCAAGCGCGTCGAGCACGGCACGTGAAACATAGTTTTCACTTGGTATGAGTTCTAACCCGTCACGTTGGCGGGCTTCTTCGCTGAGTAAAAGGTTTGTTACGTCGTCATCATTCATGGCATCCTCCTCTAGAGGTAATTCGGTTATTTAGAGATGATGAACAGTGTTACAGCATGACGTTAGTATACTCTACTTCTTTTTCGCGCTACGTTTTTTGTAAGCCGCAAGTGCAGCACGGGCGGCATCTTGCTGGGCGATCTGCTTGCTATGTCCAGTACCGGTACCCATGAGTTCGCTCCCTACATAGACGCCGAGCGTAAAGACTTTCTCGTGGTCGGGACCGATTTCTTCGATCACTCTGTACTGTGGCGTCATGCCATCGACGCTTTGTGAAACTTCCTGCAGATGGCTTTTTGGATCACGCCACGTGCCTGCTTCCAGGATGCCTTCAAGTTTGCTTAGGATATGTTTTTGGATAAAAGCATCGGCGACTGCGTACCCTTTTTCTAGATAGATGGCACCGATAAGCGCCTCAAAGGCGTTGGCAAGTATCTGCTGGCGAGCGCGATCGCTGCCGCGCTTTTCTCCGCGAGAAAGTCGCAGCAGTGGCTCGTAACCAAGTTTTGTTCCCGCCTCGCCGATACTTTCGGTGCGTACGAGCGCAGATCGCCAGCTGGTCAGGATGCCTTCTGGCTCGTCGTGGTTGTTGTATAGATAGTCGGTAACGCTGAGCTCAAGTACGGCGTCTCCGAGGAACTCGAGACGCTCGTTGTGAACATTGGCACTTTTTTTGTGCTCATTCATGTAGCTACGGTGCGTAAATGCGTCGATAAGTAGCTGGATGTTGTCAAATTCAAAGCCGAGTTTCTCGCGTGCAAATTCCTGGTACGGCAGCGTGTCAACTTGGTGGAGCATAGTCATTTTTTTTAATTCCCATTTGCCTAATTTTTTTCATAGCGAGCAGCATGAGACGACCGATATCTTCGTACTCGATAGCCTCCAGGGCCTCATGAAACTTGAACCATTTGATGCTTTTGTAGAAGTCCTCTTTTTTGATCTTTTCAGTATCGGCCAGAGCTTGCACCAGGTAGACCTGCGTTGTCATAAGCACGAGCGTGCTCACTCGACGGTAGCGAAAATGTGTCTTCCCAAGCCAGCAAATAGCTTTTGTGTCTGTGAGACCCGCTTCTTCACCGATCTCTCGAAGAGCGGTTTCCTGGGCGGTTTCACCCTCTTCTATGTGCCCTTTTGGAATAGACCAGCGGCCTTTGGGATCCTGTATGAGAAGTATCTCAACGTCTCCCTTTTTGTTACGGCGAAAAACTATCCCGCCTGCGGTAAGCTCACGGACTACTTCGTCGATAGATTGTTTTTTGCGGGAAAAATACTTCTTAAATTTTCCTATTTGCCCGTCAAGATTTGGCTTTTGCATCGGGTTCTTTGCCTTCCACTAGCGTTCGGTAGGCGGTGCCGAGCACGCCATTTACGAACTTACTAGAGTTGTCAGAACCGAAGGCTTTGGCAAGTTCAACAGCTTCATTGATCGCCACCTTTGGCGGTACGATGTCCCCTGCGTCTCGCAGCTCATAGACGGCCATACGCAAAATCGTACGGTCAACACGGGCGATCTGCTCGATCGGCCACTCGGGCGCAATCGGCTGGATGATAGCGTCAAGCTCGGCGAGGTGAGACACCACTCCTTGAACGAGCTGCTCGATGAACTTGGTGTCATCGACTGTGTCTTTATAGCGTTCGACATTGCGTGCGAGGATTTCCTCGATCGACACCGAACCGTCTTCACACTGCACACGAAACTCATACTCGTATAAGCTCTGCAGTGCGATGATACGTCCTAGGTGTCGATTTGATGCCATAAATCGGTTCTTCTTTTTAAGTTAAAATGCTAAAAAAATTGCGGCTGGCTTACTTCTTCTTGCCAGTTTCACGCTTGGTAGTGTGAACTTTTACCGGAGATTTTCCGTTGACGACGCGTGCGAGTTTCAGCACGAGGTGAGAACGGCGAAGACCGGTTTTGCGTGGGCTAGTTTGCTTCTTTGGTTTACCCATAAGTAAAAAGTGCTCCTTTATCGGTTGATGTTTTAAACTTGGGGACATTATACCAGTTATGCTGCCTTGCTTCAAGGAGCTGCCGCACACTTGACTTTTTATACTACTTGTGGTAATATAGTATATGCTCAGCGTGGGATCCCCCGTGAGCGCACTTCCCCACGATAGGTATGAGGTATCGACATGATTTTCTTCCCCCTCACCGCCAGCTTGATCATCCTGATCGCGGAGTTCTTCGTGGTCAAGTACGGCATGGCGTACGCCCTCCGCCGCGACGGCCAGACGCTGTCACTGATTAGCCAGCAGACCAGCCTGTACTTCGCCACCGGCGCCTTCGTCTGGGCGGAGCTCTGGGTCAAGGGCCAGGAGCAGGAGGTCATGATCGCGATCTGGCCGGTGTACGCGCTGATCATGGTCAACCTCGCGGCGTTCTTCGTCGCCAGCGGCTACCGGGCCTTCGCCTGGGTCACCCGCTGAGCGCGAGACCGCCCATCGTCATGGGGAAGGCCCCGGCTGCTTCACGCAGTCGGGGCCTTCTTTTTATACAAGCCTTGCCTACGCGACTATGTTGACTAACCGACCAGGTACAACGATGACTCGTTTTGGCGTGCTGCCGTCCAGAAGTTTCTGGACTTTTTCATTTTCAAGCGCAAGGCGTTCAACCGTTTCACGGTCGGCATCTGTTGCGACCGAGATTTCTGCTCGGACCTTGCCGTTTATCTGCACGGCGAGGGTGATGGTGTCGCCAAGGAGGTAGGCGTCGTCCCACTGCGGCCAACTGTCGCGCTGGACGCTTGTATCATGACCAAGCTCTTGCCAAAGTTCATCGGCAGTATGAGGTGCAAGCGGTGCGATGAGCGCTGCCATGCTCTCGAGAGTGAACAGCCAAGCGGCGCCGTCGGCGAAGCCATCTTTGGCCCTCAGCTCATAGAGTTCGTTGACGCACTTCATCATGGCTGCGATAGCAGTGTTGTACTTGAGCTGCTCGAGATCGGCGGTTACTTTCTGGATGGTTGGGTGTACCGAGCGTAGTACGGCCGTTGCAGCACTTTCACTGGTTGCAGTAACATCGCTCGCCAGGTACTCTTGCGTCAAATTCCACAGACGACTCAGGAAACGATGCGTTGCAGGCACACCCTTAGGATCCCATTTGGCCCACAATTCGAGCGGTGCGGCAAACATCAGGTACATACGAAGCGCATCGGCACCATAGCCTTGGTTGATGATCTCAAGTGGGTCGACACCATTCCCCTTGCTCTTGCTAAACATAGTGCCGTCGCTGGCAGTAACTTTGCCGTTAAACAGGAAGCGGTTGAACGGCTCAGGGTTGTCGACGAGTCCTTGGTGATGGAAGAAACGTGTCACGAAACGGGCATAGATCATGTGTGCCGTGGCGTGGTCGCCACCGTTATAAAAGTCGATTGGCATCCATTTGTTTACAACATTACTGTCGAAGATTCTGTCTTCGTTTGCGCCGTCGAAGTACCGAAGCATGTACCAGCTACTACAGATGTAGGTGTCGAGTGTGTCGGTCTCTCGCTCGGCAGGACCACCACAGGTCGGACAGGTCGTTTGTAGCCATTCGGTGGCACGTGCGAGTGCGCTACGGCCATCGCCACTTGGGGCAAAATCGACAAGTTCTGGCAGTACTACCGGTAACTGCTCGTCGGGAAGAAGCACGATTCCGTCTTTTTCACAGTGAACGATTGGGATCGGTGCCCCCCAATAGCGCTGGCGACTGACGCTCCAGTCACGGATCTTATAGGTAGTCTTCGCACGTCCCTTGCCCTCACGCTCGAGGTGCTGAACGATCAGCTCGCGTGCTTCAGCTGAGCTTACTCCGTCAAATGCACCGGAATTAACAAGAACGCCATCTCCATTGAATTGCTCGCATACATACGGCGCCTTCTGTTTGTACGCTTCAGCCGCCCTCTTAGCCTCATCAAGCCCGAATAGCCAGTGCTCAACACCGCCACCGGTAGCCTCTATATTCTTACGAGCGTCCTCAAAATTGGTCCAACGAACCTCATAATCTTCATGGGCTTCGTTATGCATCTCAGTCTTTTCTTTTTGTGAAATGATAGCCAGGAAGTTAATGCTGCTTGAGCGACGATTACTCTTCTTGTTGTCATTGTAATAGTAAGAGTAGTGGAGCGGCCCGAGCTGAATAAGCTCTTTGATGTCTGAAAAACCTGCCTCTTCGACTAGCTCGCGCCGTGCGACGGCTTCATGGTCTTCGCCTTCTTCGATTCCACCGCCAACTATCCATGCCTGGTCTGTGTTGTTGTTATGCAGCACCATGTAGCGACCAGTTTCAGGATCGAAACCTATAACATTCACACCGCTGACATCCTTTGCATCAGGTAGCGGTGTGCCAAAATCGCGGGCCACAACTTCGACTATTGGAAGTTCAAACTTCTTCGCGAATTCAAAGTCTCGCTCGTCATGAGCGGGGACCGCCATGATTGCGCCCGTGCCGTAGCCAACCAATACATAGTCGGCGATCCAGATCGGCAGCTTCTCGCCATTTAGAGGATTGATCGCATACGAACCACTGAAGACACCGGTCTTTTCTTTGCTTTCTTGTCGTTCAAGTTCTGATTTCTTTTGCGCAGCTTTGACGTAGACATCAACTGCTTCTTGCTGCTCGTTGGTAGTGATCTGATTGACTATCTCATGCTCTGGGGCGACGACCAGGAAAGTTGCGCCGTAGAGAGTGTCGGGCCGCGTTGTAAACACCGTTAACTGGCTGGTGCCATCCTCGAGCTGGAACTCTACTTCTGCACCGACGCTTTTGCCGATCCAGTTTTTCTGCGCCATTTTGACGCTCTCGGTCCAATTCAGATCCTCTGTAGCTTCGAGCAGTTCGTCAGCGTAGTCAGTGATCTTGAAAAACCACTGTTTGACCTCACGTTTTTCAACTTCTGGGTCATCAGCTGCGTCATGGCGCCAACATTTGCCATCGATCACCTGTTCGTTTGCAAGCACTGTCTGACATTTCGTACACCACCACTGCTGGCGAGCATCCTGGTAGGCGAGGCCAGCACGGTACATCTCGCTGAAGATCCACTGGGTCCATTTGTAGTAGATCGGCTGGTGAGTACTGATTTCTTTGGACCAGTCATTGCTCCACCCCATGGCTTTGTACTGGGTGTGGTAGCTAGGGATGATTTTCGCCATGCTTGCTTGTGGGCTCACACCACTTTTGATCGCATAGTTCTCTGCTGGTAGGCCAAACGCGTCCCAGCCAACCGGGTGGTAGCTCTCGTAGCCCTGTTGACGCTTGAAACGAGCCATGACGTCAGAGATCGTGTAGTTCATGGCATGTCCGATATGGATACCGGCCCCACTGGGGTAGTTAAACATGCTCATAGCGATGTATTTGGGCTTGTCTGAGTTCAGGTCAGCCTTGTAGATCTGGGTTTCATCCCAGATTTTTTGCCATTTTGGCTCAATTTCAGCAGGACTAAATCGTTTCATACTCTGTAAAGTATACCACTAGTCCTCTGTTACAGGCTTCTCGAACTGCGCAGCTTTCTTTTCGAGCCAGGCAGATGTTTGACGAACTAGTTTTTCTTCGTCAGCGGTTGAGTGGAGGAGCTCTTTTATAGCCTCTTCAGTAAAGACACGGTTTTGCGAGCCTTTGACGAGTACGACCGCGCCACTTTTGAGCACTTTGTGTACGAAGCCGCCCGCATCGTAAGGACTCATGAAACTCTTTACCTGACAGCCTTTCTTGGCAGCCGCAGAAGCGAGGTATTTTTCAGCCTCTTCACCGACTGTCACTACCCAGTCAAGCTTGCTCGGATCGCACATGTTGCCTACTTTTTCATGGAGCTGCGCCGACAAGTCGCCTAGCTCATTCATGGAGCCCAGGAGTGCGATTCGTTGCGGTGTCTCGACCTCATACAGTGTCTGGAGTGCCGCGGAAACGGCGAGTGGACTCGAGTTATAGCTATCGTCGATGATGATTGAGCCCTCTACTCCCCGCAGTATTTGCATGCGGCCAGGAACGGGCTTGACCTTGCTCAGACCTACTGCAACTTGGGCAGACGTGAGTCCGAGCTTTGCACCGACACAAGCCGCGGCAGCAGCAGCTTTTATGCTGTGGTCACCTATGAGCTGTAGGTTGACCGGGACTTCTTCCCATTCGGGTGCGATGAGTTTGCCTATGCGTCCATCCAGTGGGCTTGCTGGTTCTATGACGAGTCGATACTCGGCTTTGTCACTCGTCCCATAGGTATCGATCTTTTGCGTCTCGGCATACGAAGCGTATTTGCTATCGGCATCGTCACGGTTAACTATGGTCAGCTCTGAGAAAGCCGCAACCGCTAGCTCCTCGCGCGCCACCGCGTCCATGTCACCAAAAAACTCCATATGCTCTTCTGAGATGGCTGACACAACTGCGATGTCAGGTCTCATATACGTACCAAAGTGGATGATATCACCTGGGTTATCAGTACCGAGCTCCTGCACGATGACATCGACATCTTTTTCACCCCTTATACGCAAATCCATGGCCCGCAAAACATTCCACCACTCGCCAAGCGAGCGTATGTTGCCTGGGTAGTCGACGCCCATAAGTGCAGTCGGCACCGACAAGTGGGTGTTGTGGTTACCTGCATGAGCCCGAACACGATATTTCTCATTTAGAACGGTCGCGATGGCGTTTTTCGTGCTGGTTTTGCCCACGCTACCCGTGATGACGACGAGGGTCGGCTTATGTTTTTTCAGGTATTTTTTTACCTTGGCTTCGAGTAATTTTTGGATAAGGTTTTTAAACATGCTTCTTCTCAGTATACGAAAAAAGCTGACCTCTTGCGAGTCAGCATTTTTTCATATCTGTTTATTCAGATCTTAGGATATCAGCGCAGCTTTGATAGCATCAGCACCCAAGATTACTTTATAGCCACTTTCGAATCTTACCTGAGGAGTACGCTCTCTTGCTACACGAACCCCAACATAGACTCCTGCGTTGAGTAGTTCGTCATGAAGTTCTAGTACTTCAGAGGTGATAGGACTCGCAACCAGATCGCCTGAAAGGGTTTTGTCGTCTCTCATAAATACCCCTAATTATGTTTGGTGGAGCATATCGGATTCGAACCGATGACCTCTTCCATTCCATGGAATCGCGCT
>CAYLGT010000025.1:0-8535 GCA_964383465.1 uncultured Candidatus Saccharibacteria bacterium | reverse complement strand
ATTTAGTGGTACAGTAGTAAGCAACTACGAGAAAGGAAGCTCATGGAAAATCACCGTATCTACTCCACCAGCGTCGCTAGCATCTACCCCCTTTACATTGCAAAAGCACAGCGAAAAGGTCGGACAAAAGATGAGGTAGACGAGATCATCCGCTGGCTCACGGGCTATAGCCAGCCCCAGCTTGAGACGCAACTTGCCAAGGAAACCGATTTTCAAACTTTTTTTACCGACGCACCTACTCCAAACCCGCATCGACTCCTCATCACGGGAAGCGTTTGCGGCGTCAAAGTCCAGGAAGTAACACATCCGATCATGCGTGAGATTCGTTACCTCGATAAGCTCATCGATGAACTAGCAAAGGGCCGCCCTATGGAGAAGATTCTTCGTACTCCATGACAAGAGACTGGACTCTCTAGGCCGCGTCCAAAAGAATGCCGAGCGAAGCTTTTTCAACATCAAATAGATTCCCCTGAATACTATTGATCGAATCAAAAACTGGACTCGGCTTTTTTTCGATAACGAAAAGGTGTTCTTTGTTACTTGTCTGAACGCCCTCGTTTAACCATTCATTGGTCCATTTCATAGTAGCCATGACATTCGTTTTATGATCAAACTCCATGACATGCGATCGTACTTTTAACGACTCAAAAATATCATGCAGCGCTCGTGACGATGCCCGACCATTATTGCTATATGAGAGCACAATAGTCTTTGCGTTTGTCTCTTCGATGAGTCGACGTATCGCCTCGACGGCTATATATTCACCATCATCATTTTTCCGAAATTCTTCAAAAACAGATCCCCCGACTTTATCACCCACATCCTGTCTTCGATTTGAGACACCTACTACCTTCGGCTGATCATTCAAACAAATCGTTTTCCATATGTGGTAGTAAGAGGCATACCTCACACGAGACGAAGGCATTAACTCGTTTGACGAACCATAAGGAGGGTCGAAATAGGCTACATCTACTTCGTCGAGCCTAGGTAGCACTTCAAAGATGTCGCCTTGATATACTTCGTGTTTCTTGTCGTCTAAAAGGAGCTTCGGCACCTCTAGTTTCATCGTGTTATATGATCTTTTGGACCAGTTCTTTAAGTATGACACCTGGTGTCCTACCGAACTATCCACTTTGTCCATCGCTAAAATAAGACTCGTGATCAAAACAGATTTTTCAACGCTATCGTCAGTCAACCTATCTATTTCATTTCGAATCGCATCCAGCTTCATAGTGTTGTGGGCTTGCCAAATTTTCTTTGTACCGTCTGGCTGAACCGCACTTCCATGGTAATCATTCCCGCCATAGTGCTCCGTGAACCAGCCATTGATACCCTGGAGGCCGTTAAGATGATCGATCATGGGTTGATAATAAGAAGCTGGTTTCGTATTCAGTAAGTAGCATTCACCAAAGACTTTTGACCAAACAGCAACGTCATTCGAAAGCACCCTATAGCCGTGCGCTTTCAGATATTGCCCAACTCTCGTGGTGCCGGAAAAACCATCGAGCACAGTTTCTGCCCCCAAGGAACTGATCACGTTGATTATTTTAGGCAAAATTAAACGCTTTGAACCCGCATATTTTATACCCTCTGTTTTGACATCCATGCTTGTCTCTATGGTAGCATAAGTACTATAAAATATCTGGGGTACTTGGCAACTCTTCGAGGATTCTTTTGTGCGTGGCTTCAGTAGAAACGAGCATTTTTGCAATCAGTCTTACGAGGGATTCATTGATCGCATACGTATCGCTTAGAAGCTCCCTGAAAAACGGTGACGCATTGACGGTATGTGTCCACATGCCGCGCTGCAGGGCGTTCGCACCCGCGCCACCATAACGAACCTCAAAGATATACTGGTCATTTTCACCGTAAAACTTATATATGGGAAACGTCATTTTGGTACCGAGTTTACGAGGCTCGAGAAACTTAACCGACTTTACCGAAGCATATGCTTTTGCGAGGTCGAAAATTTGAATTCTAAACGATTGACGTTTTTCATCATAAATTAACGGCAGTACATTTACGCTGTCGAAATCAGCAAACGCCTCCGACTCAACAATCGCACGAATCTCATCTCCACTTGTCACAGTTCGATTACCGACTATCTCAGAGAGATGAGTAAACATCGAACTAGTCTTATTTGTGGAAAGCTGGAGTGGTCCAACGCCATAGGTTTTGATGCTGATGGGTATCATCTCGCCGCTACTTGTTTGGGTGACTTGGATATCCTCTTCGCCCTGCTTCGCCCGAAAATGCTCTTTGCCCGTGTGCTTCGCTGTGTACCCAGGCACGTAGTCGTTTATATATTCAGTCAGAGCTATTTCGGCCAAATCACCATGTGTCTTGTTGCCGATAATTCGCATCGAAAATACATTTGCCAGCACTTTACTGATCATCGGATCTTTACCGGCAAAACTTTTTGCAAAATCGTTCAAGAATTCTTCAAACATTGCATAGTATTATGTGCGTCGTTCCCTGAAAACACAACGCAAAAGCACTGCCGCGCAACATTTGGATGACGTCTTCGAATGTTCTCTACCTGGCTGGGGATGAGGGATTCGAACCCCCGATCATGGGACCAGAACCCACTGCCTTACCACTTGGCCAATCCCCATCGGGATACCAGCCAGGAAGAGACGATTCGAAAATACGCTAACAGATGTAGATTTTAACAGATTGAGCTACCTACTTCAACTACCAGTCTTTGGAGCGGCGCAGATACCATGCCGTAGCGGCAGTAAGGAGTAGCGACGAGACAATCGGTATAAGTAGATAGGTAAATGTTGCGTCATCTGCTTCGAGGAAACTAAACGCAAAAGGACTCACCCATGTTTGGAGCGATGACACCACCATAGAAAACAGTAAAACCCCTGTCGTAGCGACGAGAAGCTCGAAAATTCCACGTCGCGACAGTGATTTTTTCCGACGAGAACTATAGAGCAGTGCGGCGATCACCACTGGACTCAGTGCACTTGAAGCCATCCATCCATAGAAACTACTTAGGTTTGAGTTTGAAGCATACTGCTCAACTACCAGAAAAACCATCACACCCGTCTGAACAAGCCATGCCGAAACTGCGGCAAAGATAAACATAGTCTCTAGCGAGCCACGATCTGTGCTCTGGGCCATACTATCTCCTTTTTATGTCTTTTAAATGAACAGCAAGTTTGTCATAGCCTAGCATGTAAAGCGCAAAGTAGCTCAACCCTAGCCATATGGCATTTGCGAGCACCAACAGCACTCCGGCATGAACATCGATGAATTGTCCGAGCTGACCTGTCGACTCTTCAAGTCCCCAGGACCAAATAGTCACCAGTAGCCACCAGAGTGGTGCGAGTACGACAAATGCGCCACTCAAGATGTGGGCCAGCGGACTCAGCCTCATACGAAGCAAAAAAGGTAGAGCGAACAACTCAATCAGAATGATTTTGAGCGCAAAAACGTTCGCCCAACCTTCACCACCGGGCATGACAGTGTCGAGTAGTGGCACGAACGTGTCGATCCTAAACAGATGGACGAGAACCATCAAAATCATGATGCCCGCAAGCCCGCGACCGAGCCAGACTGCATAGGGCTTTAGGGGTTTTGGAGGTTCTATTGCATTTGCAAAACGAAGTTTTATCATAATGCTTCCGATTATAGCGCTTTTTAAAACTGGACCATAGTGACGACTGTCGGTACTTTCAGTGCTGTTATCGCCACGAAGCACTACCCGCTCACCCTGAAGCTCGCTCACCCTTTTTATAACATCGTGCCCGGCTCGCCTTACCAGCACTACATCGCCAACTCTTACTGGCTTTTTCCAGCCAAGCACTATGTCGCCATCCCGCAATGATGGCGACATACTTCGGCCAGTAACGCGACGCAAAAACATCTAGGCTTTTTTGGTGTCAGCAAACAAATGCGCAACATCGTGAACCATGGCGATAAGTTTTTCAACTTCTTCCATGCTGACGGTTTGCTTGACGGTACTCGCCTGTTTTACGGTTTTCCAAATCATCTCATGAATCGCTGGATTTGCTTCTAGATGCTCGGGCTTGAAGTAGTCACTCCACAGGATGTAGAGTTCTTTTTTGACCTTGCCGGCATGTTTTTCTTTGTTCATCACGCTTCTCACGAAGGTGTTATGCTTTTCAATCGAATCAAGTTCACCGAGATCGGTGATTTTCTGAATCATCCTCCGACATGTCTCTGCACTATGGGTCATGGTGTCAGTTTCATAGATTCCACAAGGAACATCGCAGTGAGCATAGGCTGATTTTATAAACTTCATAGTCTTCCTCCCTCTTTGGTATATACCCATTGTAACAGGAGTTCTTGTTGTGTTTTTTGACAAACTGGGTGAAAATGCTTGTACTTTTTTCTCAGAGGGGTTACAGTAACAAACAAGCGATTACAAAAACAAAAACATTTCAAGGCACCAAAAAAGAAATCGGATTTGTACTTCGCCTGGTTGTCTCCACCACAACGTAACTCAATGCCCAGCCTCTTGCTGGGCATTAACGGTATTTAAACTAGGGAAGGGCCCACCCTTCCCGTTTATAATTCGAAATGAATTCGGATTATAAACTCCAATCCCCTAAAGGCGTCGCTACCGCTCGCTAGACGTGCTATGTAGGGCCATTCTAGTCTCATGTCGCTGAAAGGTACTTTGCCTTTCCGGCAAAGCGAAGCAAGACAAATTAGCAGCTTGCGCTGAGCGAGTAGCTTTCAGCGACATGAGACTAGAATGTTTAATTAGCCTTCTTACTGTTCTGAGCTCGCCACTTAGCGATCTCGCCATGGTGACCACTGAGTAAAACATCTGGGACTTTTAGCCCGTTAAAATCTTCTGGTCGCGTATACTGTGGAAACTCCAGCGTTTCCCCGTCAGAAAAGCTCTCTATAGCGGCGCTTGTTTCACCACCGAGCACACCCGGTATCAACCGCACGACAGAGTCGATGATGGTCATGGCTGGGAGTTCTCCACCTGTTAGTACGTAGTCGCCGACACTTACTTCTTCGTCCACTAGCTCTAAGATTCGTTCATCATAGCCCTCATAGCGGCCACAGACAAAGATGTACCCGTTTCCCGAGTCAGCATAACTCTGCGCAAGCGCCTGCTTCCAGCGCTGACCTCGTGGCGTCATGAGCAGCACCTTTGCGGTTGGGTCATTTTGTTTTGCTTTTGTTATAGCATTCCAGAGCGGCTCTACCATGAGAAGCATGCCGTCGCCACCACCGTACGGCGTGTCGTCCACCTGACGCCTGGGACCGAGTCCAAACTCACGTAGATCAACCGTCAAAAGCTCAACGAGACCCTCTTTTTGAGCTTTCCACATCATGGAATTTTCAAAAATACCGGTAAACATGTCCGGAAAAAGAGTGATCACCTGAAATTTTCTCGTAGTTTTCATCTGTTACAATTGTCGCATGTATTGACTTTTTTGTCTATAAGTATCATAATTTATGTTTATATCACATAGAAGCTATGTGACTGCACTTCTAGGAAAGGGACTTTTATGGTCATTCAGATCTTTGGCACCATCTGTGCGGTTTTCGGGAGCTACCTCCTCGGAGTAGATCAACTCGAAATCCTCGGAGTATTTGTGCTGGTGGTAGGCATATACCTGCTGATCTTCGTGAGCCTTCAGAACCATGCCGACCTGATCAACAGAGCGTATCGAGCAGCCAAGCAGCAAAAGATCGAGATCAAGTATAGAGGCTTTCTGTCTCGACCCTACTCGACTACTCCCACTGAACAACGTCTGGAGCTCGTGATCGCCGAGAGCCCCGATACGCAGGACACCCTGCGCCTTCCCGGCCACCCGAAGCCGGTCACCCTACCCGGGCTCAGACAGATCAGGAAATACTTCGACTGAGGAGTTAGAGATGTACACGTTTTACATCATCACCATCCAGTGGTCCGAGGGCGGCAGAAACTATATTTCGACGTTCACAGGGCCGGTCGCCCAAAGCCCCTACCCAGTAAACGAAGTGGAGCTCTACCAAGAGGTCTTCGAGAAGGCCTGTGCGTCATCAGGTGCGCCTACTGGGAGGACTTCCGTGATCTTCTACGACCTGCGATGACTCCTGCCGCCCGCCATGAAGCCCGCCGTTGAGCCCTGCTCCGGCCCCGCTTCACGGCGGGCTTCTTTTTTTTACCCACCAAAAAACCGACCAAGTGGTCGGCTTTTTAGCACATATAAGTCCCTAACGGTTCTTATCTCGCAGTTCATGTGATTGAACTAAGCTTAATTATATATCGAGGTCGTCGAGATCCGCAAGCTCTTTACGAGTACGCGCTGCCATGTCAGACTCTTTTTCCACAGGCTCAGAGGTAGAGTCATCCACAGACTGGTCATCATCGTCGTTCGATGTAGTTGTAGGTGCAGCTTTTGGTCGTGGCTGATCACGCTCACCTTCTGGACGGTCAACGTCAACGATCTTTAGGTTGTAACGAGCGTCGTTCTTTGTACCAAGGGCCCGCAGCAAGCTACGTAGGCTCTGAGCTGTCGAGCCTCGTTTGCCGATGACACGGCCGAGATCCTCTGGGTCAACGGTCAGCTCGAGCAGTACGCCTTTTTCGTCGACACTTCGTGCGACCTGTACTGCATCTGGATTGCCCACCAGTGACTTTACGATATATTCTATAAATTGTTGGTCAATACTCGACATATTCAGCCTCTCCTAAAACCTTACGTATTGTCTCATTCATTGTAGCATGCAACCAAAAAACCGCCCTGGTCGGGCGGTTTTTTTGACTATTCAGCTTTTTCTTCGGCTGGTGCTTCTTCTGGCGCAGCCTCAGTGCTTTCTGGAGCTTCTTCTGCAGGAGCCTCAACAACTTCTTCTGCAGGACGGTTGCGGCGCAGTTTCTCAACGTTTTTGATACTCACTTTGCGCTCGCCAGGAACTTTTACCCATGACGGAAGCTTGACCTTCTGGTCTTTTAGGATGCGTACGACTCGGGGGGTTGGCTGAGCACCGTTACCCAGGTACTTTTCAACCTTTTCCAAGTCGATGTTGGCTTCTTTGGTGTGTGGGTTGTAGCTACCAACGTAGGCGACTACGCGACCACTTGATGGGTGGCGCTGTGATTCCTGAACAGCAAGTCGGTATACAGGGTATCCCTTGCGTCCCAAGCGTTGCAAACGAATTGCGAGCATGTTGTTACGTTTTTCCTCTCAAATTAAACGATTTGTATAACAATCAGTGGTCAATTGTACTCGAAATCAGGCTTTTCGTCAATCTGTTTGCCATCGAGACGTGAAATACATGGAAGCAGACTTGAATTATGAAGAGAATTGTGCTATAAATATGCAATCCCATACGGAAGGACCTTGCACCATGAAGCTTTTCGCAACCGCTGCCGCGGTAGTACTCTCGGCGTCCCTTCTCACGTCCTGTGGCGGAGGTGGCGGCAACAGCAGCGATAACTCCGTCAGTACGTCGGAGAACCTCACGGAGGCCGAGTCGACACCTGCACCCAACATCGATCCCGCCGAGGGATGGGTGCTCATCAGCAACTATGACGATCCCGGCAATGTTGCAGTGCTGGAGAAGATCTGCGACGGAACGACGCTCATCCGAGTTTCGCTCGTGTATGGGGGCAGAGGCGAAGTCGTCTACGAAGCCGACAGTCGCGAGTGTCCAGCCCGCTGAACCGTAGTTCGAGCACGAACCAAACTGCTCGCATCCTACGGGAGGCGGGCAGTTTTATTTCGCGTCACTTGGAAGCGGAAATTGTCGAGCAAATTCCTTCACTTCAGCCCGAAGCTCAGAAAGCCGGGCGCCGTCGTCACGTGCATCGATGGCCTGTTTCATCCACAGCGCAAGTTGCGCCATATGCTCCTCACGAAGTCCACGCGTAGTGATGGCTGGCGTACCGAGCCGTACACCACTTGGTCGAAACGGCGGTAACTGGTCATCTGGTATGACGTTTTTGTTTAGGTTGAGTCCGACAGCGTCGAGTGCAGTCTCTACGACACTCCCGTCTACCCCAAAGCTTTTTTGCACATCTGCCAGTATCAGGTGATTACTCGTTCCACCCGTTATCAGTTCAAAGCCTTGTTTTTTCATCTCTTCTGCGAGAACTTCGGCGTTCTTCACGACTTGGCTCGCATACTCATGAAACTCTGGTCGCAAAGCTTCGCCAAAGGCTACTGCTTTAGCGGCCACCACATGCATGTGTGGCCCACCCTGCATACCTGGAAAGACAGCTCGGTCGATGAGTGTCGGGATGTTTTCGAGTGTTTTTTCGGGAGCACGAAGCGGATTACTCACGACACCTTTACTCAGTATCAACCCTCCGCGAGGACCCCGTAGGGTTTTGTGAGTCGTGGTCGTGATGACGTGAAACCCGTAGTCAAACGGGTTTTTCGCAACCCCTCCGGCGATCAGCCCGGCGATGTGCGCCATGTCAGCCATCAGGAGTGCCCCGACTTCCCGACCGATATCGGCAAACTTTTCATACTCCAGCTCGCGAGGATAGCCCGAGAAACCAGCCAGTATGATACGCGGTTTGTGCTCAAGCGCCAGGCGTCGTAGCTCTTC
>CAYLGT010000024.1:0-9075 GCA_964383465.1 uncultured Candidatus Saccharibacteria bacterium | reverse complement strand
TTTTTATGGCCCAAAAACAACCACCATATCCTGCACCAGATTTCTCACTTATCGGTAGCGATGGCGAACGACATGAACTCAAAGACTACAGGGGTTCATGGCTTGTACTGTATTTTTATCCCAAAGATGACACACCTGGGTGCACGACAGAAGCATGTAGTATCCGGGATGCTCGTGATGATCTGATGGCGCTCGGCGCGAAAGTAGTCGGCGTGTCACGCGATACACCCAGTGACCATGAAAAGTTTAAAGCTAAATACTCTCTCGACTTTACGCTGCTCAGTGACCCACGAGCTGAAGTTCATACCGCCTATGGCTGTTGGGGTAAAAAGATGTTTGGCGTCGAAGGCGCACTTCGAAAAACGTTTATCATCGACCCAGATGGTATCGTTCGAAAAGTGTATGGGCGTGTTGTGCCTATCGGCCACGGCGACAAGCTGGTGAACGACCTAAAGCAGCTACAGGCTTCTTAACGAGGTAGTACTCGGCGAACCGCCGGTATCTTCATAAGCACCAAAAAGCCGAGAAGCACGAGTGCCGAAATGAGTCCATTGAGCCAGAAATTACTAGTTACACTCACGAGTGTTACGAAAAAGGGAAGTACTAGAGCCTGCAAACAGTAGGCAGTGAGTGACGCTGTTCCAAAGGGCAGTAGCAGCCAGTCAAGCCACTTCAAGAGCCAAGGTTTTAGTAGGTGAAATAGCGACAACAGACCTGCGAACCACGTAAATGCGAGCATAATCCGTAGCGGAGCCATCGGGTTATTTGAAAACAATGGGTCGATGTTGGTTCGAATCGAAATGTAGGTTTCGCGGGTAAGGGCATGAGGTTTTGGAGATTCAACGTAGCTCCAACCATGCACCATGAAGTAGCTGAGGATAAAGGTGCTGAGCATGAGTCCGATCGATCCGATCACAAAAGATCGTTTCAGCACAGGCCTCTTCGAGAACCAGCCTATGATCGAATCGAGTTTCCAGCCTACTAGCGCTGCCCCGAAAAAGAGAACCTGCCACTGCATAGCGGCTTCGTTGATGCCGAAGAAGAGACTTGATGCATAGATTGTGAGTGAACTAAGTATGGCGACCCACCAGAGCTTTTTGCGTATCAACCAAATAAACAGTGGAGTAAGAGCAAGCATGATGGCGTAGAGTCGCAGGAAGTAGATCCAGTCGCCAACGAAGTTGGTCGATAGCACCTGTCCTATATAGGTGAGCAGTGACTCTACCTGAGTACTGTCGGGTAAACGGGGGATACGCGAACCATCACCAGGAAGGAGCGATGCAACTGCTATTGCTACGAAGGTGATCAAAACTCCCCACATGTACAACATTGCAGCACGACTTAGCAGCTTTTTTGTCAAAATTCGAAGAGGCGTATGGGAGCCTTTGAATACTCTTAGGTAGCCAACGAGTAGGCCCGAAATGAGAAAAAATCCTTCTGCCGCCGATGCCCAGAGCCGCCCTTGGCCAGTTAGATACTGAAATGGACTTGGCCAAAACTGCAGATGATCAAGAATGATGACACAGATAAAAAAGCCTCGAAGGAGGTCAAGTTCATGAATTCGACGACTCATTTTTTCCCCAGACATTGCTACTCAGTATACCAGTTTTGCTTAGGACAGTCTGAGAGCTGCGTACACCATGCGCATAGCTATACACATATACAAAAAAGCTTTAGAATTGCCCGTTAAAACTAGCGTGGTCGCTTTTTGGCACGTTCCCGAGCCTGCTCGGCGAACCGGTCTTCTATGATCTTTGGTTCAAAGCCACCGAATTTCCTGTGTGCAGCCGCTTCGATCAATGCATCGGCAAATACAGGGTTTTTCGGCAGTAGTGATCCGTGCAGATAGCTTCCGAAAACACAGCGGTAGATAGCCCCTTCGGTTTTATCTTCCCCGTTGTTACCGGCCCCTTTTCGAACAAGTCCGAGGGCAGGCTGATCGTCATCGAGTATGGTAAGTCCAGAGTGGTTCTCATAGCCGATGAGCTCGCCAAACGGTGATTCGGTCACGATGTTACCAATCAGTCGAGTGGGTCCTGCGTGTGTTTCGAGTTTGAAGAGTTCGATACCGGGAATCTCTAAACCTTCGGCGGTCTTGAAGAATCGCCCGAATAGCTGATAAAGGCCACAGATCATAAGCATCGGTACGTCCTGCTCGGCGAGCGCATGTAGCTGGTCGCCGATATACAGTAGGTCGTCTTTGACAACATCCTGTCCAGAATCCTGTCCCCCTCCTCCGATAATCATGTCGACATCTTTGGGGAATTGTTTGCCAGGATTATGCTCGAGGAGTACGGGCTTTATGCCATGCCACTCGGCACGGCGCATCACGGTCAGCACGTTACCCCAGTCCCCGTATATATTCATGTCTTTCGGGTAGAGATGAAGTATTTTGAGTTCTTTTGGTTTGCTCATTCTATAGGCTCCAGACTGTGGGTTTTGGAGAGTTCGCGGCGCAGCGCCAGCATGGCAGTATACGTGCAATAAATTCGTCGTGGGCCGGAAGTTTTGGCCACAAAGCTGCGCAGTGCTTGTGCCAGTGACGTATCTACCGACACGACGTCGACGAGATCATACTGGAGTCGCAGAGCCATGTCGTAGGCACGAGTGCCGGACACCATGTCGACCCCACAACCGCCGAGACTCTCGAAATTGACGTCCCAGAGCCATGACATGTCACGACCATCGGCGTAGTTGTCGTTAATGGCGATCATGGTTTTGGCAGGAGTGTTCGCATACGAGCTGAGCGCGAGCCGGAAGCCGCTTGGGTTTTTCACTAGAACAATCTCGAGTGGTTCACCGTCAATCTGCACCGCCTCACCTCTTCCAAACGCGGGTCGGACATCACGGAGCTCGCTGAGTAGTTTTTGAGACTGTTCGCTCGTTGCCGACAGGATGAGGCGGGCGAGCGTGAGCGCTGCGGCAGCATTGAGTACGTTATACAGCCCGTCGATTTTTAACTCGACGGGTGCCTGCGCTTTGTTGCCAAAAGAAAATACAGCAGATTTGCCATCAACCGACTCGAGTATCACGTCGCCTTTATGAGGGCTAGGGGTTTCGGATTTGCTCCGCTCGCCACCATGGAGCTCCGCGTCGCTCGGGAACTGGCTACGTAGCTCGCTACTAAGCCCGAAGTATTGAACTTTTTGGTCTTTTGGCACATAGGTACTGAGTCGTCTGACGAGGTTATCTTCGCGGTTGAGGACGACGCCCTCAGTAGTTGCTTCAACAACTTTTGCTAGTAGACGAGCAGTATGGTCGACCTCGCCGAAACGATCCAACTGGTCTCGGAGGACGTTGAGGATCAGGCTGTAGCGAGGAGTGACTTGGCGGACGAAATGAACTGCATGGGCTTCGTCGAGTTCGATGACCGCGATATCTGCGTCGAGCTTTCCATCTGGTCCAACATGATCGAGGAGGCTGGCGACAATTCCGCGCGTGAAGTTGCTTCCACTCGGGTTGGTAAATACCTTGAGCCCATGGCTACGAAGTAACTGGACGACCATTTTAGTCGTGGTGGTTTTACCGTTAGTTCCCGAAACAACTACCACCCCATGAGGCAACTCACTGAGCGCACGTGGCAAAAAGTTTCGGTCAAGCTTTTCTACGACAAGGCCAGGCAGCGCTGAGCCACCACCCCGAAGTCGCATGGCACGCTTGAGTGTTTTTCCTATGGCTCGGGTGTGTTTATGAGGAAGCATCTAGTACCCAGTATACCGCCTGCCGATGAGACTATAAAGTCAGGGGTGAACAGTGGTACAATAAGCCTATGCTTTTTATCTCTATGCTGAGATGGTGGTACGGTGTGGGCTGGCAGAGACAGGTAAACGCACTGCAAGAGCGCTTACTCCGATCGGCCGATTTCTTTTCGTTTGAACAAAACATCCGCGAGCTGTTCCTGCCGTTTAAGCAGATTGACGCCGACAAGCCGAAATCTAACTCGATAAATCTGATGATGAGGGCTGCGTTTGACAATCTTTTTTCACGAATTTTTGGAGCGATCATCCGCAGTAGCCTGATCGTTTCCGGGATCGTTGCGATGATTCTTGAAGCGGCTCTTGGCGTGCTTCGGCTTGTAGCCTGGCCGCTGATTCCTGTTATGCCGCTCGGATTTTTTATGCTAGCACTCATGGGGTATGAACCATGGCTGTAAAGTTTGACTACAGCTCGGAGCGTGCACAGCTCGCTCGACTACAACAAAAGATCGGTGGCGTTCGGGCACAGTATCTTCTGCTTGCTATCACGCTCTGCGTAGCAGGTGCGGTTGTATCATTTTTGTTGGTTGGAGCCTTGGGGTGGCTTTGGCTAGCAGTCGGTTCATTGGTTGCAATGCCTTATCTATGGGAACGAGGAGAACTGCGTTCCTTGCCGGCTGGTCCTGGTGACGATATCCACGATCGGCTCGAGGGTGGTTTACTCGCCTTACTGCCCGCCAAACTTACACCAAAAACTTTGCTCCAGGCCCTTAGTCAAGTAACGAGTGCGCAGTTTGTTATGGCGCGCTCAGGCCTGTCGCCGAAACTTCTCGAAGAAGTCTATGAAGATACCGAACAGACACTCAGCCTGATTTGGTCAGCGGTGGGCGACATGGCTCCTGCCGGGATAGTAAGCGGCGCAACGGTACTTGCCGCCATGGTAAAAGTTTCGCCAAACACCAAACAACTCCTCCCGCATCTTCAGTTAGACGCCAAGGATGTTGAGGCTATGTCAAACTGGTATGCCCATCTCGATGAACTTATACGGGCATACAGCACGCCGCGGCGAACGGGTGGCATCGCGCGAGATCTCGGGTTTGGGTACCTGCGTTATCTAGATCGTTTTGGCGTCAATCTCACGCAGCAAGTGACTGCTAGTGGCCACATACAAGTTGACGTGGCTTCGCATCGTGAGGCGCTCGAATTTATGAAGAAAACTTTTAGCGCTTCGGGGCGACAAAACGTTGCACTCGTGGGGTCGCTTGGCGTTGGTAAAACGTCTGTGGTTCGTGCGTTTGCCGAACAGCTCATGGATGCACGTAGTCACCTGCCCGCACGGCTTAGATATCGACAGATAATCAGCCTGGACGCTGCAGCCCTGATCTCGGCAGCTAGTGGCAGGGGAGAGCTCGAAGACTTACTAAACCGGCTGCTTCTCGAAGCGTATCATGCCAAAAATGTCATACTCTGTCTCGATGACGCAGAACTCTTTTTTGCGGACGGTGTGGGGTCGGTTGATTTGAGTAGTGTACTGCTACCAGTACTTGAAGGCGGTGGACTGAGAATTATTTTAACCATGGACGAGCAGCGCTGGCTGCAGATTGCCTCACGCAATCCGTCACTCGCCGCGGTTTTAAACAAATTTACCATCACACCCGCGAGCGAACAGGAAACGATGGCCGTGCTACAGGATCAGTTGATACCAGTCGAGTTTAACGAAAAAGTTACCTATATGTATCAATCGCTTCGTGAATCGCTTCGCCTCAGTGAACGATACCTTCACGACCAGGCCCAACCTGGCAAGGCGCTTCGTATACTGACAGCAGCTGCGCGAAACGCGCAGAGTGGTTTTGTGACTGCGTCTTCAGTACAGCAAGTGGTTGAACAAATGCAGGGTGTAAAAGTTGGTCGTGTAAATGCTGAGGGTGAAAAAGAAATGTTGCTCAACCTGGAGTCGCTGATTCATAAGCGGATGATCAACCAAACTCATGCAGTCGAAGTTGTAAGCGATGCGCTTCGACGCGCCAGAGCAGGGGTGAGAAATGAGCAGCGTCCTGTAGGTACGTTCCTGTTTCTCGGACCAACTGGTACAGGAAAAACCGAGCTCGCGAAGAGTTTAGCTGCTGTTTACTTTAGCGGAGAAGACCATTTAGTCCGCGTAGATCTCAACGAATTTGTAACTGCCGGTGATGTTTCGCGCCTCATCGCAGATGGTGCAGAAGACCCTATGAGTCTGACGGCCCAGATCATGAAGCAGCCGTTTTCCGTTATCTTGCTCGATGAGATCGAAAAAGCTCATCCAAGTGTACTCGCCGCGCTACTACAAGTACTCGACGAAGGTATACTTCGCGACAGTAGTGGAAGAGAAGTAAGTTTTCGTGACTCGATACTGATTGCCACGAGCAACGCGGCGAGTGAACAGATTCGCCACCACGTCGCGCAGGGCGAAGCGCTGGAAGATTTTGAGCGTGACCTCATTTCGAACCTGGTTGCTTCAGGTGAATTTCGTCCAGAGTTTTTGAACCGCTTCGACGAGATAGTTTTGTTCAAACCACTGGGTAAAGAAGAGCTTTATCAGGTGATTGATCTCATGATAGCCGGGACAAACAAAACACTTGAGACACAAAAGATCTCAGTAACTATTACCGATGAAGCAAAAGACAAGCTCGTAGAGCTGGGGTATGACCCACAGCTTGGTGCGCGGCCACTTCGTCGAGTGCTCCAGCGAAACGTAGAAAGCCAAGTTGCGAAAGCACTTCTCGCAGGTGATGCGGTTGCAGGACAAACCATCACCATAGATGCTGGTGACATAAAGAAATAACTGAGGTATACTAAGTCGTGCTCACGCACTATGCGGGCGTGGTATAACGTTTATTACTCCTGCCTTCCAAGCAGGCAACGCGAGTTAGACTCTCGCCGCCCGCACCATAGAAATAGCCTCTGCTCTAGGGGCTCTTTCTATTTCTGAGGTATACTATGTCCGTGCGCTTTATGCGTACTGGCCATGCCCTGGTAGCTCAGTTGGATAGAGCAGAGGACTTCTAAGCCTAAGGCCGTTGGTTCGAATCCAACCCGGGGCACCAAATAAATACAGACCCACGCGGTCTGCTTTTATTTTGCTCCGTGATTGGAACCAACGGGATACGCAAAGTGGATCGGGCCGTTGGTTCGGCGTAGCGGAGAAGGGCATTGCGTGGCGACACTACGCTGAATGTTGTATGATATACAAGTCTCGATTCTGAACGAAAGGTGAGCACATGCCAGTTGTTACCGTAAGGCTCGACGATGACGTGGCGGAAATTTTGAAGCTTCTCGGCGAGCTCAGAATCGACGGCATGAAGAGTCAGTCTGACGCATTTCGCGCGGGCGTCAGGCACTTCATCGCGTCACTCAACATGGATGAGCTACGCGCATTCATGGAGAAGAAGCACGCCGAGCAGATGGATGCGCTGAACAGATTCATCGAACAGCGAGACCAACACGACGCACCTGCTGCTGAGTAGTGCGTTTCACCCTCACGAAAGGATGCTTGAAAGCCCCTCGACTGAGGGTGCTTTCATTTATATAGCTAGCTGGTTGCACTAAAAACTTAAAACTCCGAAAGGAGTTTTTGTTATGATGAAAAGCTCCCGCTATGGTCTGCTATGCTAGTGTTAGTAGATGAGAACTTTCAAGAAGAGATATCTGGTAGCCATAGTTATAATCATAGTATCGCTCGCTGGTTACCTTGTTCCTCTTGGAGCCTATACTTCTCGTTACGGCTGCGATGAGACACCAATACCCACGCGGCATCTTCACCTCATACTTGGTGAAACACTTGAAGCTGCACGAGACGAGGACAATGCTCAGCGACTACGGTTTGATATTGGCTGTTCGCTTAATATGCGCTTCGTACAGTACTTGCTCTAAAAGCTATAGCCGAAGGTTTGCTATCCTATAGGTATGACTAAAAGACTGGTTGTGTACGTGCCTATGTCGGCAGATATACTTCACCCTGGGCATATAAACATCTTGAAAAAAGCTCATGAACTTGGCTATGTCGTGGTTGGTCTAGGTTCGGACGAGAGGATACGTCACAACAAAGGACGTCTACCCGCTATGAGTTTTGAGGATCGAAAAGTGGTCGTAGAAGCACTTCGCTATGTCGATGAAGTTATCGAAAAAAAGAGCCTCAAGTATGTCGATGAGATCAGGGTACTACAGCCCGACATCGTGTTGCACGGTGACGACTGGAGTGAGGAAGCAAGAGCCCATGTCGAAGCTGCTTTAGGAGAGTATGGCGGAAAGCTAGTTGAAGTAGACTACAACGAATATCCGCTCAGTAGCAGCCAAATCAAGCAACGTATAAGAGAGGGTATATGAGTACGACTTATTTTCAGCACGACGAAGACAAACGAAAACACATACACTCGCTGATCGGTTACTTCTCTGAAGAGCGCGACGAGGAGATCGGGTATATCGCCGCCGAGCAGCTTCTAGACTTCTTTCTAGAGGAAACGGGCAGAGACATCTACCGAAAAGGTGTCGAGGATGCCAAAAAAGCAGTTGAGATACACCACGACGACCTGATGGTGAATCTCGACATCCTGACCCCAGTGCAAGAACAAGAATAAACTACAGAGCAGGGTGCATTGATTTATGGACTTTATATGTTAAAGTTATATTAACACGTATCGTGTTGGACCTATCTGAAAAGAGACATCATGAACAGTGAACTGAAAGTCGTTCGAATCTTCGACTTGCGCTTAGGGTGTATGTTTCCGATGCGCAACTCCAATGCACCTGGGACAGCATTCTCTGACCACTGTCAGATGCTAGCAATTACGGGAGTTCAGCGCTCCGATGGCTCAGTCTCTCCGCGCTGCAATACGCATCGGGGTCAGGTGGACCGTAGCACAACAGGTCGCGTGGTCGAAACCATGACGACGCGTGACGACGTCCACCCCAGCCTCGTGCTCTCGTGGCCGGAGCGAAGCTCTGCGACTGCGGAGGCACAGTAGGTCTCATGCCCCGGGCTGTATAGCCCGGGGCAAAACCATTTATAGCGATTCGGTATACTAATTCGCCTCTGTTTGGTACAATGATGGGTGCTTGATTCTGAAGTTCGAAACAACATTCGAGCTTCGACGTGGCGGATGTAGCTCAGTAGGTTAGAGCGCTGGTTTGTGGCACCGGAGGCCGTGGGTTCGAGACCCATCATTCGCCCCATATAAAAACCCGAGGAGAACCTCGGGTTTTTATATGGGAAGAGTATCGAACCCACGCCAAGGCCGGGGGTGAGAACTGCCAGTGGCAGTTCGCAAGGAAATCTTCCGATGCCAACTGGTTGGCAATCGTGAAGTTTCGGGGTCGCAGAATGCGACCGAGACCCATACAGCTT
>CAYLGT010000023.1:0-11271 GCA_964383465.1 uncultured Candidatus Saccharibacteria bacterium | reverse complement strand
TGGTCGGGATGACTGGACTTGAACCAGCGGCCTCACCACCCCCAGCGGTGCGCGCTACCAACTGCGCCACATCCCGTCAGCCTTATATCACAAAGTCCTTCCGTACCGAGGAAGATGAGTTCCCCGCGTAAGCGCAAGGTGGGTGCTCGCAACCACCACCCACGGGTGATGATATATGAAGCTCCCTTTCATCTTTTGTTAGGAAAACAAAGTCCTCGGTAGAGATGGAAGGACACCTTTATTATACCACTTACAACTAGAGTGCCACACCAAATAAAGCCGCGAAGGCACTCAAAATAATGCCTCGAACAGCCACGATAAAGGCACCAATCTGACTACTGAAAACGAAGACGAGCGCAAAGACGAGTATAATCCCCTGCTGTTCGATTATTTCCATAAAACGTCGGGCACCGGCCGGCGCAAGCGCATATAGCAACCGAGAGCCGTCAAGGGGTGGTATGGGTAGCATGTTAAATATGAAGAATCCTAGGTTCACCAACACCGCGAGCTGTAGGATTTCTCCGAGTAGTCCATTGCCACCCGTGAGTGCAAATATACCGAACGCAAAAAATGCTATGACAAGATTCGTAAGCGGTCCAGCGACACCGACAAGTGCAGCCCCAAAGTCTCCGTATCGTACCCTGCTCGGGTTGAAAGGCACGGGTTTAGCTCCACCAAAAATTGGTGCGCCCACAAGCGCGAGCCCAAGTGGAAGTAAAATAGTTAAAAATGGGTCAATGTGCGAGATCGGGTTGAGCGTAAGCCTCCCCTGATGTTTAGCGGTGTCGTCACCAAGCCAGTAGCTCGTAAAGGCATGCATGGCCTCGTGAACGGTCATACTGAGAAGCACAACGATAAAAATAACTGTGAGCTGAAAAACATCTATTTGCATCGCTTTTAAGTATAGCAAACATTTTTTTGGCCCACCCCTTGACGCCGAGCCAAAAAAACAGTAGTATGGATGGGTTGTAAAGGAATAAATTATGGCAGCACGATGTGAACTCACCGGTAAAGGAAAACAGCACGGACATAACGTGAGCTTTAGCTTGCGCCGCACCAAGCGCGTTTTCAAGCCAAACCTTCAGAAAAAAACCTTCATGGTTGATGGCCAGAAAGTTACCATGGTACTTTCGACTCAAGCCATTCGTACCCTCAAGAAAAAAGGCATCCTCGCCTAAGCGCGAGGTCTGAACCTACAAAACCCCTCTCCGTACGAGAGGGGTTTTGTTTTTACGGAAAATCTCCAGCGTCTAGGTGGTACCCTCAAGCTGCATGAGGGTCACAACTTCTGGGAGTGCACCGTTTTTTACTTTCCACTTAGAAAGTGTTTCCTGAGCGGGTGCACTGAGCTCTTTTGTAAATGCTTCAAGTGTCATCTGTGGGACCTCATACTTGATGGCCTTGTCTTCATAGTGAGTCGGGATGACAACTTTAGGATCGAGTTGACGCACTAGCCCGACCGCCTGATGAGCATCAGCGGTGTAGCCGTTACCTCCGACAGGAACAATGGCAACGTCAACCACTCCGATGGCTTCAAGCTGTTCTTCACTCAGTGGCGTAGCACTATGTCCTACGATGGCAAAAGTCACTCCACCGGCACGTACACGGTACAGCGTGCCTCGCGCGACATCATCGTGATCAATCATGCGCATAGTTGAAACGCCTTTTATCGACACATCACTCACCTCATATTCACCTGGCCGATCAATCATGAGTCCTTCGTCGGGCTGCAGCATGAAGTCAGGCTGAGTGGCAAGCGCTATCGAGCCTTTCGGCATAACGTCTTTGAGCCCAACAGCCGACAGTTTACCGTCAACGACTACTGTTGCTTTCTTTGTCGTGATGACCACACAGTTTGCACCTTTAAATTCGATTTCCATATATGCTCCTTCTCTTCGTTGTTTGTCAGTCTTATCCGTCGCTCAGCACATTTTCTGTGTCAGCAATCACGGTATGCTTACCGCCTATCATAGAGGTAACGAAACGGTCTTTGATGCTCAGTCGGTAGTAGAAGTCTTCGTACTCCATCACCGAATAGTTCAGGCTTTTGTTCTCTTCATCCTCAAGCTCTTTGATGAACTTCTTGACTTGGGTTTTGTTCACAGAGCCTGCGATCAACACATCAACATCACTCGTCGAACCGAGCACCATTTTGCCAGAAAACAGCAGTACCCGTACGTCCCCCATGGCTTTGAGCCGCTTGGTCCAGTCGCTCGCCTCTCCGACGCCAACCTTTTCAGACAGCTTACTGTCCCCAAAAATCTGGTGCAGTGGCTTGTAGTGCTCGTATTTTTGGTTCACTTCGTAGTACAAACGGTTGTTACTGTTCTCGCTACGGATGATACCGATACTCATCATATTTGCCAGCTCGCGACGGACCGAGTTGATCTGTTCATCGATCTTACGAGTGATCTCACGCACATAGAAAGCACGGCCTGGATTGTTGAGGAACAGGTGCAATAGTTTCACGCGGGTTTTCGAGCCAAATAATGCGTCAATCATCTTTAGAACTACCTTCCTTTATCGAGTACTATGGTAGCACAATTTCACGCTTCAAGCGACGACAATACCTGTTCAAGGTACTGTTTTGCTTCTTCCCGACTAAACCACTGAACAAAGTCATGGCGTCGCAGCCATGTCAGTTGTTTTTTCACGAGCTGCTTGTCGCCGCGGATGAAGGTATCTATAGCTTGTTCCTGCGATATCTCACCGTGAACGAGTTGGCGAAGTATCGGGTAGATCACGCCGGTGAATGCTTCGCTTTCCCAACCGTACGTTTGTCCCAAACCTTGCGCCTCTTCTATAACTCCACCGTCAAACATCTCATGGGCCCGGAGCTCAATTCGGCGGAACAACTCATCTTTTTCTGTTGCTATTGCTACAACTACGCAATTCTCTACCGGCTCGCTTCTTCGTTCTGTGTGTCGATTTCCTCGTAGTAGCGTCGCTACCAGATGCCGCTTGTTCTTGAGGTTTTCGGGCATCGAAAGTTGTTGCTTTTTTATCAACTCTTGCAATTGCTGCACCGTCTTATCTTCCAGCTCTTGCCGGCGCTTTGCCTGCGATTCGTTCGTTTCCTGTGAAGTAAATGTGTAATCTAAAACAACACTGTCTATGTACAGACCCGTACCACCAACCAGAAAAGGTACTTTGTGCCGGGCACGGATGTCAGCGATTGCCTCGTTTGCAAGCCGTTTAAAATCGGCTGCCGAAAACGCCTCGCCCGGCTCCACTACGTCCAGCAGATGGTGCGGTATTTTGGCTCGATCCTCGGCGCTTGGTTTGGCAGTTCCTATGTCCATGCCTTTATAAATTGTGCGTGAATCTGCACAGATGATCTCGCCATCATATCGCTGCGCCAGCTCCATGGCGACAGCACTTTTGCCACTGGCCGTTGGCCCGGTGATAACGATAAGTGGGGCTACAGATGCCATCGTCTCTCCTTAAAATCAACGATTTGGAAGTCTTTGATCACAAAACCTTCTTGCTCCAGCGCCGCTTGATGACCCGCCTTGCCACCATAGTAGCCTCTTGCGCATTCTCCGAGGCGGTTCACGACCCTGTGCCATGGCAGCTCAGTAGGACCAAAGTGAGCCAGGCCACCTACCTGACGTGCTGCATAAGGATGACCGGCTGCAGCAGCCACGTCCCCATAGGTCATAACGCGACCACGAGGAATCTGGCCCACGATCTCATAGACTGCTTCACGAAAACTTAGTTGCATATCAGAGAGAAGACTTGCTTACGCGACCACGGATCTCATTTTGTACCGACGACAGGAACTGATCGATCTCATAACTTTGGTCTTGACGATCTTCAACCGCCAAGTCAGCTCGGACACGTGGCGATACTCGACCTTCGGTAACCTCTTTTTCTCCCGCCACGATAACGTATGGCACCTTACAGACCTCTGCTGAGCGGATTTTCTTGCCGACCGATTCGTTACTATTGTCGACCGTCACGCGGATGCCGAGCTGCTTGGCTTTTGCCTCAAACTCCTTCGTAAATGCCACGGTAGAGTCTTCCTGGTTTACACTTATGACGCGTACCTGCTCAGGGGCGCACCAGAGTGGAAAACGTCCCGCCGTGTGCTCGATAAAGACGCTGAGGAACCGCTCGTGGGACCCCATAACCGCACAGTGCAGCATAACGATTCGTTCCTGCTCACCCGACTCGTTAGCACAGGTCAGGTCAAAGCCCTCTGGCTGGTTAAAGTCGAGCTGTATGGTTGCAACTTGGTGCTCACGTCCGATGGCATCTCGGGCCATGAAGTCGATCTTCGGACCATAGAACGCAGCCTCTCCAACACCGACAAAGTAGTTATCACCTACTTTGTTTTTTAGGATATTTTCGAGCTGCTGGACAGATGAATTCCATTTTTCAATGTCACCACTGTAGCCACTCATATCTGAGACGTCATGAGTCGACAAGCGGAACTTCAGGTCACTAAAGCCCGTACCTCGGTAAAATTTCTCGATGATATCCCAGAGCTTGAATGCTTCACTTTCGATCTGGTTGGTTCGACAAAACACATGGGCATCGTCCTGAGTGATGGCGCGCACCCTACTAAGACCGCCGAGCTCACCGCTCTGCTCGTCACGGTACACAGCCGTTGTATCGCTATAGCGAATCGGAAGGTCTCTATAGCTACGAGCCCTGGAGGCATAGATCTGAGTGTGGTGTGGGCAATTCATCGGTTTGAGCGCAAACTCATGGCCTTCCCGGGTATTTATACGAAACAGTTCGTCTTTGAACTTTGCCCAGTGGCCACTGGCTTCATAGAGGTCTTTTTTGGTGATATGAGGGATCATCACCCGCTCAAAGCCCGCCTCGCTCCTGAGATCCTGCACGAAGTTGTCGAGCTCGTTTTTCAGTGTTGTGCCCCGGGGAGTCCAGAGTGGCAGGCCTGCGCCGACCAGGTCAGAAAAGACAAACAAATCAAGCTCAGCGCCGAGCTTGCGATGATCACGCTTTTTGGCTTCTTCGAGCATGACGAGATACTGATCGAGCTCTTCCTTGGTGGCAAAGGCAACACCGTAGAGACGTTGCATCTGAGGATTGTTTTCGCTGCCACGCCAGTAAGCACCGGCTACTCTCATGAGTTTAAAAGCCCCTACTCTCCCCGTACTCTCTGCATGAGGACCGCGACAGAGGTCTGTGAAATCACCGTCTGTATAAAACGAGACGCTCTCGACAGCGCTTTCCCTATCGGTCGCAACGCCTAGTGTGTCAGCATCGAGATCCTTGGCCACTGTCGTGCCGGCACGCTTCAGGTCGTTGAGTAACTCCTCTTTGTAGGGCTGCTTGGCTTCCTTTGCCCACACAATTGCATCGTCGATGGTCTTTTCGCTCCGTTCAAATGCATAGTCCTTGTTGATGATGGTGCGCATCTCTTTTTCGATGCGTTTGAAATCGCTTTCAGATATCTTTGCGTCACCGAGATCAATGTCATAGTAAAAACCATTTTCAACCACCGGACCCACGCCAAATTTTGCTCCGGGCCAGAGGTGTCCGACGGCCTGCGCGGTGATGTGCGCTAGGCTGTGTCGCATGGCATATAGTTGTTCGTCGTTCATAGAACCTCCTCTTATAAATACAAACGCACGCACAAAGTATCTCTACGTGCGTGCCTCGGTCCCGGAGATCCAGGAGGTTCCACCTTGGCTATTTCTCTTGCTCCGAGCTTTTTACGTGTGCTCGCAACCGCTTTCACGTGCTCTGCGGGTGGTTAGTCCGCTTCATTGCTTAGTCTTATAGTATCACAAGCTTGCACCCCGCCCCTGTTTTTGGTATGATTTGAGCTGTTCATCCGACGCGGGCGATTAGCTCATTTGGCTAGAGCGCAACATTGACGTTGTTGAGGTGATAGGTTCGAATCCTATATCGCCCACCATACAGAGACTACCCGACAGGGTAGTTTTTGTATGGCGGCGACAGGTTAAACCCTACAGACACCCATGTTAACCGTACTTTATCCAAACTTTTCCACCTATGTTATCGCTGGCAATCACCGTGTTTTATGCACCTGGTGATATAGAGACTAAGCATAGGCACCATTGACATAAAACGATGTTTGTGATAGACTACTAAGCATGGATACAAAATCCAAGTCGACCACTGGTACAACCAGCAGTCACACAACTAGCAGCGAGCTCGAGAAGTTTCAACTCTTCTACGAATTCGTCCCGGTCCCAAAGAACTCTGGTCGCGTAAAGCGAAACAGTAGTTCGAGCGACAAGTAAGGTCCCCCTTACCTATTCGCACCCTGGTTCGCGGCTCACCTCTGTAATTTCACAGTAAGACGTCGTAGGCTTCATTCAAGGGATACCTACGACGTCTTTTTTGTATGGTAGTTTTCCTAGGTTATCCACTAGCATTTTTTATAGCGCCATGACAACATGTAGACATGAAATGCATAAAATGTGGCAGCGAAACACAGGTCGCAAACTCCCGCCCCCGTAGCAAAACCCCAAGTGTCTGGCGCCGGCGCAGCTGTAAAAGCTGCGGGCTGGTTTTTACTACCGAAGAGTCAGTGAGCGAGGCCGAATTTCAAGTAGTTATACGTGATGAGAGCACGCAGGAAGCGCCGTTTAGCTTCGCACGACTCCTGATAAGTATTTATGATGCTATGCCCTCTAGGGTGCCTGAAAAGGCTCCAGAGGAAGCATTTTGGCTCACGACCACCATCGCACAAGAGATCCAGGCCACCGCCACAGATAAAGTGTCAAAAAAAGAGCTCGTCGAGCTCACCTATGAAGTGTTAAATCGCTATGATCCTGCCCTCGGTATGAGTTATGGGATCCGCCACGGCGCACTTACTGCGGTACGCTCTGCCCGCCCCGGCCGCCCGACCACAAAGCGACGAAGTTAAATTAACTTGTTTTGGAGCCGTCGTTTTGAACGACAGCTTTATCAGTAACATCGAAACGGTCCAGATACTTACCGATCAGCAGACGTGTCTGTGAGTTGAGTGCCGCAAAAGAACCATACACGATACTCACCACTGGCATCAGGACCCATTGAAGGAGCATAAATACGTTGCGGTGACGCTTATAGCGCTCTGGGCGTGGTGGCAGCATACGAAATGCCAAGAAAACGCTGATAAACAGCCCGACTGTCGCAAGTTGCTGGAGTCCACTGGCAATAGTCGGTAGTTCGTGTGCTACCAGTGAGCGGTTAGCTTCAGGGTTGATAAACAGTGGTCCCCAGGCTCCAAACATGAGAATGAAGGAAGCACTTGCCCAGCTGACATGCCCCTCAAGTAAACGGAAAAATTTAGCGAGGCCATCGCCAAGTGGCACGGTTCGCTTACGAGTAAATACTCGTTCTGCAACATAGGGAACATCTGATGCTCCGTAGGCCCAGCGACGAAGTTGCACGAACTGCGCGCGAAGTGTTTTACGGTACGTCTCAGAAAGTACTGCGTCCTGGTAGATCGGTACATAGATCGGCACCACCTGGTAGTGCCCGTCATAACGGAAATAGCTGCGCCAAAAATGATGCCCGTCCTCAACGATAGTTCGAGTACTCCAAAAATCCATGTCGATAAGCGCCGCCATACTCTGAGAGTGGGCAGCAAAGTTGCGTAGCATATGAGGCCTCAGTGAGTTCAGTAACGACCAAAAAGAGTTACCGGTTGCCAGCACGCGCATCGGCGCTGGCACATCCCATATGTTGTTGAGAAACAGCGCTAGCGGCTGAAAGGCAGCATGGCGCGGTTCAGGATGGACGATAAATTCATAGGTTGCATAGGTAAAGTAACTACGATGTGGACGATTGTCGCTGTCGAGCGTCGTCACCAGAACATGCTCTGGGTCGATTCCTTGCTTCTCTAGTTCAACCGCCAACTGACGACCCGCATAGCTGATATTTCCACCTTTACCGCGGACTTCACCAGGAGTAAGTGGGTGCTTGATGGCGAGCGCCATATGAAACTTTTTGGCGTACTTTTTTACCAAAGTCTGGCAGGCCTCTTCTGACTGAGCCCCGTCACGACCCTCGTAGGCAAAAACTAGGATCATACGCTTCGAGTCATAATCGCTGTCGACGACCGCCTGTACGGTTGGCTCGATAACGTCGATACTCTCGTTATATGCGGCGATAACAATTGCGTTGTAAACGTCCGAGGGCTTCACCGCATGGACGGTGTTGGCGAGTTGCTCGAGGTTGTGGTGATGCACATCGCCGCGCCAACTGTCTCGAAAACGATTTTCGATAAGCGCCGTTTCTGGATCTTCAAGGTCAGCGAGTCGCCCTACCCAGTCGAGCCGCTGCGCACGCCCGAGCGTGTTGTACCCCTGCACTGTTCGATATGTCATGCCGATGGTTTTTACGAACCAGATGATGATGAAAACGATAATAAACACCGCCCCAAACAAAGGGTTGATGAAACTCAGCAGTGCTGGCAGCAGGATAAGCAAGTAGCTCAGGATACCTGGCAGCATTTCAAATGCTCGGTAGAACTTGGTTCGCTTGCCGACAGGAATCTCGAGGTCTGTCATCGCCTATCCGATGCTCGAAACTCTAAAAATTGCTCCGACTATTGCCACGGTGATGGCAAGGACCGCCACAGTAAACCACTGAAAGGCTTGTGCAAATTCCTGGCCTTTTTTCTGATACAGGCGCAGCCCAATCAAGGTGTGCAGAGTGTAAACAATTACGCCAAAGAGCATGAAATAAAGCTGGTAGTACCACTGCTCCTTATAGAGCTTGGTGATCCCAAAAGAAGTGTAGTGGACGATGACCTGCAGCTCCGAGTATCGAATGTGTACGATTCCCATCACGAGTAGCACGACGAGAAGAATCCCGCTGATGGCAAGCGGTGTCAGATATGCACGATCTTTGATGGTTGTTTGAAAGGTTGTTTTCATGAAATGCTAGTTATGATTATACGTCGGTATACGTGGTGCGGGTAGAGAGAATTGAACTCTCGCTTCAACCTTGGGAAGGTCACGTCCTACCACTGAACTATACCCGCTGGAGCCACCTGCCGGGATCGAACCGGCGACCTTCTCGTTACGAATGAGATGCTCTACCAACTGAGCTAAGGTGGCATATATCCTTTCACCATTATAGCATCCTCGCCCCTGTTGCGTCGAAGGAAAAAATCTGCTAAGATTGCATGGCTGTACGGCGACTACGCCGGATACGCGCTCGTAGTGAAGATGGCCTATCACGCCTCCCTGTCACGGAGGAGATCGCCGGTTCGAATCCGGTCGGGCGCGCCACGAAAATAGTTCACCTATCTGGTGAACTATTTTCGTGATCGCCTCTGGCTCTGAACCGGCGATGCATGGCAAAGCCATGCGAATCGCCGGTTCGGTGTAGCGCCAAAAGGAAACGGAAGCTTGCTTACGTCCCTTTCGGCGCGGAAAAGGCCTCTAGGCCGATATCCGGTCCATTAGATCTATTTGGGTGAACGAGCGAAGCGATATCTGATACCGCTCTTATGCCCTAGCTCTTCTCTACCTTTATATACTCTTTGACTTTGCCGGCTTTTTGAACAGCCGCGAAACGTTTCTCGAGCTCAGTCAGGTTGACCTTTATCTGTGAGAATTGAACGGTAGTGTCAGTTTTTTTAGTGAGTTTTATGATGTAGTAGCCATCAACACCTTGGATGGGTGAAGAAACCTGACCCTCTTTCATGCGTTTTGCGGCAGCGATAAGTCCGCTGACATCTTGGCTCTCGAGTGGCAATGCTCCAATATCTCCGCCGACAGCTTTGGTGGCCAGGTCATCAGATTCAGCTTTCGCAATTGCCGCAAAGTCACCAGCTCCGGCACGTTTCGCTATGTCCTCAGCCCGTTTCTTTGCGTCTGAGTCGATCGCAAAACCAACTTTGCGCGCCAGCAGCTCGTCTCGAACCACGTCACGGTACTCGTCCAGTGACCAGTCGAAGTAATTACGAAGAACTGTCTTTTCATACGCCTCAAGACTTATAGACTTCGTGTTTACCGTACTGGTGATGTAGTTGTCTATTTCGGTACGAGAAACTGTCAGTTTTTTCTCTTTCGCTAGCTTGCCTACATAGGCGTTATAGACGGCGTTGTCTAACTCTTTACGTTTGTAGTACTCGGACTGCTTTTTGCCGTCGGCACTTTTTAGGTTTATCTGGTCCTGCTGAACAAGGGCGAAGATATCGCTACGGTATTTTTTCAGATACTCGCTGTAGCGAACACTTTCGCCGTCGACCTTGGCAACAGGAACTGGTACGAGCTGAGTTAAACGATACATAAGTTTGCTACTCGACTCGCTGACATACAGCAGATACCAACAAACAAGCGCCAAGAGAGCGATCGCCCCTAAGCCGATCAAGAGACTGTTGATAACCAAGCGGTGCTTGGCATACTGAACAGGATATTTAAACTTACGACCACCGGCGAGAATCTGTTCGCGATGCTCGGCAACGGTATCGTTAGTGATACGCGCTGGCGCCTCCGGTTCAACCGGTTCTTTGTTGGCTTTAAATCTCTTGGTTAGTTTCTTCATGTGGTTCTTTGTCATGTGGTGCTACTGCGGCGACATCTTGTAGCTTGTTATATACCTGGCTCGGATGATGGACGAGGTCGAGGATAAGGTCTCCGACATAGGTCTGAATCACAATGGTCCCGAAGCCAAATAATTCACCGCTTAGGCCTGGTACATTATAGCTTATGTTCTGAATCTTTGACACCGGCAGGTCGATGACGCTTTTACCGAAGATTCCCTGCTGTGTCACTTGTCGGAGACGCTGGTTGGTGAGTATGAAAACCGTAAAGTACCAGCCAATCCAATGGTAGAAAAAGAGGATGAGCCCAAATCCAAGCCCACCCAGTGCAATCCATAGATACAGAAGCTCGCCTGGTGCGATCAGTGTCGGGATGCTGGCAATCACAAACGGGATCAGGATACTGTAAAAGCCTTTGCGTAGCGCGATGATATGTCGACGAAAGACAAGGACTAGCTCTTCACCGTCGCGCTGCCCTTCGAATGCTTGTTCCATACCCCTAGTGTACTAAAAATACCAGCTAAGCGCTGGTATTTTTAGTGCAAATGGTACCCCGGACTGTCCGGCGGTCGCCTTGCTCTCTATATTCGCGTGCCTCGCCAGAGAAAATGCTTCGCGCTTTCTCTGGCTTCGTTCGCTTCACGAACTGATTGGTTCGATTCAGAGCTCGATGCGTCGAGCAATCATATACATAGAGCACCCACTTGGGTGCTCTATGTATATGATTTCCTGGTAAGTTTTTACGCTTTCGCTAGAACCTATTTTAGCACGAAGTGCTGAACCAA
>CAYLGT010000022.1:0-11302 GCA_964383465.1 uncultured Candidatus Saccharibacteria bacterium | reverse complement strand
CTTGGTTAGCAATTCCGCTCAAAATAGGTTTGGACTTGGTTGTAAAAATCCACCAACGTTAGAACCACCCTTCGCGGTGGTTTTTACGTTGGTATGGTCTGAAATTTCCTTAACTCCTGGCCGACCAGAAAACAATAGCCAGGAGTACCCTTGATCTAGCCTCCCTGGCTGGGTCAAGAGTTTAAAGTCTCCTGACTACTTCAAGAAAATCATAAAACTCTTTGTTGCCCGATCTGTTTAGGGTTAGGCACTGTTTCCCAAGGGTAACTAAAGGCTCGTCTGGTGCAAATCCCAGTAGTTGCTTAGAGTCAATTTTCTATACTTCTTATGCTCGTATAAATATGGTATGGCTGATATTATGTGTTAAACAGGAAGGGTATCAAAGTGTTACTTAAGACAGTCACGGTTCAGAAATACAGAAACTTCGTTCAGCCTCAGGTGATAGACGTTGAGGAAGATGTAACTGCGCTAGTGGGTAAGAACGAAGCAGGAAAAACCACCATTCTTAAAGCACTGCACCGGCTTCACCCTGCTAACGACAAAGGTGCTAAGTTTGACCTAACGACTGAATACCCTCGTTGGCGACTCGCGCGTGATCGTCGTACCGATACCAATATAGTTAAG
Source organism: uncultured Candidatus Saccharibacteria bacterium (assembly GCA_964383465.1). Lineage (GTDB taxonomy): Bacteria > Patescibacteriota > Saccharimonadia > Saccharimonadales > Saccharimonadaceae > CAYLGT01. Next base: position 10,678 of record CAYLGT010000022.1, on the reverse strand, counting down.
ACGATACCAATAGAGGCAACCTTCAAGTTAACGCCTGGGGATAGTGAAAAAATAGAAGGAATCTTGGGAGTTAAACCGGTCGCAAGCACTTTGGTTCACGCTGCTAAAACCTACGAAAATAAGCTACAGGTGTGGTTGACTTGCGACTTTGATGAGTCTATTACTGCTGCCGTTGCAGCATCTAGCTTGAATAGCGCAGACAGTCAGAAGCTTGATGGCTGCACTACATTTGAGGAAGTGCGAGAGAAAGCGAAAGAGCTGGCAAAAGAGCTAAAAGCGAGCGGTGATGCGGTAAGGGCTAAGGCGTTGACCACTTTTGCAAGCTCAGTAACGGACTACGATATCGCAGCGACTGTTAATGATGACCAAGAAAAAAGAAATGCGATTGCCGATATGATGCCTCGCTTTTTCTACTTCTCATCTTATAACGAGTTGCCGGGGGAATCGGATCTCACCGTGCTGGCTGAAAAGATATCAGGCGGAAGCGCACTTACTGACCAAGATCGTACAGTCGTTGCTTTACTCGCCCACGCTGGTGAAACGCCTGAAGACTTTATGGACACCAACTACGATAGCCGAAAAGCTGAACTGCAAGCTGCTAGCGTTGACCTTAGTAACAGAGCTTTTGAATATTGGAAGCAGAATGAAGACCTTGAAGTCGTTTTTGATACCGACAATGTGGTACACGAGGTAGAGCCATCCGGAAATGAAGTAACGCATAGGGTTCTTAAGGTGGAACTTAGGGACGGACGGCACGGCAACGTAGAGACTAATTTTTCAACTCGCTCAGCTGGATTTCAGTGGTTCTTCTCATTCTTCGCAGCATTTAGTGAATATCAGGATTCAGATGAATCAATAGTAGTACTGCTTGATGAGCCCGGAACAAGCCTACACGGTGATGCTCAAAGGGATTTCATAAGATTTATTTTTTCAGAACTCGGTGCATCAAAACAAACCATCTACACAACGCATTCCCAACATATGGTTGATCCAACTAAGTATGAAAAGATTCGTGCCGTTCACGACCGTGCTACTCGTCAGGATCCCGATCAAGGTGTAGAGGTTACGCTAGCTGATTTATCGGCAGATAAGGCAACAATACTCCCTTTAGAGTCCGCTCTAGGCTATTCCATAAGTCAGCATCTATTCATAGGCTCAGGCCATCATCTTGTGGTTGAGGGTAGTAGCGATTTTGTCTACTTGCAGCGAATGACGGAGCACTTCATAGCGATCGGCAAGATAGGCCTAGACCCGCACTTTGCAGTGGTGCCAGTAGGTGGTGCTGACAATATACCTGCTTTCGTAGCACTTATGGGTCGTAGACTAAAGGTCTCCGCGCTAATTGATGGCCCAGGTGCTGGAAGCAGGATAAACAGGGTTAAGGCAGCGGCAAAGCATAATGATGTCCCTGAGTCAGCAATCATTGCTTGTTCCTCAGTTGATTCCAGCCTCCCTAGCACGGCTGATATAGAAGATCTGTTTGAAGTTGATGACTATCTGAAGCTGTATAACTGGGCGTTTAGTGCATCTGTAAAGAAGTCTGAGCTTGCAGCAACAGGCGAACCTATAATTAAGCGACTTGAGGATTTGGTCGGCGAATTTGACCACGCGCTCCCTGCCCACGCCCTAACAGAGCACAGGATTGAATTCTTCGGATCTATTAAGCCAAAGTCGGTAACAAGCTTTGAAAAGCTATTTAATCTCCTAAACGGCACGTTAACCGATAGTTAAGTCAGCTTCTAGTGTAAATCCCAGCCCTTACTTGTAAAATAAGAACTCTTGATAGGGAACAGCCAAGATTATTCTCCATTTAGCTATCTCATTCCTGATTTCGTGTAAAAATAACTCTAGGTATCGCACCATTTTTCCCAACCCGAGTTTTTCTCGCAACTACTTGGTATCATAACCATATGAAGAAATACAAAACTCTCGAAGAATTTTTTGGTGATCTCGATGACAAAAAGCGACGTCAAGTAAACGCGTTTAGAGAAATCGTCCTCCAAACTGAGCCGAGGCTCACCGAGCACCTAAAGTGGAATGCTCCGAGCTACGTGCTGGATGGTGAAGACAGGATCACGTTTAACCTCATGAACAAGCAGGATTTGGTAAAAGTCGTCCTGCATATGGGTGCGCGGCGAAAAGAAGCCAAAGGAGCTACGCCAGTGATGAACGACGAGTCGGGACTCATAGAGTGGAATTCGGACATACGGGGAACGATCACCTTTGCAAAGGACGAGGATGTACATGCCAAGTCCGCAGTGCTCAAGAAAATCGTCAAAAACTGGCTGGCAATTTCATAGCAAATTTCTTCACCTACTTGCCTCCCTTTTCCATGTTTTGACATAAAACGCTAATTATGCTATATATACTGTTAATCATTTTATGATAGTTGTTTGACATACACGTAGAGGTGAGTTGTGGTCGCATGGTAGTATGTGTGCCGACATCTCATCTTTACGTAGTGCTTATCAGAAGCGTACGTAGGAGCATATAACATGCTGGAGTCATGGTGACTCGGGTGGGAGCGAAAGGATCGGCTATGTCCGAGAGGAAGATCACGCTCGACTTCAACACGGCGCTCGTCGCGCTGCCTGAGGCCACGGGTGCTCTGGTCGGAAATGACTTCACCGTGAAAATCCTGCCGCTGCGCGGCCAGGTCATGCAGACCGACGGCGTGTGTGGATGCCACATCGACCGCTACCACATGGAGGTCAAGTACCTCGACCATGTGACGACCCGTGAGCAGGTCATCGCAGACGTCGAAGCGGCGATCGCCTGGGCGGCAAAGAGCGGCTTCTTCCCGATGAGGGGAGACAAGACTCCCACCGCGACGCCGCGACCCGTTCCGGTCTCGACGACTGCATGCTGGTGGGTGGCCCGGGTGGACTTCAGCACCGACCTGTTCGTCGACAAGTCCCCTAAGAAGACCAAGAAGATCCACCGGAAGCTGATCGCTGATCTCGCCATCGGCGATGGCGCTCGTAATCCGTTCGTGAGCCAGCGTAGTCTGGGCGTCAGGTTCGACGCCAGGAACACTACGGCCGAGAGCATGGAAGCGCACATCCAGAACGTCATCGCGAAGATCCTGGAAGAGCGTCCGGCCGAGAACTACTTCCCGCACGTAGGCCCCGTACCCGAGTTCACCTACGAGGTGTACAAGACGCCCTTCGTCATCTGAGCCCGATAGCACGTCAAGCAACTGCCCCGACTTCGGTCGGGGCAGTTCTCTTTGGTATCATAAACACATGAACACCCTTACATTTCGACTAAAACCAGGTGCGGATTTGAAAAAGTCGATCGAGTCTAAAGTCGCCGAACACTATAGTTCACCCGACCGCTGAAATCGTCCTAGGCATCGAAGATAACGCCACCTACTCCCGCGAATTCGACAAAGAAACCGGTTTTGACGAGTTGGTGGTGAAGAAACATTAGTCATTTCAGCTCCTAGCCTAATCATTTAGACAATCGCTTATTTGTAAACACAGATCACTATTCGACATAGTCGTTTTTTTGTGTTAAAATATACATAGCGTCCAAGGTGGATGCTCTGTGACAAATTCACAGGGAAACGAGAGGGGGCTGTTCGTTGAGCAGTTCAACTCCTACCGTCGTCCGCGTGAGCACTCGCCGGGACACCGCTGTCGTCGAGTTCGATGACGGCCATCGTGCAGAGTTCGAAGGGTATGCGCATGGTGCAGGGTATGCCATTAGCGGCATGCAGTTCTACAAGCTGTATCGCGATGACGTCCTGGTCGTCCACTACGATGTTCGGTTGTACCAGGTGGGGCCGCAACCCAACGAACACCGGTTCGTCACGGTGGCAGCCGGCTACACCCACGAGCTGATCGTCAGCTACTGGGATGCGGCGAGGGCCTACCTGCAGCTGGAATACTTCGAGAAGGCCCCGGAGGATCGTGCACAAGGCAACGATGACCTCTGGTACCCCTGGATGCTCATCACCTCGCACGGCTGGATCGATCTGGACAGCATCCGCGAGGGTCGTACCCCGCTGCCGACTGCCTAGCAGCAAACCCCGACCATGTACTCCCTAGAGGGGTATGTGGTCGGGGTAGTTTTTTATGAACTTGTTTTAGCGCAAGTTGCCTTTGAGCGCGTCAGCAAGTGGTTTGACAACGTCGAGGGTTGAAACAACGCGTGAATCGACACCTTTTTTGACACTTAGTATGTACCAGTTGTTGCCTTTGAGGATGTTGACCTGGCCATACTGTGGGTTGAAGAATGCTTTGTCACCGTAGCCGGTGAGATCCTGAACTCCCGATGGCTTCTGTGCACCAAAGACAGATTTGTTTGACTCGGCTCCAGCCGCTGATTTGGCAGCTCGGGCGAGTACGCCCACCGTCGTGCCGTTTTGAGCATCCTGGAGAGGACTGCCGGTGCTTGGTTTGTTTAGGTAGTTACAGTTACTGACCGATATGTCGTCTGTTGAAGCATTGCCAGCCGAGGTGTCGCTTTTTGTTGAACCAGTGCCCATGACCTGATCGGCGGCGGCTTGTGTGAGCACGTCGCACGCATCTACCGCCACAAAAGCGTCGTTGCCTGTTTTGACTTCCTGGGACTGCCCTGTTGCCGAGTTGGTCAGCTTCACAGAATCACCACTGCCCCGAGTCACGTAGTACGCAACTCCACCGATGACAATAACCCCAACAGCTATAAGTACAAGAACGATCTTATTCATAGTCACCTCCTCGTTATATAAAAAGTATTGTAACAGCTCGTAGTCAGAAGCAATATGCCAACAGACGCATACTGTATGGAATCTACACACTCCCTGCTACAATGCCTCCATGAACAAACTCGCCATTGGGCACATAAAGGGACCAAGCAAATAGCATCATGTCATTCCAGGCATACATAGATAACATCTACGCGAAAACTGGTAAAACGCCCGAGCAGCTGAAAGATGCAGCCGAACAGGCCGGAGTATATAGTTCCGAGATGAAGGCTTCTGAGCTCGTAGAATTTCTCGCAAAAGAGTTTGGACTCGGACATGGTCATTCTATGGCCATATGGGCTGTATTTAAAGACAAGGGCTGGGTCAAGTCCCCAAAATAACGCATGTCTCGTAGTACATCGTACGAAACCACCATCCTTGGCTTCGGAAATCATGCATCTATAGAAATCCCGGAGAAAAACCTCCAGGAGCTTGGGGGTAGTAAACGAGCCCCACTGAAAGTAACGTTAAATGGCTACACCTACCAAAGCACCGCTACTGTCTCTATGGGTAAATGCATGGTGGTGTTTCCGACACGGGACCGCGAAGCCTCTGGCGTTGGTGCGGGCGACAAAGTCGTGGTGACACTGCAGCTCGATGATGGCTATCGCCACGTCGACGTACCCGCAGAACTCGCTCGCGCACTAGAAGCTCAGCGCCTCAGCCAAGCCTTCCATGATCTGACCTACTCCAAGCGGAAAGAATTCGCACGCCAAGTAGCCGAAGCAAAGACGGAAGAAACCCGCATACGACGCGTAGAAAAAGTGATAAATGCTATAAAATAATTCGAAAGCACCTAAACGAAAGAAACACATGACAGAGCAACGAAAAGTATCACTAAGCGCCGGTATACTGTACCTGCTTACCTTTGCATCTATCCCTACCCTTTCGCTCTATAGTGCAGCAAAAGATTCTCACTACCTGCTTAGTTCTGGCGCTGCCGATGCCAACATCCTGCTGGGTGGCCTACTAGAAATCGTTGTGGCACTCGCATGCATAGGAACGGCTGTTGCACTCTATCCTGTGCTGAAAAAACAGAGCACCACACTTTCCGTCGGGCTCATCACGTCCCGCGTTCTCGAAGCCGGAGCAATTTTTATAGGAGTAGCGATGATGCTGAGCCTCGTGGCGCTGCGTCAATCGGGCGCAGGTGCAGAATCACTTCCAGTCGCGCACGCACTGACGACGCTCTATGACAAAATTTTTCTCGTAAGCCAGAGCTTCCTGCCCGCCGTTAACGACTTGTTGCTAGGAATCCTCCTCTACAAATCACGACTCGTTCCACGCAGCCTCTCGGCCATCGGTATCTTTGGTGCATTTCCACTGACAATCGCGTTTGTTGCTATGTTGCTGGGTGGTATAGAACAAGGAAGTCCAGCCGCTGGACTTGCCGCACTTCCCGTCGCTCTGTTCGAGCTCGTACTCGGACTATGGTTGACGTTCAAAGGCTTCAACCAACGAGCCGTAGCGGCTCTCGAAAAGAAGTAGGGCCATCCCAAACTTTTCGTCAACTATATATGTAAGATATATTACACTTACGCTTAAACCTGCTACTATGGCTATATGTGGGCGCAACAGCCAAATCCTTTTGATAACGTAGCACTTTCGGCGCTTGTTGCTGCCATCCCTATCGTTACCCTTTGTGTCATCCTGCTTAGTCGAAAGATGGCGGGGTGGCTCGCAAGTCTCCTGACACTCCTGCTAGCGCTCGTCATCGCAACCACTGCTTTCAAGATGCCGGCCGATCTAGCGCTTCTTTCGACAGGCTACGGCTCCTTGCAGGGCCTCTTCCCCATCGGCTGGATCGTGCTCAATGCTGTGCTGCTCTATAACATAAGTGTCCGAACTGGAAGTTTCGCAATCGTCCGCGACACCATAGAGTCCATCACTGTTGATCGCAGGCTCCAGGCACTGCTCATCGCGTTTTGTTTCGGAGCATTTCTGGAGGGTTCTGCAGGTTTCGGTGCACCGGTCGCCATAACCGCAGGCATGCTCGTAGGACTTGGTTTCAACGCACTGTACGCGGCAGGTATCTGCCTCATCGCAAACACCGCACCGGTCGCGTTTGGCGGTATCGGAATTGCAGTCATCACAGCAGGAACCGTGACGGGCATCGACCCTAACCTCGTTAGTCGCATGGTTGCCCACCAGCTACCGTTTATCGCACTCATCATCCCGCTCTGGCTAACGGTACTCATCGCCGGGTGGCGCGGCGCCAAAGAAATCTGGCCAGCACTACTCGTCGCAGGAGGTTCGTATGCTATCACTATGTATCTCAGCGCGAGCTTCCTGGGGCCGATGCTCCCTGACATTCTGTCCGCCGTTGTGTCCATAAGCTGTCTCGTGCTGCTGCTTCGTTTCTGGCAACCAAAAAAGACCTGGCGCTTTCCTTCGGAACGACACATACCGGTTGCTGCGCATGAAAAAACTCATCATCATTCTCTCGGCACCATAGTTCGTGCGTGGACACCATTTGTTCTGCTCGTCGTCTTTGTCGGTAACTGGGGCAGTACTGGGATCAAGGCCGTTCTCGACCAAACAAGTGTCAAACTTCCTTTTGGCGCACTTGACCACGCCATACTCATCGGCGACAAAGCCAAGGAAGTTGTCTACAGCTTTGGCTGGCTATCTGCCGCAGGAACAGCGATTCTGTTCGCCGCCATACTTTCTGCACTTTTGCTTCACATGTCATGGCGAGCGTTCTGGGAAACGGTCATGAAGACTCTGCGAGAGCTCACGAAGCCACTTATCACCATCGCGGCTGTCGTCGGGTTTGCGTACCTGGCAAACTTTTCGGGCATGTCGAGCGCGCTTGGCAACTTGCTGACTGGTACCGGCCACTTCTTTCCGTTCATCGCACCGTTTCTAGGGTGGCTCGGAGTGTTCATAACGGGAAGTGACACGTCTTCAAATGCCTTGTTCGGGGGAATCCAACATCATACCGCAAAGGTTCTTGGTATCGACCCAACGCTCACCGTCGCCGCCAACACAAGCGGTGGCGTGACGGCAAAGATGATCTCACCGCAGAGTATCGCAGTAGCCACGGGTGCTTCAGGACTGACCGGACAAGAAGGCGCTTTGTTCCGCTTCACCATACTTCACAGTCTCGCGCTCGTCACTATCATCGGTGTCATGACATACGTGCAAGCCTACTACTTGCCAGGCATGATACCAAAAGCCGCAGCGGCCATCAGTGCGGCAGCTGCTGGTCATATCACGAGCGGAGAAACTATGCTCGTCGTCGTTTCGATCATCGCTGTCATTGCTACCGCAATCATCGCCCTGCCGAAGCGCCTGCCAGCTCCAAAGAATTTGCACAGCACAAAAATTACAGAATAATTGAGCAAAATGCGATATAGTATTTTCTAGATAAGCGATACATCAAGCTAGCTGGACGTGAAACTCTACTGCACGGCACGCCAGACAAACTAGTGAGGCTACAAACTATCCCGTGCGGCCGAATTCCAAAGGTCGATTGGCATCGGTAAACGACTAATCAAGGAGAATCTCCGTGAGTAAAATGTCAAAAGAAGAGCAGATCGACTGGTACGAGCGATCTCAGAGGAACTGGCGCGCCTGGGGCAGCTGGTTTAGCTGGGGCTCGCCAGTAGGACTCGGTTTGTTTTTCATCGAAGTCGCAGCCGCGGTTTGGATCTTTGCGCAGGTATTCTAAGCTGCGCTTCACCCGTATAACAGCCTCCTGATGGGGGCTGTTATACGTTTTATGCTTGGTGCTACTATAAGAAGTAGTAAGCAGGAGTTATAGTCATGCAAAAAATCGACTACAAAAAACAACTGCACCCCCTCTACAACGGAAAAGTTGGCGAGCTCGTGCAAGTAGATGTACCGCGTCTGCAGTACCTCATGATCGATGGCCACGGTGACCCAAATACTTCACCGGAGTATGTGGCCGCTGTCGAAACGCTTTTTCCAGTAGCGTATGCGCTCAAGTTCATGTCAAAACGCGAGCACGACAAGGACTTCGCGGTCATGCCGCTTGAAGGCCTCTGGTGGTCAAAAGACATGGATGATTTTGTGACCGGCAACAAGTCGAGCTGGGAATGGACCATGATGATCCTCCAGCCTGAATGGATTACCAAAGATATGTTCCTCGCAGCAGTCGAACAGGTTCGCACCAAAAAGAACCCTCCGCTTCTCAGCAAGATTCGGTTTGAAACGTATGAAGAGGGTCGCTCTGTGCAAGTCATGTACGTCGGCGCCTACTCAGAAGAAGGACCGACCATCATGAAGCTACACGAGTATATACATGAGCATGGTGGTAAACTAGCCGGCGATACCAAGCGTCACCACGAAATCTACTTGGGCGATCCCAGACGAACTGCTCCTGATAAGTTGAAGACTATAATCCGCCAACCCTTTTAGAGCTAAAGCATAAGCGTAACATACTCAGATATATAATTGCTATATGGTAAATAAGCTTTCATAGTTTACTTTTTACTCCTTTTCTGCCATAATTCGCACTATAAGTAAGAATCCTAAGAACAGGAGTGAGAGAATTGTGAAAAAACTATTAGTAAGTATTGTGGCACTTTTGGCTGTCGTTGCCGTAGCGGTTTCGAGTAAAGCCTTTGCAGCTTCGCCAGAAGTGACGGACGTAATCTCACCAACTGGGCTTACTGGCCTCCAGCGAACCTGGGCAGCAAGCACCGTTGATTACAACAACGATGGCCTGGAAGACATCTGGATCGGGTACCACCAGCAGGTTGACTCAAAACTGATGCGCAACAACGGGGATGGTACGTTTACTTACGTCGCACCAGACTTCACTAAGCGTAAAAATGCACAGGGTGGTGTGTTTGACCGCCACGACTGCCAGTGGGCAGACGTCGACCACAACGGTCTCATGGACGCATACTGCTCAGGTGGCCGCAACCTAAGCAACTACTACAAAACTGCTGAAAAAGACAACGAAATGTGGATGCAGTACACTCCTGGCAACTTCACAGATGTTGGCACTGAGTGGGGCATCGGTGATGCATGTGGCCGCGGCCGCTTCGTCGCATTTGCCGACTTCAACAACGACGGCTGGGCAGATTTGTTTGTCGGTAACGAAAAGCCTCGTAGCGTCACAGACACAGCATGTGACCCACTTGCAAACACCTACCAGCACGAATACTCGAAGGTGTTTATCAACACAGGTGGCACTGGTTTCCGTTTTGCGCCTGAATTCCAGACGCCGCAACCATCCGCAGGGGTTAACTGTGCAATTCCTGTTGACTACAACCATGATGGCTGGACTGACCTGGTCGCTTGTAACTACAAAACTTCACGCCCTGCGCTCTACCGCAACAACGCCGGCAAGAGCTTTACAGAAGTTGGTTCGCAGACTGGCATCAAACTTACTGCTATGACCGACGGTGAGTACACCGACATCACTGGCGACGGCATCAAGGACCTACTCGGTAGTGACAAAAACGGTATCTTCTACCGCCCAGGAACCGCTACTGGCTTCGGCACTGCAGTTCGTCTCTACACCAACAACCTAGCATCGAACAGCAACCTGTTTGGCTGGGGTGTTGCAACCGGCGACGTCAACGGTGACGGTCAGCTTGACATCTACTGCCTCATTCACGACCTGAGCCTGAACACTAACCCAGACGACACAGTTCTGATTGGTACTGGCTACTCAGCTCCTGGTAAACCTTCATACCGCGCCTACACTGTTCCTTCTGCGACCGGTAACGCAAGTACTGTTACAGCACTTCACGTTACTCCTGGTGAGCCAATCCAGTTCTTCGTCCAAAACGGACTCGAAGACAAAGACGGTCCAAACCAGCTCATCAAATTCACAACTTTGTCGCTGCAATAACGCACGACTTGCTCTTCGGCCTCTGTTTAGGTACAATAACATCTGTTCAATCACCAACTATGCGGCTCTTTAGCTCAGTTGGTAGAGCAGAGGCCTGAAGAGCCTTGTGTCCCCAG
>CAYLGT010000021.1:0-12264 GCA_964383465.1 uncultured Candidatus Saccharibacteria bacterium | reverse complement strand
ACCGATGACCTCTTCCATGCCATGGAAGCGCGCTAGCCAACTGCGCCAATGCCCCGTATCCATGACTATCCTACCACAAAAACCGCCCCTTTGAGTAGGGGCGATGTCTGGTGTGAGCTGCTGCGCGCCCACCCGAGGCTGTGGTGTGTTTTGGTAAAGTTTTTGTTTCAACGACGCGCAACCTCGTGCGCACCAGCTAACACTAGTATCATGCCACACCATAAGTGGTTTGACAAGCTCGATTGTACTTATGCTCGCAATTTCTCAGGAATCGTGGTTAACTAAACATGTTCAGGTAACGCGCGGTTCCTACGTCACACCAAAACGTATTCACCCGCTGGTCGAACTGAAAGTGAATACAAGGTAATACAAGGTAGAACTACACGTGAAGAAACTCTTTGTTGGTAGCCTCGCATGGGGCACCACTGACGACACACTCGCAGCTCACTTCGCTACTTGCGGAACTGTTGCTAGTGCAAAGGTCATCACCGACCGTGAATCAGGCCGCAGCCGCGGTTTTGGTTTTGTCGAATTCGAAAACGACGCTGAAGGTGACGCAGCAATCGAAAAGCTCAACAATTCTGAGCTCGACGGTCGCACAATCACTGTCAACGAGGCTCGTCCTCGCGAAGACCGCTAAGTCTAGCTGGTCCTCAAACTGTAAAAACTCTCCATCTTGGGGAGTTTTTACTTTTCGCGACGTCGCAGTGTCAGAGCGCCGAGTATGATCGCGCCGACGACAAACGCTAACACCACCCAGACATCACGCCAGGCTTCGCTGCTTAGATCAACTTCACGCGTGACACGGTTCAGAGCATCTACTGCATAGGTGAGTGGCAGCCAGTAGGCGATCTTTTCGAGCAGATCCGGCATCTTCTCTAGTGGGACGAGTAGCCCACAAACGAGAAATTGTGGGAAGATCAGCGCTGGCATGAACTGGACCGCCTGGAACTCAGTTCGCGCAAACGCACTCACAAACAACCCGAGAGCCGTCCCAAGCAGTGCGTCGCAGAGTGCTACAACGACCACAAACCACTGCGGACCAGCGACGTCCATACCGAGCAGCCATATTGCGACCGAGCTGGCGATCAGCGACTGGACTATAGCCAGTAGCCCAAAGGCAAACGTATAGCCGAGTATGACGTCGAGCCGGCCGATCGGTGTCACGAGCACCCGCTGCAAAGTGCCACTCGTTCGTTCCCTCAGCGTCGTGATGCTGGTGATGAGAAACATGATCGTAAACGGAAATACCCCGAGCAGCGCTGGCGCCACCATGTCAAACTGGCGTTCGTTGTCACTAAACAGCCACCAGAGTAGACTCATGAGCACAACCGGCACCATGAAGATCAGAGCAACCGAGCGATGGTCATGTGACAATTGTCGGAGGATACGTCGTGTAGTAGCGAGTGTTGCTTTGACGTGGTACATACTATTTCTCCCCCACTTTCTTCAAAAACGCTTCTTCAACACTCGATGTTTTCGTGTCCTTCAACAACTCTTTCCGTCCTTCAGTCCATAGTAAGTGACCATCACGGACTAGCATGACATTGTCGCAGCGTTCGGCTTCATCCATGACATGGCTAGAAATAACGATCGTCTTTCCCTTGTCGGCAAACTTTCGGAACAGTTTCCAGAGATGTTGTCGAAGGACTGGGTCAAGCCCCACAGTCGGCTCGTCAAGCACCAAAACTCCAGGATCACCAAGCAGTGCCAACGCCAAACTTACTCGTGCCCGCTGACCACCAGAAAGTGTCATAGCGAGCTGCTTTGCTTGCGGCCTCAGATCTACCATACCTAGCACTTCATCGACATTATGTGCACCTATGAGGCCTGCGAAGTACTCCAGGTTTTGACGAACTGTCAGGTCTTCGTAGATCGCCGGATCTTGGGTGACGTAGCCTATCGAACTCCTCAGGTCCTTATGCCCGACTGGCAAACCATTAACCGTCACCGTCCCGTCGGTCGGAAGTTGTAGGCCGACTATGACACGCATGATCGTCGTCTTACCAGCCCCGCTCGGACCTATAAGTCCAGTGAGTTTTCCTGGCTCTACAGCGAAGCTCAGATCATCCAAAATGACTTGTTTTTGTTTGCGAACCGTCAGTGATTTAGCAACAATTCCCTTATGCATACTTTTACTGTAGCGCTTTTGTTATGCTCCGTAAATCATGCTTTTGACTTCAGCTGAGCTGCAAACAAATGACTGTATGCACCGTCCGCTTTTGCTAAGTCTTTGTGCGTACCCTGTTCAACCAAGTGTCCATTTTCAAACATATATATCCGATCGGCTTTCTCAAGTGTGGTCACCCGGTGACTTATGGTGATGATCGTTTTGTTTGTTCGCTTGAAAAGCCTTTCAAATATCCGCGCCTCTGCTAACGCATCGATAGCGCTCGTAGGCTCGTCCAGAATGATGACTGGTGCATCACGGAAGAAATTTCGAGCCAAAGCTAGTCGCTGCCATTGGCCTCCAGAAAGTTCGGTTCCTTTATTGCCCTCATCGTCCTCCATCCAATTATCCACATAGGTTTGCTCGCCTTTTGGAAGCTTACCGACAAATTTCGTGGCCTCGGCTTGTTCAAGCGCATCCTCGATCGAATCATTTGCTCGCACGACGTCACCAAACCTGACATTGTCTCCTGCGGTGGCAAACGAGTAGCGTATAAACTCTTGTCCAAGTATGCCGAGCTGTCTATGCCATGAAGCCAGTTCGATGTCATGAAGCGGTATTCCGTCGATCAGAATTTTTCCTGAAGTTGGCTCATACAAACCGGCAAGTAGTTTGATGAGGGTTGTTTTGCCCGCACCGTTTTCGCCAACGAACGCTACATGCTGTTCGTGCTTTATAGTGAGACTTATATCTCTCAGCACTTCGGGAGTGTTTTCTCCATGATACCTAAAACTCACCTGTTGAAGTTCGATCTTTTTCGGAGGAGACGTCAGTACTACTTTCCCGCCTTTTCGGCGAGGCATTTTCATAAATTCCTGATAGTCGAAAAGGTTAGCCAGGTCTTCATCAAGACTTGCCAGAGTTGAGACAAACTGATTCGCGCCATTGATTGCCCGTTCGACGACAGTCTGTACGTAGATAAATTGTCCAACCGGCTGACGTCTTCCGATGATTTCCATCACTATCCATATGAGACTGGCGACTTGCAGCAAAAACTCGAGCACGTCTGCCCCGAGACGCTTCGATATATACTTACGTTCAAACTGGATACGTTCGAACTCATCCTTCTCCCTGTACATATTGCGCAGCTGCATGAGATGACCAACGAGCCCATAGAGTCGTATCTCGGCTATCTTCTCCGGATGAATCATGTCCCATTCTATGAGGTTACGCGCTCGCCTCGTCTCGACGTTCTCGTTCCAGTGTTTCACTTGTTCTCGCGACAACTTGAACTGCAGGTAAACACCAGGGGCTAGTGCGACAAAAAGGCCCAGAGCCACCCAGACATTTAGCGTCGCCATAGCGACGATAGAAAACACTATAGTGATGAGCTGTGCGAGCAACGAAGCAAGTCGGTCAAACACATAGGCGAAAAAACTGGCAAAACGTTTTGCTCTGTCATACAAATCCGCCGTCTCTTTGTCGTCGTATCGCCAAAAATCGAGGTTGAGAAATTGATCATACATACTATCGCTTACTCGGGCCTCGACGACGTAGCGCATCTTTGCTTGGACGTACTGATCCAAACTTCTCCACACTGTCATCACCAGACCAAGCGCGGACGTGATTATCACATACACTACCGCCTGGTTACCAGCCACCTGGTTACCCGAAAACGCGCCAACGAGTGCCGTGGTGGTAAGCGCCGCGAAGTAAGCAGTGATAAGTGGAAGTCCAGCGTCGAGTATGGCCCCTACGAACTTGAAGAGGACCGCAAGCGGTGACGTTCGAAAGCTCAGCGTCGCTACTGACGCTATCGCCTTTGCCTGTTCGCGCAGTGAAAGTTGTTTTTTCGTCATTTTCTTAGCACACTGAAGTCTTTTAGATCAGCTTCAGAAATTCTTCTTCGTTAATTATCTTTGTTCCGTAGCTTTCGGCTTTTTTTAGCTTACTCGCGCCCACTTTACCGCCAGCGACGAGATAGGTCGTGTCTTTGCCGACACTACTCTGGAATGTACCGCCAAGTGCACGCACACGCTCTGCGGCGATGTCGCGGCCCATACTCTCCAGAGTCCCCGTGACGACAAAGCTCATTCCGTCGAGCTTGCCAGACTTTTTCTCAAAGTGAGGTTTGACGCCGAGCGCGTCGAACTTTTCGAGCAGACTCAGGTTATCTTCGTCGGCAAACCATGCCGCGATACTTTCAGCGACAACTTCACCGACACCGTCGACAGCCTTTAGCTGATCTATAGTCGCGTGCTCTAAGCTCTCAAGTGAGCCAAAGGCGTTTACCAGGTCTATGGCAGTCTGTACTCCCACGTGACGGATACCGAGCCCATAGACGAAGCGTTCGAGTGGCGGCGTACGTTTTTCGGCAATTGCATCGACAAGCTTCTGGGCTGATATGTCAGCAAAACGATCGAGTTTGAGTAAGTCTTCTTTTGTCAGTCGGTAGATGTCAGCCAGGTCCTCGACATACCCAGCGTCGACAAGCGCCACGACGTTTTTCTCGCCGAGCGTGTCGATGTCGAGCGCACCTTTACTTGCAAAGTGTTCGAGTGATCGTTTCAGGATGATCGGACCGCTGAGTCCTTTGACTCGGTACACCGCCTCTCCACCCGGTCGTTCAAATTCTAGCTCTGGGTATTGTCGGGCTAGCTCGGCTTCATAGTCGATGGCTTCAGACTTCTTCGGGCGTAGTTCTGTGATAACCGACTCGACTTGCGGGATGATGTCACCCGCTTTGAAGATGACAACCGTATCACCGCGCCGTACGTCGAGTCGAGCGATCTCGTCCGCGTTATGCAAACTAGCATGCTGAACCGTCGTCCCTGCGACATCGACCGGGTCAAACACAGCGACTGGCGTTGCGGCGCCAGTTCGGCCTATGCTGATGACGACGTCTTTGACGATAGTTGTCGCTTGCTCGGCAGCGTACTTAAACGCGACTGCCGCACGCGGGTTTTTGCCAACTGTGCCCATCTTTTCATACTGGGCACGATCGTTGACCTTTATGACGAGTCCGTCTGTGTTATATGGCAGCTCATGACGCTTTTCACCCCACTCATCAACGTAATGCATAACATTTTCGAGCCAGGTAAAGGTTTCCGCCTCTGGTGAGGCATACACTCCGAGACTACGCATCGTCTCATAGGCAAACATGTTTGTCGGCACATCGCTAGGATCATCCCGAAGCAAATCATAGCCGATGAACGTCAACGGACGCTCGGCGACAAGTTTCGGGTCGAGCTGTCGTATAGTCCCGGCAGCCAAGTTTCGTGGATTTTTAAACGTCGGCTGACCCGCTGCCTCACGTGTTTTGTTGAGGGCTTCGAAGTCTTTTTTGAGCATGACGATTTCACCACGAATCTCGGTACGTCCAGTCAGAAATGTGGCCGGTCCACTGCTACGGAGTTTGAGTGGTACACTTTTGATCGTACGAACGTTCATCGTCACGTCTTCACCGACACGGCTATCACCGCGGGTCACGGCTTGGACGAGGATACCCTCTTCATATATCAACGAACATGCCAGACCGTCTTTTTTTATGTCGCAGAAAAACTCGTGTTTGCTGCCAGGCAACAACTTGTCCATGCGTTGCACCCACGCTTCAACCTCTTCGCGCGAAAACACGTCGTTGAGCGAGATCATCGGTTTTTTATGGGTCACTTTGACAAACTTGTCGAGCGCTACTGCAGCCACTCGCTGCGAAGGGCTGCTCGGGTCAACTTGGTCGGGGTGGGCTTGTTCAAATGCTTTGACCTCACGCATCAATCCGTCGTAGACAGCGTCGTCAACGGTAGGCTCATCGAGCACATAGTATTCGTAGGCATAGCGAGCAAGTAACTCCACCACCTCATGGTAGCGAGCAGCCGAAATCTCATTCATCGATCATGCTCCTGTAGAGCAAGTACACATAACTAGAAGCGTACACAAATCCGGTGATTACGATGAGCTGGAAGACACTCGACACGAGGGGTAAGCTGTCCTGCCACAGGGTATCCAGTAGTAGCACCGGCAACAGCACAAGTGCGACCAGTAGCGTCACTATGAACCCGAGCCAAACCATGTAGCGCACCAGTTTTAGGCGCCTGCCACGAACAATGCTTCGAGCCGATCGAAGCGCAGCGATTGGGTACGTTCCAGGAATCGTCACGATCACGCTAGCAAAAACTGTTGTCGTCAGCCATAGCAGTGTGAGAACGAGCGTAGGCAGTATGAACACGAGTGCAATCAACGAACCCCAGACACTCGCAAGCAGTCCGTTGCTGTTTGCGGTAGCGACACCCAGCATGACGATAGTGAGCGGTAGCAGCTGCAGTAGTCCGATCACCAGCAGCGCCAGCGTAGCGACCAGCGGCGCCCCGGCACTATATAGCCCGTCACGAAGTTTTGGAGTTTCTTCGCTCGCAAAACTTCTTCGTAGCAGCCAAACAACTGTCAGCCAAATCATCACGAAGACAAACAACTGCCAGAGTTGCTGACCCTCACTCATAGACGCCATGAGTCCGCCGCCCATAAGGGACAGGCTGAGTGAAAGTGACTGCAGTAAGCTACTCGAAACTCCAAAGACATCGGTGACAGTTGTCGTCAGGTCGCGAAGCATCAGGTACTGTTCATGCTGCGTGGATCCACTTACAAAAAGTGATGCTAGCCACGCGACCAGTACGAGTGCGCCGAACAGTCGTCGGCGAAGCCATAGTTCGGACCATACGTGCCTACTAAATCGTATGACTCCTTTTGGTGCACTCGTCTGCTGAACTTTAACAGTTGCTGCAGCCGGTGTTTTTTTGCTGCTACGTTTTGCGGTCTTCTTTGAACGGGCCATGGTGCTAAAACTTAGTACCTATAGCGCGCAGTCGTGCAACGCGCTCTTCGATTGGTGGATGAGTGCTAAACGCGTTGAGCAAAGAGCTACTTTTTAGTGGGTTGGCAAAAAACAAATGAGCGGTAGAGGTATTTTGTCGAACCGTGGCAGTGCTGACGGTGCCAAGTTTTTCGAGCGCGTCAGCCAAGGCTTCTGGGTCGCGAGTTGTCATAGCCCCGGTGGCATCCGCGAGGTATTCGCGCTGACGCGAGATGGCTGCTTGCACTAACATGGCGACTACTGGCGAGATGAGCGCCGCGACGACCGCCACGACGATAAAGATCGGGTTCGAAGGACGATTGTCACTGTCACTAAACCAGAACATGCGACTGAGCATGTCGGCGATCAGCCCGATCGCGCTAACCAGTCCGAAAACGATCATCATGACACGTATGTCGTAGTTCTTCACATGCCCCATCTCGTGTGCCATAACCGCCGTGAGCTCACGGTCGTTCATGATGTCCAGAATTCCCGTCGTTGCTGCGACGTAAGCGTGCTCTGGGTCACGGCCGGTTGCAAAAGCGTTCGGCGCTGGGTCGTCAACTATATAGACCCGCGGCATCGGCATGCCGTTGGTAATCGACAGGTTCTCGACGATACGATACAGGCGTGGGTTGTCGCGTTTTTCGATCTCTTTGGCGCCATTCATAGCCAGTGCTAGTTTGGCGGCCGCGAAGTACTGTATGAGCGCGTAGACAGCGCCACCCACCAGTGCGCCCCAAAAGATGCCCGTACTTCCATAGGCAGCACTAAACACCCAGCCGAGACCGGCGATGATGGCAACGAACAAGAGCATGATAACCACTGTGTTGCGCTTGTTGGCAGAAATTGCGCTATACATATGTTCGTATGACGTAGTACGTAGAACGTATTACGCTGCTCTCCCGGTGCTTGTTTTTATCATTCCGTTAATCATCTTGTGTAATTCCTCGCTCTCCTGCTCATACCATTTTAACGTATCTGGTTTGCAAAACCCTAGATCGCTCGCTATATACATGTGGCTCATAGTTTCGGTGAGCGAACCTAAAGCTACATGATAAAACTGCTTCTTCTCCTTCGCCCCTGTCCTCGAAAATCCTTCTACGATATTTGCACTCACCGAGCTCGATGAACGGCGTATCTGCGAAGTAAGCGCATACTTTTCGTCGTCAGGAAAATCCAGCGTATCCTCGTACACACGGACGGCAAACTGTCTCGCTTTCTGCCAAGTCCTCAGCTGCGTAAACGAAGTTATAGCCATAACGTCATGCGTTATACGTTATACGGTATACGGTATACGCAATACTGATTTAAAATTTTACGTCGACTGGTTCAGCGATCTTTGCTGGGTCATCGACTTCAAAGAACTCTTTGTTCTTGAAACCGAACATACCGGCGATGATGTTGCTTGGGAACTGCTGGATTTTGGTGTTGAGGTCGCGTACACCACCGTTGTAGAACCGGCGAGATGCCTGGATCTTGTCCTCGGTGTCGACAAGCTCGTTTTGTAGCTGCTGGAAGTTTTCGCTGGCACGCAGCTGTGGGTAAGCCTCGGCGACGGCGAAGAGGCTCTTGAGCGCACCTTCGAACTGGTTCTCGGCCTTGGCGGTTGCCGCTGGACCCTGAGTTGTTGCGTTTAGGACGTTAGCACGAGCATCTGTCACATCCTGAAACACTTGTTTTTCATGAGCTGCATAGCCTTTGACTGCCTCGACGAGATTCGCGATCAGGTCTGCGCGGCGCTTCAACTGCACCGTTATGTCGCTCCAGGCTTCCTGGACGCGAACGTTGAGTTTGACGAGTCCGTTGTACATGACTCCCAGCATGAGCACGAGGACTGCGACAACGACTAAAATTACGAGAAATACAGGGTCCATAACCACTCCTTTTGTTATATGACTTATTATACCGAAAATACCCCGAGAGTGACAGTGTTTGTCGGCCCATTTCACCAGACTTTCAGCAAACCATACCATTGACTTTGCTTCTGAAAAGTATTAAAATATGTCCGCACATAACCGAACTTCGTCGGTTAGCACCTCAAAAATCGACTACACAAAAAAAGGGTGGTTTCATGTCCCAGGACACCAGCGAGCCCACGACCGTCATCTTCGACGTCAAGAGCGACATCATCTTCGACATGCCTCGCTTGAACGCCGAGCTCGAGAAGCGAGGTGAGCAAGGCTTCTTCGACAAGCTGTCTGGCACCACCCAGGACGTGATCGAGCGGACCATCAACTTGCATGCAGAAGCACTCAACCTCATGAACCCACCGATCGGTGAGCAACACGACATCTCTGTCGAGATAAGTGCTGTTCTCGCTGATGGCGACAAGGTGACGTGCAGGCTGACGCTTTCCGTCAACCTCTCCCCCAACCTCATAGCCGATGTCGAACTTATGGAGCTACTGGGCAATGTCTCGCGGCTAGTTATGGAGCACTTGGTAGCCAGACTCGACGACCCGTTCGGCGACAAGAAGTACGCGGAAGCAGTTTCGCACCTCGCAGGACACCTGAAGGTGTCGGACAACGCGGTGCGTGAGCTTTACCCCGACCTCGATTCGGTATCGAAAGCTCTCGACAAGTATCACGCCGAATACGCCATCGACACCCTGCAACGCGTCCTCGACAGGCTCGCTCCTCCACCGCAGAAGTTTGGCGGGTTCTTCGAGGCTCTGTTCCGGCGGTAGTCATGTGCCACGGCCTGGAAGTAACTTTGCTTCCAGGCCGTGGCCTCCCCCAACTTTGGGGGATTTTTTTATATAAAAAACAACCCTACTCGGATTGATGAATTTATTTGGTGCGCGGGGCGGGAATCGAACCCGCACGATCTTACGATCACCAGATTTTAAGTCTAGTACGGCTACCAGTTACGTCACCCGCGCATAATTTTGTCAAATCTTAATCCATTATATCAACTTAAGCGGTACTTGTACCTGACCTTTTTATTTAAACCACGATGAGTCGACTGAAGACTGTGGCAATTTGGGCATAAAATCCTTAAGTTCTCTATGCGATTGTCCGTATGGTCACCATTTATATGGTCGAGCTCAACCGGAATTCTGCCGTCTACAGAAACTTCACACCAGCCGCATAGCTCACAGCGACGCTCTTTAAGCCCAGCAACAAAAAGTCTTTTCTTTAAGCTGTTGCTTTGAAATCTCCTGCCTTTTACGAGGATGCTCTCGAGTGGCTCTCGAGGTTTGGGATTAAACTGTAGGCCTATGTTCCATCCTTTACCTGTAAAGTGTGTGGTGTCGAGTGATAATTCACTTATACGGTCATTGATTTGCGCATAGTTACCACCGGCAGGTACTAGCTTCAGTGCGACAATCACGCTACGAATACTCCTAGAAGCTTTAACTGCTTTGATAAGCTCCTCGTCTGTCCATGATCGGTTTCTTGGCATACACGAAGAATAGCACACAAATCATGTGTGCTATAAACATCAAATCGTGGAGGCACCTACCGGAATCGAACCGGTGTACGAGGTTTTGCAGACCTCTGCCTAACCACTCGGCCAAGGCGCCATCTCAAACAGTATACCTGCTAGAGGTAGCTGAGACAAAGCCTTTAACCTACAAGCACGCTGTAGAGCAGCACAAGTCCAGCACCGAGCATGAGGGTAAACGCAGCGTAGATGCCTAGGTTAGACCAGCGACCGTTTTTGTACTCCCCCATGATTTCACTGTTATTGCCGACCCGAGCGATCATCCACAGCAGCGGGATCGAGGCGATGCCGTTAAAGACGGCAGCAAACAGCAGCGCTTTTATAGGGTCGATGCCTAGAAAGTTAAACGTCAGCCCAGCGACGGTTGCCAGGATGATGACCAGGTAGAATCCTTGGGCTTTTTTGAACTTCCTGTACAGCCCTTCTTTCCAGCCAAACGCTTCACTTATAGCATACGACGACGAGCCAGCTAGTACCGGCACAGCGAGGAGCCCGATGCCGATGATCCCGACCGAGAACAGTAGCTTAGCGATGAGGCCTGCATATGGAAAGCCTTGGACAAGTGGTTCAAGTGCTTTAGCGGCGTCGGCCGCAGTCTCGATGTTTGTGACACCACTGGCGTTGAGCGACGACGCACAGGCGATCACGATGAACCACGCCGTGACACTGGCCAGCGACATACCGACCAAGTTGTCGATGCGCAGACGTTTCATAAAGACTTTGCTCAGGTGTGGCGTGTTGTTCGCTGACGTCAAACGTTTGGTCGCGATCTCGTCCTCGACCACTTCCGACGTGTCCCAGAAAAACAAGTACGGCGAAATGGTGGTGCCGATGATCCCGACTATCAGAAAGATCGTCGCGCCGTCTATGTTTACATGCGACCAAACCGTGTGCGACAGCACTGTTCCCCACGGCTGCCCGACGATAAACGCCGTTATGGGGTAAGCAAACAACGCGAGCGCCAGCCATTTGAGCACTTTTGCGTACGTCGTGTACTTCACGAAGATTTGCAGCAGTATGACAACCAGTGCAAACAGCACCGCCAGCAACTCAAATGGCAGCGGCACCAGCAGTTGCGCGGTGGCAGCCATCGCACCCAGGTCGGCGCCTATGTTGACGACATTTGCCGCCACCACCAGAAAGACTGACATATAGAGTAAGTACTTGTTGTAGTGAGCTTTTATAACTGCAGCCAGTCCCCTGCCCGTCACCGCGCCGATGCGCGAGCACGTTTCCTGCACGCTGACGAGCAGCGGAAACATGAGTGGGAACAACCACAGCAGCGAGTAGCCATAGGCCGCACCAGTCTGTGAGTAGGTAGCGATGCCCGAAGGGTCGTCGTCAGCCGCCCCGGTTACTACCCCTGGCCCGAGGATGCGCAGGAAGCGTCGAAACTTGCCGTAGTGGGCGTGTGCGTGGAGGATGTTTTTTTGGTGTTTGTCAGGCTCCGCCCCGCGGATACCCTGCACTAGCGTGCTTATCTGCTCAAAAACTGTTGTTTTCATGGTAGTTATCCTTACTATACACCCTTTTACCGCTTGCAAATCTCGCCCCTGTTATCTATACTTGTTTTCGTTCCTTACGGAAGACTCAGTTGTCAGAGTGAGGATTTAACATCTACGCGCGGGTTTAGCTCAGTTGTTAGAGTGAGGATTGCCAGTGGCAGTCCGCAAGGGAATCTTCCGACGACAACTGGTTGACGATCGCGAAGTTCCGGGGTCGCGGGACGTGACCTATCCTTGCCGGGCCAAGGAAGCTCTAGGAACAGTACATTTCACATCCGGTAATTCATTTACCAGACGCGCGGGTTTAGCTCAGTTGTTAGAGCGCTTCCTTGCCATGGAAGAGGCCAGGAGTT
>CAYLGT010000020.1:0-13812 GCA_964383465.1 uncultured Candidatus Saccharibacteria bacterium | reverse complement strand
CTTATCTGTTTGTTTTTGCTAAAATGGGTTCTAGCGTTTCGGTAGAAATGCTCCATGATGAAAACGAAAGTGACCCATCTCGGGTCACTTTTTTAGTAGTCGTCTTCAGGATAGGTAAATTGCTTTTCGAGGATAAAATGCCCATCGTCACGGATAAGCGGCTTGACATCGTCTAGGTTGCCAAAGCGCTTTTCTTTTGCCTCGAACTCTTCGTCAGTTAGCCATTCATTGCGTTGCCCCTCAGTTTCGACGACAAGTTCACCTGAGGGGTTGGTGCCCCTGACGAGGCAGAAGTACTTGTCTTCTAGAAGCTCTCCGTCAGCTTTGTAGTCGAGTTTGTGGTAAAAACCCAGCACCGTCAGGTCAGCCGTCAGTCCTGTTTCCTCCATGAGCTCACGAGCGGCGGCCTCGAGCATAGTCTCACCCCAGCGGATTTTGCCGGTAGGGCGTCCCCAATAGCCATAGTAGGGGTGTTTCAAACGCTCCTGCTGCAAGTGCCTCCCATCGCTTCGTACGATGTCGAGCACCACAGAAAGCTTTGGCTGTTTTTCGATGACGTTTTGGTCAGTATCCATGCGGTTGGCGTACTCTTTACCGCTGCGGGTCAGCTCATACGTACCGTACGATTTACTGACATGTTTTACGAAGCCAGCCGAAATGAGCTGTTTGACATGGAAGTTTGCGTGATCACTTGAAAGACCGCTGGCTTTTGTAAGCTCCGAAAACGAGGCAGACTCACGAAGGAGTAACTGCCGAAGGATTTGCATCTGTGCTTCGTGCGCATCAGCTTTGTATGGCGATTTGCCCACTTCGTAACTCCTCTCGTAGTTTCATCCATATAGTACCAAGCTGATTCTGTCCCTGTCCATCCGGACCAATTCCCCAGAATGAATCTTTTGGCGAGTCTTCTACAAGCAGCCAGTCACCGGTTTCTTCGAGTTTTGAACGAACATAGGCGTGTTGCCCGAGTTTATGGCGCAGCAGATCAGCCATCTCGTCGACTTTGACTTCGGCCCAGTCGCTTCGAACGCACTCGGCGTGGGAACGGGCAACTTTAAACGCTTCGTGTGCAGACCGAGCGAGTAAGACTTTTTCTACCAACTCTTCATGAACACCCATAAACTTCGACGCCTGATAGCCATGCTCACTCGTTGGCCACAATCGTCCGCGCCATATAACTTGAAAACTAGAGAAGTTAGAGAGTGGGTAGAACTCACGCTCATAAAAGCCGACTGTTCCTGGCTGGTTAACGATGAGCTGCGGGTCGCGGTTCTGAGTTAGTCTGTTCATGATGTCTCCTTGTCTTTATGCTGTGCACTATAGAGACAACATTTGTTACCATCTAGTGAAGTTAACTTCGGTATTTGCTACACTGAGAGTATGAAAAGACTCTACAGAAGCAGAAAAGAACGTGTGCTGGCCGGAATTTGTGGCGGCATAGCCGAGTACATGAACCTAGACCCGACGCTCATCCGTCTTATCGCAGTACTGCTCATCATGCTGCCCGGCGCAGGATTACTCGCCTACGTCATACTTTGGGTGGTGATTCCACTCGAAGACGAGAAGTAAATTACCCTATACAAACAGATGTAAATCTGCTAAAGTTGATAGTTGATTATGGCAAAGAATACGAAATCAAAGCGCAAACTCGTCGGCCTCGTTAGTAAAGCGAGTGGTCACCGTACGTACTACGTGAAGAAAAATACTATGAACACGACTGAAAAGCTGGTGCTCAAAAAGTATGACCCAATCACACGTAAGCACGAAGTCTACGAAGAGACCAAAAAGAACCTCGGCCGCAACGAAGTGAAGGCTCGCAAGAGCTAAACAGGCTGTTCAGCATCTTCCGGCTGCACCATCTGGTGTAAGCCGGTTTTGTTTTTGTCGAGTTCTGTCGCTAGCCAGTGCCCAGCCCGCAGCATGTGGTCAAGTAGGTGCGTTGAAGGCATACGGCCGGTGCTGTAAACAATGAGCTTGTCTTGGTACCATTCAAAGTCGAGGTGGGCGAAATGATGTGCCATAGTGGCGGTGATTGTCGGTGTGAGTGTGACAGGCAGGTCGTCGATAACGTCCGGTGGGGTGTAGACGGTAAAGCGAGCGTTAAAGAGCTTATCTGAAAACAACGCTTTATCTACCTTCATAAGTCGAGCAAATTTTATAAACAAGTGTTGGTAAAAGATCTCGTTATGGTGTCCGCCGTCCAGAAAGACATGTGGGTGATCAGTATGATTTTTTAGATCAAACTGCATAATCACCCAACGATAATGTTCAGACTTCGTGGTTGTAGGGAGCTTCAGAGTATCAGTTCTTTCCAGGACGATGACGTCGTAGCCATGAATCGTACCTATACAGTAGTGGTCGTCCTGGTGCTGCGTCGACACTGTGATACCGTGGACCATTCTCTCGTCTTCATCGGCGAGATGCATTCTGCCGAAATAGACGAGGTCGTAGGTATCGGCAAATTTTTTGTAAATGGCGCTATGTGAACTAAACATGGTTTGTAGGCCAGCGAGAAGTTTAGACATGATGAGTTTCCTCCGAAATCATATCGAGAAGGGCGCTCATGTATTCGGCTTGTGACCATGTGAGCGGACTGACAGAGCGTGGTTCTTTGGTGAATGGGTCGTACTGCTCAGCGAGAACACCCGACTCTGTCATGAGACTTGTGACCCAGTCCAGGATGGCTGTCGCGTATGCTTCATCGCCAATTTCTAGTGCGTACTGCGCATACCAGAGACTCGTCACCGGCCAAGGGTTGGCAAGTGCGGCATTTGAACGGTAGTAATCATCCTCAGGGTAGCGCACGATCGCAACCTCGTTTTGACACAGTTTTTCGCGAAGTGTTTTATAGGAAGTCTTTACACGATCGTCCTCGAGCTCGAAGTATCCATACATAAACGCTCCAAACAGACTCGAACTGTCGATAGTGCCGTCATAGCTGTATTCATGGTTTTTTGCCCCACGAAAAACGCCCTTGTGAAAATAGCCAGTCTCTTGGTTATAAAAGATGTCACGCGCTTCGTACATATCTTCTGCAGCACTCTGCCAACGCACCGCGCTTTCTTTGTCGCCAGCAGCTTCAGCCAGGTGTACAGCTTCGAGCAGTGCGCCATACGTGACGGCAGCGGTGTAGGTCGAAGTCAGGTACTTTTGCTCCCATAGGTCATACGAAGGCAGGGGGAGTTTGTCTTCTCCTACGAAACTAGCGAGGAAATTCGCCATAGGTTTGACGAGTGTCGGATAAAAGCCGACCAGTAGCTCATTTTCGGGGTGTAAACGATAGTACTGACCAAACAGAAAGAGTGGCAAAGCGGTTTCATCAGTTTGAATCGGTGCAGATGCCGGTTGGTTACCATGGGTGTATGGGTGCCAGGACGAGCCGAGAGCACCATCTGCCTGGTATTTATGACTCAGGTAACCGTCATCGTGCAAGCTACGCCGACAGAAAGAGAAGAAATTGATGAGTTCAGAGGTATAACCTAGACGCATCAGTGGCCACAGGGCATAAGCACCGTCCCTCGGCCACGCATAGGCGTAGGAATCGCGCATGTAGTTGAGCATTGTGGTGTCGGTGCTTGCGATGACAGCGCCGTGTTTGTCTGTCTGCGCTTTTATGAGCAAGGCTGATCGCACAAATGGCTGACGGTATTTTTCTGGGAGATGTGCGGCGACTTTGACGGCAGGTTTTGACCAGTCAGACCAAAACCGTGAAGTGCTCAGTATATGGTGAAGTGGACCGTTTTCAAGCACCGCTTGGTTGAGTTTTTTGGCTTCACGGGCAGATTTACCTGCCGCTATCCAGTAATACACTCTATGCGAGCTGTGAGCCGCTACCTCTGCATGTAGACCAAGAACCGAGTCAACTTTGCCATGTTCGACACCATTTTTCGACAGCTGACCGTCTTCGGCGTCTTTGAATGTGCCGTCATGTCCCTCTATCCCAAACAAGCCGACACTATAGTCATCAAATGGCCTGCCGTCAGAGTGGCTAGCGTTTATCATAAACGTTCGGTGGCCTTTGTAGGTGACGATGCAGTTCAGGTCTGGCTCGAACTGGACGGTATCGCTCATATGTGAATCGCTGATAACGAACACTTGGTGCAAAAACAGTCTTACTTGTCTGGATTCATCTCGCAAATTGACGATGTGGATGTTACGAATAAAGACATTGTTATCGCTGTCGACACAGTCGTCGAACTCTAGCTTGACACCAAGGCTTTCGCTTTCTGCGACAATTTTTGAAACCAACACGTTTTCATAGTAATGGCAGGTGGTGTTCCATGAACCGTCATCGAGCCAGCTGAACGCTTCATCGACCCAGACACCTATGCGGTGTCGCAAGCCTTTAGCGGCTGTATGATTTTCGAGTCCGACATAAGGAAAGTAGAAATCATGCACGAGTCCGTACTTGTTGAGGCCAACATGTAGCTGCCCGTTACTGAGCAAAATTGGGCGAGCCATGCTAGTTTCTCTCCTCTAGATTTTGCTGCATGAGACGCCACCGGAGATCTCGCACGGCATTCATAAAGTATATAAATGCATCGTAAGGAGAATTATAGGGACTGAAGTAGGCATGGACGTCACCATCACGAAACCATTTAGTGCACATGTAGTACACGTGGTCAGAAGTTTGAAGCTTGCGCCAGTCTGCCATCAGGGCGCTATCTCGACTGTGAAGAATGTCGTTTTCGAGGTCGTAGAGGTGTCTCATAGCTTCTTGCTGCATGCTGTTACCTAGCCAGGCACTCAGGTCTCGCTCAGTATCCGCCCAGGTGACAGTATGCTCATAAGAGAGCTCACCGCTTACTTCGTTTTCCGTGGCGGCTTGAGAAGCTGTTACGAACCGGTGTTCGCTGTTTGCGAGCCATGCAGGAACCATAGATTTGAAGAATTCAAATATGCCATGGTCTTCCCATTGATGCTCGCCAAACGTTTCGTAGTCCATGCAGAGGTTTATAAGCGGTTCGTCGCCACTCGGTGCGTCGAGCCACGAAATATACTTGTCGACGGTCAGCGGCCACTCAGACCAGTCGCGGTTTGAAAAACGAAAGGCTACATCGTCACTCAGGCGATAGTTTTTGAGGAGTAACTTGAGAGACGTAGTCTCGGGCGCTTTGTAAACGTAATTCGGACTTCTCCAACCCAAAACGGCATCCCAACCTTCGGCGAGAATGGCTTTGTAGCCTGCTTGGTCAGCCCACTGAGCAAGTTCGTTGTTGTAGGCGAACTCGGTGTTACGAAAGACGGTTGGATTAACACCAAATACTTCCAGTACTTTTTCGCGGTGCATGAGGACTTGCTTTTCAAACTCAAACCGGCTGTAGAAAAATGCCAAACTGTGGTGGTATGTTTCTGCTACAATTTCTACCCGACCCGTCGCAACGAGCTCCTGGAAACTTCGCAGTACGTCCTGGCCCCACAGTTCACACTGTTCGATAAAC
Source organism: uncultured Candidatus Saccharibacteria bacterium (assembly GCA_964383465.1). Classification (GTDB taxonomy): domain Bacteria; phylum Patescibacteriota; class Saccharimonadia; order Saccharimonadales; family Saccharimonadaceae; genus CAYLGT01. Next base: position 8,371 of record CAYLGT010000020.1, on the reverse strand, counting down.
GTACCCGTGATACTGAGCGACAAAGAAAAATCAGGCTGTTGTCGAAGCAAGTCAAGGAGCAGTGCGTTCATAGGTAAGTATGATTTTTCGGCAACTTTTCTAAACGTGGCGCGGTTACTCACATCGCCGTACTCTTCGAAGTAGTCATGGCGCTGGCCTATGTCAAAAGCGGAGTAGGGTGCAACACGAAAAGGCTGATGCACATGCAAATAAAGCATGATCGAACGCTTGGTCATCGCCGAACTCCTTCAACTGCCATGGTGTATTTGTGCATAAACTGTTTTGCGACACTTGCCCACGACATACCAGCAACTTCGAGCGCAGCGTTTCGAGCCAGTTCATCTTTTAGTGCGTTCGAACTCGTCAGGGCGATAAGCTGGTCTGCCAGCCGGTCTTCGTCCCAGTAATCATAGCGAAGTACGTTTTGAAGGACCTCGCTTACGCCTGATTGATTCGTCAGACTTATAGCCGTGTTGTGTTGCGCTGCTTCAAGAGCCGTGAGTCCAAAAGGCTCGCTGACTGAGCTCATAACAAATACGTCGGCCAGGTTGTACATGTCGCGCCAGGCTTTACCACGGACGAAACCTGGGAAGAGTACTGCGTCGGAAATACCCAGATCGGCACTAAGGCGTATGAGCTCGTCTCGCTGGTCGCCGTTTCCCGCTAGCACAAACACCATGCGACTGTGCCTCGAGTACGCTTTTGCGGCAGCACGAAGAAAATGACTGAGGCCTTTTTGAATCGTGAGGCGTCCGATAGTGGCCACGACAGTGTAGCCTTCGTTTTTGAGCATCTCTATGTACCGGTACTCCATGAGCTCCGTAGAGTGAGGAGGTAACTTGTTGTGGCTGTTGTGGATGACCTCGATCTTATCGGCTGGTATGCCGTACTCACGCATGATGATACGTTTCGTTGCTTTGCTAACCGCAACTATATGGTCTGCAGCGAGCAAACCATGCTGTTCGATCTCATGGATCAGGGGGTTGCCTCGTTTTCCGCCAGCCCGGTCAAATTCGGTCGCATGAACTTGTGCAATCAAAGGTGCGCCGCAGATATTTTTTGCATGAGCACCTGCCTCTAGCGTCAACCAGTCATTAGCATGTATGACGTGCGGTTTGTGCTCAGCGATGTATTGTTCGACAAAAAGCTTGTAGTGTTCTTGGGTGCGCCTGACAGCGTCGTATGAGTGGGTGTAGGGGTCTTTTGAAGCGAGTGCCGTAGCCAAATCAACTTCTCGTGCATCAGGAAGCGACTCACAAGGAAGTGCATTCATAACATGCATGAACTCCGGGTTGTCATGCTGAGCTTCTGCTGGAAGAACAAAATCTATTTCAGCTCCATGTCCAGCGAGTGCTTTGGCGAGTTCATAACAAGCGACGCCTAAACCACCACTGTTATAAGGCGGAAGTTCCCAGCCTAGCATCAGAATTTTCATGTTTTCATGTTGAGCAGTGCCCAGCCCATCCTTAGCTCATAGTTGTATCTGTTTTTAAGTATAGACCTGTATCTGTGGCTACGCAAGAAGCTTATGCTACGAAAGGTCACAAATATCACAGGCATCTTCACTGTGCGCTTCAGCCCACCATAAACGCCAGGCAACTTTGGGTGGAAATAACTCCATATATGCGATGAAATCGGCAGCTCGACGTACCCATGCGCCCAGTAGCCCGGACAGTCGAAGACCCTTGTACTCAAATATCGCCCAATTATGCCCGACAGGAACGACAACAGCGGGAGTTTGGGCACTAAATACCGGTTCTTGCTCGCCGTGTATTTGAGCATGGATGACGCGAGCAACAAAACGAGCGTTGTGAACAGCTGTTTGAGCGAGGCCTGCGTACTGCGTATTTGCGTTGTCGCCTATGACATAGACATGGTGTGCGGCCTGGAGTTGTGGGTCTACTTCAACTTTGCCGTTTGGAGCAATTCGAAATATGTCGCCATGTTCTTTGAAAAAAGGATGATTCGACACACCGGACGTCCAGACGACGGTTCTACTTTCTATGTCGCGACCGCTGACCATGATGCTGTCATCATCCTGCATCTCAACTTTTTTGTTTGTCATAACTTTTACGCCCAGTTCTTTCAGGCGCTTTGTCACCATGCGACTCGCGGCCTCGCTCATGCGCGGCAGTACTCGTGGCGCAGCCTCTACGAGATCGAGGCTCACTTTGCTGCGATGTACGTCGTGTTTTTTAGCGATATGTGCGAGATAGCTGGCGAGCGATGCGGTGAGTTCAACTCCGGTTGGACCTGCACCAACAATTACGTAGTTTTTGTCGAGGTGACGATCTGCGGCAACGTACTCATGTAGATGCTTCTTGAAACGCATCACTTCTTCGGCCGACTTGATGCTATAGCTGTACTCGTCGAGGCCTGTGATGCCAAAGTAGGTTGTCACAACTCCCATAGCGAAGACGGCGCGGTCATACTGATACTGTCCATTCTCACCGACGACAATTTTGCGAGGTAAGTCGAGGCCTGTGACAGTATCGTGTACGACTTTGATATTCGAGTGATTATGGAAAAACTTAGAAAGAGGAATCACTGAAGGCTGTCGGCTGTGACCTGTTGCGGTCGAGTAGAGTGCAGGGTAAAAAAGAAAATGATCCCTGTCGCTCACAAGTGTCACGGAAACTTTTCTATCTTTTGCGAGCTCGAGAGCGGTTTTGACACCGCCAAATCCTCCCCCAACAATTACGACACGCATATTTTTCTTTTTCCTTCTTTTCTCCACCATATCATGACCCGCAAAATCACGCAAAAACGCTACCGCTTTAGACCTGCTTCACGTATAGTAGGGGCAGATATGTGGGGAAAAGCGTGGAAGTTCGGGGTGCCACTGTTAGTGTTAATCGCACTAGGGGTACTTATGGTCTTCGCCTCACAAGGAGCCACTCCGCAGCTCATCGATACCAAGGGGATCATCGCGACTCAGCAACGTGATCTACTGTACTTCGCAACGGCGATTATGCTGCTCATCATAGTCCCTGTGTTTGTGCTGCTCTTTTGGTTTGCTTATCGCTACAACGAAAAAAGACAGAGCTCCAAATATCAGCCAGACTGGAGTAATAATACCTTGCTTGAAGTCATTTGGTGGGGAATTCCGATCGCGATCATCATCGTGTTGTCCGTCGTTACCTGGCAGTCCTCGCATAGTCTAGACCCATACCGACCACTCGTTAGACAGAAACCGCCAACGGTCATCGAAGTAGTGGCGCTGCAGTGGAAATGGCTGTTTTTATACCCCCAGGAAGAAGTCGCTTCGGTAAATGAAGTGGCATTTCCAGTGGAACGGCCGGTTCGGTTCATGATAACGTCTGACGCACCTATGAACTCGTTTTGGATACCGCAGCTGGGTGGGCAGATCTACGCCATGTCGGGCATGGTGACTCAGCTCAACCTAGACGCTGATTCGGTTGCAGACTATCGAGGCCTGTCGGCAAACATCAGTGGAGAAGGGCACTCGCAGATGAACTTCACTGCGAAGTCCCTGAACTATAGCGACTATCAGAAGTGGCTCGACAACGCTAAAAGTGTCGGGGATCATTTCGATGCGAAAGACTATGCAGAACTCCGAAAAAAGAGCCTCAACAACCCTGTGACCTACTATCATCTGCACAAAACCGACTTGTTTGATTCAATCGTAAGCCAGTATGACCATGGCATGAAACACGGAGGGTACTAGATGTTCGGAAGACTGTCATGGGATGCGTTGCCACATAACCTCGTCGCACTTGGCGGTGCTCTGTCAATCGTTGGCGGGCTGCTCACTGTCATCGCACTACTGACGTATTTCAAAAAATGGCGCTGGCTATACACGGAGTGGCTCACCTCTCTGGACGCAAAAAAAATTGGCGTCATGTACATCGTCGTTTCGCTTGTTATGTTGCTGCGTGGTTTTGGAGACGCAGCCATGATGCGCATTCAGCAAGCTCTGTCGACGGGTAACAGCAGTGGATTTCTAGAGTCAGATCATTTTCAGCAAATTTTTACCGCTCATGGTACGATCATGATCTTTTTCGTCGCCATGGGGCTTATGTTCGGTCTGATCAACGTCGTGTTGCCGCTGATGCTCGGTACGCGTGACGTGGCATTTCCGTTTATGAATTCAGTCAGTTTCTGGCTCTTTTTCGGGGGAATGGCGCTGATCAACGGCTCGCTGGTAATCGGAGAATTTGCCGCAACTGGGTGGCTCGCGTATCCGCCGCTGTCGGGTATCGAGTTCAGTCCAGGCGTGGGGGTGGATTACTGGATCTGGGCGCTCCAGATAGCCGGTATAGGTAGTTTGCTCTCGGGGATTAACTTTATAGTCACAATTTTGAAAATGCGCGCGCCCGGCATGACGCTCATGAAGATGCCTATCTTTGCTTGGTCAGTACTAGGTAGCATGATCCTCGTCATCTTTTCGTTCCCGATTCTGACGGCAACCATCACTATGCTGGCACTCGACCGCACCATGGGTATGCACTTTTTCACGTCCGACATGGGCGGCAACCCGATGATGTACATCAACCTTATATGGGCTTGGGGGCATCCAGAGGTTTACATCCTCATCTTGCCGGCATTTGGAGTATTTTCAGAAGTTGTCGCGACTTTTGCGCGCAAAAAACTCTTTGGCTACACCTCTATGGTCGTCGCCATCATGGCTATTTCATTCTTTAGCTACATCGTCTGGGCGCACCACTTCTTTACGATGGGTGCCGGGGCCGATGTGAACACATTCTTTGGTATTGCGACCATGGTCATCGCTATCCCGACAGGGGTAAAGATCTTTAACTGGCTCTTTACGATGTTTAGGGGCCGCGTGCACTTCCATAGCTCTATGTATTGGTTTATGGCGTTTGTCGTGACGTTTACCATCGGTGGTATGACAGGTGTACTTCATGCAATTCCAGCCATCGACTTTCAGATGCACAACAGCCTCTTTCTTGTTGCACACTTCCATAACATGGTGATCGGCGGAGTTGTGTTTGGCTATATGGCCGGACTGGTTTATTGGTTCCCAAAGATATTTGGTTTTCGGCTTGTCGATGGATTGGGCAAAGTAGCCGCGTGGTGCTGGGCAATTGGTTTCATGGGCGCGTTTATCCCGCTCTACATACTCGGTATCATGGGCGCCACAAGGCGGCTTGATCACTACGACGCAAGTCTGGGATGGCAAGGGCTGTTTATCGTGGCAGGCATAGGTGTCGCCATCATCGGGCTGGGTGTGTTTGCGCAGGTACTTCAACTAGTTATAAGCATCTGGAAGCGTAAAGAGCTACGGGACACGACCGGTGATCCATGGGACGGCCGAACACTGGAGTGGTCAGTGGCTTCTCCGGCCCCGTACTACAACTTCGCTGTTTTGCCGCGTGTGACGCACCGCGACATGTTCCTGTGGCAAAAACAGCATGCCACGAAAAAGTCAGACGAATTCACGCCGTTTGAACTACCCAAAAATACCCCGGTAGGCCTGATCGTTGCTGGGTTCGCGTTTATGGCGAGCTTTGCGATCGTATGGCATATCTGGTGGCTCGCGGCAATCTGTGTCATAGGCATTGTGACCAGCCTGTTGTACCGCTTCAACCAGGAAGAGACTGAGTTCGTCGTCACGCGTGACATGTTGAAACTTAAAAGTCCCGAGGGTCACTATGAATAAGTCTCGCGAAGAAGTCCTGCACGCCCACGTGTTTCAAAAAACCACCTTTGGGTTCTGGATATACCTCATGACCGACAGTGTCATCTTTGCGTCGTTGTTTGCAACCTACGCCGTGCTTCATAACAACACAGCTGGTGGCGCAACGAGTAAAGAGCTCTTTTCGCTGCCGTTTGTGTTTGTGGAGACACTTCTCCTGCTTGCAAGCTCGCTCACGGCCGGCCTGGCGCTGCTCAGCGCACGGTTCCGTCGTGAAGTAGCCCTCTACGGTTGGCTGGCAGTTACATTTGTACTGGGTGCGGCGTTTTTGTCGCTCGAGCTGTGGGAGTTCTCAAAACTCGTCGCCGAGGGCAACAGTTGGCAGGCGAGTGGCTTTTTGACGAGCTACTTCACGTTGGTTGGGACGCACGGACTGCACATCGCCGTAGGCCTCCTCTGGCTGGGGGTTCTGGTGGCTTCGCTGCATACTCGCGGCATTTCCAATCATTTCATGCGCCGACTGACGCTGTTTAGCTTGTTCTGGCACTTCCTGGACATCATCTGGATCTGCATATTTACGCTGGTATATCTCATGGGGGCACTATGAAACACTACTCACGACTTATGAAACGATATGTAGCAGGATTTACGTTGTCACTGCTTGCAACACTCGCTACATTTGGACTCGTTTGGCTTCGTCCGGAAGGACTGAGCAGCGTCGGGCTCGTCGGTCTCCTGCTCACCCTCGCACTCGGCCAGCTCCTCGTTCAGTTGGTCTACTTCCTGCACTTAAGCGAAGAAAAGAAGCCGCGTCCCCACACGCTTTCGTTTGTCTTTATGAGTATGGTGGTGCTTATCATCGGGCTTGGAAGTCTCTGGATCATGGCAAATCTCGACTACAACATGACTCCTCATGAGGTCGAGACATATATACAGAACGAAGAGCTCCCGCACGGCTCCAGTGAGCACAGTCACCACGAATGAGCCTGATCTCGCAGTATTACCGCCTGACAAAGCCAGGTATTGTCTACAGCAACGCCATGGCCGCCAGCGCTGGCTATCTGTTTGTGGGTGACTTTGAGCTAACAACGTTCTCTGGCATGCTAGTTGGCACTATGCTCGTCATCGCCTCAGCGTGTGTGCTCAACAACGTCATCGACCGAGACATCGACGCGCGCATGAGCCGCACCGCCAAACGCGAACTTCCAGTAGGCGCTATAGGTGTGGTAGCGGCCACTACCTATGGTGTTTTGCTACTTTTCGCCGGAGTGACATTTTTAGCACTCACCGTGAACTATTTGGCGCTACTTGTAGCGCTTATAGGCCATGTGGCCTATGTGGGGCTCTACACCTACTCAAAGCGCCACACCATCCATAGCACGCTCATTGGTACTATTTCGGGCTCAACACCCCCGGTCATCGGCTACGCAGCTGCTGCGGGGCGAATTGACGTCGCGGCTGGACTGCTATTTTTGCTCCTCGCTACATGGCAAATGCCACATTTTTACGCCATCGGGCTGTTTCGAAAGAAGGATTACTCCGCGGCAAATCTACCGATTTTGCCGGTAGTAAAAGGCTTTGAGGCTACCAGGCGACAGATAATCGTTTACGTACTGGCATTTATCGCTGCGGTGCTCGCCCTCAGTCTATGGGGAGGGGCGTCATGGGTATTTACGGTTGTTGTAGGCGTAGGCGCACTCTGGTGGCTGAAGCTTTGTCTGGAGCGTCCCGCAAGCGAAGAGAAGTGGGCCCGTCGACAGTTTGTCTTTTCGCTAAAGTTACTACTGCTGTTTAGCGCCATGCTTAGCCTCGATGGCTTAGTTTTGCGACCTCTGTTACACTTGTAGTCGTGGAAAAGATAATCAACTCACTCGCCGAAGAGCTCCAGAGCTTCTTCACTCATCCGAATGCCTACCAGTCACTGCTGCTTTTCGCAGTTGCGTTGGTACTGGCGTTTTATGTATCTAAGTTAGTCGCGTTAGGGATTGTGCGTATCGCTCAGCTTGTTGCCGTGCGCTCAGACTCGACAAACGACGCCGAACGACAGGTGCGTCTACGCCGCGTAGAAACGTACCTAAGTGTTGCTATCGCTGTCGTGCGTGTGCTCATCGTCGGTCTCGTCGCGTATTATCTATGGCGCTTATTTGGACAAAATTCCGACAATACAACCGCAGCTATCGGAGCGAGTACGCTCTTCATCGTGCTCGCCGGTGGAACGATCGGTATGGTACTACGTGACATAACTGCTGGATCTGCCATGATCATAGAACAGTGGTTCAGTGTTGGTGACTATGTGCGCATCGAGCCGTTTATGGATCTCGCTGGCGTCGTTGAACGGGTCACGCTACGTTCGACGAAACTTCGCAGTCTCAACGGGGAAGTCGTCTGGCTTCATAACCAGCACATTCAGGCAGTCCGCGTCACGCCACGAGGTGTGCGCACGACGGCGGTCGACATCTTTGTGAACAACAAAAACGTCGGTCGCACGCTTATCGAAAAAGCTATCGCGACCATTCCAACCGGGACGCTGAAAGTTATCGAAAAACCAAGCATCACTAGAGAAGAGCAGTGGGGCGACAAACTATACCTGTTCACTGTCGTCGGTCAGGCTGCACCTGGTCGCGAATGGCTTATGGAGAATTTCTTCATACAGTCACTTCATGAACTCGACGAGCGTCGCAAAGGACCAAAAACTCTTGTGCGACCACCTATCTCTCGTCATGCAGACCCCGACGCTGAACGCAGCTTCAA
>CAYLGT010000019.1:12534-14784 GCA_964383465.1 uncultured Candidatus Saccharibacteria bacterium | reverse complement strand
TTGTGCGACCACCTATCTCTCGTCATGCAGACCCCGACGCTGAACGCAGCTTCAAACGTGCTGTCCGTATGGGCAAAAACAAGTAATCACTTTTTGCCAAAAGCGAGGCCCAGAAGACCTTTGAGCGTCAGGCCGGCTTTGGTGCCGCCGTCTATGAGTATGTCTGTACCAGATATGTAACCGGCTTTGCCGGTGGCGAGAAAGGCGAGGAGTTCGGCAACTTCTTCGGGTCTCCCGTAGCGCTTTATGGCAGCGAACTCAACTAGTTTGTCAGAGCCGCTTTTTTCCTCCAGTCGACCCATGGCTGTGTCAAACGTGCCCGGGGAGACAGAGACTATACGTGCGCCTTTAGCGCCGAACACTGCAGCCATCTTTTCGCTGTACCAAATGACGAAACTCTTGCTTGTTGAGTAAGCTTGGCCGGGTCGCATCTTTTTTGGGCCAAAGTTGACTCTTCGTAGCAGTTTGCGCTCAAATGCAGCCAGGTCAGTAAGGGCGAGTTTGAAGAGACGCTTTGGTGTTGTGAGGCCTGGCATCATGTGACCAGCTATGGAGGCAACGTTGACGAGTGAGAAGCCCTCGGTCGCTTCATGTAGGAACGCTTCGGTTATGTATATGGTGCCGATGGCGTTTATACGTGCTATAAACCCTGCATCGCCCATCTGTGGACTGACGCCAGCCGAATGTACAACACCTACGAGCTTTCCTGCTTTTTTCGATTGGTCGACGAGAGCATCGACAGATTTTCGGTCCGCTATATCGCAGACGGCAGCTTCTGCTGAGATGCCGAGTTCTTTTAGTTCTGTTAGGGCAGAGGAGAGACGCTCCTCATTTACGTCACTTATGACGACATGGTAGCCCTCGCTACCCACGAGTTTAGCGGTGGCCAGGCCCATTCCCCCCGCGCCACCTGTGATAACCACTACTTTGTTCATAGTTTGATTGTAGATCCTAAGTTATTTAATAATCAAATGCCGATCGTATCACGTCTTCATTGGTCTGCATTATACTAATGAACATGGCCGGAAAAGGAAAACACGTCAGAGATAGTGAATCCGCGTATGAGCAGTTGAAGTCGATAACGGATGCAGCTCAAGCGGGTACTCTAAATAACTGGGCAATGAGTGTTATAGGGGTTTTGAATGGTTATGGCATAGTGGTTGATCGACGAGAAGGAATAAAGGGCGAAGTAACACTTAGTTTCCCGACTTCTACTAAGAATAAATCGATGGGCATCGGTATCCGGCACCTAAAGCCGGATGGCTCATGGGCAGAAGACTTCTTTCTGTTCGAGGAATCGATAGGGATCACATGTTTTTATAAGGGAGCCCAGGAACAAGCCTTACCCGAATACAAAGGAACCCACCACGGGCCTCCAACCGTAGAGCTTCAAGCTTCAATACCAAGTATCCAGCAAGATGTTGACTCTCTCAAGACAAGGATGTTAGCAAACGATATCTTCAATTCCATTGACATGAGCTTCGTAGTGTCCCCCGCAGAGCATACTGCTTGTCTTCAAGCAATCCAGTTGGAATTTCAGCAAGCAACAGCGTCTGCTATCACGCAAGCTAAGGCTTTCGTTCCTGCCGCCACTATTTCAATGCGACTCAAGCCCACTTATGATCGCAAGAGGGGTGTTCAAATGGAGAAGTGGAGCAAGAGTGAGAGGTTGTTCAACCTTAAATTAGATCAGCTGTCCTCAGTGTATCCTGTTAATTCTGAGGAATATGACACAGCTCTGAATAAGTTGAAGGATATTTTCGGAAAAGTCTAGCGAACCAGGCTTGCAATGGTGCGCTTCAAACTAACATAGGCGCACTCTAATAGCGCTGTCCTTGCTAGAGTGTCAAAAGCCTAACCCCAAAATAAGAAAAAATGACCTGTTTACTCTCAGATCATTTTTTCTTGGCAGGGGCGTACAGAATCGAACTGTAGTTTGAGGTTTTGGAGACCTCTGTATTAACCACTATACGACGCCCCTATGGACTGTGCGGTTGCACTCAGACAGTATAAGTTTTCACCTCAGTTTAGGCAACAGTGCCACCTTTGGTATACTAGTTACATATGAAATCGCTGAGTTTGTCACGTCCTCTCGTGATCGTCATGATAGGTATCCCTGGTTCGGGCAAAAGTTTCTTTGCACGCAAGTTTTCCGACATGTTCTCGGCACCGCTAGTGAGCTACGACTATCTCTACAGCACGCTGTTTCCCGACCCTAGCTATAGCCGAGAAGAAGACGACCTGATAAAA
>CAYLGT010000019.1:9955-12434 GCA_964383465.1 uncultured Candidatus Saccharibacteria bacterium | reverse complement strand
CTCCAAGCCATCGCCATAAAGCCACCAGTTGAAAGGCCACAGCAAAAGCAACCACATGTTCCTACGACGAACAAAAGAACCGGCCGGTTCATCAACTAGTCGATCAAGTGTTATCGACCCCGAGTTCGGCGTCGTCGAATGCCGCAGAACCAGGTCGCGCTATGTGCGGGTACGGGTCGACGAGAGCGGTAAAGTCTATGCCACGCTCCCTCAGCGAGCCCCGCTGCGCTACGTACAGCAACTGCTCGAAAGTTCGCGTGAAGATATACGTAAGCTAGTTGCTCATCATGAGAGTCAGCGCGTCGTATACCAGTCTGGGATGAACATCGGGCATTCACATCGCCTCTATCTGGCGCACGAAAACGTCACGGTTCCATCACGAAAACTCTCTGGACAACATCTGACCGTTACTCTGCCGCTGACAATGTCTGAAACTTCACCTGAAGCACGCACATATATCTCCAAAGAGGTTAAAAAACTACTGCGAAGAGAAGCTTCGGCGTATTTGCCACGCCGACTCGAATACTTGGCTGAAACTTATGGCTTTTCGTATAACAAAGTACGCTTCGGCAACCCGAAAGGCCGCTGGGGGAGCTGTAGCAGCAGTGGAACCATCTCGCTCAACGTTGCGCTGATGAACACCCCGCACGATGTGATCGATTATGTGCTGATCCACGAACTTTCCCACACCGTACATATGAACCACAGTCCAGCGTTTTGGTCGCAAGTCGAAAGTTGCTTGCCAAACTATAAGTCTCTGAAAAAAACACTAAAAAGCATGAGCCCGATCTGCTAAAGTAGGGATAGATGAAAAAAGAAGAGGTGGGTCTGACTAGTCCCTCGCATCAGGATCAATTGCTGGCGATATTTAACACCGTCAGTGAAGCTATGTTTAGCGTGACTTCGCAGGGCACCATACGTCTCTATAACGCAGCACTTTTGAGCTTACTCGACACCAACCAGAGCCTGAGCGGCAAAAAGCTTGACGACGTCCTGCCGCTTGTTGATCTCCATAACGAGCCTGTTTCCCTCATGGAGCTACTTCGGAGCGGTTCGCATATAGAGCGTGATGACGTAGTGTTTCAGTTCACTGACGACGACGCCATGCGTTTACATGTCAGCGCCAACAAAATCCGACAATCCTTTTCGGCTACTCGAGCGAAAGGCGAGGACGGCTATATCTGCACTGTTCGTGACATCACGAAAGCAAAAAGCCTCGAAGAAGAACGGGACGAGTTTATCTCGGTCGTGAGCCATGAACTGCGTACTCCAGTGGCTATAGCCGAGGGTACTATCTCTAACCTCCAATACTTTCTGCAGCAAGGTGCAAAACCCGAGAAACTCATCCCGGCGCTGGCAGAGGCTCATGAGCAAGTCGTTTTGCTGTCGAACATGATCAACGACCTTAGTACACTCTCGCGCGCAGAAAGAGGTGTCGGGGATAGCCTGGAAGTCATCAATATCCGTGAGCTGGCCGAAGAGCTGTATAAAAAGTACGAACCATCCGCTACCAAAAAAGGCTTGTCGCTCAACTTGGATCTTGGCGCCAACCTGGGGCACGTCAACACGTCACGACTGTACCTAGAGGAGATGCTGCAAAACTTCATCACCAACGCGATCAAATACACCCAAAAGGGAACGGTGACCATTTCTATACATGCCGCTCATGGCCAAGTAGAGTTCAGTATAAAAGACAGCGGGATCGGTATAAGTACGAGCGACCTCAAACACATCTTTGAGAAGTTTTTCCGTTCAGAAGACTATCGAACCAGAGAGACGTCAGGCACAGGGCTGGGTCTATACGTCGTACAAAAACTTATGCGCAAACTTGGCACTAAAGTAACAGTTCAGAGTAAGCTAAACGTTGGGTCAACTTTTAGCTTTTCTATGCCGCAAAGTAGCAGCTCGCGAAGTGCTTGACCGGCGCCAGCTACCGGAGTATACTTGACATCGATCCGTCTACAAGTAGTTGTAGACTTTTTAAATTTATAAGGAGCGTGTATCGTGGCCAAAAAGGCAACTAAAAAATCGGGAGTAAAGCGGGCAATTAAGATGCCACGACTCGGTATTAAATGGCCAAAGTGGCTTCGTGCCATCGGCGGATACTTCAAGGGCGCGTGGGTTGAGTTACGACAAGTTCGTTGGCCAAACCGTAAAAGCACCTGGGGCCTCACCCTTGCTGTGATCCTGTTTTCACTGTTCTTTGCAGCAGTGATCCTGGCACTCGATTTCGCGTTTAACTATCTGTTCAAGGAGGTCTTACTCTAATGTCAAAAACTTCAAAGCGCTACGATAGCTCTCGTGCATGGTACGCAGTTCACACCTACAGCGGCTACGAGGAAAAAGTTGCCGACAGCATAAAACAGCGTGTTGAATCAGTCGACATGGCTGACAAGATCTTTGACGTTCTGGTTCCAAAAGAGAAGCAGATCGAGATCAAAAACGGCAAACGCAAAGTCGTTGAAAAGAAGATCTTCCA
>CAYLGT010000019.1:0-9855 GCA_964383465.1 uncultured Candidatus Saccharibacteria bacterium | reverse complement strand
AAAATTCGTGTCATGGTCAGCATGTTTGGTCGCGACACTCCCGTAGAGCTTGACGCCCTCCAGGTCAAAAAAGTCTAAATACTCTGCAAAATTGAACGGCCCCGGACACACTAAGTGCGCCCGGGGCCTTGTTCATGGTTCGAACATCAGCTCTTGCTGACAGTCACGCTCCCGAGAGTGACCGTCTTGAGGAGCTTGGTGTGGTCGCTGTTGGCGTAGACCTTGAAGCCAAGGGTGACTGACGTGCCGCTCGGCACGTTCTTGCCCAAATTGACCAGCTTGATGGTGCCGTTGGTCAAGTTGACTTCCTGGTGCTGTCCCAGCAGCTCATAGAAGCCCACGTAGGTACGGGGCGACGACTGAGGCGCCAGGAACTGCACCGAGTCAACACTGCAGCTGTCGCAGCCAAGCCACGGAGTGACCGCGGCCTTTGCCCACTCGGGGCAGACTACTTCGATGGTGCCGACAGTGACGCGGGGCGTCGTGCAAGTGCCATCGAGCTTGTCCAGCAGGCAGTACTCGGTCGTGACGTTGGGGCCGTCAGGGAAAAGGAACGATGCGTCGTCACAGGCCTTGGCCTTGAAGTCGACACGTCGAGTCACCCCGTTGTCACCGATCTCGAAGACGCGCACCGGCGAACCGCCCGTACACATACTGACGACGATGGTGCCTTGACCATCGCAGTTCTCGAGACACTCGTTCTTGACCTTGACCTTCAGCTTCTTCTGGAAGCTGAAAACAGCCCGGGTCTTCTCCTTGGCTCCACCGAGCACCAGGCGCTGATTGCCAGACGCCGGGTTGCTCAGCCAGCCACGCGTCGAAGACGGTGCCGTGAGAGTGGTTGTGAACTTGACCCGGTCGAGACCAGTGCGCTTGTAAGTGAACTTGGCGAGACCCTGAGCGTTGCTCTTGTGCGACTGCGACGTGATGACGGCGTTGTCGTTGCTGACAGTGTCAACACGCATGCCCGGGTCGGGCTTGCCGTTGCTGGCCTTGACCATCACCGTGCCCTTTCCGGATTCGCCGGCCAGAACACTAGTAGCCGACACACTAACCCGGTGAGGGCCGTGCGTCAAACTGTCGCTCAGGAGCCCGTTGTAGAGCTTGAGCACAGCAGCACCGATGTGATGGTTCTTCTTGGCCCACTTGAACCAGGTCTTGAAGGCCGCCTCGTTCTGCATGGACCAGGTGTGAAACGCCACAGCAGCGGCCATGGCGTCACTGCGAGTGCCCACGTGCTTGTTGATGATGTACATCGTGCGACGTGACTGCTCACGGTTCATGCCCGGCACACGCGAGATCGGCGTGGCATGGGAAGAGTCTGGATTGTGCAGGACGAAGTCGATGCACCATCCACCAGAACCATCCGACAGCCACTTCACCGCGTAGACGGGGCCGGCGTGACCAGGCCCGCCCGGATAGACGATGCCGGCACCTGTGCCAGCCTTCGCCACGACACCAGGCTGCAGCTTCATCTGCGGCTCATCGGCAGAACCCCGATCGGTGTTGTGTACCTGTGGGGCTGCAGTGAGCGGACGAGAAGCCGTGCTCGCCTGCGAAACCTGCGGCATCAAGAGCGACGCCGTCAGCAGCATTGCTACTGCGATCGCTTTCCTCATATCTCCTCCTGGAGAGTGTGAACAGGGGAAAATCCCCCGAGTGGATTGTTCGAACTATGACTTATGCAGGTGCTTGTTGGTAAAAGTGGTGAGTAGGGGGAACTACTCACGGCTATCAGCAACAATCTTCTTATTATATCACTAGTCGTGACTTTTGTAAAACCCTTATGGTAGCGTGCATCGAGAGAAAACTCTAGACAAAGAAGTTAAAAATTGCTATAGTGTACCACTGTTACGCACTCGGAACGCTTCAACCGAGTAATCTATAGAAAAGGAATATAACATGGCAAAGCAAATCATCGGCAACCTCAAGTTGCGTGTCCCTGGCGGAAAAGCCAGCGCAGGACCTCCAGTGGGTTCAACACTGGGTCAATGGGGCCTCAACATGATGGACTTCATCAACCCATTCAACGAAGCTACTCAGAAGTACCAGGGCAAGGACGTTATCGTTCACATCCGCGTGTTCGAAGACCGAACCTTTGACTGGGTATGCCTCGGCCGTCCTGTGGACGACATGATCCGCGACGCTGTCGGTATCCAAAAGGGTTCTGGCAAGCCACACGCTGAAAAAGTCGGCAAGATCAAACGAGCTCAGCTCGAAGAGATCGCAAAAGAGAAGATGGAAGTCCTGAACGCAAACGACCTCGAGGCAGCCGTAAAGGTTGTTGCAGGTACTGCCCGCAGCATGGGCGTGGAAGTAGAAGGATAGCGATGACCGGCGTTGAATTTGGCGGTCCGTTTGATCCAGAGTTTGGCAAACCACAGACTGAACGGCCACGAGTCATCAGAATCAGCGATATTCCTGCTGATCCTTGGGCTGACACCGCCGAAATACCAGCAGTTCGAGTATCACAGGATGTCCCAGAAGGCCCTCGTGCACAAGATCCTTCTAACGAAGGTGCTGAATAAGTAAATAACTAATTGTGGGAGGCTGACGGCCGCTATCACCACGAAGGAGTACATATGGCAAAGAAAGCTGAGCTGCTCGAAAAAGCAGCAGAACTCAAACTAGAAGTAAGTGACAAAAATACCATCGCTGAGATCGAGGCCGCAATCGCCGGTGCCGAGCACCACGAAGTCCGTGAAGCAACTGTAGCAAAAAGTGGCAAGCGAAGCGAAAAGGCTCTCAAAGAAGCTGAAGCAAAAGAAGAGAAAGAAGCACGCAAAGAAGCCCACGACACCACCCCTCAGACCGATGAGGCTGAAAGTCATGTCAAAAAAGGTCCTCGTCCTGTCACTCGCCCTCGCTTAGAGCGCCGCGGCAAAAAGTACCAGGAAGCTGCAAAGAAGTTCGACAAAGCTACTGTCTACGCCCTTGAAGAAGCTCTAAAGCTTGCTACCGAGACAAGCACGACCAAATTTGACGCAAGCGTCGAAGTTCACGTCGTACTAGGTGTTGACCCACGCCAAGCTGACCAAAACATCCGTGCTACCGTGAGTCTGCCACATGGTACTGGTAAAACAGTACGTGTTGCTGCATTTGTTCCTGATGAAGATGCCGATGCTGCAAAGAAGGCTGGCGCAGATGTTGCTGGAGAGCAAGAAGTTGCAAAACTGCTTGATCGTGAACAACTTGACTTCGACATACTCGTGGCAACCCCACAGCTCATGCCGAAACTTGGTAAATATGCTCGTCTGCTCGGTCCACGTGGCCTCATGCCAAACCCAAAGAGTGGAACCGTTGCAACAAACGCTGCTCAAGCAGTGAAAGACGCAAAAGCCGGCAAGGTTGAATACCGTGTCGACAAGCAGGCGATCGTCCACCTCGCAGTTGGAAAGGTCAGCTTTGGTGGTGAAAAGCTTCTTGCCAATGCCCGCGTTTTCTTTGACAGCCTCCAAGGTGCAAAGCCAAGTAGCATCAAAGGAAGCTACATCAAGACCGTCAACGTCAGTACCAGCATGGGTCCTGGTATCAAAGTCGACCAGAACTCTCTCTAGTCAAACGACTTCGGTCTATAACACAACGAAAAAGCTGCACGTTTTGTGCGGCTTTTTCTTTATACTTAGTTGCAAGGTGGCGAACATTGAGAGTTTGTCTTAGAGAGAAAGTGAGGTGGTCGAGGTGCAACAGTATCTCGACTTGCTCCAGAGGATTCTGGATGAGGGGGTAGAGCGTCCAGACAGAACAGGGACGGGAACCATCAGTGTCTTCGGGCATCAGATGAGGTTTGACTTGCGGGATGGATTTCCGCTCGTCACGACCAAGAAAGTTCATACTCGCTCAGTTTTCGGTGAGCTCATCTGGTTCCTGCGTGGTGACACCAACGTTCGCTGGCTCCAAGAGCGCGGCATCACCATTTGGGATGAGTGGGCAGACGAAAACGGTGATCTCGGGCCGATCTATGGGCATCAATGGCGCTCATGGACTGCCCCAAACGGTCAAACCATCGACCAACTAAAGCAGGTCATCGAGCAGCTCAAGCGCTCGCCAGATAGCCGGCGGCATATCGTCTCGGCCTGGAATGTAGCCGACTTGCCGTCGATGGCGCTCGCGCCCTGTCACTGCCTGTTCCAGTTCTATGTTGCCGAAGGTCGGCTCAGCTGCCAGCTGTACCAGCGTTCGTGTGACACATTTCTGGGTGTGCCGTTCAACATCGCGTCCTACGCGCTGCTGACTCACATGGTGGCACAGGTGGTTGGGCTCGAGGTAGGGGACTTCGTCTGGGTAGGAGGCGACACACACCTCTACCTCAATCACCTCGATCAGGCACGGCTACAGCTCGCACGTGAACCACGCGCGTTGCCGCAACTGGTCTTGAACCCAGAGGTTGGTGAAATCGATGAGTTCGAGTTGGAAGACATCCAGCTGCTCAACTACGATCCTCATCCCGGCATTCGTGCTCCTATCTCTGTCTAAGAGGCTCGCCACCAGCATGGTGGGCTGCGCTGGCATAACGCCGCACAGCCCACCATGTAAATAACTACTTATGTGAGGAAAGAAATTAATGGGTGTATATAGCAATACTGAAATTTTAGCTGGTCTCGAGTCCGGCAACGTTGTCATAGACCCATTTAATCCTTCTCACGTTAACACCAGCAGTTACGACGTGACACTTGGGCATTATTTTTACAAGTCAGGCATAGGGGGCGGCGACACGCTCTACAACCCATACGACGCTGACGAAGTAGAAAAGCACTTTGGCGAACTCATGGAAGCAGAGCCGCTCTTTGAGCACTCTACGGTCATGCGTCGTCTCGGTATACAAGCCTTCAAGGGTATACCAAGTGATCATCCAGTTATCATTTTGCGACCACATGAACGTATACTCGCCCATACGCAAGAGTTTATAGGTATACGTGGCCAAGGCACGACAAGCATGCAGGCGAGAAGCACAACGGGCCGAAATGGGGTCGTTGTCTGTATGGATGCTGGCTGGGGTGACACGGGCTATATAGGTAGATGGACGATGGAGATAAAAAACCATAACGAACAATACGTCGTCATACCTGTTGGCATACGAATTGCTCAGATCGTGTTTCATCACACAGGCATAGTTGTCGGTGAATACGCCCGGATGTCGGGCAAATACCAAGAAGGAACGGCCGATGATTTGGCGACACTGAAAGCCCGCTGGCACCCCTCGCAAATGAAGCCGAAATCATACAAAGATCAGATAGTACTACCTGCCCATGTAGATGGGCTGCCCGAAGGGCTTAAGTAGTGGCTGAGCAGGGACGTTACATCGTTTTCGAAGGCAGTGACGGTAGCGGTAAAACGACTCAGGCTAAACGAGCAGCGCACTACCTAAGAGGGGAAGGGCACGATGTGGTTGAAACGTTCGAGCCTGGGGCATCGAGCATAGGCATAAGCATCCGTAACTTGGTTTTGTTTCAGGACACAACCGAACTCGCTCCAGCAAGCGAAGTACTACTTTTTACGGCTGAGAGAAGTCAGATCTGGCATGAAATCATACAACCAGCTTTGGAAGCAGGAAAAGTTGTTATAAGTGATCGAAACTGGTTCTCTACCTGGGTGTATCAGGGTGCTAGTAACGAAGAGCTCGGAGAGATAGGCGAAGAGATAGTTCATTTAGCACTACCGAAGCGATACTACGACCCAGACCTATGTTTGTACTTCGAAGTAGATGAATCGACACGACAAGCGCGTATGAATGCTGGGCTAGACAAAATAGAGCGTCGCAGAGATGGCTATTTCGAACGATTCAATCAGCGCTATAGCCAGCTCCCAAGTAGGTTTGGCGCAGTTGCTATCGATGGTACTGGCACTCCTGAAGAGGTGCAGCAGCGTACACTACTGCGCATCACAGAATTTATGAACGCTTCACGGGGTGAGATTCCAGGTAGTAGCCAGTCCTGATTTTGTGAATCACGCGGTGCATGGGCGTTGTTTCTGAGTGCCTCAGGAGCTCCTCCACATGCTGCATCATAGGCTCGGTCCATTCTTCTCCAGGTGTCACTCCATATCTTGTATAAAGGGCTGTCAGCTGTAGTCGCATCATCGCGAAGACCGAAAGCTTTGTGATCCCGAAGTTTAGCGGTGTTCCCACTTCATTCTCCATGTCAGCACGAAGTAGCGGCCTGACCCGCGTAACGATAACGCGCTCTTGTGCGCCATAGGGGACTGGCACAGAGCTCGGGTTAACGGCAAACATCCTTCCTGACTGCTGAGCATCCAGCTCAGCCTCTACAACACCGTTTCTAAGCAACCAGTCATACAGATCGTGATAAGGATCCTTATACGATCCGCCAGGCGGGATCTCGTCGTGGTCTGTAGAGCTTAGTTCTACCACATGGACACGTCCAAGGTATTCATCGGAAATCGCCATCGCAAATCGCTCACCAAAGTTTTTGCCTTTTTTCTCCCGCATGAACTTGTCATGGAGCTCGATCATTGCACGAATATCTGTTTCATCGTGAAAGAAGTGACTGCGTAAAAATGAGGCTCTTGTAGCCTCGTGAAGCTCGTTTTCTTTTCTTCCTAACTCGTCCAGATATCTTCCGGTTGCGTCAGTGCTAGCAAACTCTGTCATTCAAATACTTATTATATCAATTTTTATAGATTTCTTCAATTTTTACTGGGGTGGGGGAGTGGAAGGCTTGTGGCCTCCACTCCCCCAAACCCCCTCAGACACACCGCACTGGATCGCAGCGCGATATGTGAAGACCTAATCGCCGAACGGGACGTTGGCGAGATAGTTCGCGCGAGCCGTGTCGTCACTGCCGACGGCGTAGTCGACAAGTGGCTCTGCCTCTGGCTCAACAGCTAAAATGCTCATGAGACTCCCTACTTTTGTGTGTCTGGGCCTAAAAACGAAAAATCCGAGCTTTCGTGCTCGGTTTCATGTCTTATGGCTGTGGTATGTACTATGAAACCGAGCAAGTTTGGTCAATGAGAATGAGACCCTTGACGAGTCCTAGAACGTTCATGACCTGAAAACTGTTCGTGTTCATTGCTCGTCAGTATGACAAAGCGCTCTGCTTATGTCAAACACCGGTTGCATATATGGGCAAAATCTGCTAGGATAGACCTAACGTTACCAGAGACAGTAGCCGTACTACGTACTTAATTCGCACCGCGAAGCTACCGAGGCGATGAAAATCTTTTCGACGCACACGCAAAAGTCCTTCGGTTACGCTCGGACTTTTTTGTTTGCGGTAACGACACATTAACAATTCGGGTATCACTTTTACCAAGCTAATTTTCTTATAGAAAAGGAGCCATACATGGCTATCTCACGAGAGAAAAAAGAAGCATTGGTTGCAAAAGTAAGTAGCATGTTTACCAGCTCAAAAGCTGTCGCATTTGCTCAGTACAACGGACTCAGCGTCGCTGACGTCCAGGCGCTGCGCCGCGCAGCTCGAGAGGCTGGCGTCACCGTCCTGGTGGTCAAAAACCGCCTGGTTCGGGTCGCTATGCAGTCTGTAGACACATTTAAAGACACTGACACTGCCAGTTTGACTGGTCAGCTCCTGTACGCGTACAGCGAAACCGACGAAGTTGCACCGGCACAGGTGCTTAACACCTTCGCAAAAACTCACCCAAGCCTCGTGCTTGCTGGTGGTTTCTCTGCCGAAGGCCTCGCCCTCAGTGCCGAAGATGTCAAAGCACTGGCCGGCCTGCCAAGCAAGAATCAGCTTATCGCTGAAACAATTGCTCAGCTGCTGTCACCAGTTCACGACGTCACCAACGCGCTGTCAGGTAACTTGCACGCACTTCTCGACGGTGTCGAGTCTAAAGCAACCGCTTAATTGCTTCATCGCAATCTAACGCATACTAACCACTAACCATCTACTAAAGGAGTCCACTCATGGCAGATGTAAAGAAACTTGCAGAAGAGCTGACAAAGCTCACTGTACTTGAAGTAAACGAACTCAAAAACGTCCTGAAGGACGAATACGGCATCGAACCAGCTGCAGCCGCAGTTGCTGTTGCCGGTCCAGCTGCTGGCGGTGACGCTGGTGCTGCCGCTGCTGACGAGAAGTCAGAGTACACCATCAACCTCAAAGACGCCGGTGCACAGAAAGTTGCAGTCATCAAGGCTGTCAAAGAAATCACTGGCCTCGGTCTTGGTGAAGCAAAAGCTATCGTTGACGGCGCACCTGCACCTGTCAAAGAAAAAGTCAGCAAAGAAGACGCTGAAGCTGCCAAAAAAGCCCTCGAAGAGGCTGGCGCTACTGTCGAGCTCGTCTAAGCACGGCCGAACGATACCCGACTTGTTCCTCAGGCACCTCTGTGAAAACAGGGGTGTTTTGGTGTGTGAAAAAATGACAACGTTTTTGTCCGTACATCTGAAATTTATGTGGAAAATGTTTTGATTGACAAATCGTGTTCCGAGTAGTACGCTGACGGGTGATACAACCTATAGAAATAAACAGACAAAGGATGCGAGCGGATGTCTGAATTACCAGAAAAACAAGTCAAAAGACTGAAATCACTGCTACAAGAAGCAGAAACCAACCTAGCAGCTGCCAAAGAGCTGCTGATATCAATTGTGGGCGAAGAAGACCTGCCAGTTCACGGCAACAGCGAAGAAGTCGCTGGTAAAGTCATTGAAGGTGTCTTTGACGGTCAAAGCATGATCGGCCCTGACGGCAAGACCTACCCAGTTCCAGCGAACTACGCCAGTAAATCGAAACTCATCGAAGGCGACATCCTGAAACTCACCATTGCTGACGACGGTGGCTTTATCTACAAGCAGATCGGCCCGGTAGCACGGCGTCAGATCATCGGTACACTCGTCCAACATGACGGCGCTTACTACGTCGAAGCTGGCGGCAAAGAGTACCGCGTACTCCTCGCAAGCGTCACGTACTTCAAAGCCCGTATGGGTGACCAAGTAAGTATTGTGGTTCCTGAGGACAACCGCGACGCCGTCTGGGCGGCAGTCGAAGCAGCCCTCTAATTTCACTAGATATTGACTTTACCCACTATAGAGTATATGGTGGGTAAAGTTTTGTACTTTTATATAGAGTCAGTCCCCTATGAAAGGAGCAGTATATGCTGCCCACTGTGCTGCGTCGTATCTCTGGCAACCTCATGACGCTCAAGGAGTGTGGTGATGTGCTTGGCACATTCCACTCCTTCATCGATCAGTTCAGTGTGATCGAGGTAGAGCCTGAACGGATCACCATCTTCCGTGCCAATTATGGCCTCGGCAGTTGCACTGTCACCTTCATGCCGGCGCCGGAAGATCCCGAGACATGGGCGCTTCTATGTCGTGAGGCCGACAAGGTCATCGACGAACAACTCCGACACCACGCTTCATAGGGCGCGCGCCGGGGTACTCACTGTAGTACCCCGGCACACCCGACTGACTCTATAGAAAGCAAAGTCCGCTTAGCGGACTATTTTGTTGTCATAACGCCACTTCATAGAAAGCAGCGTTACTGCCATGGCCAGTGTTATACCACTCATAATGACCAGTGAGGCGCTTGTAATCATCCATCCATATACTATCCAAAGTACTTGGCCGGCTAGGTTTATGAGATTCCACAAAAGCGACAAGTCTCCTGTGGATTTAGTGCGATATGACTTGATAAGTTGAGGCAAAAGCGAAAACGCTATGAGCGATCCTGCTATAAAGCCGACAATTTCTACATTCATGTTTGCAGTATAGCAATAGTTGTATTTACTACCCTAAAAAACGCATAACGGCTAGCGTACAATAGACTATGAAAAAGGGGAGTATGGGTAAAGCATTATACCGAAAGTACCGCTCGCGCGGTTTTGATGAAGTCGTCGGCCAGTCACATGTGACTGATCTACTTAAAACAG
>CAYLGT010000018.1:0-14823 GCA_964383465.1 uncultured Candidatus Saccharibacteria bacterium | reverse complement strand
CGCTAAAGCATCTCCCGAATCTCGTTAAATTCTCTTGTGAGTGCCCTTGAGTCACCGATGATCTCTTCCAGAAACGTGCTTTCGCGGCCACGAAGGATGTCTTTGCCGATAAGCATGACGAGTACAGGGTATGGGAGCTTGGCACGCTCGACGATTCGGATGATCTTTCGGCAAAATTCCCGGACTTTTCGTTGTTCTTTTCGTGACAAAGAGCGCGGGATAAGCCTACTAGTTGCCTGCCAAAGCAGTAAAAACAGCACACCACTTAGGAAACTGGCGGGTACCAGCACGATCAACGTCAGTAGCCACCACAGGCTGACGAGTGACGAGAGGACGAGTGTGAGGAGGTAAGCTACGGAGAAAAAGGCTATGAGGACGTACAAAATCGGGCGCAAGATGTCGCGTAGTACGACGGCTCCAAGTGCTCTGAGGGCATAGATGGAGCGCTGCATGGTTTACCCTGACACGCCGCGCTGTCGCCATTTGTAGGCCCCGGCGACGGCCACAAGAAGGAGGCCGACTAGTGCACTGTAGAGGCCGAATCGTGACAGATGACTCGAAAAGCTCGGCAGGAGTGAGTTTTTGAGGCTTGTTATGGTCTGTGTGAGCACACCGATCTCGGGCATTTGTGTGTGTAACAGAGGTACGCTCACTGTCCATACGACGATCCCGGCTAGTAGAAAACTGACACCAACAGCGATGACCCCGACCATCTTTCGGGTTGAAAGCAGGATAATGATGAGAAAGAGCCCGACAGCAATGCTGACCAAGTTGAGTACCCAGAGTATGTTGAGGTAGGTGGGCACGTTTCGTAGAGGGCCCGTCGACGTCGCTTCGCCGAGTGAAAAGGTATCCTGCGAGACGCTGGCGACCGGAAATTCCCCTGCTCTGAGGCTTCCCATGACGGCCTGAGTGGCCTCTCCTGCAGTCACATAGCCCGGCAAACATAGGTCGCTGAGGAGTGCTTCTTCTGGAGGGTATGCATAGCTGTCGCAATCAGGGAGTGTGGCAATCTTTTTTTGTAGCTGAGTCTCGAGCGCCTTATAGAAGCTGTCTTTTTTGTCCTGAAGACTTATGGAGAAGTTGATGTCTGGCTCTTTGCTGTCCATCCAGCGGTAGACCGAGGTGATCACGGGTTCTATGCGTCGCTGGACATCTTGCTTTGATACGGATGCCTGAAGAGATGCTTTTATGAGGGAAGCGTCGACTAACTTGTTCGAAGGATACTGTTCTTTGAAGGTTGTCTGTATCTGGCTCGTGAGTAGTTCGTCACGAAGTGAGTCATAGAAACTACCCTTGGCGAGCTGTGTTTTTATGGTGTCCAGGTTGAGGAATGACTGTTGCGCTGCCTGATAGATTAGAAAAGCACTGGTACAGAGGGTGAGTAGAATCACCCAGAGGGTTAGCGTGAAACCTCGCCACACTTTCATAAGTATGATTGTAGCGTGTTTTACGGCGACAGACGAGGCGACCTCTGTTAAAATAAAAAGACACGGAGAGGTGTCTGAGTGGTTGAAGGTGCCGCTCTCGAAAAGCGGTGTACGGCATTCCCGTACCGGGAGTTCGAATCTCCCCCTCTCCGCCAGGAGAGAGGCGACCAGATTTTATCATCTGGTCGTTTCTCTTCTCTGAGAAACTGATTCGAACGGGAGAGTTCGGCGTAGCACGGCGGAGAAGGACGAAGTCCGCTATCTCCCCCTCTCTGCCACAGAAAAGCTATCGGGATTTCTCGGTAGCTTTACTGTTTGCTTGCTTTATATTCACCCTTGTTGAGCTTGGCCTGATTGCGCGCCATGATGTCACCTGCTTTTTCGGGAATCGTCAACGGGTAGGTAGGTGTATAAGTGGTCATGCTGACATCGCCATCAGGGCTATAGAGGAGCGTATAGATTGCTGCAACTCGGTCAAGTTCGGTGTTATAGCGGATGTAGTAACGGTGCGCGTCAGTGGCCGGACGCCCAAATGGCGTCAAAATGTTTGTGATGTCCCTAACACCTATACCGCCTGCATCACCGCCCTTAAGCCATTCGCCCGCAGGAGTACTTTCGATACTGTGCATATGCTCATGACCGCTTAAAAACAGCTTGGCAGTTACGCCGTTGTCTATCAGAAATTGAATATCGGTCGGCTCGTGCAGCATGATGATGTCTGGTTGCAGCGTTTGCGCTGCTGCGAGGAGTTTGGCCTGCATGTCTGCGACCGCGCCCTCGGAGCGTTCGACAACCCCGTGTTGTCCCGGGAGTGTGACTCGAGGATCATCCATACCGAGGAGGGTGACGCTCTGCCCTGTGCGTGGATTTTTAAGTGTCACGAGTGTGCCGTCGGGGAAAATCGCCCCTTCCTTCTCCATGGCATCTTTGATGACTTTTCCGTCATGGTTTCCTTCGATTCCGACGGTTGGTGCCCCTTGATCATCGATACCAACTGTTACTGTCGCCACCTCGAACAGGTTATTTATGTTCGACATATCACCGCCCTTTAGTTTTGCGTCAGGCTTCAGGTAATCGTCACTGCGTGTACCGACTTGAGTCATGACTTCAGCGGTATGCATGTCAGTTTCAAAGCTGAGGATCATGTCATTTTCACCCCGGTTTACCAGTATTTCATCCAAAAACGGGATAGTTTTTTCAAAAGCGTTCTCTTCGTAGCGTTCGTTGTTTTTGAGGCGCTTTTTGTTGAGGTTCTCGGCTCCCGACGAAGCTTTGCGCACCAGTGCGGTCGTCACTGCGTCGTTTGAGTACACGACACCGAGTGGTGTAGAGATTGCCGCCCATGCTTCAGGTGGTTGAGCCTCGGCAAACACCCCATAGACAGGAAGACTCGTGAGGCTTAGACCCCCGATGAGAGCAGCCGAGTATCGTTTGTTTTTTCGCAGGAGGTTGTGTGCACCGATGACTGCCAGGCCGCCAAGTTCTCCGTACAGAAACTTCACCAGTAATTCCCGCTCCAAGTCCTGCTTGATCAGTTCGGCACTGGTTTTCAGTGTGTCGCCATTGAGACGAAGGATGGTTTGGGTTGCGGTCGAGAGGACGCCGAAGTCTTCTGCTTCGGCTTGACCGGCGCTCGAGATGGGCGCGTGCCCGACCTCTATGTCGAGTCCAAAAGGTTTACTGTCTAGGGGCGCTCGCAGTTTTCCGCCCATACCAGTGTCGACCGTGACGGAGCTGTGAAGATTTGGTGAAAAGGTGAACTCTCGTTGGCCAACCACGGGTAGTGTTTCGGTGACTGAAGCGGTTTCAAACGCAAACACGCCTGCCATCGGCGCTACGGCGATGGCCATAGCGGCACTTCTCCCCAGCGCACGAAGCATTGCTTGGGGTCGAAAACGTCCTAACTCGCGACTGTCGTGGCGGACTTCACTCATAGATGACAGTATACTGTTATTAGGATATAAAATCAATGTTCTGTAAATAGCTTTATACTGGACGACATGATTACCATCCTGGCTATCGGTAAAAAGCATGAGAAGTGGGTCTCGGAAGGGATTGAGCGCTACGAACAGCGACTCAAAGGCGCCTACTCTGTTATGTGGCGTTTTTTGGCTCACTCAAGCCTCGAGGAGACGGCGGCGCGTCGAGAAGAATCAGCACGCATCCTTGAGGCGCTTGGCGAGCGAGATTTTGTAGTGCTCCTCGACGAGACGGGCGACATATGGTCAACCCCTCAGCTAGAGTCTACTCTGTCGCGTCAGCTGACGCTGGGCGCCAACATAGTGCTTGTCATCGGGGGTGCATACGGGGTCGATGAGCGCCTCAAGGCCCGTGCGGACGCCGTCTGGTCTCTGTCGAAACTCGTCTTTCCTCACCAGTTAGTCCGGCTCATACTCGTCGAACAACTCTACCGAGCGCAGTCGATTGCAGCAGGTCATCCTTATCACCATACTTGACATTTTGTAAAGCTTATGCTAATGTGGATGTAGTATCCACCATGAACATAAACAAAAATACCTTAAAAACAAGCATCGTTACTCTTCTGGTCTACTCCATGAGTTTCGCAGTCGTGCTGTCTCACCTCCACGTCAAGGACACTGTTCGACTCCTTTCAAGTAGCGCCAGTGTGTCGAGTTCTAGTGCCATGGCTTCACTCACGTCAACCGACCTACGAGCCAAGTCAATCGACGATTTACACCACCACGTCGACAAAACGATGCTCAAAAGCATCACCGGAGATGCAGGTGCGGTTGCGCGAACCCGCGAGCTGCAGCCGCTTGCGGCCGAATTTGAAGATGATTCGCTGAGTGCCCGTTTTCAGGACTTCATACTTCGCCTCCGCGTCGTTGGTAGCCTCTGTTTTCACCAGTTTGCTTTCGCATACGCCTAAGTGATTTGACCCTAAAAATGCAAACACCCGCCCCCGAAGGAGCGGTGTTTGCTCTACTTCGAGGCACGGGCTACTGTTCATCGAACAGGATCGTTGTGCCCGGCTGGTGCCGGTGGTAGTGGTTCTGGATGTCAGCCAGCACTCGAGTTCGTGCTTCTGCGCCGACGATATTGCCACTGTTTAAGCACACCTCGAAAATCCTGATTCCGGTCAAGGGGTCGCGCAAGACCCGTACTGAGTACACCCACACGCTGCTCTCGATGACTCGCTTGAGCTCGGCTTCCTCTTTTCGATTCTCGACCAGACCCTTAAGGGTGAGCGTAAAGCCGATCTTGCTTGCGGTGACAGAGGGGGCTTTTGCCATGTTCTGACTCCTATCGGCCGAAGTGCAACTTGTCGAATGAGTCGCGTAGCTTGCCGGCGATTTCGTACCCGAGAGGCGTAACCTCCCAGCCGCGATCAGTACTAAGCAGCGCGCCCATCTCCTGGAGAATGCCAAGAGCCGCCTGCCTGTCCGTTTGGGACATCAGGTCAACCCAGAGAAGGTCAGTGTCCTCCTCGTCACCTTCAGGGGTTGTGTAGAGGAACAACATTCGCTTGGCATTCGTCGCGTCGTTCATGCGACGGAGGGTGGATTCTGGAATGTCCATCGCTCACCTCTTTCAGATAGACATGGTGAATGATTAGTAAATTATACCATAAAAATGAAGATCAACAATATCTAGAGAACTTCGAGCTCACCAGAGAGGCGCTTGAAGAGTTCTTCCTGTTCGTGGAGCTGTTGCTCGGTTTCTTCCACGAGGTGTTTTGGAGCATGTTCGACGTAGGACTTGTTGGCCAGACGAGCTTCAAGCGCATCGATACGACTGCGTACCTCGGCAACTCTTGCTTCGAGTTTGGTCTGGTGCTCGTACAGGACGTCCTGAGAGACCCTCAGCCATGCTTCACGGTTTGGTACGGCTAGTTTTAGCCCTTGAGGGGTTTCGACGTGCTGGACAGCCTCTAAACGCGCCAGACGGGCAATGAGTTCACTGTTGTCGGCGATGAGTGCGTCATGCTCAAACAAAAGTGTCTGTTTGCCACCCGGCAGCTCCGAAGCAACGTAACGAGTCTCTGTGACGAGGGCTCGTATTTGCTCAAACTCCCCTGCTGCGATTTCGTCATAACTGACCGCTTCCGGCCAAGCGCTCTGAATAAGCGGCGTGGCGCTGCGCTCAAGCGTTGTCCAAATGGTTTCGGTGACAAAGGGGGCAAAAGGATGCGCCAGCTTGAGGCAGGTCTCCATGACCCATGCCAGAACTGCTGGGTTGGTCTGCTGTTTGCTGGCCTCTAGGTACCAGTCAGCGACATCGTCCCAAATGGTGTGATAGACCACGTCGGCGGCTTCAGCGAAGCGGTATTTCTCGAGGTGTTGCTCGATTGCCTGGCGTGCTTCGTCGAGCCGAGCCAGTACCCAGTGGTCGGCAAGTGTTTCGGCAACAGGGGTATCAACAGCGACACCATCGATGTGCTCCTCGACAAATCGCGCCATGTTCCACAGCTTGTTACAAAAATTGCGCCCAGCGACGACGCTGGCGGTAGAAAAGGCCTGGTCTTGGGCGGCTGATCGGTTAGCGACGATACCGAGGCGCAAAGCATCTGAGCCGTACTGGCCGACGATTTCCATCGGGTTGATGACGTTGCCTTTGCTTTTACTCATCTTCTGGTTTTTTTCGTCGTTGACCATGCCGTGGAAATAGACAGTTTTAAATGGCACCTTCCCTGTTCGGTACAGACTCAACATGATCATACGCGAGACCCATTGGCGAAGTAGGTCACTCCCGGTCTCCATAACAGAGGTCGGGAAGAATCGGCTCAATTCACTTCCATCCTCGAGTGCGTCAGTTACGACAAAGGGCCATTGGCCGCTACTAAACCAGGTGTCAAAAGTGTCTTCTTCTCGCTGGTAAGTCTTGCCATCTACCTCTATGGTTGGTTGCTCAACGCTCTCGTCGTAGATCCAATCGTTTTCGTCCTCGACATTTTGAAAGGCAGGTATTGGGATACCCCACGGAATTTGTCGAGAGAGATTCCAGTCTCTCAGGGAGTCGAGATACTGCACGATCACTTTCGCTTTCGTGGCAGGATAAAAGTCGATCTCCCCTGCTTCTACGGCCTGTTTGGCGCGCTCAGCAAGCGGTTTGACTCGCAAAAACCATTGTTCTTTCAAAAGAGGCTGTATGCGCGTACCACATTTGTAGCAGTGTCCAACAGCGTGGGACAACTCCTTGGTACTGACGAGCTGACCGAGAACTTGGAGCTCGGCGATCACTTTGGCTCGTGCCTCGAGGCTCTTTAGCCCCTCGTAGTCCTCCCCTGCCTCGTGGGTCATCAGGTCGTCATGACCGATGACGGTGATGCGCGGTAAGCTATGCCGTTCACCGATTTCGAAGTCGGTTGGGTCATGGGCGGGCGTAACTTTCACCGCTCCTGTTCCGAAGTCTTTTTCAACGGCTTCATCTGCCACCACTGGTATACGACGGTTCTGTAGTGGAACGAGCACTTCTTTGCCGATCAGTGCTGTATATCGCTCATCTTCAGGGTGAACAGCGATGGCGGTATCACCGAGGAGTGTTTCTGGACGGGTGGTTGCTACGACGATCTCCCCTTCTCCGTCGGCGTACTTGTAGGCAATTTCCCATATGTTATCTACCTCGTCACGATGCTCGACCTCGATGTCGGCGAAACTCGTGTGATGAGTCGTGCAGTAGTTAACAATCCTCTCACCTCTGTAAATAAGATCATCATCCCAAAGCTTCTTGAACGTTCCATAGACGGTTTGGATAACCTTTTCATCGAGAGTAAAGACCATATCTTGCCAACTTGCGCTTACCCCGAGAGAGCGAAGCTGTAGCTCCATGTCGCCGCGACGGGCCGATACGAAGTCCCAAACTTGGCTATATAAGTTTTCACGTGAAAAGTCAAATCGTGTCTTTCCAGAGGCGGCAAGTTGCTTTTCGTAGACAACCCATGTCTCGAACCCGGCATGGTCGGCGCCCGGAATAAAGATGGTGTCACGACCACGCATACGGTAGTGGCGCGCCAAGATGTCTTTCAGGTTCATGTCCAGAGCGTGACCGATGTGCAGGTTGCCATTGGCGTTTGGTGGCGGCATAACGATAGAGTAGGGCTCACCGACACCGGTAGGGCGAAATGCACCCGAAGACTCCCACAGGGCGTACGCTGTCGGTTCGTATTGGGCTGGTTCGTAGACTTTTGGAAGTTTCAAAGTATTTCACCTCATTTTCACGTGAACCGGAGCACACAAGCAACACTGCGATTCATGGTCGCACGCGCTAGATCCCACCGATCTTTCACGTGTTTATTTTCACCTGTCAGTATAGCACAACAGAGGTATAAGTAGTGCACGGTTAGCGTACTACTTATGTGTGAGTTGGTTGGTTGCAACTAGCGTTGCTGTGCCCAGGCAGTTTTTGTCATCGACAGGGAAGGCATGACCTCGAGTTCGCGGGGGTCGGTAGGCTGGTTCTTTTCTGCGTAGAAATACCCGAGACTGGCGATCATGGCGGCGTTATCAGTACAGAGGTTGATGGGTGCATACTCGATATGAAGAGGCAGGCGTTCACTTAACTGACGACGTAGCTCTTGGTTGGCGGCAACTCCACCCGCGATGACGACACTGGCAGGTGAGAAGTCATGATAGGCCTTCTCGACCTTGTCGACGAGTGTTTCGACGGCGATATGTTGGAAACTTGCAGCAACATCGGCCCTGAGGCTGTCTGAGACGAGTTCTGGCAGCTGATGAGACGGAAAGTCGTACTTCTGACCCACGGCAGCCTGAACGGCTCTTAGAACGGCTGTCTTGAGCCC
Organism: uncultured Candidatus Saccharibacteria bacterium; assembly: GCA_964383465.1. Classification (GTDB taxonomy): domain Bacteria; phylum Patescibacteriota; class Saccharimonadia; order Saccharimonadales; family Saccharimonadaceae; genus CAYLGT01. The sequence continues at coordinate 6,633 of CAYLGT010000018.1, read as the reverse complement.
GGAAAAACTGAAGTCATACCGATGACAGCGGTCTCGGGCAAATACTTCACCGCGACCACCCCTGATGGTAGCTTTGGTGTCTTGTCTTTCTGCGTCGCTCAGAACGCGGTTGATCTCATGCGTACACCCGGGAGGGCAGGCAAGTGAAGCTTTCGGAAATGCGAACGCGTGCGGGTTACCTTGGGGTGCGAGGTTACTGATTGAGATGCCTCCAGGGTAGGGGAGGCCGATGAGTTTGGCAACTTTGTCGAACGCTTCACCAACCGCGTCATCCTGCGCCTGGCCCAGCAGGACATAGTCACCGTGGTCTCGAAAGAGGGCGATTTGAGTGTGGCCACCGGAGACGATGAGGGCGAGAAGGGGGAAAGCTGGAAGAGACGGCGCCGTCGATGCTTGTTCGGAGTACACTCTACGGGTGACTTCGTCAGCCCGTGGCGTTCGGCTGGCTGACGCCACAGCCTCCTCACCAGCATCGCCGTCACCTTTGCCAGCAGGTGCAAGAAGGAAGTTAGCGTACACATGACCTTCGACGTGGTGGATAGGGTAGAGGGGCTTGTTCTTTGCAAATGCAAGCGTGCGAGCGGCCAGAGTGCCGATGAGAAGGGAACCGATGAGCCCTGGGGCATAGGTGACGGCGATGGCGTCTATGTCATCCCACTGGCAACGTGCTTCTGTGAGCGCTTTGTCGACCACAGGCAGCATGACTTCTATGTGAGAACGAGCCGCAATTTCAGGAATAACTCCACCAAATTTGGCGAAGTCGAGCATCTGTGAACTCACGACGTTGCTGAGCAGGCGAGTACCATCTTCGACAACGGCTGCAGCCGTTTCGTCACAACTTGTCTCTATACCTAAAATCTTCATCAGGGGTCTAGTATAGCAAATCTGTAGTCGCGTAACAGGGAACAGTGCTATGATGGACCATATGAAAGATGGTTTAGTAAAGGTAGTGCGAAAAGTCTTACCCCGCGGTGCGGTGCAAGAGCTTGAAGAATCCTATCGTAAGGGCCGAGTAAAACTGCTCACGGCCGCCTATGGCCATCCAGCCAAAGACCTCAAGGTCATCGCCGTGACAGGAACCAACGGCAAAACTACTACGGCCAACTATCTCAACGAGATTCTCAAAGCAGATGGCAAAACGACGGCTTTGTTTACGACTGCCATCATCGAAGTTGACGGGGAGCGAACCCTGAACGAACTCAACCGCACCGTTGCCCTGACGGCACAGCTACAGAAGTTCTTCCGACGTGCCAAAAAAGCTGGAGTTGACTACGTCGTTCTCGAAGTAACATCACACGCGTTGCAGCAACACAAGCTCCACGGGGTGCCAATAGAGTGCGCTATCATGACGAACCTCACCCAGGACCATCTGGACTACCATAAGACCATGGAAGCATACGCACAGGCCAAGGGGTTATTGTTTGCTAACAAGCCACGGTTTATCGTGCTGAACAGAGATGATGAATGGTATGATTTTTACAACACTTTTGAAGCGGGCGAACAGAAAATAACCTATGGGACTAACCCTGAGGCGGAAGCGCGGATAAAACACGTCAAACTGTACAAGCGGGGAAGTGAAGCCCAGGTTGTTATCGACCATCAGACCAAACTTGATCTAGCGACCAGTTTGCCAGGGAAATATAACGTCTATAACATGACGGCTGCTGCCGCCGCGGCATACTTGTTTTACGCAAAACTCGAAGCAATTGTCGACGGTGTGGCGAACCTCGAAGAAATTCCGGGCCGCTATGAACAGGTTGAAGTAGACAAACCTTACGACGTCATCGTCGACTATGCTCATACGCCTGATGCACTCGAGCAGCTACTGAGCACTGTAAAGGCTGTCACGAAAAATCGCGTCATCCTGGTGTTTGGTGCGTGTGGTGACAGGGACAAGGGTAAGCGACCCATCATGGGAGAAATCGCTACTCGGTTGACCGACAGAATCGTGCTGACAGATGAAGAGAGCTATAACGAGAATCCTGAAACCATCCGCCAGATGATCATGGAGGGCATCGTGGCCAAAGGTGGCGAGGCGAAGACAGAAGAGATTGCCGATCGTCGCGAGGCAATCGAAAAAGCTTTGAAAATTGCTCGTCGTGGTGACAGCGTTGTCATTACAGGTATGGGACATGAGCGCTTCCGCATCGTGGCCGGTGAGCGTTTGCCATGGAATGACGCCGATGTTGTGCGTGAGCTCGTAGCAAAAAAGTCGAAAAAAGCCTAAGAAATGTGAACGACCCCGGTCACCATACGCGCGCGAGGCGTAGGGCGACCGGGGTCGGGGTGTTCAGCGCGGGAGCAGCCCCTTGAGGTGCTCCATGGCCCTGGGGTCGTTCCCGCCGACGTCGCCCTGGCATGTGCCGTAGGCGAACTTGGCGTCGTTACCGAGCTTGAGCTCGGTACCCATCTTGTCGGCACGCTCCTGGGGGGTACGTGCCTCGACGGCGTACTGGTTGAACGTGGAGTTGCCGACACGCACGATGACCGTCCACGTCTTCTTCTGGCCGCGGCCGGCAGTGGCGCGAGCCAGACACTGGTTGGTGTAGAGCTCGGTTGCCTGGTCGGCGCGTTCTTCCTGGGAGGAGACCACTGGTCCTTCTTTCTCGGGTTGGGAAGGGGGTGGGGTGTGGTCACGAGGGCCACATGGTGAGCGTGCCAACTGGCATGCTCGCTGCCGTCACCTCGGTATTGAGGTTCAGGCTGACGTTGACGGGTGGGTACTGCATGAGTTCGTTCCCGTTTTCGTCGACAAATACCGCCATCGCACTACCGATGTTGTAGACGCTGTCGCGCTGAGGATCCATGGTGACGTCGCCATGCAGCGGGGTTACCCGCAGATGGTAAACGTTGCCTTCGAGATCCTCGATGTCGAGCGTCAGGTGGTTGACTGTGCCGGTGATCAACGAGTTGATCCGCCGCAAAAAACCACCACTTCGTGCAATAACGTTGAAACGTGCCTCCCGAGTAGGAGGCATGATTGGAGCGGCGCTCACAATTCCTCCTTCTGAGAGTGATGAAAAGGTGCTGAACAGATACCATAACAACATAGAAGAAGGATAAAGTCAATTATTATTTTCACGGAACTGGCCCCAAAGGAAAAGCCCTAGCTGCGGTGAAACAGCTAGGGCCTAGCAGAAGCGGACGGCGCCTCGTACAAAGACGTGCTCGTCTCTACACGAAGACCGTGTGAGCTTTCTGCGATGTGCACGTAGATACCAGCTCGCGTGTGTGCGTTGACGAAGCCGTCAGGCCCGAAGCGAATGCTGTCTACGATCAGCTTGGTGATGAACTGTGCGGGCAGAGTGCGTCGCGCACTCAGCTCGTCAAGCTCTTCACGCAAGGTGAGCTGCAGCGAAACGCTGCCATTGGGACGGATGTGATGAGCGATCAGCTGGGTCAACTCCTCAAGGGAATTGATCGACTGAGTGCTCGCTCCATCTGGGGTGCCCAGGACGCGGTACGTCCTGAACGCGATCCCGCTCACGTTCACACCTCCTTTCGGTTAGGGAGAGATGTGACAGCTACCAACCATAGCATAAAACCTAGTCAATTGCAACCTGACTAGGCATGTGCTTGAAGAAGAGTATCGGAAGTGATTGCTTGGTAGCGTTCTTCGAGGACTCGGGCAATTCGTCCAGCGCTCCGCTCGACAGCGGCACGAGGGGCGCGAAAGCCTTTAAACTCTTCATAGCGGATACCGGTGTAGACGGGGTAGCCGCTGAGTGCGTCAGATGACGTACGGTAGGAGCGAGTGAGTTGCTTTTTGGGAGCTTCTTGAACGCCCATTTGACTCGACTTTGCATCGAGATATATCTCGATACCCTTATAGATGACCGTTACGTCAACGCCGCGGCGCTCTTCTTCGACGGTCTCGGCTTTGAAGACGTCGTCGACCCCTTCGATTGTCCAGAGTACTTGCTCGAGGGCAATTTCCTGCTGCATACCCACGATGGCGTCAAAAATCATCTGGTCGAACTGTCTGGCTTCGCTGCCGTGTAAGAGGTCTCGGCCCGCGGTCGTACAAAACGTACGCAGCGAGTCGACAGTCATGCTTGGGAAGTAGTCAACCATGTCGCGGAGGGTGTGGTTGAGCGGGATGACTTTTTCGAGTGCGCCTTTGCGATCCCAGCGTTCACCGTTGTGGTGACCCTGTAGGGCAACCGTTCCCTCGAAGTAGGCAGGTATCTGACCGATGAGTTGCACCGAAAACGCGTCGAGACGTTGCTCAGGAGTCTCGCTTCGTTGGTTCATGTTGCGCGCGAAGTGCATGGCAGATATGCCGATCGCAATCTGACGGTCACCATCATGCTTGGTCATGAGGTGGGAGTATTCGGGGGTGCGTTCGAGTCCCTGGATAAAAGAGATTGGACTTCTGAGCTGGACTGGGTTTGGTGTGTTTGCCATAGCTTTTTTGTTTTTGGTGCTATCTGAGAAAAATATAGCATAAACGTCATAGTATGTCAAGTGAGGTGAGTTGAAACACAAAAAAACACCTTTCGGTGCTTGGGGTGTTGCAGGGCGGGACAGATTCGGTCGTAACCGTTTCTGCCCCGCCCCAGACGACTAGTCGTCTTCGTCTACCACACCCATCTCAGGCGTTCGCCAGAGCTCCAGTCAGGAGGCTGTCGATGCTGCCGAACCGGTCAGCGAGCGACTGCGTCAGGTGCTCGGCGTCGGCCTGGTGGGCAGCGAGCTCGGCGCGGCGCTGCTCTCCGACCTCGTCGGCGCACACCTTGTAGCTGTGCTTGTGCACGGTCGCGACGAAGTGCTCCTTGGCGCCCTTCCAGTTCGTGGTGAACTTGCTGAAGTCGTCCGGGTCGATGCTCGCCTGAACCTTCTTGAAGGTCAGGCCGAGGCGCGTGATGCCGGAGGCCAGCACCTCGTCCTTCTTGAGCTCGGCGTAGACCGCGAAGAACGCCTCGAGGAAGCTCTTCTCGACACCCGGCTCGGTCTTCCTGATCTCCTCGCCGATGCGGCGGAGGTGGAGCAGGTTCGCCTCTTCGGGGATGGACAGACGGCGGGGCGACTTGCTGACGTTGTTGGAACCCTTGGCCATGGCGCGACCTTCCTAACGGTGTTGGGTGTTGCAAACGGTGAAAGCTACGAGCCACCTCGGTGTGACTACGTGATGTACATATTAGCATAAATACGAACATTTGTCAATACTTATAGCCTTCGTATACCTTGTTGACGAAAGAAAAACACCTCGGACGAGGTGTACCTGGTGGCCGCGCGAGACAGTAGTGTCTCTGCGCGGCCACCGAGTGGAGCATCAGGCCGGTACGAAACTCGGCTTGATGATGCCCGGCAAGCGGTGGTGGCCCGGTGGAAACCGAGCCTCATCCGGCGGCCAGCACCCTTGTGCTTGCCGCGACCCCAGCTGGTGTCGATTGCGTGGTCGACATGGACGATGTCCAAGACGGGGCGGGTGTAGGGCAGGTGATCATCCATGATCTTTTTGCTCCAGGGTTGTGAGTGCGCGGTCACCCGATGCGACCGTACTAACCTACATACTAGCATATAAAGCTAGTTTTGTCAAGTATGCTAAAGGATACATTAGTGATGAAATGGAAAGCCACCTCTACGAAAAGAGGTGGCCGAGACGAGCATGGTGCTCGTCAGTTTCCCTGCTCGCTCAGTGTCAGCTCATCGACATCGATGAGGATCTGAGCGCGGTCCGGGATGCTGGTGCCGGTGATGACACCGTCTCCGTAGTTCATGTAGTGAAAGGCGTAATCGTTGCCGTCCTGTAGGCGAACCACGACGCGGTCGCGAGGGTGGAGACGGCAGATGTCGATGTCAGCAAGCAGCGCTTCGCGGCTGGGGTAGCCGAGCTTCAGTGGCATGGAACTTTCCCTTCATCGTGGACGAAAGAACGGTTTCATTGTATAGCAACAATTGCAAACAGTAAAGTTAGCACTCTGCCTTGACGAGTGCTAATTACTCTGAGTACAATGAAATCACGAACAAACTTTTACGGAGGAGAACGTATGAGCACACCACTCACACCACTGGCTGATCGCGTCGTTGCACTGCGCGAGACCGCCGAAACGAAAACTGCTAGCGGCCTGTATTTGCCCGATGCCGCCAAGGAAAAACCTGCCTTTGCAACTGTTCAGGCTGTCGGTCCAGGAGTTAAAACACTCAAAAAAGGTGACCGGATAGTCTACAAAGAGTACTCGACAACAGAGTTAAAAATCGACGGAACGGAGTATCTGATAGTAAAAGAGGACGACGTCCTCGCAACGCTGAAGTAGGGGAACATATGGCTAAAAAAGTTTTTTACGATGATGAAGCTCGCCGCCGCGTTCTAGGTGGTGCAGAAGCACTCTATAGTGCAGTGAAAGTCACCATGGGGCCAAAGGGTCGCAACGTAGTGATCGCCAAAAGTTTTGGTGGTCCGACCGTTACGCATGACGGTGTGACGGTTGCCGAAGGAGTTGAGCTTCCAAATGTGGATGACGAAACACTTGGGTATAGTGTTGGTGCCGAGCTCATAAAACAAGCTGCCACTAAGATGAACAAGGCAGCGGGTGACGGGACGACAACGGTGACGGTGCTTACTTACAACATCTTGGAGCAGGCGAATCGTCTGATCGCGGCGGGACACAACCCCATGGAGCTTCGAAA
>CAYLGT010000017.1:0-16492 GCA_964383465.1 uncultured Candidatus Saccharibacteria bacterium | reverse complement strand
TGGCTCAAATTCGTTGTGGTTGGGTGGTACGTCTGTTCCACCGGATTCCCACATGAAGTTACCGACTGGTCCAGCTGCTTGTTCTGGTGACAGACCATAACTCATAAACGCTTTTACGAGATTGACACGTCGCTCCTTCGGATCTTTGCCAAGAGAAAAGTTACCAGACAAATCAAGCCCTGATGCACTACAGGAATTAGTGGTCGTTTTAGCGACGCCGGTACCCGTAAACGATATGTTGAGATGAGCTTTCTGGCGATTACTGAGTTCTGCGGGGTTTGCGAACCCGAGTGCTCGAACACTCGTCACACTAAACAGTGACACACATAGCGTCAAGAAAACGAGGCTCGTCTGGTAAGCTATACGCCGAGCACGCTGCATGCGTATACCGCCTTAGGTACTTTACTGAGATCAAACTCTTTTCCAAGCGCAATATCTGGCAGGATGTTCTGAGGACAGATTGCAGTAGTGCCATACTTCACTTCTAGGTGAAGATGACAGGAAAGTGTTCCGTATGCAGGATTTGCGTTGTTGCTGATCTCACCGATCTTTTCACCAGCCTGCACTGAAGCGCCTCCTGCTTTCATGTTCTTGCCATGCGCGTAGGTGATGAGCACCTCTTTGCCGTTTACAACGGAACGAACCTGTGCGGTATAGGTTGGAGGGCTTTTTACCATGGTTCCAGCAAGCATGGAGTAGATTGGTTTACCACAATCATCGTTACCGCTTCCAATGTTGATATCGGCAGCAGCTTTTATACTGTTTGTCCATGCGTCACTCATAGTGGTGTGCGCTTCGAGCCAACGCTGACCGTCGGTTTTCCAAGCAGACTTATCGACAGGGAGTGACCATTCGCCAGAACCTGCTTCACCAGCGGGTATGTTGATGTCGACAAGCTGTACATCGTGATCGGATCCGCTTGGCCCACTTCCCCCAGCACCACCAGCTATCTGTCGGTACTTATCTACCTTTATACCGTTGCTGACGTAGACGTGGTCGATCGAGTTTCCGTTTCCTGGGTTTGGACACTTCACGTCGCGTCCCGTTTGGACGTCGTAGGCATCATTCATAAAGCCGGCCTGCGTGATGATGCAGTACGTCAAGTTTTCGGCTTTGTCCTGATAGGTACTGTTGCCGCTAAATCGTAGCTCGTACCCCGAGTTAAAGTCTCCCGTAAAGAGTACGGGTAACCCGGTCGATTTGAGTGAGTCGGTAAACACGACGTGTTGCAGTGCGTTTTCGTAGCGCTTCTTAGGATAGCCGTCACGATCGTGAGCGGGGTCGTGGGTGTTGAGGACATAGAGTTGCTGACCAGTGGAGAGGTCTTCGAGTTTCACCCAGGGTGCGTCGAGTGAATAGCCGTTGCCAAAGTACTGAAGCTTTGGCATCATACCGCCCTGCACAAACTTGAACTTAGTTTTGTCCCAACCGATGGCATTTTCGCCTTGGCCGCTTGTGACGTCACTTGGATAAAGCGCGAAGTTTGTCGTGTGCTGCATAAAGTAACGTCGCTGCACACGTTCAAATTCTTGAAACCCAACGATGTCGATTTTGAGGTCTTTGCTGTTGATGTTGGCGATGACTTTATCCATACGTCCTTCGTAGCTTGCGGTGTGGATGGCGCCGAGTACGTTATAGCTTGCGATTCTAAACTGAGAACCAGCTCCGAACACCCCTTCACTCCCAGCCCCCGGCCCTTCGTCCGAACACCCGTCGATGTCAGGCTGAAACTCACAAATCATAGCCGAGGCGATTTCATTATCTACTTTACAACTGTCGTACGACCCCTCGGCGACACCAGGGCATGTGTCTCCGTTTATGAATTCCTGTGTGAGTGGCGCATCCATGTCGGCCTGAGTGGCACCATATGGATCGACACCGTACAGGTCGACGTACGCATTGGCAGCAGAGGCATTTTTCGGAGTAAGGCTTGCAAATAGCGTGTGCGGAGCGCTTGTCACGAGACTAGCAAGTGAGGTGAGCGCGTCGTTAGTGTTCGTTGGTGTGTGAATAGCCAACTGGCTGGTTAGTGAGGTTGTTTCTTGAGGACTGAAGAGCGCGTACAGTGGTCCCTTTTCTGCCCTATACGCCGCACGCTCCTGTGCTATCTGCTCGTTTTGGGCAGAGGCTTGAGCCGGAGATAATTTGCGCATACCAGTTTCTTTGGCGTACGTATTGAAGCTCGCCGTTGCTCCTGCATGAGCGTTGTTAAACCACTTAGCTCCACTTACAAACGGATTGTAGTCGAGTCCAAACACGTCCAGCATCTGCTGCCAGAGCTTGTTCATGAGATTTCCCGCCCACTCAGTCACAGCGTCCGGCGTGATGTTAGTGATGATTCCGCCCAGCCAACCACTTATGAAGCCACCAATTCCCCCTTCGCCGAGGGTTTGATACCAGCCTTCGAGTAGGAAGCTGGTTGGCTTGCCGGCGATACCAGCCACTCCGCCTGTTGCGCTGTTGAACGAATCCATCTTTTGTTTTATGAGGCTGGGGTTGTTGGCATCGATGCGATCAACCGGTACTCCTGGGATGTCGGAAGGTGAAACGGCATACGCGGTGGTGCTTAGCAGTGCGGTGGCGTTGGACTTGGTCTTACCCTCGATCATGTTGAACGCCTGGGCCTGCTCGACACCATCTGTCTGCTTTGCGAGCGTAGCGATGTAGTCTGGGCGTAGCGCACCCAGTTGATTTTGAGACGCATAGCCAGACCAGTTCCCATAAAGCTGTGCGTAGTTTGCCGACTTCAGGCCAGCAACAGCTTTGCCGACAAAGTCCGTCTGGGCCTCTTCTTTGACGAGGTGGTTGATTGTTGCCGCCAGGTCGATCCAGCCGACGATTGGGATGGCTTTGGTTGCGAACTTATTGGAGATGATTTTTGTCATTAGTTTAGACGTTTCCTGGCCAGGATTGTCGAGTGTTTCCTTGATTGCTTCGTCGGTTGCCTCTGAGAGTGTGTCGCTGACATCAGCAGTATTTGCACTGTCTTTTAGAGTAGAGTCTTTCGTGCTTCCGTCCTCGGTAAGCACACACTCTTCCCCGCCAGTAGACAGACAGTTCAAAAAGTCGGTGGCGTTTTTGAGTGATTGGTCCGACTCACTTTTGAGTCGTTCCTGCTCCATTTCTTTGATAGCGTCATCGGTGTTTGTCTCCGAACTGTTGTTGAGGCCGTATCTCGGGATGCCGTATTTTATACGCAGCCACTTCGCAAATTTTGCTCGCTTCACCCATCGCCAGGACGGTATATCTTCTTTGACGATGTCCTTTATCATGCGATTTGTTAGTTGGTCGGCGTCGAGGGCTTCAACGATGGCAACTTCATTTTTTAGGACCTTGCCGCCACCGAGAGCCTTCCCTTCTATGTTCGTCAGACGTACCCCATCACCATCGCGTGTGATCTTCAACCCTTTTTCCGCTAGACGTTTTTCGAAGTTACTAGTGCGCATACTCGCCACTAACGTAGAAAAGGTTCCCTTGCCGGTCACCACGAGATCACTGTCGAACTTACGTAAAATAGCGCGAGCCAAAATAAGCTTGGCACGATGCTCGGTGACCTGCTCAACGCGCTGACCTGCTTCGTCGGTAATCATAGACATGATGCCAGGGATTTTCATAGGAAGCAGCGCAAACATAGAGATGAGTAGTCCGGACACGCCTGCTGCCGCGCCACCACCAACCGCAAGTTTGCGGCGGCTAGACCAGTTTCGCCAGTTGTTTATACGCGCCTGGGCTTTTTCGCTGGGTTTATAAAACCCGTTGGCGGGATCGTTCCAGTCGGCATTTTCGGCTTCACGTAGCTTTGCTTTAGCGTCTTCACTTTTTTGACGATAACTCTCGAGCCTTCCCGGCTTCTTGTCGGACTCGGCGCGGGTTGTAGAGTTGTCGAATTGTTCGAGTTTTTGCTGGAATTCTTCTTCTGAGGGATTGTAGGCGTATCGATCGTCTTCAGGATTATTGGCCATAGTTTATATCCTTAGAGCTGCTGGTTTGGATCCATGTATCCGGGTTGTTGTGGTTGGAATTGCACCTCGGTTTGTTGCTGCATCGCTTGAACTTGCTGTGGGTTTGTCGTGATGAGCTGTTGTTCGGTTGGGCTCCCGAGGATCTGGATATGCACATGGTTCTGGCCGGCGAAAAACAGACCTTGCCCTACTGGGAAGTTTGCTAGGCGCTTTCGCTCTTCCTCGGTAAGTTTAAAGACGTCACCAAGAACATCGACGGCACTTGAGCTTTGTTTGAGAAGAAGTTGCATGGAACTGTTTGCGACGATTGCTCGACCCATTTTGCTACTCATAAAGTCCTCAACGTCTTGGGTGATGGTCGTGAGTCCTAGGTAATACTTTCGGGCTCGCTTGGCGAGGCTAAACAGGAAGTTAGCCGAGTCATCATACTTCATGAGTTGCCACGCTTCGTCGACGATCAGGAGTCGCTTTTTCTGTTCAGTACGAGTCTTGTTCCAGATGTGGCTCAGTACGATATACATCGCAACTGGTCGCAGTTCATCTTCGAGGTCGCGGATATTGAACACAACCATGGTGTTGTTAATGTCGATGTTGCTCTGCTGTGAGAAGATGCCGGCAAATGTACCAGTGGTGTATTTGCGCAGACGCTGTGCAAGTTGTGGACCGCTGCCACCCATGTGAAGAAGTGTTTCATATAGATCACCTATGGTCGGAGGAATCGAGTTGTGAGTAAGCGGGTCGCTCGTGATACCAGCTCGGGCGTAGGTATCGATGAGTGCCTGGTCCAAGTCAGCCTCTTCAGCCGGACTGAGTGCTGGCATCGCCATACCGTTTGGTAGTATCTGACCACCGCCCAGCATAAGACGTAGCAGACCGTGAAGTGTAACTAGGTTTGCACGTAGGGCGTCCTCTGCATCGTCGCTGTCGATAACCCTCGGGAGGTCAAATGGGTTGATACGTACAGAGCTGTTGAGGCTGAGTTGTATATAACTCCCCCCAACCGCTTCGGCGAGGCGCTGGTATTCATTTTCCGGGTCGATGATGATAACATCTGCCCCCATCATCATGGTACGAAGTGCCTCGAGCTTTACGGTAAATGACTTTCCCGCACCAGACTTTGCGAACACTACCATGTTGGCGTTTTCTAGGCTGAAACGGTCAAAGATAACCAGCCCGTTGTTGTGCATGTTGATACCATAGAGCACACCCTTTTCCTGTGTCAGATCGGCGCTGGTAAATGGAAAGCTCGTACTGATCGCACCTGTGTTCATGTTGCGACGGATCTGGAGTTGATCGGCCATTTGCGGGATAGTGCTGTTGAGCCCCTGCTCCTGCTGGGAACTGGCGACTTTCGAGAAGACAAGTTGCTGACCGAGGATAGTTTCGATCTTATGCTGCACAAATGCTAGCTCGTCGAGGCTATCGGCATACATCGTCATATAAAGTCCATAGCGGAAGAAGCGCTCTGCACCAACCTGAAGTTGGTCACGGAGTTCCTCGGCGTCCTGTATGGCGGCCTCTAGGCCCGGGTCACGAACCTTTCCGTGCTCAGCGTTTATCTGGATACTTGCTTCAAGTTGACCAACCTTTTTACGCAAGTTGTTAAGCACTACCTGGCTTTCAACTGGGTAGATAAACATGCTTACGTCGATGACTTCGTCGACGTTTATGATACTGCTCAGCCAGCCGGTATAAATCTGTCGAGGGTACCCGTATATATAGAGCGTCCGTCCATACTTAGTACCGATACGGAAGTGTCCGCTCTGGATCTCGAGACTACTTGGGGCGATGAGGTCACGAAGTGTCGTGATTCCTTTTAGAAACTCCGTTTCGACTTCTTGTTGTTCGCGTAGGCGCTGCTGTTCTGCGATGTCGACAGCGCTTAGTTTCTTTTTTCTGCCAAACAAAGCCATACTACTGAGCCCCACTTTCTAGGTTTGCTTGCGGAGCCTGGCCTTCACCCTTTGCTACATAGGTAGAGGTCAGGTTTTCGAAATCACCCAAAGGTTCACGCACGGCAGTATCGGGGTTGTACATGTTGTAGTAGAGTTCGCCAAGCTGTTTTGTACCGAGTTGAGCACTTTTTATACCCATCTGAAACAGTCCGCTCATAACAGCATTTACGCGGTTGCTAATTTCCTCTTTGGCTTTTGTATAACTAGCCTGGTCTATAGTGACTCGCTGTTGTTTGTCGGGTTTCAAAAAGGCAGTAAAGATATTTTTGCTGTTTTGGGCTATAGAAGTAACGTCACCGGTTGGGTAGTAAGGAACAACTACATAGAAATCCTTTTCCATGATGTTTGTTTCTTGAGAAAGCGCATCGATAAACGTCATGTAGTCGTCCATAAGGACTCCAAGGAGCATGTTGTCCTGGTCGCGACGGATTTTAGCGAGACGATCCAAGTATGGCCCTATGTCTACTTTTTGGGAGCGTATAAAAATCTGTACCGGGAAGTAGAGAGAGTTCAAAAAGCTCTGGTAGCTATACTCAACTCCTTCACGTTCACGCGCACTCATGAGGTCAAAGTTAATCGATTGACAACGTACGACAGCACGAAAACTGCCATCGTTCATGATTGCCATGCCTTCGCGTAGCTCTGCGATTAGGAGAGTATTTTGGGTGCTGTTAGGGTTTCGGGGTTGAACGGGGGTTGGGGTTTGGGCAGCAGAAGCACTACCAGCCACCACTGGCTGGGCTGGTACAGGTGTCTGTAATGGCTGTTGTTGGTTTGGGTCCACTGAAGGTTCAGTGCTCCTTTTTACATCCCACCCCTTCTACCGCACTGTTATCGGAGCGAGATCACCACTTCTTCGGTCTCATCTCCCAGGCGATGCGCTTCTCGTGCGAGTGCGCTGATAGAAAGGTCGTTATTGTTTGCAAGTCTTAGTATATCAGGGGAAACAGTAGTTTCGCTAGGTTCTGCTTGTGGTTTTTGCACAGGTTGTGGTGATGCTCCTGTGGGGCTGAGAACATGCTGGTGCATAGAGTTCGGATATGGGTCAAAATGGACGTCCGCAGGTACGGCCTCGTCGACGATAGGGGCAGGCGCTACAGGACTCATGACCGGTGTTGCGACAGGATCCTGTGAGGGTGCTTGGCTGACCACTGGATCGGCTGGCTGCTGCGTAGCAGTTTGAAACTGCTGTCGAACCGCCTCCAGGTGTGCGTTGTCTGCCTGAGCAATTTTTTGTGAAAAAGCCTGAGAGACCGAGGCTGTTTCGTCCAGGATGTCTTCGGCATGAGAAGCGTCTGCGACAAATATGTCGCTCATGGAGTCGTTACCGCTTACTGCACCGCGCGTTGACCACCCCTGCGTGTCGACAACTTGTGCCAAGTAGCTGAGGCGCTGTGAAGCTTCGTCGGCGTTGAAGCCTTTCGTCTGTGGTCCTTCTACGACTTTTGGTGCTGTAATCTCGACGAGAGAGATTGTCCCTTCAGGGTCCCAGAGGCGGTGGCGTGGCTTGAAAAAGAACTTGAGCATGGCGATGAGGTACGTCTCCATGGGCTGATCTTTGCGTAGCGGCAATGCGAGTGCCAGCATGGCCACAATGATAGGTACCGGCAGTATGAAAAGCCCGATAAAGATGCGACTCAGTGCCCAAGCGAGAAAGATGCCGAGCGCCGCGACGATTAGGTAGATGAACTGACGAAAACTGAAGGGGCCGATGAGCTTGTCTTCGGCCTCAACATCTTGGGGAACTTTATAGACGGCCATAGACTGCTAATCCCAACCTGAACCGGGTGCACCTGGAGCGGATGGAGTAGAGGTAGGTGGTGGTGTCTCTCCGGGCTTAAACGGACCGGAAGTTGCGGTCACGGCGGCAGCGGCACGTTCATATCGTTCTCGAAGCTCAGGCGACATACCACTTGCGGCTATACCCAAGCTCTTTGCCATTTTACCGATTTCCACGATGTGTTCGTCTGAAAGAGTGTTTAGGATTCGGGCATCGCCACCAATAGTTCTAATTGCCGCCTCGGTAGAGGCGATAGTGGCCGTTTGCTGTGCGCCGGTCATCTTACTTATGGCTTTGCGCGCCCCAATAACTTGGTCGGGGCGAAGTCCTGCGAGATACGATGGTCCCATCTGAGCCGCAATTTTATCCTTGCCGACCTTTTCGCCGGCAGCGATAGCGGCGGGTTCATTCTTTTCATCTGCCTTCATAGAACCTTCATAAGTGACGGCATCGAAAAAGAGAGGTGCTGCAGGACCGGCTAATTTTGGTGCAGCTGCACCAATAGCTTGTGCAGCTATTCGCTTAGTGGCTTTATCCTGCCCTACTCGTTCCCCGGTCGGTGAAGAAAGGTCAACTTCACCGCGGAAAAGATCCTCGAGCTTGTCGGTTGCACCTATTTCGCCGAGCTGCGCAGCAGCGGCTCGGCGGAGGTATGGGTTGTTTGCGCTGCTTTTAGCGATGTTATAGAGCTCGCTTTTGTTGCCCATAATGCCACGCTGGCTGAGCTGCGAAGTGGCAAGCTTCATCTGCTCCCCAGAGTACTGATCGCCACGCTGCGTGATGCCAAAGCGTGCGCGAGCACGACTATCGGCGCCAACTCCCAGAAATGGCTTGTTTGCTAGGCGTGCTCGAGCGTTTTTCAGCTTTCCAAAACCTTCACGGGTTGGGTCATAGTCAGAAGCGGCCTTTGAACGTGTACGCTCCCGGCCCTCCTGGCCCATCTTTCGCGCGCGGTCGACGATACCTTTGTTGCGGTTGTTAACCATACCACCAAAGCGTTCCAGTATGCCGCCTGCTGCTTTCATGATGAATGGTAGTGAGAATAGTGGAACGGTTAGCATCGTAAAGGCGATTAGGTTTACCATAAGTCCGGCGTTGTCGTCTGCTCCACCGTTTGCAGTGACCAGGATGAGGTGTGACATGAGTGTGGAGCCATAGAACACGATCATAATGAGTGGGAACATCAGGAGCATGGAAGCGAAAATCTTACGCCATTTGCTAAACCAGTCCTCGGTGTTTGGCAGCACCCACGCCAGCATGGCAAGTGGTGAAACAACGATAAGAAGTGTGATGATGATCTGTCGTGCGACAATGATAAACCAGGCAGTCAGTACCGAAACGAGTCCAGTTGCCAAAATCGGTAGCACGAGGAAAATCGCCCCAGTCGCAAAGCCAACTCCCACGGCGAGTAGAAGCGCCGCAACTGTTGCCGCCCATTGCCCACCCGAAGCGCCTGCCTGGATGTTTACCGCAGTAATGTCGCCGATTTGGTTGAGTCCGGCGTCTATGATTGCCTTTATGCTCACTCCGGCGATGTTGGCGATGTCCACAGCGATGGCACATAGATAAAACGACAAGTTCATAAGTATGGCGGCTATGATGATCTTTGGCAGCATCTTTTTGATGCCATACGTACTAAGACCTATAGAAGTCGCCTGTGAGAAAACGATGAACAAGAAAGCGATGATAAGCCCAACGTTTGCCATGTTGAGCACTATCTGCCAGATGGCTTTTATGGCGTTGCCTTGGTCGGAGTTGAGTAATGGCTCGTACTTTAATTGGCCCTCTAGGTAAGTCGCCACACCGTTGACGGTCTTTGACATGAACTCTGTCAGCGGGCAAAAGACCCAGCCGAGCGCTCCTGCACTACAGACCGGTTCAGTGCTCCCGCTTTCCGTGCCACCAGAGTTTGCGTCCGTCGAACTGTCTACCCCGTTTACCTTTAGATACGTTGCGTAGTCCTGGGCGTATTTGCCGGCTTCGGTTGCAGCATCATCACAACTGCCTAGCGATTGATATCCGCCACTCACACCAGTACGAGTTGCAACCTGTACAGTTGAGTCAGCAACCAGTCGAATGTCACGTACGTTCGGAGTACCGATGCCCACCATGTACCCGACGACATAATTCCCCGGCGTTTTTTCATAGACGACAGGCACGGGGTACTTACTGGCTTCGCCGGCCGCACCGGCTGCGTCGGCCTGTGCTTTGGTGTCATATATCTTTTTGTCGCTAAAGGAGATGTTACAGGCTTGAGTCAGCGACATGTAGGCACGTAGGTATTTCCCTGCGTTACTAATTCCAGGATCGCGCGCGCTGAACTGCGATTTGAACGACGCAGCACGTTCGGCCTTTGTTGCATCGTTGTCCCAGTCATTGTCTGAGGTACTTGTTGTACTTGGTCCTGCTTTACAGACGTCTACAGGTTCATGTTTGCCTTTGTACTGGGCGCCGTCAAGTGCACAGAACGTCCCTATGGAGTCGGTGGCGCCGAGATAGTTATAGGCGGTTTGCATGACACTTTCTGTTTGACAGTCAGCCGTGCCCTCTCCGCCATACATAGCGCCGAGCGTGCTTTTAAAAGAATTTCCCTCGAAAAAGTCCCAGCTCGTCACCTCGTTTTTGTCAGCACCATCTATGTCGGTGTTGACGTAACAGCTGTAGAGCCACCAATAGTGTTGGTGGGTGCTTACCTGCTTATATAGTGTGTCGTTTGACAGCAGCATCGGTACGTCCGATGGTGCTGCAGCAGCGCGCTGGGTTGCCATAAATAGGCCCAGGCTCAAACTGAGCGCCAACCAGAGGAGTAGCAGAACGCCACGACCGCGGTGCATAGCAAGCTTTATCATTATGTAGTCAATGATAGTGCAAATTGGACGTATTTACCAGAGAGAGCGAGAGAAGAAACTAGCTGGTCGAAAGAGAAACTGAGTCCTGGTGCCAGATGCCATCTTTTTGGCTCAGTACCACAGTGCGAGTAAAGGTGTCGTT
This sequence comes from uncultured Candidatus Saccharibacteria bacterium, assembly GCA_964383465.1. Lineage (GTDB taxonomy): Bacteria > Patescibacteriota > Saccharimonadia > Saccharimonadales > Saccharimonadaceae > CAYLGT01. The sequence continues at coordinate 5,804 of CAYLGT010000017.1, read as the reverse complement.
GATGTCCGGCACTTTCTCGATCAGTGTTGGGTCGATAGCAGTTAAATTGGTTGCAGGTGTTTCGGTGATTTCGAGCGTCCATGTGCCGTCACCGTTGTCTGTGACGTTGTCGACAGTACGTGAGACGTGGTAGGTGCCAGTTTTTCCATCTATGTGGCCTGCGCCCTCAACGAACCAAAGCGAGAGACTGACACTCATACGTAGTCTGTCGGCGCTTTCGAAGTTGTCGGTGGCACCGGCGCTATACATGATGCTGTGTAGCTGATCGCGGTAAGCCATAGAGGCCGGAGTTTCGACGATCGCACCACTGTCATCTATATCGGCGCCCATACGGAGGATGTTTTCCAGGTAGGTGAAGCGCGCAAAAGCTTCTTCGGGAGTTTTAAACTCCTTAGCGGTGACAGGCCGGAGTGCTTCTTTTTCAACTTCGTCGGAGGGAGCGACGTTGATGTTCTCCCCTGTTGGAGTTGCGATACCGATAAGAGATTCAGGAGTCTGAGTCTCAGGAGATTGCGTTGCCTCTTTGGTAGGCTCAGAGGCGCCAGGGTTAGCGGGAGCGCTCGACTCTGGTGGACGCACAGGCTCTTTAGATTCGTCAGAACCATGGGGGATTAACAGCGCTACTGCAGTGACGGCAGCAGTAGCTAGGCCCGTACCTATGAGCCAACCTCGCTTGGATTTCTTTTCAACTTTTCCTGGGTCTGCCTCAACCTGGGGCGCGGTCTCGGTGCTTTTTTCTATAGGATCAACTTTTTTGACACCGTCTTTGAGTAGAAGCGTGTCGGGGTCGATGGCAGATGCGTCCACTGGTTTGGTATCTAGGTTGGTGATGAGCTTGCCGTCAGGACCAACCTGGGCCATTTCCTCTAGTTTCTGGGGAAAATGGGCAACTGCCTCTGGGTGTCCGGGGAGACGGACAAAAACATCCTTTGGTTCGGTTGCGCCGCCTGGGCCGCCTGGAGTTGGTGATTGGTCTGACATACGTGAGATCGCTCCTTTTTGTGTTGTGGTAGAGAACCTATCTGTCTAGACAATACACTAATGCTTACAAAAAGTCAAGAGGCGGACAGTGTCGCCCGGTTGTAAAACACTTTGTTATATTGTATTTTCGTAAGTAGATATGAAGACAAAACAAAAAATCCTTCTCTATAGCTTTATGGCGATAAGCGCCATGGTTACCTCGTTTACCCCCCTGCTCAGCCCTTCCGTTGCCGCGCTAAGTGAACAATCATGCTACGACAAATACAACGGGGTCGAAAAAGACTTCGCAAAAAAGAGTGACTTTGATAAATACAAAGCAACCTTTGTTGACGACAAATGTGGCAAGGCGCAAGGAGGCATCTGTACGTTTACTGGTGATTTCGTGGCTGGGTCTGGTCACGGTGCTGTCAGTATAAAATGTAAGACGCCCAGTGCATCTTCGGGTGGTACGATCGACGGCTGTGGCAGTATCCAGACAAGCATCATCAAGTGTGACACCAGTAAAGACAACCCTATCCTGTCCATCGTCCTCCAGGTTGTGAACTTTCTGGCGGTAGGCGTGGGAATCGCGGTAGCGGGTGGAATTACATGGGGTGGATTCCTCTATACGCAGGCCAACGGTAACTCTGGCAAGACCCAGGAAGCTGTAACGGTTATCACTAACTCAATCATAGGGTTACTAGCATTTATCTTCATGTACGCCATCATCAACTGGCTCGTTCCAGGGGGATTGTTTAACTAATCTCTTGACCAAACCCGTAAACGATATCAAAATAAAACTAGTCATATGAAAAAAATCAAAACTTACCTCTTCGCCCTTCTCGCCAGCCTGGCGCTACTCGCCCCAACAACCAGTGCTATGCCGGCGTTGCAGTTTGCGGCCAAGTGCCCGGGCGGCGGTGTTCTTAACTTTCCGGCCTGGTATGACGGACTTCAGTGCGATGGTTCGCAGCCGACTATTTCTAAGCTGAATGATTTTTGGGTCATCGCGCTGAATGTTGTCGGCATGCTCATCGCACTAGTGTCTTACTTTGCGCTCGGGTATATCATCTGGGGCGGCTTTAAATATATAAAGAGTCAGGGACAGCCAAATGCCATCGGAGAAGCGAAGATGGCCATCATCCAGGCGATCGCCGGTCTAGTGATAGCGCTCAGTTCGTTTGCTATCATCCGTTTCGTACAGGGGATGATCTAGTATGAGCTTACTTACTTTGCTCTCAAAAATTAACGCAAATGACGTCAACATTCCAAAAGTTGAGGCAACAAATGCGACGGTGACGAACTTGTTCAACGGGGTGCTTATGATTGCCGGCGTGGTTGCAGTTATCTTTATCATCCTGGGTGGTATAAAGTACTCAACTTCTCAGGGTGACTCGAACGCCACGGCTCAAGCAAAAGAAATGATTATCTACTCACTGGTCGGCATCGTGGTTATCATGCTGTCGTTTGCCATCGTGCAGTTGGTTGTCGGAAGGATATTTGGATAGTAGTATGAAACATATGAAACGAATTCTTAGTAGCCTCTTGGTCGTCGGAGTGCTTGTGGGTGTTTTTGCCATGGTCCCGTCCGTAGCACACGCCGCTCCTGTCGATATACTCAACAACGGTGCATGTACCGGTAACAAAATCTGTGGCAATGATGGCACAACTGTTTTTGATATCCTGAAAAATGTCATCAACCTCCTGCTCGTGGTATCGGGATTTGTCGCGGTGCTGATGATCATCATCGGTGGAATTACGTATACGACTTCAGCTGGTGACGCTAACCAGACGAAGCGCGGTAAAGACACGGTGATTTATGCAGTGATCGGTCTCATCGTGGCTATCATGTCGTTTGCGATTGTTAATTTCGTTCTGGCAAGGCTATAAAAAGGAGAAAGATGTATGAAAAAGCTATTTAACTTGGTTGCAGGAACGGTGATCGGCCTCTACGCAGCACTGGCGCTTCCCCTACTGTCGCCCGCAGTTGTGAGTGCGGCCGACAACACGCAGGCCGTATGTGAAGGTGTTAGTGCGGTTGGAGGCAAAAACGCCTGTAACAACGCTGGTGCTGGCACAGAACTCGGTGACTTCATCAAAAAAATTATCAACATCCTCCTGTTTGTGATTGGTGCCGTCGCTGTTTTGGTTATTTTGATCGGTGGTATTCGCTACGTCCTGTCGGCTGGTGATGGAAATGCAACAAAGGGCGCCAAAGACACCATCCTGTACGCGATTATCGGGCTTGTCGTCGCGATTATGGCCTACGCCATCGTTAACTTCGTACTTGCCAGCTTGTAAGAGACTTCACTGGCGGGTCTACTTCTGTTATAACTAAGGGTAAGAAAACACATTTTTACTAACACCTAGGAGAAACTATGAAATCAATCGTTAAGAAAATCACCCAAGCACTCTTGCTTGTTCCGATGCTTGCCCTTTCAGTAAGCGTCGCTGTTCCAGCAACATCTTACGCAGCAGACTGCGACCCATCAAACCTGAGCATTACCAGCGGCGCTGACTGTGCCCAGGGTCAGGGCCAAGCAACCGACTTGTTCGGTGGTGGTAGCGTCTTTGAAAAAGTCACTAACATCCTGCTCTTCCTCGTCGGTGCTATCAGCGTTATCATGCTTATCATCGGTGGTATTCGCTACGTAATCTCTGCCGGCGACCAAGCACAGGTGACTTCAGCTAAAAACACCATCCTTTACGCAATCGTTGGTATCGTTGTCGCCTTCCTCGCTTTTGCTGCAGTGAAGTTCGTTACAAACAGTCTCGGAACTTCTGCCTAAGTCGTTTTTAGAAAATCGTGTCAGACAAACCCCTGCGTAGCGCAGGGGTTTGTTGTTTCAGGGGTGGAAATCTGCTATAACTGGGCGTATGAAACAAACGATGACAACTCTTTTTGGACGAATTTTGGTGTCAGTACTCGCTGTTGCTGCGATGAGCTTCGTGCTTGAGCCAACCGCACTTGCTGCTACCTGTGATACTAACGATCTCTCGATTTCTAGCGGCGCGGACTGTGCGCGCGGTAACCAGCAGCCAGCTGACCTGTTTGGTGGAAACAACAGTATCTTTGGTCGCGTGACTAACATCCTACTCTTCCTCGTCGGTGCTATCAGCGTTATCATGCTTATCATCGGCGGTATTCGTTACGTGATTTCAGGGGGTGACCAGGCACAGGTGACCGCTGCAAAGAACACGATTCTTTACGCGATCGTCGGTATCGTCGTCGCCTTTCTCGCCTATGCCGCAGTCAACTTTGTGACCCAGGCACTTGCAGGCACGAACGCTACCTAGGGTTTTTGCTAATGATATAAAAACAGCGCTCCGAATGAGCGCTGTTTTTAAAAGTATCGTCGGGACTATTAGAGGATCTCGATCTTTCGAGCTTGCTCGCTTTTCACCTTTGTAAAGCCGATGGTGAGAACGCCGTCCTTGAGAACAGCCTCTACTTCATCTTCTTTGACGGCTACGGGCAGTGCGAGAGTGCGGCTAAACTCACCCCAGTAACACTCTTGAACATGCCACTGTGTGGCTGCAGAGTCGTCGCCACTACTGAGGGTTCCAGAGATGGTCAGGATGCCGTCGGAGATGCTGACATCGAGGTCAGATTTGTTGACGCCAGCTGTGCGGGCTTTGACGATCAGTTTCTCGTCAGTTTCATAGACATCGACTGCGAGCTGGCCTGGAACACCGTCTTCCTCTTCCCAGTTGTCGTCAGCCTGGGCGCCACCGTCGTCGACGGGTCCTTGATCAACCGGTGAGTCGTCAGTTAGAAATGCCGCCGCTAGCTCATCTTCCATGAGTAGGTCGTCATTTTGCTTTTGTCCTCGTGCCATAATTCTAGTTCTCCTCCACTTCCTCGCATAGTCTAGGTATTTCTAGACTATAGTATAGCCTAAATTGTCAATTTTCTGCAATAATAGGTGTAAGGAAACGTAAAAAGTACAATGTTTGATACGGTACTATCCTACCTGGCACCCCACGACTGTGCCTCTTGCGGTCAACAGGGAAGCATTTTGTGCGAACAGTGTAAATACGACATCGTTTCAGAACCCCCGCAGCGCTGCTTGCTGTGCCTGGTCCCGACTCGCATAAGCAACTTATGTACAACCTGTCGCCAGAAGTCTGGCGTAGAGGATGCCTGGTATGTTGGAGAGCGCAGTGGTGGGTTAAAGCGGCTTATCGATGAGTATAAGTTTCGTTCGGCTCTGGCGGCAGCATCCCAGATCACCTCCCTGATCGACGCGCGGTTGCCGTTATTTGGAGAGCTGGTTGTATGCCCTGTGCCAACCGCCCCTGCCCACCGGAGGGCGCGCGGGTTTGACCATACGGCGCGTCTGGCGCGAGCGCTTGCGGACAAGCGTAGACTCCCCTATCGAAGTTTGCTGGGACGCGAAACCTCAGAAACGCAACATTTTAAATCTCGAGCTGATCGCTTTGCGAGCGCCGAGCGAAGTATTGTCGCTCGGGGTGATGCACCTCAGCAGGTGCTGCTGATCGATGACATACTGACGACTGGCGCGACGGTTGACGTCTGTGTACGGCGTCTCAAAGAAGCGGGTGCAAAAACTATATATGTCGCTATATGCGCTCGTCAGCCATAGCCAAGTAAAAAGACCCTCACTTTCCCGCACTCGTTTCGCGAGTATGCGTGAACTCTCATCTCGCCTGGCATCAAGACGAAAAAACGACCCATAGGGTCATTTCTTCATCTTGGCGGAGGAGGGGAGATTCGAACTCCCGCACCAGATCTCTCCAGTCTAACGATTTAGCAAACCGTCCCCTTCAGCCACTTGGGTACTCCTCCATATTGTTAAAGCTCGCGTTTCCACGAAGCTCCT
>CAYLGT010000016.1:15807-18142 GCA_964383465.1 uncultured Candidatus Saccharibacteria bacterium | reverse complement strand
GCCAAATTGTGAACGTTCTTATCTGTTATTTCCCATGTGGAAAGCAGACTGTTACCCATTCTACAGGCTTTTTTGTTTTAGGTCAAGGGGTTATTTGGCTTATTTTGTTATGAAAAACGCAACGAAAAAACCTATGGTTATTCCTAGGACACCTCCGGCTACCACCTCAAGGGGTTTGTGTCCGAGAGCGACAAATGGACGCTTTCCCTTTGATTTTGATTCTTCGAGAACATGAACCATAGCTACACCAAGCTCGCCCACGGACCGACGAACCACGAGGGCGTCGTATATGATGATGGCGGCAAATGTGCCGGCCACCGCCATAAGATCAGTCAGTCCTTCATGAAAGAAGATGACTGAGACCAGAGAAATGACAACTGCCGTATGGCTACTGGGCATGTTGCCAGATTTGAAAAAGATCTTCCAGTTCTGTTGCCTCCTTGAGGCGAGTATGTACTTTATGACATGGGCTATAAAATAACCGAGAACTGGGGCGAGAGTGTAGGCGAAGCTACTTCTCATCCCCGCCCTCTTCTGCTTCTTCCTCAAGCAGCTCCTTTTGCTGCTCAGGGATGAATCCGATTGAAGTTACGGTGTCGTCATCGTTGAGTCGCATAACCCGCACACCTTGAGTAGTTCGTCCAAGTGTAGGTATGTCCTCCAGTGAGACACGGATAGTTTGGCCCTTCGTGGAGATCATCAGCACTTCAGATGCGGATGGATCAAGGGAGACAACCGTCACGATGTTACCGGTCTTCTTGTTCACAACTGCCGACTTGATACCAACTCCCCCTCGCTTGTGTGAAGCGAAGTGCTCTACTTTCGTTAGCTTTCCATAGCCATTCTCGCTCATGACGAGTAGCTTCTGGTCCTCGCGTGCCAGGTCCATACCTACAACGCTGTCACCTGGTCGCAAACGAATACCACGTACTCCTCGAGCTGCACGACCCATTGGTCGAGCGTCTGACTCCTTGAAGCGAATTGCCTGACCGAAGTTAGTGCTCATGATGATCTCATCGTCACCGTTGCTTCGGCGAATCCATCGCAGTTCATCACCCTCGTCAAGCTTGATAGCAATCAAGCCGGTTTGACGAATGTTGGCGTAGTCTTTGAGCTGAGTCTTTTTGACGGTTCCATGAGTAGTTGCCATAAACAGGTACCCCTCATCGCTCTCGTTCTTGCCAATTTTTATCATCGACGTCACCTTTTCCTCAGGCTGAAGCTGAAGTAGGTTGACCACAGCAACCCCCTTTGCCTGCAGGCTCGCAGCTGGGACTTCGTAAGCCTTGAGTCGGAAGACGCGACCACGGTTAGTGAAGAACAGTAGCCAGTCGTGTGTTGAACAGGTAACTAGCTGGTCAATGACATCCTGTTCTTTCGTGGTCATTCCCTTCTTGCCCTTACCTCCTCGGTGTTGGCGTCGGTAGTCAGTGGTGAGGGTTCGTTTGACGTAGTTTTCGGTCGTTAGCAGCACGACAACATCCTCATCAGGAATCAGTTCTTCGTCGCTAAACTTACCAAGTTCTTGGTTAATCATCTGAGAACGGCGCTCATCGCCATACTTCTCTTTCATCTCAAGTAGTTCTGTCTTGATGATCCCGAGAATCTCTTTCTCGTCAGCCAGGATTCCTTCAAGCTTCGTAATCAAAGCCATCAGCTCCTTCAGTTCATCTTCGATAGCCTGGCGCTCGAGTCCTGTCAGACGACGCAGTTGCATGGCAAGAATTGCTTTCGCTTGAATCTCGCTGAGCTTGAACTGTTTGATCAAGTTTGCTTCGGCTTCTTCGCTCGTCTTGCTGGCACGAATTGTCTTGATCACCTCGTCGATGTGATCAAGCGCGATCTTGTAGCCTTCGAGGATATGAGCACGTTCTTTCGCTTTTCGTAGTTCGTATTCCGTACGACGACGGACCACGATCTGACGATGTTTGACGTATTCACTTAAAATCTCCTGGAGCCCAAGTACTCGAGGCTGAAGGCCGTCTACCAGGGCAAGCATGTTGTAGTGCAGGCTTGTCTGAAGTGAAGTCAGCTTGAAGAGCTGGTTGAGCACCTTCTTTGGATAAGCGTCTTTCTTTAGCTCGACAACAACGCGTACCTTACCGCGTGCACTTTCATCACGAAGGTCACTAATGCTTGTGAGCTTCTTCTCTTTCACGAGATCGGCAATGCGTTCGATAAGCGTTGCTTTATTTACAGCATATGGCATCTCGGTAATGACGATGTGATGCCTACCTTTTTTGGTTTCTTCGATGTTAGCTACTGCACGAATTACAACACTTCCTCGCCCGGTTGCGTAGGCCTGGCGCATAGCTTGGCCACCATATACGATGCC
>CAYLGT010000016.1:0-15707 GCA_964383465.1 uncultured Candidatus Saccharibacteria bacterium | reverse complement strand
GTATAACGCATAGCAGCCGGTGGATCTCCGTCCATCGAACCGAAGTTACCCTGCCCCTGGATAAGCATGTATCGCAGGCTCCAGTCTTGCGCGAGACGGACCATAGAGTCATAGATAGCGCTGTCACCGTGAGGGTGGTACTTACCCATAACGTCACCGACGATACGGGCTGACTTCACAAACTTGGCATTCGATCGGTTACCGTTTTGGTTCATAGAGTATAGGATTCGACGGTGCACTGGCTTAAGTCCGTCTCGGACGTCAGGAAGTGCGCGATCGACGATGACGCTCATAGAGTACTTTAGGAAGCTGTCTTCCATGACGTTTTCGACCGTCAGATGTTCAAGAACCTTTGAGTGCGTCTGCTCTTCGACAATCTCGACTTCTTCAGGGTATTTGTTTGGCATGTCTTCTTCGTTCATATCCCTCTCCTAGATGTCCAGATCTTCAGCTTTAACAAATTTGGCGCGTGACTGGATGAAGTTCTTTCGTAGTTCAACATCATCACCCATCAGCTTTGAGAAGATGGCGTCTGCGCGCTCAGCATCTTCAACCTTTACCTGTATGAGTACCCGATTATCTGGATTCATGGTCGTATCCCAGAGCTGATCAGCATCCATTTCACCAAGTCCCTTGAAGCGAGAGATGGTAACGCCGGCTTGTTTAACTTTGTCGTCATTTGGATCGACCTGAATACCTTTTTCCTTACGCTCACCGATAATTCGCTCAAGGACTGAGTCACGTTCAGATTCATCATAGGCGTAGGTCTTCTTCTTGCCGTGGTTGATGCTATAAAGTGGTGGTTTTGCGAGGAACACGTGTCCACCGTCGATCACTTCACGCATGTAGCGGAAGAAGAATGTCATCAGCAGTGTCGAGATGTGGCTTCCGTCGACATCGGCGTCCGTCATGATGATGATGCGACTGTAACGGAGCCCTGAGACGTCGAACTGTTCGTCGATTCCAACCCCAAGCGCCTTGATGAGGCTGACGATCTCGTTGTTGTTCAGCATACGGTCGAGTCGAGCACGCTCAACGTTGAGCACCTTACCACGGAGTGGCAAGATCGCCTGACTCCGACTGTCACGTCCTGACTTAGCAGAACCACCTGCTGAGTCACCCTCTACGATGTAGATCTCGCTATCCTTCGGGTCTTTGTTTGAGCAGTCGGCAAGTTTACCGGGTAGGCTTAGCCCATCGAGTGCCCCCTTGCGGATGACGTTTTCGCGTGCGGCACGAGCAGCCTTACGTGCACGTGCGGCAAGAACAGCCTTACCGATAATTTTCTTCGCAACTGCAGGATTTTCCTCTAGGTAATACGCAAAGTACTCATTCATCACCTGCTCAACGTATCGTCTCATCTCAGGGTTGCCGAGCTTGTTCTTGGTCTGACCCTCGAACTGAGGATCGGGAAGCTTCACAAGGATGATGGCTGTCAGACCTTCGCGGATATCATCTCCGGTCAGGTTCTCTTCTTTTTCTTTTAGCAGGCTGTTTTTACGCGCGTAATCATTGATGACTCGGGTCATAGCCGTGCGGAAACCTACGAGGTGAGTACCGCCTTCGGGGTTAAATACATTGTTGGCAAACGCTTTCACGGTTTCGTTGAAGCCTTCATTGTACTGAACAGCCACTTCCACCATACAGTCATCTACAGGCCGCTCAACATAAAAGATATCTTCAGCGACAACTTCCTTACCAATGTTGAGGTGCTTCACATAACTCTGGATACCACCTTCGAAATAGAACGCATAGCGAGCACCCGTTCGCTCGTCGGCAACAATCGCTTTTATACCCTTAGTGAGGTATGCCTGATGGCGCAAGTAGTCGAGCACCCATTTGTAGTCAAACTCGACGGTTTCTTTAAAAATAGTTGGGTCGGGGTGAAATGTAATACTTGTTCCCTGTGGTCGATCGGTTTTACCAAGCTTTTTTAGTGGACCCTGAGGAACACCGCGTTCAAACTCGATACGGTAGAGCTCACCATTTTTCACCACTTCGGCAGCAAATTTGTCAGACAGAGCGTTTACGACACTCGAACCGACACCGTGCAGACCACTGGAAACTTTATAGCCACCGCCACCGAACTTACCTCCGGCGTGGAGTACGGTCAGAACAGTCTCGAGAGTACTGACACCAGTTTTAGGGTGTTTATCGACTGGAATACCACGACCGTCATCAGTAACGCGGCACCCACCGTCGGCAAGTAGCACAACTTCAACAAAGGTCGCATAGCCCGCGATCGCTTCGTCAATGCAGTTGTCGGCAATTTCTTTTATGAGATGGTGTACGCCATCGTAGCCGGTACTACCAATGTACATACCCGGTCGTTTTCGGACTGGCTCGAGGCCTTCGAGCACCTGAATCTGGGACGCGTCATAAGACGCGGAGTCTTTTTGTTTAGCCATTTCCCCTCACTTACTGCTATTTACAATGCTTCTATTATAGCTGGCAATTAGTACTCAAGCAACCATGCATAAAACTACTTGTGTTGAACATATTTATTATGCTAATGTTTAGAGTAAGGAGTTAAAACAAACAAAAAGAGACTATGTTTCGCAAGATGGTATCAAATCTGGCGTTTTCACCGGCACTTGTCGGTCAATTAGGTTTTTATGCCCGGCGCCTCAAGAAAGAAGAGCTGACTCGTCGATTGGGTCTAGTCTTCACTGCTCTGGCACTCGTCGTACAGTCACTGACGGTCTTTACTCCGCCAGAGTCAGCAAATGCGGCCAATGGTTCCGACTTTATTAGTGGCGGCGTCCAGTCGAAGGCTGACATATTACGCGCCTATGATAATGCGAAATCTGACTTTAAAGACATTATGGACTACAACGGCATCACTCGTGCCGAGCTGGCAGATGTAGTCGATAAGTCAATCAACTCAAAACAATTCGGAACTGGTGAAGGCTCTGTGAAGACCTGGGGTCGCCGTCATGTCTTCAGTGCCGCACAAGGTGAAGTAAAACATGTTATTCCGCGCCAGCCAGAGGGCGGCACATCTGTCGTTTACTCAAAACCACTCTGGCGCTATGACAGTACTGCCTACACGATCGCAAACGGTTCAACCTACGCTGCCTTTGTAGGCCACTCAAAAACACGAGGTTGGTTTGCTATCGCCAAAGACTGCGGTAACCTCATCACTCAGACAACCCCTCACCCTGACGTTCACGCGAACTTCATCTCCGCAAACTGCGAAATGATCAAAGGGAAAGCCATAGACGGACGTGATAAAAACGCCCGTATCAAAGTCTTTCTTTACTATGGAGGTCCTCCTGGAAAAGGCGAGAAATCAGACCCAATCCTAACAAGTAGCAGCGACAACAAATTTGCCGTGAAAGTACCTGAGAAATACAGGACAAAAGCTACGCCTACGAAGGTTTGGGGTGTCATGATACCTCTCGCCGGCTGGCATGAGTCGACCGTACAGTTCGAAGACACAGTCACCATACCTGGCGGTTGCGTAAAGCCCCAGCCATCTGCACGATGTGAGTCATTGACCAGGCAGCGTATTTCTCGTACAGAATTCGAGTTTACCGGTACATCGGTGCTGGAAAATGGCGCAACGGCAAGTCGTTACGACTTTATCGTCCATAACGCAGCGGGTACAAAAGTTGCCGAAAAGCAGGTGTCGAGCAGCGCTCAACAAGCAAAGTCAGGTGTCATGAGCCTTACGGAAACTGGTAAGTACACCGTTCGTCTCAAGGTCCAAACATCGGCGGGCGAGAAAACTTCTCCTGACTGTGTACTGAATGTCTCGGTCGCCGCTCCCCTTACCCCAGCCGTTGAAATCAAAAAAGACGTCGACGGAGTTAAGCTAAAAGAAGTTCCCGTTGGACAAGATTTCAGCTATAACATTACGGTCACTAACACCGGACAAGTTGATCTGAAAAACGTACTCGTTACCGACAAACCTCAAGCGGGTGTTACCCTGACTGGAAAATTGGTTGGTACGATCTCTGGCAACGTATGGTCTTACACTATCCCTTCGCTAGCAGTCGGTGAGTCAAAAAGCTTCAAGCTCACTGCGCGTGTCGACGCCTACGTAGCAGGCGAACTCAACAACAGTGCCTGTGTAAACGCTTCTGAGGTCAATCCTTCGAACCCAACCGCTACTGACGACTGCGATGAAGCGAAAGTCACTGTTACCCCTCCGGTCGCCATGATCCAGGTCTGTGACCTCGCCTCCAAAACCATCATCACAATAAAAGAAACTGACTTCGATGGTTCAAAATACTCACGTAACCTCGATGACTGCAAGAAGCCGTGTGACGCTAACGACCAATCATGTATCAGCGTTACCCAGTCAAAAACAGCCAAAAACCTCACGCAAAATGTTGACGCTACAAGTGTGGCCGCTCAAGCTAGTGACCGCATAGAGTATACGATCTACCTGGAAAATGTAGGGAGTGTTAACGCAACACAGAACGTCACCGAAGACCTCACAGATGTACTCGAGTATGCCGACCTTACTCAAAATGGCGGCGGTACGTTTGACGCCAACAGTCATGTCCTCAGCTGGGGTGATGTCGCCCTCAAGCCGGGTGAAAAAGCATCATACAGCTTTGTAGTGACGCTCAAAAGCACGATCCCAACCATGGCACGTGGGCAGAGTGACCCAAGCTCATACGACTGCATCATGCTCAACGCCTTTGGAAACACTGTGAAGATCGATGTTGCTTGCACGGCACCGAAAATCGTCGAACAGACTATCGAAGAACTGCCAAGTACCGGACCGGGTGAAAATATGTTGTTTGCTGGGGTCGTCGGCTCAATCGTCACCTTCTTCTACACTCGATCACGACAGCTCGGCAAAGAAGTTCGCCTGATTCGCAAAGACTTCAACATGGGAACGATCTAAGGAGTGGGTATGGCAAGTCCAGAAATCATCAAACCAAACGCTGAACGCTCTGTCGAAGCCCAAAACGCGGCTGCTGAACGAAGTGCGGAGCTACAAAAAAGCCGCGAAAGAAGCGGCGAGAAACAAGAGCATGCAGGCGAGCGACTCGATTCTGCCCGTAAAGAAACGGAAGCAGCCTTTTCCAAAGAAGCTGGTAAAGAACAGCGAAGCGGTGGTGAGCCAGGTGCACCGACGCTCACTCACGCTACTAAAAAGCAACGAGCCGCTAGCTACGAAAATACTATGGCTCAGATTCGGTCCGAGATGAACGGCCCATCTCGCGCTTTCAGTAAGTTCATTCACACCCCGACCATAGAAAAAGCCAGTGAAGCAATCGGCTCAACGATCGCGCGACCCAACGCAGTGCTAGCCGGAAGTGTCGCCGCAACCTTTCTGACACTTACGGTGTTTATCATCGCAAAACAGTACGGCTACCGCCTCTCTGGATTCGAAACAATTGGCACCTTCGCTCTTGGCTGGGCGCTTGGCATTATCTACGACTACACTCGTCTGCTAATGCGCGGTAAACGCTAGGACACACTAGTACTCACTTATGGGGCCAACTGAGGGCTACGATTTGTCATCCGAAGAGTGGTGCAGCTTGCCACGAAGGTCGATAAAAATCTCTTCCATGGCAGACTCATCGTCACTGCCCTGCACATTGAGTTCAGCAGGCTCCGCTGGAGCTAAGTCATCGTCTTTTAGTGTTTGCTGAAGCGTTACTTCAAGGTCCTGCGCTTCTTCTGCAGTTGGAACAGCACGACTATTCGGTGTAGGTTGTGTCTTTATCTCTAGATCATTACTGCCTAGTTCTTTCGATGCCTTTAGTATCTGAGCTGTATCCGATAGGCCAGATGACGAAGGCTTAGTTTCAGTGACGACGGGACTAGTCTTTTGAGGCGAAGGCGTGTCATCGACTGGACTAGGAGTCTGGGTAGTTACTGCCGGTGACTTTGAGGGAGATGGGGTGTCTGAAGCCGGGTGCTCGGGTGTAGATTTCGTCGTAGGTGGCGTTGCGGGTTTTTGTTGCTGCATCTGCTTACGCTTTGCGAGCCAATCATCCAAAAATGAGCTACCCCCCGAAGTACTCTGGGGCGATCCGCTCCCAACAGTTTGTGTACTCGCCATACGCTCTTCAAAGGCTTTCTTTTTTGCCTCTCTGGCCGCATCTCCTGCCCTCAGTCGCGCAAAGATCTCTTTCTCGACTTCCTGTCTGGGCCGACCGTATTTTGCGGCAGACAGCTTCTTAAGGGCGTCCGAGAGCAAAGGGTTTGGTTTTCCGAGAATCGGAGGAAATATCATACTAAATGGCGCCGAAGGAACCCCGCTGATCTGCATGACCGCCACACCTTCGTAGTTTGGCAACTTCGTCAAATCCTCGGCGTCAAATACAGGCACGAACTTCTTTGCCATAAGCTCAGCGTCAGTAGTACCGATGCGACCCGAGATGATAGTGCCCACGTTACCGATAATCGCTTCACGAATTTTATCGGTAAGCTGTGAAACGAACTGGTTAGCAAGGATGAGGTTGAGACGATACTTCCTAGCCTCTGAAAGTATCGACTCGAAACTATCGGTCGCAAAGTTTTGAAACTCATCTACATAGAGGGCGAAGTCTTCTCGCTGATCTTCGGGAACATCAGCTCGACCCATAGCAGCGGCCTGAAACTTCATGACAAAGATCATACCGAGCAGCTGAGAGTTCAGCTCACCAGTCTTGCCCTTACTTAGGTTTACCAGCAGGATCTTTTTGTTGTCCATGATCTCGCGCAAATTGAAACCTGACTTTGTCTGTCCGATGATATTTCGCATCATCTCGTTACTGAGAAAGGCGCCAAACTTACTCACAAACCAACCAAGCACCTCTGACTTGTGGTAGTCACTAGTCTGCGCCATCTCTTTGTTCCAGAAGTCTAGCACTGTCTGATCGGTCACGTGCTTGATCTTCTCTTTTGCAAAGGCGTCATCGTTAAACACCTGCGGGATATCGATAAAGCTTGAACCACCTGGGTCGCTCATGATCGTAAGTGCTGCGTTACGGAACCAGTGCTCATAGCGAGGACCGATGATACCCGTATGCCCTGGGTCGTAGAGACGATACAACATGGCAATTGCCTCCTGTACTAAGAAGTCCCGTTGATCAGGTGTCTCGAACTCAAAGAGGTTAAGGCCAAGCGGATTCGCCATATCACCTGGGTTGAAATAGATCACGTCCTCGACGCGTTCTTTTGGCACCATGCCGAGAAGTGCTTCAGCAGAATCTCCATGTGGGTCAATAAACGCAAAGCCTTTTCCATCCAGCATGTCCTGAAGCGCTAGATTTTCAAGCAGCTTCGACTTACCCGTTCCGGTTTGACCTATGATGTAAGTATGACGACGACGGTCGTTGGTACTAAGACGAATCTCTTTCTTTACCCCACGGTAGACGTTGTAGCCCATCAGGAAGCCCTCTGTCAGCTGTTGGTGTGGTCCGTCAACCTGTTTTGAGGCTTGCCGTTGTAATTGTGACGTCGGTATATTTCGCTGGTCTGGCAAGTGAAAAATCGTTGCAAGTTCTACACTGTTTAGGATATTCTGACGTACTTCCTGTGGGAAGAATCGAAAGATAAACGACGTCACAAAAGACTCGACATTTTTTGCTAGGTTGAACTTAAATCCGTTTTTCCCAGGACTATCAAAGAGCGCAAAAGCTGCCACGACGTTCTTAAGTAGTACCTGAGACCTCGCTGCGGTATTTGAGGAAGCAATCACGCGAACTAGAACCTCGTAGCCCGGGTATCGGGTTTTGTCTTCAAGCGCCTCTACTGTTGCCTGTTCCAGAGTCGAAAGTTGCTTGTCTTCTGGCTTTACATCTTTTTGTTCAGGAGCCTTCCAAAGCGCCTCCAGTAGGTCCTTCGGTGCGAGCGCACTTCCGCCAAGACCACGCTTTACTCCTTTATCTTTTCGAATTTTATTTGCGACCGAAACAACATTCTTAGTCCAGCCCTCTGGAGCCGGTCGGAGTAGAAGCTGTATCGCGATGCCATCTTCTTTGCCAGCCACTGCAAGAGCGTTCAAAATCGCCCTCATGGCATCACGCTTCGACTCTTGAAACGTGGCTATTGGGTAAGCATACTGTGTTTTTAGGGTGAGCTCACCCCCGATCGTGGCGCTAATTTTGCCGACTTTGTTAAAGATGTTATGTTCTTCAACTTCCTCGAGACGTGCTGCGGGATACGCCGCCGCAACAGCCTGCTGGACAACATCCACGAGCGCCATTGGCACCACGACATAGTAATGTATGAGTCCTCGACTGCTCACAATCTCAAACGAAAGGTGTCGCTGGCCATACAGCTTGCTTTTGAATCCTTTCGTCGACGTACTGGCGATAATGTTGTACATAACCTGAGCCTGAGAAATCATCTCCTCAGTAATGTCACGCTCATCACGACCCCCTGCTTCGATATCATCACTCGCTGGCGGAATATGTATGAGCAGCGGCACCATTTTTAGACCACGCTCGTAGTTTTTGGCCTCACGCAGAACCTTACGGTATTGCCAGTAGAAAAAGCCGACTATCGCCGAAGCGATACCCGCAACCAACACCACCACAAGTATGACGTCTAGCATGGATTACCCCTGTTCATCACTGGGTAGATTAACTGTCTTGCCGTATCGTTTCTTTATGTAATCAGCCTGAAGTTTACTGACCGCCTGCTCTTGCATATAGGGGTCGTGCTTCGTCTCGGCGACGACTTTTTTAGCTTTTTCCACCCACTCTTTCTCTATAAGATCTTCATCGGCAGCCGTTGAGGGATTGGTTGTATCGATTACCGTCTGGTCGTCTGTAGAGACCACCGGAGCCTGAGGTATTTGAGGGAGTGCCGGAAGCGCCGGCGCAGCCGCTGCAGGGTCACCTTGAGGACCACTCTGATGCTGTTCTCGAGACTCCTGGGACTGCTCGGCTTCAGGTGATGGTTTAGACGACTCAGGGGTAGTCTCACCAGAAAAAACCTCACCCCCTGAGAAGTGAGCCGGACCGCGGGATTCAGGCGAACCGTGAGGCGTCGGTAACTGTGGCTCCATATGGGGTAAAGTATAGCATACGCGTCGCGCTCGTGCGAGGTATTGTCAGCCTACTTATAAGTCACGTTTTGAGAAGTAGAAGATAGCAAGAAGTAAAAACAACGCTACGAGTAAAACATCGATGATTCTTAGTTGTCGCACAGAATTAAGCGCCAAGAGTAGCACTGGCCCAAACGCCACGACACTCGCGATATAGTAGGCTCGCTTCATGCCGATACGATAGCTACGTGCCGTCACTGTTTTTTTACGTTTCAGCAATAACTTGCTAAACAGCGCTACGCCAACATGGAGAACGATAAATAAGATGCTTGCTGTAAAGAGATAGATCGTCACAAATACCGCCAGTACGCCCCCCGGGCCACTCGTCAATGGGTTAAGCGTATCGAGTAAAAACAAAAGAAGCAGGCCAAACCACAGTGGCGAAAAATAGGTAAGGAGTTTTAATTTCAGACTCATCATTCTTATGGTACCTCAAGTAACATCACTAAACAAAGTTAAAAAGCCTGAGCGACAAACCGTTATGTAATCAAGGGCGACATCCGCCGCTGTAATAAAACTATTAGGGCGCGTGCCAATGAAAACCGATCTGTCGCCACAGGCGACTGACCGCTCTACTACTCCGATAAAGGAGAGTCGAGCTTATCTACTGTCGTGGAGCTGAATGCTTAAAACACTTGTCCTAAGTCGATTCATATGAGCTCGACACGTTGTTTGGTAGTGTGGTGGCGGCGCAAAAGCAAATTTTTGTTTTAGTGTCGCCAGGTCACTACCAAACGGTAGATGCGTCAGAGACCTATCAACAACCGCAGAGGGGCTGGATTGGTCGGTATGGAAGGTGCAAAGCTTTTTGTTTGAACTGTTTGTTTTGAAAGGTTTCGTAACGTTTTTGTTTTCGTGCAAAAAGCTTACTCTCTTTATAGCAAAGCATCGCGTTTATGTCAACATGCTTATGCAAAAATATGTAGTGATATACACATCGTACACATATTCTTCCCTGTTGTGCATTTTGAGCAGCTTCTTTGTAGCAAAAAATATATATTGTAGCTTGTACTACAAGTGTGCAGTGTAACCTGCCTGTTTCAGCTGCTCGGCGGCGACTAGAACGTGTTCCGGTACATACTGGGGACTTTGAAATCCGCGAGCTGGATAATCGATGATGCGCTGCAAATCACCCACCATGATATTCACCACGTCATGCAGTGGCTGCTCGTCATTTATATACTCATCAAAACGCAGTTGCGGCGATGTCACACTCAGACGTGTTGACGGATCAGGCCACTGCGCTTCAAATGTTGCCAGCGCGCGACGCTCCATATAGGGCTTAGTGACGATCAAAAGACTCTTAACAGGGGTTGCTCCCTGTTTTTCAAGCAATCTATAGCTAAAAAGTGCGTTTTCACCTGTATTTGTAGCTCTTTTTTCCAGAAGTAACGCTTCCTGGCACCCTGCTTCCCGCATCACCCGCTCAAAATGCTCTGCTTCCGTCGGCTCCTGCCAGCTGGTTGCCAATAGATCATTGTGGTGGGCTTGTCCGCCTGTAACGATCAAGCCAACGTGATTGAGCCTGCCCGCTACGTCAGCCGCATACGTTGCAACGCGGTCATCCCGACTGCCAAGCACGACGATCCAATCGACCGCACCGATTGGTCGTCCGAGCACCATGTAGTCCCAAATGATTTGCGCTGCGGTGTGGTCAGTTTCATTCATATAGGCAAGTATATAGGCTATGTCGTTAGCCACCTAGGACGAACAGCAGCTGCACCATCAAAGTAACGACTTTTCCACAGTTTCGCAAATGTAAAAATTACCGTTGACATAAGCACTTAACGGGCTTATTATAGGGGTAGTTCCTGAATACAAAACTTACTCAGGAACCAAAAAACAAAAAGACCAAAAGAAAACACAACTTGAAACAGCCGTTCCTCGCAGGCGGCTGTTTTTTTATGCTACGACACGACGCTTAGTCCTGCTTGGACTACCAAAAGTCTGGTCGCCCTGCTAAGTTCCAGACGCCACAGCTAGACGCTTTATAGGACCAGTACGCATGCGCCCACGAACGTACGTCAAACAAATTTTGCTGCGCCTCAAAGTACTGCCGAGCCAGCTCGTCCTCACTCTGCCCGCTAAGCTCATAGGCCTCGGGTGGTAGCGCAGCCGACCATTCACCAACCATAACTTCAACGTACCTGTTGCACTCCTCAAGCAGCTGAGCCCACTGTCCGCCTACTCGAACAACGTGCTCATGAAACGATTGATTGGCGTCGCTACGCGAAAATACCTGATACAGATGTATATCGAGAACGATACGGTGTGAATACTTCTTCTTTGAGAGCATACGCGCCAGCCTAAGGGGCTGAAATGCATCGCTGACTATAACCTTCACCTCAGGTCGTAAATAGCGCTCACAGACTGTAATAGCCTGGTCGTAATACTTCATGAGTCGTCGGGCGCAGTATCTCAGCTTTGGTTCGTTGATAACTTCGAACCCTATGAGCGCCGGCTCGCTTCCGTACGTCTTACACAGATACGTAAGCGTCTCGAGAGATTGTCGATAGTTTCCGGCTCGGTACATGCGAACTCGTCCTATTTGTCCGCTGTGATCAAGACCATTTTGTGAGCCTGGCAAACCATGAAAATCGAGCACCACCCCTAATCGGTGTTTCTTCGCCCAGGTAAAGGCTTTTTTAACGTAGCCTTCTCCATCTATAAAATCATCGGTTTTTTGAAAGAGCCAATACCCCACCGGCAGTCGCACGAAGTCATAACCCTGCTGCTTGATCCAACTGAAGTCTTTCTCGGTAATAAACTTCCTGCGATGCTCCTGAAGTCTGCGTTTTGCCTCTTGGCTGCCCAGCTCACGCACAAGGGCGATTTCCCCCTCCTCACCAACACCTTTAAACAGACTTGGCGTCATCCAGCGCTCAGCTACCAACCAACCCCCTAGGTTTACCCCTCGCAGTGCATTTTTCATACCTCTCAAGTATAGCTGGTTCAGATATGAAAGTTTTTATGGTATAATAATGTTACCAACATAGTTTGGTGATTCTCCGATGAAAATCTGTCGATTTTCATCGAGAGGAGGAAGCAATGAAGAGTAGCCGCTTTTCAAACTTGTTTGAAAACAAGCGCTCGGAATTGATTCCGACGAGGGGCTGAAACAGCTTTCGACGATTGGACCTTAACAGATTGTTCTGCGCGCCGACCACTGACGTAATCAGTATTTTAACTGCAAACATTTTTGCATCAGTAAAAGCATTTGCTAGCCGCTTTACGGCTCCTAGCTTCGCTTTTGCGCCAGTTGCAGCCTAAGGCTCAACCGCTCTAACGTCGAGGCGACATACGACGGTACGAGCGTCATATTCATGCCGCTGGTTTTTACTTTGGGCAGCTAGGGAGTAAAAACGAGATGAACTAGCGCGACGCAAACCTTTTCTTTGCCATTTCCTAAGGGGTAAGCGTCGTTAATACCTGGAAATAGCTACACGTGTAGACGAACAATCAGTTACCAGTCGGACCGGGGGGCAGTACCCCGCAGCTCCACCAAAGAAAGGACCTCACCCATGGTGGGGTATTTTCTTTGGAAGAAGACTACCGTACTGCCCCCGAGAGGGGGAGAACTGCCAGGTGGCAGTTCGAGTATCTTTGCGTGGCCGACGAGAGTGAGCAAAGCGAACGAGTAGTTTTAACTACCGAGGAGCAAGAGTGAAAGTACCCCGCAGCTCCACCAAAAGTACCTAAGGAACACCTCCCTTAGGTTTTTTTGTTGCTTGTACTTGCTAAAGTGTTTGTGCTTAAATGACCCCAATATGACTGCGAGGGTGACGTCGGCTACCAGTTATGGGTTCGAGGGGCGCTTAATCACTATTGAGTGCGATGCCACGAAAGGCCTGCCGACAATCAGTATCGTTGGACTTGGCAACAAAGCAATCGATGAAGCGAAAGAACGGGTTCGCAGTGCTATACGAAACTCACAGCTCGACTTCCCTGCTAAACACTTAACGATCAACCTCGCACCTGCAAACATACCAAAAGACGGTTCGCACTTTGACCTGCCGATTGCACTGTCAATTTTAATTGCTAGCGGGCAGTTGAGGCAGGACTACTTGGAAAACATTTTGTGTGCAGGCGAACTTGGTCTTGGCGGTGAATTAAGACCTGTTCGTGGCATAATTAACATCGTTGAAACTGCACGTGAACATGGCTTTACTACCGTCATCGTCCCGGCCGACAATGCCCCTCAAGCAAGTTTAGTAAGAGATGTCGTTGTAATTGCAGCATCGAATTTAACAGAGGTATTTTTGCACCTCCTCGACGAAAAACGACTCATTCCTTACGTTGCAAAAAAATCATCAACTACACCTAAGTATGAGGTTGATATGAGTGACATCAAGGCGCAAGAACAAGCCAAACGAGCCCTGCTCATCGCCGCAGCAGGTGGTCACAACTTACTGCTCGATGGACCGCCCGGGGCTGGTAAAACCATGCTGGCACGAGCATTGGTTTCAATCCTGCCGGCACCTACCTATGAGGAGCAGATCGCTATCACCAAGCTCCATAGTCTTGTAGGCGACTTGATCGATGAGATCGCCCTTGCCCGCCCATTTCGAAGCCCCCACCATACAGCAAGCACTATCTCACTCATCGGCGGTGGCACAAAGCCGCTTCCTGGTGAAGTCAGTCTCGCGCACCATGGGGTACTGTTTTTGGACGAGCTGCCTGAGTACCCAAGATCGGCGCTAGAGTCGCTTCGTCAACCGCTCGAAGACCGACAGGTCAACGTGTCCCGGGCTGCAAGTCGAGTTAGTTATCCGGCAAATTTCATGCTCATCGCCACCAAAAATCCGTGCCCCTGCGGCTACCACGGTGATCCTACCCACGAGTGTACCTGCAGCCTCCCGCAATTACTCGGGTATCAAAAGCGGGTATCGGGTCCACTTATGGATCGTATCGATATGGTGATCTCGGTTGGCCGAGTTCCCGAAAAAGATCTCCTTCACCACTCCGACCAAAAAACCAGCCCTAGGCTCCAGGCTCAGGTGGAGGCGGCTCGACAGCGTCAACTGACTAGGCAAAAGAAAGCAAATTCTGAGCTTGCAAGTAAAAATATCGCCTCTGTCTCGCAGCTATCTCAGGCCGCCACGGACCTGCTCAACCAAGCGACCGAACGTTTAAAACTCTCTGCTCGTAGCTATTTCAAGCTCATCAAAGTAGCTCGAACCATCGCCGATCTCGAAGCCAGCGACGACATAAAACCCGAACATATGGCCGAGGCCCTGCAGTACCGCAAACGTGAAGAAGTTGGTAGCTAAGCTTTTCTCTGTTGCTATCTCTGTTATATTTTGCTAAAATACCCCCTGGTACATAACAAACTTTAACGAACAAGCACTGGGAGTTTTATCAGTATTAACGCAAAATCAGTTCGCATCAATGAAGCCATACGTGCTTCTGAACTGCGAGTTATAGGTGGAAGCGGTGAGCAACTGGGTATCATGTCGCGTAGCGACGCCCTGAAAGCTGCCGAAGACGCCGGACTTGATTTGGTTGAAATATCTCCTGCCGCATCTCCGCCTGTTGCGAAAATCGTCGACTGGGGCAAGTACCAGTACCAGAAGATGAAGGAACAGCAGCGGAACAAGAAGAATGCGACCCGCAGTGAGCTCAAGCAAATGCGCCTTGGTTTAAAGATTGGCCAGCACGACCTCGACATCAAGCTTCGAAAGATTCGATCTTTCCTAGAAGATGGCAACAAGGTACGGATATCTATATTTTTCCGCGGACGTGAAATGGCCCACCAAGAGTTGGGACACGAACTGATTAACCGTATTATTGGTCTACTCGAGGACGATTCGGTGCTTGAGCAAAAGCCGACGATGGCAGGTCGTAACCTGAGCATCACGGTAAGGAGCAAATAAATGCCAAAGATGAAGACCCACAAGGGTACTGCCAAGAGGATCAAACTGACCTCTTCTGGCAAAATCACTCGTCGACGCGCCTTTGCTGGCCACATGCTGGCCAAGAAAAGTGCGAGTCGCAAACGCCGTATCGGCACTAGCGCCGAGATTACCGGTAAATTAGCACGTAACGTTAAACGATCACTAGGAGTCTAGGATGCGAGTCAAACGAGGAACCACCGCTCGAGCACGCCACAAAAAGGTGCTCAAACAAGCTAAGGGTATGCAGCACGCTCGCACCCGCAGCTACCGCCTAGCGAAACAAGCTGTCGTTCGCGCTCTGCAGTACGCATACCGCGACCGCCGCAACAAGAAACGCGACCTGCGCAGCCTCTGGATCACCCGTATCAACGCTGCTGCTCGTGAAAACGGCACCACTTATGGCAAACTGATGCACGGCCTCAAAGAGGCTGGCATCGAGCTTGACCGCAAAACACTGGCGGATCTCGCAGTTCGCGAACCAGCCGCCTTTGCCGCAATCGTCAAAAGCGCCACCAAGTAGCAGATTTCGATCTACACTAAAAAACTCCCTTCAGGGAGTTTTTTAGTGGTTAGACTACCGATAAGCCGGGTTCTGTCGAGAGCAGTCATCTATCTAGATAGATCGTTGCCGACCTACTCGAGCGGATCAATGGCGGAGTACAAACGGACCGGCCGCCTAAGCGGGCCTCCGCCTCCTTGCAACAGACAGGGTTTACCTCCTCCGACAGTTACCTGTCGCAGCTGTGGGCTCTTACCCAAAAAGTGATAAGTCACTTTTCTCTACTAGGTAGACACTCATTTCACCCTTA
>CAYLGT010000015.1:12289-19239 GCA_964383465.1 uncultured Candidatus Saccharibacteria bacterium | reverse complement strand
GCACGACAGGAATTTTGTGCATGCGAGCGAGCGCAAAGTCCTCTTCACCATAGGCAGGTGCCAGGTGAACGATGCCGGTTCCATCTTCGTGGCTAACATACGGAGCTGCCCACACTTTGTGAGCGTTTTCACCGCGCGATGCCCCGAGCAGTGGTTCGTATGATTTGCCCACCAACTCTTTGCCCTTGAGCTCACGGATGACTTCATGCTCCAGTGGCTGGTGCTTTTCATCTTGCAGGACTTTACTAAGCAGTTCTTTCGCCAAGACAAACTGCTCATCGCCTACTTTTACCTCAACATAGGTAAGTTTTTCGTTGACGGCAACTGCGGTATTTGCAGGCAATGTCCACGGCGTCGTCGTCCAGGCCAGGAGTGTCGTGCCGTCATCTAGCTTGAACTTCACGTAAACACTTGGATCAGTCACGTCCTGGTAGGCGCCAGCATCCATAGTAACTTCGGCTTTGGAAAGAGGCGTGGCATCGAGCGTGCAGTACATAAGTACTTTTTCACCTTCATAGATCTTGCCTTTTTCATAGAGTGTCTTAAACGCCCACCAAACACTTTCCATGTAGTCGCGGTCCATAGTTTTGTAGGCGCCCTTGAACTCTACCCAGCGTCCAACCCGGTCGACGACGTCTTCCCATTCGCTGCTTGTCTGGACCATGTTGTTTCGACAGGCCACGATGTACTTTTCGATGCCGTACTCGATAACTTCTTCACGGCTTTTGAGGCCTAGTTTTTGCTCAGTGTAACGCTCAGCGGGCAGACCGTGGCAATCCCATCCCCAGACACGCTCGACACGCTTGCCCTTCATGGTTTGGTAGCGTGGCATGGCGTCTTTGACCATGCTGCTGAGCAGCGTCCCATGATGTGGGACACCAGAGATGAACGGTGGCCCATCATAAAACACCCAGGCATTGTCTTTGGGTCGGTTTTCGACTGATTTCTCAAAGGTTTTGTCAGCTTTCCAGCGCTGCACCCAGTCTTTTTCGTACTCGAGCGCTCGCCGCCTGGTACCGTGCTTAAACTTCATCTTGCTCCTCCCATACTCCATAACTCATCATTACTTCATCCGCATCTTCACCAACTTCATACAGAGCACCAGTGACTTCACCGAGCACATCCTCCATATCAACAGCTTCAAAATACCCCGGATCAAATGGAAGATCATGGTCGATGATCATAGCAAGCACTCCGCCTAGCATGAGTTGTTCCGGGTCTGGTTGTGATACTCTCTCCACAGTGCTTCCTTTCTTTAAAATATAAAAATCTTCTCTCAGACACTGGAATCCGCGGAGGCGGACGGTACCATCCAGTTTCTAAGAAAAGATTCTTAGCGCTTACTTGCTCGATCTGTCGTGTCGATCCCGGCGAGGTCTACTAGGCGAACTGTTCTTCTCGCTGACATTCACAGTTGATAGCTGTTATCTCTATAAAATAGAGGCGTCTTTCAGCCTCTATTTTATACTTTTGTAGTACTTTTTACCAGAGCCAGGGGTTTTTCTTTACTTTGCCCTGCTGTAGCCACCAGTCAGTCATACTCCACTCACGACGGCCAAAGGCAATCGCCCAGAGTACAGCGATGTACACGACATGCTCGTCGATGAAGGGGTTGTTTTCCAGAGGTTGAAGTGCCAGCCACATGAGACCAAGTAACACCGTACCGGCCACGGCAGCGATACGGAGACCGATACCGAGTAGTAGTGCGATTCCGATAAGCAAAAGTCCGAGCATAAATGCCCAGTCTACCCAGCCCTGTCCAGCAAGTGAACCAAACCAGTCAGCAAGTGGGCCCGTACCCTTGCTCGCACCTGTCAAAAAGCCTGCTGTTGGTGATACGCCGCTTGCCCACGACTTATCTGCTGCAGTTGAGATACCGAGACCAAATAGCTTGTCGAAGTAAGCCCACAAAAATACAAATGCTAGCATGATCCTCGCCACCGCGAGTGACTGCCATGCGTGTTTATATGCTACTGTTTTCGCCACCTTAGAATTCCCCCTTTTTTACTATCTTTTCTCAGCATACACGGGAAAAGCGCTTATGGCTAGAGGCTACTGCTTTGGAGGTAGTGGAATCAGTGCGCTTGTTTTCTTCGCATACTCAGCCCAACCAGGTCGACCAGCAAAACGCTTCTCACTTGGTGGCAGGCCAGAAACAAAAATTATGAGATAGCTTATGAGAAGTGGTCCAGCCAGACCCACTAGCCCATACGTAGCCGACAGTCCAACTACCCCCAGTCCCCACCACTGAGTCAGTTCACCGAAGTAGTTCGGGTGTCTCGAATACTTCCAAAGACCCCTGCTCATGATTTTGCCTCGGTTTGCTGGGTTAGAAACAAACCCTGCCAGTTGTCGATCAGCCACTGACTCAAAAACAAACCCAACCAGCCACAACGCTACCCCTACGGTCGCCCACAGTGTCCACGAGACATTACTCGTTAGGTTGAGAAGCAGTACTGGCAACACTACGCCGAAAGCCAGAAATGCTTGGGTGAGAAAAATCCTGGTCAGGATGTTATAGGTTTCGTTGCCTTTCCATTTTTTGCGCAGTTCTACATAGCGCGGGTCCTCTTCGGTTGTGCGCTGAACCCGCTGAAAGATATGCCAGGCCAGTCTAAGCCCCCAGATGAGAACCAGCGTCGTCGCGACTGTCCCGACGCCGTGTTTGTCGCTCAGAAGCCAGCTCGTGACGGCACCGACGCTAAACACCAACCCCCAGCAGACATCGACGAAATCATATCGCTTCATAGTGCGCGCCACGCCAAACATGGCGAGCATAAACACCACCATCGCAAGAAGCGTGAAGAGGAGCGAAGTTACCATGATCGGTTGATCAGCCAGTAAGCAACACCCGCAACCGTCGCTGTCAACAGAGTTCCCCAGATCATATCAACGACAACAACTTTCGTTGGAAAGCCTTTGAGCGTGGCGAGGTTTGTCAGGTCATAGGTGGCATAGGCCACGAATCCAAACAGTGCGCCAAGTCCGACGGCGTGCTTCCAGTTTTCTGCTGGCGAGATAGCAAACACCACGACCCCGATCACGTAGATGACATAGAAGATAATTGCCGCTGTCATGTTCGGCTTTTCGAGCAATAGCGGGCCAATGTTTGCTTTATAGAACTTGTTGGCAACGACGCTCAGCCAGAATGCGTCAAGCACGCCCATAACCCCACCGGCCACTAACAGTTTTACTAGAAAATCCATACTTCCCTCCTCTTATGTTCTATGCAAACAAACCATCACCATACTTGATGATAATGGCAGCTATGATTACAACTAACACTCCCACGAGCGCCATCAGGTCGTAGCCTTGCGCTACGAAGCTTTCCAGTTTCTTTGACTTGAGACACAGCTGGCCGTGGAGCGCGTTATAGCGAAAGAGCATGAAAAAGATAAGTAGCATAGAAAAGTCTGTCAGCAGGCACCATGGGCAAAGTGCCCCGATAACTACGTAGCTCTCGTAAAACATCCAGCCAGCAAAAAGTACTCCGGCGATTGCACCCAGCTGCGCAGCTCGCATGAACCAACGAGGGAAACTCACGCCAGCAAGTCCGGCGACGGCAATCGTCAAGATGACAGGTAGAGTCAGTAGGCCTATGAAACTGTTTGGAAATCCAAGTAGTTCCGACGAAGCATGCTTTGCAACCGTGGCGCAGTTAAGGACTATGTTGACACTACAAGCTAGTACGGCATCTGGGTTTTTGGCTAGCGTCAGCGCTTCTATCGACAGTACAAGCGATGCCAAAATACCGAGAGCTGCCCCGACAGCCATGACGGTAAAAACTATACGGTCGTTTTTATGTTGCTTGTTTTTAGGCCAGTAAAAATTTTTTAACTTACGAAACATAGTAACTTACCTCGGATATAGTTGGTAAAGGCAACCCCTGCCAGACGTTTTGTACCATGCCCGTGTTGACGTCGACGGCCACAACAGTTGGATACTGCATGATGTCGTAGGTGCCACAAAGTTGGATTCCTTCTGGAGTATCGGGATCAACGGTGTCGATAAGTTTGCCAGTCTGTTTGGTGAAATCATGTAAAAACGTCTCAACCGCACGCGCATGGTCACTGCGCTCTTTATAGACAACAAACGTTCTCATATAGATACATTGTATCATCTGAGTTAGGCCCAAAAAAGCAAACGCCCGCCCCCGAAGGAGCGGACGCTCGACTTCAGTTGGCGGGAACTCTACATGGGTAGCCGGGACAGCGCATCGTTGATTTCGCGGCCCTTGTTGGTCACTACCCACCTGCCGTGGTCATCCTCGATAACACCGATGCGTACCAGCTCATCGAGCATGGTTGCCTTGCGATCATCGCCGAGCTGATTGACTGCCATCAGCAGGCCGTCGTTGATGAAATGGGCCGGAACACACAGGTTGTGCAGGAAAATCGAAGCCCCAAACAAGTTTGCGACCAGCTCCAATTCCGCTGGTGTGTAAAGTGTCATCTCGATACACTAACCTTTCCACCTCGGAGGTATCGTTGATAATTTTATAACATATACTCGTGTTACGATCAAGACGTATAAACAGAACCGCCCTTTCGGGCGGTTCTGTCGGATTTGGGTAAGAAAATTAGCTGTCCCCCATAGTACCCCCTAGCTACAGCCTGTAGTACTGCCACAGCTCGTGCAGACGTAGCAGCTGCCAGCTCGCTGTGTTACGTTACCGCAGTTGTTACAGAGTGGTGCCGAAGCGTCTGCAATCTTTAGCTCAGCACGAGCAGTGCGAAGCGTCGCTTCTTTTGGCTCGTCGCTTGGCAGATCAGACGGCACCGCTGCTTCGACTTCTTGCTTCACTTCGGCAACTACTTCCGTTGCTGGCATAGTAGTTTCAAGCAAACTTGCCTGCTGTGAAGCCATCTCGGCCTCTAAGTCTTCGAGTGTGGCAAGGCCAAGCTCCAAACGATCGTCGATGTTCAGGTACTGCAAAGCAAGTCGTCGGAAGATGTAATCCACGATACTGGATGCGCTTCGTACTTCGGGGTCGTCAGTCGCTCCGAATGGTGCAAAGTTCGTGTTGCTCATGCCTTTTACGTAGGCTTTAAGCGGCACACCGTACTGCAAACCGTAGCTCACTGAGCGACCAAACGCGTCCATGAGTCCGGCAAGTGTCGAGCCCATTTTAGCGACCGTCACGAAGATCTCGCCAGGCTGTCCGTCATCGAATTCACCCACCGTCACATAGCCCTTTAGGTCTGAAAGCTTGAACTCAAACGTCTTGCTCGTGCGAACTCGTGGCATCTCACGACGCTGGTTGGCGTGGATGACTTTCTCGACGACTTTAACTTCTTCTTTATCCTTTTTCTGGTCTTTCTTGTCGCTGAGTGGCTGCCCCACTTTTGAACCGTCACGGTAGATGGCAACTGCCTTGAGGCCAAGTTTCCAGCTGTCCATGTGAAGCTGCTCTACATCTTCAACGGTCACTTCTTTTGGCATGTTGACGGTTTTGCTAATCGCTCCCGAGATAAATGGCTGTACAGCACCCATCATCGTCACGTGACCCATGTAGTGAATAGCGTTGTCGCCCACCGCACAGGCAAAGACTTCATAGTCGCTTTCTTTGAGCGATGGCGCACCGACCACAGTACCGTGTTCGTGGATGTAGTCGACAATCGCTTCAGCTTCGGCTTTGCTGTAACCCAGAGTCTTGAGCGCACGCGGGATGGTTTGGTTAACGATAACCATACTTCCGCCACCAACCAGTGTTTTGAACTTGGTGAGACTGAAATCTGGTTCGACACCTGTTGTGTCACAGTCCATCATGAAACCGATGGTGCCCGTTGGCGCGAGTACGGTAGCCTGAGAGTTACGCATACCGAACTTTTCGCCGAGCGCTACCGCGTCATCCCATACTTCTGCGGCAGTCTGCAGCAGGTCTTCCGAAACGAGACTTGCGTCGATGTCATTTACGGCGTCACGATGCTTTCGTAGCACACGATTCATGCCTTCTTTGTCCTTGGCGTACCCTGCAAATGGTCCGACTCGCTTGGCAATTCGTCCACTCGTAGCATAGGCATGTCCGGTCATGATGGCAGTCAGGGCGGCGGCAAAAGCACGACCTTCGGCGCTGTCATATGGTAGACCTTTTGCCATGAGCGTAGCACCCAGGTTTGCGTAGCCCATACCGAGTTCACGGTAGGCGCGAGCATTCTTGTCGATGCTTTCAGTTGGGTACTCACTGTATCCAACCAGGATCTCTTGGGCCATAAAGACAACTTCTATGGCATGCTTGTACGCTGCAACATCGAAACTGCCGTCACGGTTGAGGAATTTCAGTAGGTTCAGACTCGCCAGGTTACAGGCGCTGTTGTCGAGGTGCATGTACTCAGAACATGGGTTCGAACCGTTGATACGACCTGCGTTT
Source organism: uncultured Candidatus Saccharibacteria bacterium (assembly GCA_964383465.1). GTDB lineage: Bacteria > Patescibacteriota > Saccharimonadia > Saccharimonadales > Saccharimonadaceae > CAYLGT01. The sequence goes on along the minus strand of CAYLGT010000015.1, from coordinate 12,869 downwards.
GGCGTCGTGTGCCAATCGTTAATGGTCGTGTCGAACTGCATCCCGGGGTCTGCCGACTCCCAGGCAGCTTCGGCTACCTGTCGAAACAGCTCACGAGCTTTGACCGTCTTATATGTCTTCTTGTCTTTTACTCCAACCAAGTTCCAGTCATCGCCTTTTTCGACTGCGCGCATGAAATCGTCGTTGACGCGCACTGAGTTGTTAGCGTTCTGGTACTGGATGCTCACCATGTCACGACCGTTAAGCCCCATGTCGAAACCAGCTTCCGCCAGAACAAACGCTTTACGCTCTTCGCGGGCCTTACACCAGATAAATTCTTCGATGTCTGGGTGATCGATGTTGAGGATGACCATCTTTGCTGCACGACGGGTTTTACCACCGCTCTGGATGGTTCCTGCCGAGCTGTCGGCGCCACGCATAAAGCTAACAGGACCGCTCGCTTTACCACCTGACCCGCTGAGAGATTCCGCACTTGAACGTAGTGCCGACAGGTTGAGGCCTGCGCCTGAACCGCCCTTGAAAATCATACCTTCTTCACGGTACCAGTTGAGGATGCTTGGCAGTGTGTCTTCTACTTTTA
>CAYLGT010000015.1:0-12189 GCA_964383465.1 uncultured Candidatus Saccharibacteria bacterium | reverse complement strand
GTACCGTAGAAGTATTTTTGCGCCACGATGTTGATGGCATTTTGTGACCAAAAGTCTGGAAACTCTGCGTCCTGCTGTTCGAACACCACCTTCCCTGTTCCAGGGTTAACGATTTTTGATTCACGCTTCACCCATGTGAACTGATCGTACGGATGACGTCCTGCTTCTGTAAAATATCGCGCCATGCTAAGCGCAGACACTGCCTGTGCCATATCTGTTTCTCCCCTCACTTAGTTTTTTAAAATATGTCTTTGTTTTTCCATACACTACCCCCAAGTAGCCTATGAAATACGCACGCACTAACCGAGAAATTTAGGAAGTATGTCGAAGCTGCCCAAGCGCCTCTTCGAACTCGCTGAGACTTTTGAACTCACGATACACGCTCGCGAACCGCACATACGCAACTTCGTTGCGCTTCGCGAGTTCACCGAGTACGAGATCGCCAATCACCCGAGAGTTGACCTCGCTGCTACCATCTGCGTACAGTTGATCTTCAACGCGGGCGACCATCTCTTCGATTTCAACATCTGAGTTAAAGAACTTACCGATCGAACGATGCAGTGCGGCATATAGTTTTTTGCGATCAAACAACTCACGCTCACCGTCTTTTTTTATGACGGCTAGGTTTGGTCGTTCAATTCGCTCATACGTCGTGTAACGATGCTGGCATTTGAGACACTCACGGCGGCGGCGGATGGCGTCACCATCACTTGCGTCACGAGACTCAACCACTTTGGCATCATCATGGCTGCACTGCGGACATTTCATACGTTCTCACTCCCTTGTTTCTCTGTTAATGGCACCCTACACCCCCCATTCGTGTGTAGCTAGTCCTTACTATAGCCCCCACATATAGCGCTTTGCAAGTGTATTTTGTGCAACATATAGTGGTTATGCTGAGTAACTCTGGTACTGCTTCCATTTAACCCTATAGCGCTGTCGCTTGCAAATCTGTTCACACTCCCCTACTGTATGGGCAGTGCCAGTCCATGGCATGCAGAGACAGGGGGAAAACATGGACATCGAGTACCCGGTCGCCCCTAAGGCGCCAAGTGCAGCCGCGCAGACTCTTCGAGACATGCGCGACACTCTCATCTTCATCCTCTCGTTCATCGTCGTACTGGTCGCTGTCGGAATCCTCTTTGTGGGGTTTTGGACGCTCGTGTTTTCGCCATACTTCGGCGCCCTTCTACTCAACGCATATCTGTCTTCCTAGCAATATGATACGAGTAGAGGCCTCCTGTCTCTCTCGTATCACCTTGACTTTACATAGTATTTTTGTTATAATAAAAAAGATACGCATGACTCGTTCATGCACCGTACCTTCCATCGCCGCCCCCTCGTGGAGCGGCTCGAGACAGGAGATGCCTTATGGGGGTTAAGCTTCCGGTCTTCGGAACCCCGAAGGGTGCGACCGACTGGTTCCTGATCTGCTTCATGGCCGTGATGACGGTGATCCCGCTGATCGCCGCAGCCTATGCCATCTACTCGTCCATCCTGCCGGCTATCGGCGTTCGCTGACAAAGGAGTCATCATGGATACGCCCGCACCTCATATGGAACAGGAAGTGCAGCACCGCACCCGCTGCTGGTCCGGCGCGATCATCATCGCGGCGCTCATCGCCCTCGTCTGCTACATCTGGGCGACGTATGGCGTACCGCTCTGGTTCAGGATCGGTGTGACGATCGTCAGCATCGGCCTGGCCATCAACGTGACCCGCGGCTGCAGGAACCGCTAGCGCTCCACGCTCACGCTCGCTTCAACAAGTAGGTGTGGGGCGATCTCTTGTCTCACACCATCAAAGCGTTTGAACATTCGAGCTCTTTGACGGAATCAAAATGCCCCCAACTGGGGGCATTTTGATTTGAGAGTGTTAGTCCTTTTTCTTTTTTCGTCGTCGCAGAAATGCTGGAGTGTCTGACTCATCTTCGTCGACATTTTCCCAGATGTTTGCCGGTGGAGTGTCGTCGTCAGCCAGTGAGCCCTGTGGTTCTTCGGTGAGTGGAGTAGCGTCCTCAGTCACACGACCGCCCTTGGCTGCTTCTATGTCGTGGATCGATGGCTCAGCCTCTTCCTCGTCTTCGTGAAGACCCGTCACAGGTGCGCCGGTCAGTGACATCTGTGAAAGTGCTGCAGCCTGCTCGTGGAAGTACTGACTGTCAAAGCCAGTTGCGATGACCGTGATGATCAGCTCATCTTCCATGTCAGGTTTCAGGGTTGCACCAAAGATAATGTTAGCGTCCGGAGCAACCGCGCTGGTGATGAGCTCGGCAGCTTCCTGGATTTCGCTCATACTCATGTCGTAGCCACCAGTGACGTTAAACAGCACGCCCTTGGCGCCATCGATCGATACTTCGATAAGTGGCGACTCTATGGCTTGCTGTGCGGCCTGAGAGGCACGGTTGTCACCGCTTGCACGACCGATACCCATGAGAGCGCTTCCTGCGTTGCTCATGATAGCTTTGACGTCAGCGAAGTCGAGGTTGATCAGCCCATGCTCGGTGATCAGCTCAGAGATACCCTGGACACCCTGGCGAAGTACATCGTCAGCAATTTTAAAGGTTTCCAGAAGCGGAGTACGGCGATCGATGGTCTGGAGGAGTCGATCATTCGGGATGGTGATGAGTGTGTCAACATGTTTGCCGAGGTTGGCGATTGCCCATTCTGCATTTGCTCGTCGCTTGTCGCCTTCAAAACTAAACGGTTTTGTAGCAACTCCCACGACCAGGACACCCATGTCGCGAGCGATACGAGCCACCACGTGACCAGCACCAGAACCAGTTCCGCCACCGGCACCGATGGTGACAAACGCCATGTCCGCACCTTCGATTGCCTTTCGCAGCTCTTCTTCTGACTCTTCGGCAGCAGCTTGTCCAACAGCAGGATCAGCGCCAGCACCGAGGCCACGCGTCACATCTTTTCCGATGTGGAGTTTTATGTCAGCTTTTGAGTTATGGAGCGCTTGTGCATCCGTGTTAACGGCTATGAACTGTACGCCAGTCAGTCCTGCTTCTTTCATACGGTTGACAGCCGAACCACCCGCACCACCAACGCCAATGACTTTGATGGTTGCAAAGGTCTGGATGTCACTCGGTTTTACTTCTGGCATGGTATTTCCCTCGCTTTTGTTCACTATAAGTATACACGTATGTTACGCGTCAACCAACCCTGCATCAACTATGTACCCGGGCACGATGCTTGCTGCACCGCCTGCATACATTTTATGAACGAAACTTACCGAATACCCCTGTTATTTTCGAGGTAATCGAGCCGAGCACATCGCCACTTTTACCAGTCTTCGTCATGCTGTGACCGTGACTTGAACCAGCAGCTTCGCCCTTTAGGTCGGTAAACATGAGTCCTACAGCAGCAGCAAAAGCAGGTGATTCGACTAGGTCAGTCAGTCCGCCTAGTCCGGCTGGACGACCAACTCGAGCGCTTAGTTTCAGGGCACTTTTGGCAAATTCTTCAATTCCAGGCATCAGTGCGCCACCACCCGTCAGCACCGCGCCACCAGGCAGCTTCGAGGAACGACCGATACTTTTTAGTTCTTTGTCTACGAGCTCGAAAATCTCTTCGAGACGCGCTTCAACGATCATGTCGATGTCTTCGACGTCAAACTCGTATGAGGCTTTGTCCATCTTAACAACCGCTTTTTTGCTACTGTTTTTGTGCGCAGACTCAACCGCAACAGCATGTTCGAGCTTTACCTTTTCAGCGATATCGAGATCTGTCTTGAGGCCGATCGCCAGGTCGTTAGTGATGTTGACGCTGCCGATAGGAAGCACAGAAACATGCTGTAAATCGCCTTCTTCAAACACGATGACGTTTGTTGTGGTGCCACCGATGTCGACCAGAACGACACCGTTTTCCATCTGTTGGTCACTCAGAACCGCACGCGCCGCAGCCAGTCCGCTGAGCACTCGCTGATTTACAAATGTCTCAGTCATTTCGCAGGCTTTTTCGAGGTTTTTCAGATGTGGTCCAAGCGCCGTAATGACGTGTGCATCAACCTCGAGACGGACTCCACTCATACCAACCGGGTCTTTTATGTTCTCTTGGCCGTCTAGCTGGAAACTACGGGGAGTTACTTCGAGTATTTCTCGGTTGGCGGGCAGCTGAAGAACTGTTGCAGCCTCTATGACGCGGTCGATATCCACATCACTTATCTCGTGCCCTACCGCTATCACGCCCTTACTACTCATACTCAGCACGTGCGAGCCATTTACACTCACCGTTACCTCGTTTACCTGGTGTCCGCTCATGCGTTCAGCCGCTTCGAGCGCTCTGTCGATGGCCTGCGCTGTGTTGACGAGGTTGACGACAGTACCTTTTCGCATGCCAGCATTTGGTTCAACACCGATACCGATGATACTTGGTTTTTCTTGGCCCGCCTCGAGGTGGCCAACCACGGCACGAACCTGTGTCGTACCAACGTCGAGACCTACGGCGTATCGAGATACTTCTTGCATAAGCTTTATTATACCCTACCTTACTCTTTCGAATAAGTTTACTACCCTGACTGAACAAAAACAAAGGTCTAGAGCTGTGTCAGGACTTCTACGCCGTCCGGCAAAATGAGCACGGTGTGTTCGAATTGAGCAGACAAACTTCCGTCAAGCGTCGCGATACTCCAGTCATCTGACTCCATGACGATTTCTTCACTTCCCAGTGTTGCCATAGGCTCGATGGCAATCGTATCGCCGGCTTCCAGGAGGTAGCCTGTGCCCGCCTGTCCATAGTTAGGCACATCTGGAGCCTGGTGCATACTGTGTCCTATGCCGTGACCGACCAGGTCACGAACAATTCCTAGTCCCGCCCCAGCGAGTACGGCTTCAACCGCCGCCGAAATGTCGCCAACTCTTACCGGACCTTTGATCGCATCGATTCCCGCATACAGACTTCGTTCCGTCATCTCGAGGAGTTTCTTCACGTCACCTTTCGGCTCTTCGCCAACCAGCATCGTAAACGCGCTGTCTGTTTTCATACCTTTGTAGGTGATGACGAGGTCATAGCCGACGACGTCGCCCTTTTTGAGCACGTTGTCAATCGGGATACTGTGCGTGATGCACTCGTTGAGCGAGATACATATATTTCCTGGAAAATTCACTTCCGGGGTTTTGTAGGTCGCCTCAGCGCCGAGCGCTTTTATCTCACGGCCAACCCATTCATCGAGCTCTCGCTCACTAACACCAACTTTTGTCTGCTTACGAAGCCCCTCAAAAATCGTGGCTAGAATCTTTCCCCCGTCACGCATCGCCTGAATTTCAGCTTCTGTTTTTATTCGCCCGAACATCTACATTTAGTATACATAGACGAGCTCATTCTTGATACTCATCGTTAGCCTATGGTATGGTATGACAATCGGCATGTGCAGCGCACAGAAAGGACACATGCATGTCTCTCCCACCACTCACGATGACCCTCTCGTCGTTTAGTTTCAGTGAGATGCACCAGCTGTACATCTCACTCCTTAATCATCCTTGTGAAGGTGTCCTTTCCGTGGCATTTTCGCAGGAAACTGAAGAGTATTGGCCCGATAAGTTCGCTAGCAGGTACAGGATCGAGATAACCCTGTGTGATGACGCCAACATCTCAGACATTCGGGACTGGATTCAAGCCCAGTCATAGAAAAACCGCCCCTTGTGTCTTCACAAGGGGCCTTCTCTTTACTCACTAAGCAGACACTACTCCGTGCGCGACGAGCTCAGCTTCTATGCGGTCATGTACTTGCCCTACCGTACCTGTTCCATCGAGATGGACGATCGATATCCCGCGATCGTTGAAGTAGTCCAAAATCGGATAAATTTCTTGGCGGTACACTTGGAGTCGTTTTTCGATTGCCTCTGGAGTATCGTCAGTACGGCCTCGCACCTGCAGACGTCTTAGCACCTCGCCACGCGGCACTTCGAGCACAACCACGAGGCTGATCGATTGCTCGTGTTCTGGTTCGGTGTCGATCAGCCACTGCGCCTGACCGAGCTCACGAGGGTAACCATCGAGGATGACGCGTTCGAGGTCTTTTGCCTCAATAAGGGCTTGTTTCATAACTCCCTGGATAACTTCTTCGGACACGAGTTGCCCAGTCTGCATCTGTGCGATGAGTTCAGGGTCGTGCGTATCGCGCAGCAGCTGCCCTGCGCTCAACCAACGCCAACCATGCCGAGCAGACAGTATCTGTCCCTGCATGCTTTTACCGGCCCCGGCAGGACCGAAGAAAATGATCACGCCAGAGATTCCTTTACGAGCTGAGCGATGAGTGCTCCGTCAGCAGTGTTGCCGGCCTTGGCTTTGACCGCACCGATGACGCGGCCCATGTCTTTCATACCTTCAGGCTGTAGCTCTGCAACCGTAGATGCGACGAGCGCTCTCAGCTCTTCTTCGCTCATTTGCTCAGGCAGATACGCCCCGAGGAGTTCCTTTTCGGCTCGTTCTTTGTCGGCGCTGACCTGGTTACCACCCTGCTCAAACAACACAGCTGCTTCATCTCGCTTCTTTGCCTCTCGCGCTATCAACTGCTCGATAGCTTCGTCGCTTAACCCTTCTTCACGCAGGCCTTTTGCCACCTCTTCGTTGAGTATGGCAGCTTTGAGCCCACGAAGCGTCGTGGTCCGAAACTCGTCCCGCGCCAGCATGGCAGTTTTCAGATCAGCGTTTATACGATCTTTGAGATTCATTTTTTCTCCTTTTTCTATATGAAAGTATAGCAGTTAAGGTGTTCTTTTTGCCAAAGACAGCAGCACTTCTTCGGCGGAAGAAGCAACGCCTCCTTTCTATCATTGCGCAGAAAGGAGCAAAGATCGCTAGGCACAGCTCTTGGTGCCTCGACTCATCTGTCGTAAAAGCACACAATCACCTGCGGGACTCGCCAGAGACTGGCTCAAACAGTCCTCGGTTTTGTTAGATTGTGTGTTTTACGAACATCTGAATCGGGTCAGTCGAGAGTGCCACTCACGCGACAGCCTGCGGCTAAAACGCCGCTGTGAAGTCGCCCAAGAAACACCGAGATGTTTGTGGCGAGTCATTCGCGAGGACGCGCCAAAAACCAGTCACTATAGTCATATGTTTTTGGCCGGTTCTGGCTGAAAGCCAGGTTCGTACCGCAGCGACGACGCAAACATTTCGGGGCACTTGGCGAGACTGAGGGTGGCTAGCGGCTTTTGTTTCTTTTCGCGCAATGACGAAAAGAAGGCCTTGCTTCTTGGGCACAAGAAGATACTTTTGCTGTCAAAAGTATGGAAAGTTTTTACAAAAGAAAAATGCGACTTTCGTCGCATCTCATCTCTTTGCTAAAAGGATTAGCGTAGACCCATGCGGGTTTTTTGCAGCTTGTCGGCTTTGCGCGCACGGCGGATGATCGCCTTTTTACGTCGCTCAACTTTGCTGAGTGGCTTTGCGAAACGCTGGCCAGCTTTGACTGTGCTCAGCACGCCAGACTGCAGTACTTTGCGGTTGAAACGGCGAATCAGGTTCTCGTTCGCCTCGTTACCGTCTTTACGTGTTACTTGAATCATACTCGAAATACTCTAACACAACAGATGTCGTTTTACAACTGTCTTAAAAGAAATTAAGCTGGAGAAACCAACCGTACAATTGTATCTACCGACAGAGGCCTCGTCTTGACTTTTTTACTTAACTATGCTAATGTTTATATAACGAAACCTTGAAAATAAAAATGACGGAAACCACCACCCACTCCCCTGTCGAAGCCCAGCGTCCTGTCGAAAAAGACTGGCGCAGCAAACTAGACCCGACAGTACTCGCCCTGGCAACAAAACCAGACAGTATCACCGACCCTCAAACACTCCAACTTGGCCTCCGGGAAGCAGCCCGAGTGAGTGGCGGTAATCTCGTCATCGTCAAAGACGAAAAAGGTATGCCCCGCTGGGCGGAAGAACTCGACAAACCAGGTCGAGTACTTGCGTTTGACAGCAACATCCGTGCTCCTTTCGATGACGCTCCTGACGACCCTAAAAAACTCGACGAACAGGGTTTTACGAGATTTGGAAAAGTCGACGGTGACATCACACATGTCATGGTGGAGACCGAAGACGGTCAACAACTCCTCATCCGACGCACCGTAGAGTCAAACAGTGCTAACAAGCAGAAATTCGACATCGCCTCCACTACTCACGCTGGAACCGACAAAGAGCGGCACCCCATAGACTCCAGCATGCTCAAACATGTAGTAGCGGTTGTTGGTGAGCCGTTGGTACTCGGCGTCGATCCACAAACTGGCAAACGTGTCCGCACTAGGTCGCCAATCACAAAAATCACGACCATGGACATGCGTAAAGACCCCGTCGACCCTTCACATCCACGACTTCAAAAGCCAGAATTTCACCGCGATACCGTCGAGCAGTTCGGTGAGGCTATGCGTGAAGCCCGTCGTCAAAAAATGGGCGAAGGTATCACCCACCAACTCGTCGTACCCCCTGCCGAAACCTCTCCGGCAAGCGCAGAATCTGCCGACCCCTACGAGCGCTTCTCCGACGAACAACTCATTGCCATCAGAAATAACATCGCTGACTCAATCGTAGACGGCATACGTCGGTATGACGAAACAGAAGTTGAGCGTGCAGCGGCGAACCTTGCTGCAGTCCAAAGACAGTTCGAGCAGCGTTTTGCTAGCCTTCGCCCCGAGCATGCTTATGGCGAAACAGACGGCGCAGTCACCTATGCAACAGCAGCCGACTCAGCTATGGTCCAACGGATCGTTGCCGCCCTAACGCCTATTGACGGTGCTCGCAACATCGCCGCCGCGCTATATGGTGGCTTCAAAGTACCCCTCCCTGGACAGGCTTCATGGGAGGAGAGACTCCAAGCCATGGACGTCATGAATATACTCAGCGGCGTCTCAAAAGAAATTAGACGTCAAAACGGCTCGGACATAGTCGACACCATAAACATCTATGCCGCCAAAACCAACGAGGAGCTAGCTCGACTCGTCGATAGGTTTAAACAGACGATTGCCGACGACACAAGCGCAGGTCGCGACACGAAGGACATGCGTGAAAATCTTGCCCTCATAGGACAAGTCATTCAGGCTCGCTCATAGATAACTCGCGCAACGCCAGGCGAAGACTACCACCAGGACTACCTAAGCAAAAACCCCGGTGGCTATACGTGCCACTACGAACGAAGCTAGAGGTAGCTAAACAGACTCACGTCCTGAGAGCCTAGGTTCTCCAAGTCGAGCTCCGAAATACACTCCGGCAGCACACGTTCAACCTTCGGGTCTATAAATCCATGACGCGAAACTTCGAGCTCACCATGTGTCGTCGCGCTGAGGTCGACATGCTCGTAGTCATCAGCGTTTTTGATCTCGTAGAAAAACTCAAGAAATTCGTTTTCGCCATCGTCAAATTGCTGCATGAACAGCAACTTTCCTATCTCCGCTCTCACGCCAGTTTCTTCGATCATCTCACGCTGGAGGCCATCGAGAAGTGATTCATGCTCGTCCAGTTTCCCACCAGGCGTACACCAGAAATCGTTTTCGCCATCGCCCGTCTTCAGACGCTGCGCGTACATCTTTCCGTCTTTTATAACCATCCCGCGAACTGTGATGATTCTCTTCATGCTTGTTAGTACCCTTTCGTATATTGAGTGATATTCGAGGGCGCTAGTGGTTTGGCTCGTCCAAACGTCTACGCATAGAGGATTTCTTAGGAAATCATAGTGGTTTTAGTATAGCAGTTAGTTCTCCCAGGTAAACTCACTGTGGCCGAAGTGACCATACCGAGCAGTTTGTTCAAACTGCGGTCGTTTCAGGTCGAGAAGCTGCGCGATACCGGCCGGAGTCAGGTCATACCCTTCGACAATTTCTGACACACCGTCGACCACCACAGTGGCTTCAAGTGGCTGAGCAACACCGATGCTGTACGCCAGCTGAACACTCACTTCATGCGCGCTGCGCTTTTTCAGGTAGTCGAGCGCAATTTTTCGGGCCATATACGCCGCGCTGCGGTCAACTTTACTGGCGTCTTTGCCACTAAAGCACCCTCCGCCGATCGGTATGCGTGGGCCGTAGTTGTCAACGACTAGTTTGCGTCCAGTCAAACCCGTGTCCGCGTCAAACCCACCTTGCGACCAATCTCCGGTCGGGTTTATGTGCAGGGTCACGTCGTGAGCTCCCTGAGCGGTGAGCCATGCTTCGGCGGCAGCTTTTAGTTCGTCATGAGGTGCGTTTTGAAAACTGGCGACAACTTCCGTCAGCACTCCATCACGAAGCGTTACCTGAGTTTTGCCGTCATACGGCCAGCGTTCGTACAGGTACCGGTTGAGGCTGCGGGAAAGTACTGTTTCAAGCGGCAGTTTTTCTGGTGTCTCGTCGCAGGCATACCCGGTCATAATCCCCTGGTCACCAGCACCGCCCGTGTCGACACCACGTGCGATTTCTGGACTTTGTTTGACGAGTCGCACTTCGATCTCTACATCGCCAGCGATCCTGTGCACAATCGGTTCGATTTCCGGGTGCACACTGCTAGTCACTTCACCAACCACAAACACCTTGCCATGACCACCAACTGCTTCTACTGCGACGCGTGACTCTGAATCACCCGCTAGGTATGCGTCGAGTATCGCGTCAGATATCTGGTCGCAAAGTTTATCGGGGTGCTTCGGGCTGACACTTTCCGCTGTTCTGAGATTTGCCATACAAAAAACCGTCCTTTCTTGGACGGCACATCAAGTTGTTTACATCTTTCCCTTTCGGGCTGAATTTCGCACCTTGCATATGTAGGTTGCGAGCGGTTCATAGAGTCAGTTCTCTCCCCGCTTCTTGATATGCCGAATTGTTAACAAAAACTAGTATAGCATGGGCGCTTTTATAGCTTTACGACTTATCGGCCGGGATAAACCGCATGCTGATCGAGTTCACGCAGTGGCGGATGTTTTTGTCCGTCAGGCCTTCGCCTTCAAACACATGACCCAGGTGCCCGCCACAATTCGCACAGGTGATTTCCGTTCGCATACCGTCAGCGTCGAGTGTGCGCTTTACCGCGCCTGGCAACTCGTCGTCAAAACTCGGCCAGCCACAGTGCGAGTCAAACTTGTCTTTCGAGGCATACAGCTCAGCGCCGCACTGCCGACACACATACGTTCCAGTACGCTTCTCATCCAACAACTCACCTGTCCATGGCGCTTCCGTGCCCTTGTCCAGGATGACTCGTTTTTCCTCGGGGGTTAGTTCGTTCATTTGACTATCTTACCCCACCTGGAATGAACTGCACGATGTACTTGTCCACCATCAGCAAGCCTAGTAGCAGCAAGATAAATATCATCGTGAAGACATCTCGTAGATTATCCTTTGACCAGAAATACCCAAATCCTTGCACATACTCTTCAACATGCCGTAAATCCCCACCTCGCACATTGTTTATGCCTCGTTCTTTCATGAGCGACCGAGTAATTTTGCTTTCGTACTTTTCAGCGTGCTCCTTGCTTACCACTCCGAGATCTTCCACAAGCTCTATCGCAATCGGCCTATACCTCATCGTCCAGTACGCGCTTCGTTTTTTTGCTAGATGCTCCTTAAACCGCTCTTCGGGTGATTTAGAAGTTATGCCCACATACCATTTACCCGACTCAAGTTTCAGCACATAGAGTGTCCAACGATGTTTCATATTCATAATTATACTGCTCATCTTCACACTCCGACTATTGCTAACTTTAGTCAAATATACTATAATATATTAGTCGTGAGACCCATAACTCGCCTGTTCTTACCAGGAGGTTGGATTGCGCCATGCACCTGTGACCAAAGTAAAGCTGGAAGAGGCCGTCCGTCGTTCCGGGCTGTCAAAGACTGAACTCGCCAGTCGAGCGGGATTGTCAAAAACGCGTTTGTACTCCATTCTGTCGCCTACGGAGACTCGGAGTATTCACGAGCAGACAGCCGCCTTGCTTGCCGCAGCACTCGGCATACCAGTCGAGAACATCGACTGGCCCAAGCCGCTTTCAACAAGCGGCAAGCCACCCGGCAAGAACATGAACGACTTTCGTCGACAAGCGTCGACGGCCGCCTGTCCTGTGTGCTTCGTAGAACTTCCGGCAACCGGCAAGTGTGACGAGCACGGGTAGAACGTCCGGGGTGGACTAGAAACAGTACGTTTCTAGTCCACCCCCCCTATTTTTTATATGACAAATTTTAAGACCCCGCCGAGAGCGGGGTCTGTGGTCGGTTCGGAT
>CAYLGT010000014.1:9543-19303 GCA_964383465.1 uncultured Candidatus Saccharibacteria bacterium | reverse complement strand
GAAAGACTATGATACATATTGATGACAACATGATAGCGGAAGAGGAAAGCCCCACGATATTTCATGTATCACCTCAACGAAAAACGACCCATCTCGCAGAGTAGGTCGTTTTGTATGTGAGACCTGTTTTGGTGTCTCAACAGGTGCCTGAGAACACTATATAGCACCAGTTGAATATGTGCAACAGTTTTTACGACATAAAAACATGAGCTGTACATATTGACATAATCGCGTTGTTATGCTAATGTAAAAGCATACACATATCGTGTGTGATATATAAGTTTTGGGAATCAGAGGTAGGGTAGATGAATTTCTCGCAGATTTGTCTACTTTTTGTTTTCCAAGGAAAAGGAGTCAAACGACTATGGCTGGAACAAAAGCAGGTGGCCAGAAGGCTGCAGCAACTAATAAAGCTCGTCACGGTTCTGACTTTTACGCCAAGATCGGCGCAAAAGGTGGCATGAACGGCCACACTGGTGGATTTGCCGCTAACCGCGAGCTTGCTCGCCAGGCAGGCGCCAAGGGTGGACGTATTTCACGCCGCGGTAAAGCCGTCAACAAAAAGATCGACATCGTTCTCTAAAGAAACCGACTGTCCGCTCTTATCTAAAAAATCACCTCCGAAACGGAGGTGATTTTTTAGTGAGTTATGGCTCTTCGCCGAAGTCCAGTGCGTCGAGCATCGTTGACGGTCCAACTCGAGCCACAGCCGAGACATGCGTAGGTTCCAGATTTTTTTTGGACCCCCGTAAGTGCGCAGGTTGGGCAACGACTTCGGTTGTGGAGCCACTCACGGTAGCTTTCGAGTGAGTCTTCGACGAAGTCGTTGTCTATGTCCACCTGATACTTTGGACTGAGAGTGGAGTTTGCGTACTGCCATGCTTCACGTTCGATTTTGAGAAGGTCTATGTCCTGCTTAAACTCTGTATGACTAAGGACTGCATGACTCATCTCGTGAAGGAGTATCATTGAGTCCTCGGCGGTTTTTAACGGGCGAAAAAAGACGGTCTGTTTTTTTGGTGACCAAAAGAAATCGTCACCTTCGACCAGCGAGAACTGAGGAAAGTCGGTGCGAAGTCGATTAACTAAGTCGGTCTTTGGCATAGTAGTAGCACCCGTAGACAACTGCTTCTTCTGGATGAGCAGCTTGGCGGATCTCCGGTCGAATGATGTGTGGTGGTAGGTGGTCGTCAAGGAGTTGGCGAAGTGTTGTGTAGTAACGATCAAAATACGTCCCTATGCTTCCACCGATGATAATCACCTCTGGCTGCAGAATTGGGATGATGGGTAAAAACCCACGACTTATTTTGTCGGCGATTTGTCGCCAGGTAGATTTGCTCTGGATGTCGCGGGCGTATTTGCCGTAGGTGCGATAAATCGCTTGTCCCGAGGCAAAGCTTTCCCATTGTCTGAGTGCGCCATCGTACTCAACCAAGCTGTGACCGCCCTCACTCTGTGCAAGCCCTGGGTTAATTTTTCCTTCGGTAATAATGCCGGTGCCGATGCCGGTACTGATGGTGACATACAGACTCATGGCAGGGATGGTAGGCAAGGCTTTGGTCTCGGCTAGACCAGCCAGGTTGGCGTCATTTTCTAGCCACACAGGACAGTGAAATGCTTTATGGATGGGCCGCGCTAGGTCAAAATCTTTCCACCCCAGATTTTCACACCAGATAGCACGATTGTCCTTTACCATTCCAGGGACACCGATGATGATTGCGTCGATAGTTTTTCCGGCGTATTTTTCGTGTATAAATTCGATGAGTGTCGCTACGTATTCATCTTCGTTACGCGGTGTTGGATAGCGAAATGGTTCACCAGGCTTTCCGTTTCTTGAAAAGCTTGTGACAAGTGTTTTAGTTCCCCCAGTGTCGACGGTGACCAACATATACTTCCAGTGTAGCATGCGTCGTTGTCGTTTTACGCGCATCGTAAAAACTGATATACTTATAGAAATAACAGGGGTATGTAGCGTGAATTCACACAAGCAAGAACGAGGTGGGGTCGTCAGTTTTATCATCATCACACTTGCGCTTGCAGGGCTGCTCGCGGGTGGTTTGTATTTGAGCAAGCATCAAGCACGCAGCGCTCGTACAGACAACGTGCCAGCAGTAACGGTCACTGAACCGACAAACTCATCGGAAGAAAAAGGTGAAACAAACTCTGCTACAGAGCAAAAATCGGACGCCAAAGACACCTCATCAAATAGCACCGGACATACGAGTAGCGTAGCGACAACTGGCCCTTCGACTGTCGCAGCGTCTGGACCGAGCGACGTGTTCGTTACGGGAGCGGGTCTCATGGTGCTGACAGGTTCTCTCTACGCCTTTTCAAGCTCTCGCCGATCGTTAATTCGAAGCGCACTTAGCAACTAGCTCCAACTCCTTTGCAAATTGCTCCCATAAGAGGTACAATGGGAGTAATTCTTTTTGTGCTGAGTTAGCGCAGCCTGCCACTACGGTAGGTGCTGACGCGGTACGGGAGAAAATACACGAAGAAGGGAGTTTGGTAGAACTTTCGAAGAAAATCTACCGAGAGAAGAAATTATGGCAACAGCCAAAACTATCACTATGGATGATCTGCTCGCTGGCGAGACGATCACGCAACTAACCGCTGGAGAAGTAGTCGACGGGACGATCCTAACTGTGCGCAAGCACGAAGTACTGGTCGACCTAGGTCCGCTTGGTATCGGCTTTGTTCCGCGCCGCGAAATCGGCTTCGGACAGAAGCTTGAGGAAGGTGAAAGCGTCACAGCAAGTGTCGTCGACACCGAGCTCGACAACGGCTACGCACTGCTTAGCCTACGCAAGGCCGCAAAGGACCGTGGATGGGACGAGATCCAGCGCATCGTTGATGATGCTGAAACTATCGAGGTAACTGCGTATGACGCAAACCGCGGTGGTCTGCTCATCGAATGTGAAGGTGTTCGTGGATTCCTACCGGTTTCACAACTGAGCGCCGAGCACTACCCACGTGTGGGCAGCAGCGACAAGGACGAAATCCTACAACGCCTCAACTCACTCGTTGGCAAGGCTATCAAGGTTCGTATCCTCGATGCTGATCGTAAAGCGAACAAGCTGATCTTTAGTGAAAAAGAAGCTATCAAAGAAGGCCTGGCCGACCGCTTCGCTAACCTCAAGGTTGGTGACACCGTCAAGGGCGTGGTCACTGGTGTCGTCGACTTTGGTGCATTTGTTAACGTCGAAGGTATCGAAGGTCTGATCCACATCAGCGAAATCAGCTGGGAGCGTGTCAACAATCCTGCTGACTACGTGAAAGTTGGTGACAACGTCGATGCCAAGATTATTGCTATCGACAAAGACCGCCTGAGCCTTAGCCTCAAGCAGCTCCAGGAAGATCCTTGGATGAAGGAAGTCGATGACTTCAAAAAGGGCAGTAGTGTCGAAGGTACCGTGACACGCATCACGCCGTTTGGTGCCTTTGTGCAGATCAGCCCAGCTGTCGAAGCGCTTGTTCACGTCAGTGAACTGAGCGACGCCGATGGTGCCGACCCAGAGAAGGTATTCAAGCTCAACGAGCGCAAGACCTTTACTGTTCTGGAAGTCGACAAAGAGAACCGCAAAATTTCTCTGAGCCTCAAGGGTTCAAAAGCAAAGAAATAACCGCGTTTCTTGAATCTGGGCGACACAAGTCGCCCAGATGGGTAGAAACACGCCAAACCTAAGAAGGGAGCTCACATGTCAGAAGAAATCAAAGTGCTGCAGATCGCCGACGCTATCACCGTAGGTGAACTTGCTGAACAGCTTGATCTACCTGTCACGAAGCTTGTAGGTGAGCTGTTTAAAAATGGTATTGCCGCGACTCTCAACCAGCGGATCGACATGGAAACGGCGCAGATCATTGTCGACGAGCTCGGGCTTGAAGTGACACTCGAGCACAAACCTGCCGCCAGCGAAACGCTCGAAAAGGCTACTCGTCAGCTCGGTGACAGTGCTGCAGAGCGACCACCAATCGTCGCCGTCATGGGTCACGTTGACCACGGTAAAACCAGCCTTCTCGATGCTATCCTCGACACCAAAGTCGTCGAAGGTGAAGCAGGTGGAATCACCCAGCACATCAGTGCGTACCAGACTACACGGGGTGACCGTTCTATCACGCTACTCGACACCCCAGGTCACGAAGCGTTTTCAGCCTTGCGTCAGCATGGTGCGGCGCTTACCGACGTGGTGATTATTGTGGTTGCTGCCGACGATGGCGTGAAGCCTCAGACGGTTGAAGCCATCAAATTCGCTCAGTCAGCGAACGCCAAAATCGTTGTAGCTCTTACAAAGGTAGACAAGGAAACTTCCGACACAAACCGCGTCAAAGCTCAGCTCGCGAGCGAATACAACATGAACCCCGAAGAATGGGGTGGTGACACCATCATGGTTGAAGTCAGCTCGAAAACAGGGGAGGGACTCGAGAAATTGCTCGACATGGTCCTCCTTGTAGCTGACCTCGAAGAGCTCAAAGCTGACGTCGATACGCCTGCTGAAGGCCTCGTCATCGAGTCTCATATGGAAGTTGGAAAGGGCCCAGTCGTGAGCGTTTTGGTCCAACACGGCGAATTAAAAGTCGGACAATTTGTTGTCTCAGGCACAACATATGCCAAAGTTCGTACCCAGCTTGACTATGCTGGACGTCCACTCAAAGTTGCCGGACCTGCTACGCCAGCGACTATCACCGGGTTCAAAGAAGTGCCAAGTTTTGGAGATCAATTTATCGTCGTCAAGAACGAAAAAGCTGCGCGACATCTGGTAGAGCAAAACAAGCAGAACGTACTTCGTGACATCGTTCAGACAAACACGACCGGGGCAGATTTGCTTCGCATGATGAAGAAGCAGGACGAAACGCAGGACGTCAACGTCATTGTCAAAGCTGACGTGCAAGGGTCACTTACCTCTGTTACGGACAGCCTAAAACTCCTTGAAAATGAAGAACTTGTCGTTCGAATCCTCAGTTCAAGCATCGGCAGTATCACTGAAAACGATGTTCGCCTAGCGGCCGGTTCCGACGCGATCATCTACGGCTTCAACGTTCAGTTGCCACCGGCAGTTAAGCGTCTCGCCGCTCGTGACAAAGTCACCATTCGCATCTTTAAAGTTATCTACGAACTCCTCGACGATGTACGAGAAGTCATGGAAGCCATGCTTAGCCCAGAAGTGGTCGAGACCGAAACGGGTGAACTAAAGATCCTCGGCGTCTTCCGTACTACTCGCGATGACATCATTTGTGGTGGTGAAGTTCTGCGCGGTAAAGTCGTACCGGGCACACTGGCTCGTGTCATGAGGGACAAGGTGCAGATTTCTGAAGTAGAGGTCGTCAAGGTCCAGCGCCAGCAACAAGAAGCCAAAGAAGTCTTTGAAGGTGAGCAGTGCGGTTTAGAGATCAAGACCTCTGGCAAACTACTTCTCGAAGAAGGTGATCGACTCCAATTCTTCTCTCGTGAGCTGAAGAAGCGAACGCTCGCCTAAGCAGAACGCTGAGTGGTAGCTTTTTGACGTTTCGTTGCGTCTACTAGCGAACGAACCTGTTTCATCGCGAGACTTCGTTCTTTGAGGAGTGCGCGTTTTCTGACGGCGTTTTCCTCGGCCTTTATAGCTGTATCTAGGCTGTTTACGTATTTTCGCGCAATCGTCAGCGAGGAGTCGACTGATTCGGGCTTTTTAACACCCGCAGGAGACAGAAGTTTATCTAAAAGCTGCATCTCAGCAAGCGAGACGACAGGGTTTATGCCTTCACTCATTTTTGCCATGCCAGTTAGAACACTGCTATAGAGGGCATCTTTTGAACCGCCAAACACCGTCTCGCCCTCTGGGGTCTCGCGAAACGTCCAGGCGTGGCCTTTACGCTTCTCGATGAGCAGAGGTGTCAGCTGTTCATCGTCGGCTGCTTGGCGACCATAAAACAGGGCGAATTTCGTGTCAGGGTCGTCTACGGTCTCGAACTGTGCGCTTACGAAACCATCAGTTTTGTTTTCTAGGCGTAACGTGGCCTCTGGGCTAAATATATCGGTTTCGAGAAGGCGCTGGACAGTTGGGCTTTGTACGGAGAAATCGATGGTATCAAGTGCGCCACTGAGCTCTGTGAGGCGTTCTTTTTCACGCTGGGCAAACATTTTACTGCGAAGTTCAGCGGCTTTTGCAGGGTCAGAAGCCTCGAGACCGCGAGCATACACGCTCATGACACCTCGTGAAACTTTGCGGTAGGGCGATGTCACCGTGTCGATAGCTCCCTGTAAGCGTTCGCGTCGAGCGGCTTTTTTGGCAAGCCATTTTTCATCAGATACGCGCTGTTTTTCCTGCCAGGCTTCCTGCTTGGCTGAGCGTTTCTTTTTACGTCGTGCACCACGTTCCATGCGCACAGCCAGGATCTTGTCATCGATTTTGCCAGCAACACCGGCAACGACGACGCCAGAGAGCTCGAGCGCCCGCATGCCCATCTGGAAAGTGCTGTCCTTGATGTCCTCAAGGCGTTCTTTGGCATCGGTCTTGTACTCCTCAAAGGCGAGACGGTTACGGTAGAAGCGACCAGAATCGGTATCACCAGCAGCTTCTTTATCGGACATAACAGAGAGGTGGTTTATGTACCCAGCGTAGTTTTCTCGCTTGAGGGTGCGAAGGGCATCTTTGTTCTCGGGTGCTTTCCGGCTACTGGTTTCAAAGTCTTTGAGTGCCTCCGTGAGGGCGGGGGTCATTCGTGGTGCTTCCGGTGAGTGAGGGGTGTTTTCGGACATTTTTTTGTTTTTCTAAATTTATATGTTCATTATATACATAAGTACTATGAAATGTCAATAGTGTTTTCTATCTTGACAAAATACACAAAAAATGATACATTTGTACTATCAACGTATTGCGGCAGGTAAGAGGTGGGATCAAGCTATAACTCTACCGCGACGACTGCATGCGAAGAGGTAAGTTTACAATCTGGTTTTTGGTAAACGAGCGTTCACTCGTTTACCTCTGTCAAATCATGCCAATTCATAGCTTCTGAGCACGCCAAGCGTAGCGAGGTGCTGCATCTGTTCTCACTGTGCCGCAATACAGAGGGGGGTAGGTGCGTACCTTGCTGCGCTTGAGCAACCTGCTCGCGTAGCTGGCAATGAGATAGAAATAGGTAGTTCTCCTATGCCGTATGGGAGTAGCGCACTTCTGGATATCCTACGATGTCCTGTGGTGTGCTACTCCCAGCCACTCTGGGGTGTAGTTTTTCACACAAACGAGTCCCCGTGTGGGGAAAGGAGAACAAGTCATGCCCAGTGCACCCGTGCCCACGCCTCCTCCGGGGGGACCCCGGCAGTCGCAGCCGTCCTTCCACGAGCTGCTCCAGAGCAGGCTTCAGGGTCAACCTGACGCCGAGGCTCAGCAGCTGCTCACCGAGATCGATGAGCTGACGACGACTGCCGGCGCTCACATCGCCGTCAACATCCGACAGCTCGAGCATGAGATTTCTGAACTCCGGGATGAGCGTGCCGGACTTCTCAGGATGCTCGACGACCTGGAGCAGCAGTTCGACAACGCTCACCAGAACGCTGGTGATGTCGACACGCTGCGCAACATCCTCGACGACCTGCGTCACGCCCATGCAGCGCTTGACGTCGCACCGGTCGCTCCTCCTGTCAGGACGACCCTTGCCACGCCGGCGCCCGAGTCCGAGTCGGCTCCGGCTGACAAGCCGCGCAAGCGTCTTGACGTCTGGATTGCCGACAAGGTGTTCGGTCCGATCAACCCCGCAAAGAAGACTGACTGAGAAAGGGGCATCCGATGCCTGTACCGTACGGCATGCTCCAGCTGGCCATTGGCCTGGTGGTGCTTGTGCTGCTCGGCTCGCTCGTTTCGAGTGTCCTGAGCAGTGGTCGCCGGCGTGTCGGCATTCAGCTCGCGGTCCTTGCCCTTGGATGGGCGATGTTCCGCTACTGGATGCCGCTACCCACGCCGTTTTTCATTCTGCGTTTTCTGAGCGCGGGGTGGATCATTCTGATCATCATCATTTTGGTGGTCATGATCCTTGTGAGCTTCCTGGCTCACAGGGACGGACGTCTGCTTGGCTGGGTCGCCCTCGCCATCGCCCTGCTGGCTCCCTTCGGGGATATGTTCAGCAACGACATGTGGTGGTGGGCGAAGACCTGGCAGGGAATGGCTGCCCTCACCGGGGTGGCTGTTCTGCTGGCGGTGTTGTTCTACTCGAGCAAGCAGATGTTTGCCAAGGTCATGTGGGCTACGGCGGCCATCCTGGCCCTCGTGTTGCTTCTCCCGTTCATCTTCAAGATGCTGGGGATGCATGTGACTGAGATTCCGGCCAACGGCTATCAGTCGCAGTCCGCGGGTGCGTCGGACGTCGGGTCCTCTAGCCCGGCGTCCGGCAACCCCGGCGCCACCAAGACCGAGACAGCTGACCCGAACTACAAGAAGCTTGCCCAGCAGCTCGATCGTGAGCTGAAGGACAAGGGACTTCGACCGGGTGAGTACACCACCGATGTCGACTGGTCGGCACACGACCCCCAGAACAGTCTGGGTTTCGTCGGCCAGACCCTGGAGGATCGCCACGATGTCGTGGCGTTCCTTACGGGCGACAGTGAGGCATCCGTGGCGGCTCGGTCCATGGTCCAGCAGGCCATGGAGGACAAGTTCGACGACCCCGTCCAGGTGAACACCGAGATCACGCGCGCCCTTACGGGGGAGTGCTACATCCCGGTGCAGTTCACTCGTGACATGCAGTACGAGGGCCAACCCTACTATGACGACGAAGTCGTGCTGACGCCTGACGGCTACCGCCAGGCCAAGCCCGGTGACGTCCTCTGGCTCTGCATGAGCACCGAGGGTGAGGTCATCTGGAAGGCGTCCATGCGAGCGGATTGTGGCAATGTCGGGTTCACTGACATTCGTCCGGTCCGCCCGTACACCCCCTCTGTTCCGCCTGTCACGCAGCCGCATGGACCCAAGGACAGCTGTCCGAAGGTTCCGGGCTACCAGGGTCCGAACTCGCAGTGCCTTCAACCGAAGTCACCGGCACCGCAACCCAGCGGCGTCAGTGATCCGAACGAAGGTACGGCTGGTCCGGCCGAACCCAAGCCAGCGCCCAAGCCTTCGCCGCTTGCACCATCATCGTCGCCTTCGGGCGGAGGAGATGGTTCCGGTGGCGGAGCGAGCGACGGCCATTCTGCGGCTCCCTCTCCTGAGGAGTCGGGGACGCAGACGGGGTCACCCAATGGCCCGTGACATCTATCTCATCGCCGAGAGGCGGCCGATCAGGGACTCCCTGACCGGCCGCCTCGAAGCACTTTTCTATGAACTGACATGATTTGACAGTCACCAGATTACCTCTTAAGAATTTGGCGTAAGCATAAAATAACTGATACTCTAACAGATAAGGAGAGACGTATGAGGATAACAAACTATTTTCGTTATATACCGAAACGATTTGCAGCTGTTCTCGCCGTACTTACGGCAGCGGTAAGTGTATCCGCGAGCTTCGCATGGGGCCCTGAACGCCCAACCTACACTATGGCTCATCCGGCCGACCACGTGACATTCAACTCGATCACCGATAATCCAAACTATGGTGATGAACGAGAATTCGTCACCATTCAGGACGTAACTGCAGGTACAAAACTCAAAAGCACCGCAACACTGACACCTGGTCATGAATACATGGTGCAGGTGTACGTCCACAACAACGCCGCCAGCAACCTCAACGCCAGTGGTGTCGGAATTGCTAAAGATGTCATGGTTCGCGCAGCGCTTCCCGCCAGCGTGAACGG
>CAYLGT010000014.1:0-9443 GCA_964383465.1 uncultured Candidatus Saccharibacteria bacterium | reverse complement strand
CCTGTCGACGATGAGGCATGTTCAGAGCAGCAAGTCGCAAAAGGCGACGACGAAGAAACTCCTAGTGAGCTCGCTTCAACAGGTCCGGAAACGATTGTGAGTGGGCTACTTGGGAGCGGTGCGCTCGGATATGGTGCGTATACCTATGCCCAGTCGCGTCGCACGCTGAGTCGAAAATTATTTCGTCGCTAAGCCATAACCTGGCTCTTTAGAAAAAATCCCCGTATGCAACATGCGGGGATTTTTGTGTCAGCGCAGTAAGCGCGTATAATTATGGAAAAGAAAAGTATACATAGCAGCCAAAAAGGGGAAAGACATGTTTCAGCTCGACGAGAATTTTCTAAACGATGTAGGCCTTGGTGATTTGCCTGATGATCAAAAACAGGCACTGTTACAACACATATATAGTGAGCTTGAGTTACGAGTAGGTACCAAACTTTCAGAGGGGTTGAGCGACGACCAACTGGCGCAGTTCGAGGCCTTTGTGGACCGTGATGAACAAAAGGTTATGTCATGGTTTGAACGCTTTCTACCGAACTATCTCGACGCAGAAGACTTCAAGCAGCTAAAGGCGAGTGCACCAGCCGACGTAGATAACCTCGTGCTTGTTAGCGAGTATGGTTCGCTAAAGTGGCTCGAGATGAATCGCCCTGACTATAAACAAGTAGTTGCCACCGAACTCGAAACGCTCAAAAACTTTATCCGCGACAACCGCGAGGCATTTTTGGGAGGCTCTGACGGCGCCGAAGCTCAGGCTGCATAGCCGCGGAGGTAGGCTTCGCCAGTCATCTTTTTGCCCGATGGGGCAGTGAGTTCGAGTATCTCTAGGTAGGTTTTTTCAGCGCAGGGCACGACAAGTATGCCAGACCCAGGGCCGTCGACAACTTTTGCCATTGTTACAACTACATCGTTATTTCCGATGGACAGTCGTGATTTTGGATAACTTAGGTGGGCACGAATCTTGCGCTCCAAAGCATATGCTGTATCTGTTGTGGTGTCCAAAATACCATGTTGTTTCAAAATCAGTGATGTAACAGTTACACCATCGTTTTGCTGCGAAACTGGTTGTAGTTTGTTTTCGAGTATGTCGGGGAGTGAGTCTATGAGTAGTTTGGCGCCTAGTTCTGAAAGCTTTTCATATAGCTCAAATTTCGTCTCTGAACCCGAGAGGGGTACACGCGCTTGAGTATACACAGGGCCTTCGTCCATGCCTGCCGTAATGCGCATGATGCTGACTCCGGCTTCAGTATCTCCCGCCAGGATTGTAGACTCGATCGGGGTTGGGCCACGGTGACGAGGCAGGAGTGAAGGGTGTATGTTGATGATTCCAACTGGACCGAACACATCTATTACTCGCTGAGGTATGATTCGCCCATAGGCGACCAGCACCGCCGCATCTGCATGAAACTTACGGAGTTCATCGAAGATATCTGCCGGTTTTTCAGGGGTAAAGAGTGGTATGTTATGTTCTTTTGCGACTTCAGCAACTTCCAGTTTTCGGGCCGAGCGAGAGGTGCCAGTTTCGTAGTTGGCGACTATGGCAACGATTTCGTAACCTCTTTCGAGCAAGCCACGAAGCACCGGCGTGTCGCTATGGGGCAGGCCGCTTACGAGGCGTTCGTTACCGAAAAATACCAGACGCTTTGACATCTTCGTAGGCCGTTGCGCTTAAGTCACCTGAATCATCGAGTGTGAAAAAGGCATCTTTTTGATCATCTATGTGGTCGACAAAACATATGCCGTTGGTATGATCTATTTCGTGCTGGAGAACCCGAGCCAGGAAGCCTTCGGCACGTGCACGTACCTCATTGCCTTCTTCGTCGAGGGCTTTGAGACGGATTTTGTCATGACGAGGTACCAGACCATAGATGTTTTTAACACTCAGACACCCCTCATGATCGGTTACGATGTTTCCTTCGTACTTCACAACCTCGGGGTTGATGAGCACCATAAAAGAACGATCTTCTTTGTGTTCGAAATCGCCGCGGACTATAACTACTCGCTCAAGGCGATCAATTTGTACCGCGGCGAGCGCAACGGCGATTTCGTGAGGCCGACTATCTTCCCAGTCAAGCGCCGCATCTTTCATGTCCTGGATAAGCTGACGAACCTCATCGGTGATGACGTGGATACGTGCGGATTTTTTACGCAGGTCTGGGTGCGGCAGGGTGATGATGTCGGCTCGGGTGGTCATAAGTACCAACAAGTATAGAGGAAAAACAGCTTCGCTGCTAGAGAAGAGAGATAGGATCGAGCTCGAACTGCCAGTGCGCTGACGGTATGTGCTCTGCGAGTTTGACGAGCTGGGTGCGGGACCGGCTTTTGACGATAAGCTGCCAGCGGTAACTATCGCGAGCACGTTCGTAAAATGCGGGTGCTGGTCCAACGATCTCGTCTCCTGGTTTAAGTAGCGGACGCAGTGTCCCAGCTAGTTGCCGGGCCGCACGCACAGAAGCTGCCTCGGACTTATAGGTGCATGTTGCCTTTAGTAGGTAGGTATACGGTGGGAAGTTTGCGCGCTGACGATCGGCTAGTGTGCTTTCATAAAATGACCTGTAGTCCTGAGCGATGCCGCTCGTCACACTAGGGTGGGTTGGCTGGTAGCTTTGTACGACGACGTGACTCTCGTGTTCATTGCGACCGACGCGTCCGCTTACTTGGGCGAGGAGCTGAAAAACGCGTTCACTACTCTGATAGTCGGGGAGTGCTAGCCCGCTGTCTGCCTGGACGACGCCAACAAAACGCAGTTTTGGCAGGTCGAGCCCTTTGGCGATCACCTGGGTACCGATGATGATGTCGATGTCACCGTCGTAGAGTGCCTGGTAGGAAGCGTCGACGGTTTCGCCCGATGAATTGTCGCCATCAAAGCGTGCAACTTTGGCAGCAGGAAACAGAAGTCGAACTTCTTCTTCGATGCGTTTAGTGCCGATACCTTTATGGATGATATGTGCCCCACCACAGACAGGACAAGCAGTTGGCACACGTTCTTGATGATTGCATAGGTGGCATCGCAGGTGATGTTGGTCGGCGTGGAGGGTAAGGGGTACGTAACAGCGTGGACAGGCAGCACTCCAGCCACAATTCTCGCAGAGCGTGGTAGGGGCGCTTCCGCGGCGGTTATGAAACAAAAGAGATTGATGAGTGGCACCGAGATTTTCTTCAAGCTTGGTCAGTAGTTGATTTGATAAAAACTGACTACGGCCAAAATTACCATGTTTCGTCATGTCAACGATTTCAACCGTAGGTGGAATGGCATGTTGTTTGGCGAGTTTGTCGATGGTGACGACACTGCCAGAGTTGTCGGCGAGAAAGTAATCGCTTACTGATGGCGTAGCACTGCCAAGTACCAGACGAGCACCATGTTCGCGCGCCAGTATGCTGGCGGCACGCAGTGCAGAGTAGCGAGGGCTTTTTTCTTGTTTGTAAGCAGGTTCATGGCACTCATCTATAACAATGAGCCCAATGTTTGGTAGTGGCAGGAAGAGGGCGGAGCGAGGTCCGATGACGACGCGAGGCTTTGGACTTGTCAGCGCTTCGAGCCAGGTCATATGACGCTCAGCTTCAGTCATGGTGGAATGAGTGAGAATGATGTCTTCAAAATGAGCAGAGAACTCGGCAACGATTTGTGAGGTGAGGGCGATTTCAGGGACGAGAACAATACATGAATGACCTTCTTTCATAGTTCGCTTGGCCAGCTCGATATACATAGCGGTCTTGCCTGAGCCGGTGATTCCGCGTAGCAGCGTCGTCTGTGCAGGCCGGGCCCAGATAGCTGAAACAGCTTGTTTTTGATCAGAGTTGAGCATATAATTTGTTCGATCTCTAAGGTGTTCTAAGCGTTTTGCCGCGCGATTTCTCCGTTTTTTCAGAAGGCCACTCGGCAGCATAGACTGCCAGACAGCAACAGGATGCGAGAGATAGTAGTCGCTCAGCCAGGTATGGAGTGCGAGCAAAGGCGCCGGCAGTGGTGTAGTGGTAACGACGGCATCGATTGGCTTGGTGGCAAAGTCTGGTTTTTTAGTGCGCGACAGGACTACAGCGGGCACTGTTTTTTGACCGACACCGACCGCTACGATCTGGCCCGGTGAAAGCACACCCTCAAAGTGGTACGTCAGGGCGCTTTCGCGTGCATGAACGACCCGTAGTGGTGACACAACATAATACTCCATCACCGCCATTATAGCTGCTACACTAGCTTTATGTATTTTAGTTCGCGCCTGGAGGCAGGGTATCGACTCGCGCAACAGCTTGTTGCTGGGTATCGTTATGAGAACACGATCGTCGTGGCCCTTAGCGATGGTGCCGTACAGGTTGGTAGGCAAATTGCCGCGGAGCTACACTGTACACTTACGATGTTGCTGAGCGAACAGATCGATATACCGGGAGAGCAGGTGGACTTCGGGACGGTCAATCAAAGCGGGCGTTTTACCTATAACGGCATGTTTTCTACGGGAGAAATCGAAGCGTACTACAGCGAGTTTCATGGCTACCTAGAGGACCAGAAGCGCGAAAAGCTTTCGCATATGAACCAGCTGCTTGGTGCGGGCGGCATCGTTAACGAGACGATGCTACGGGAACACAACGTCATACTCGTTTCCGACGGTTTGGCGAGTGGTATAAGTCTCGACGCGGCTGCGGATTTTTTGAAGCCGCTACGCATCCACAGACTCGTCATCGCTACACCGATTGCTTCAGTCGAGGCCGTCGACCGGGCGCACATACTTGGTGACGAGATTCATATACTGAGCGTCACCGACAACTACTTGGACACGAACCACTACTACGACATCAACGACATTCCTTCACATGAGGCAACCATCGCCGAACTGAACGAAATTATCCTCAATTGGCACTGATCGGCCGTTTCTCGCGGCCCAACTCAAAGTTTTCTCTGCGCTGCTCGCTGAGCAGTACTGAGCACGTACAGCTCAAGCTGTGCTGCTCGAGAGAAACTTCGACTTGAACCGCGACAGAACGCCCTTGGGCGCAGAAAAGTCCTATAAAAATCACGAAGGGCTATTGAATTTCACACCCGACAAATGTAGAATAATTAGCAACGCATATAAATCTAAGAGGTGTGAAGTTTAGTCGTATGTTGGATGTTTTTATCACGTCACGAGTCCGTCGCAAGATAATCGTTGTCTATGCCAAATATCCAGACTTTCGCACCCATGTCAGGGGTCTGGCGAAGCTGATCAAAGAAGATCCAGGCAACATCCAGCGCGAACTCAAGCGCCTGGAAAAAGTTGGATTCCTCACCAGTGAGAAGCAGGGTAACACCAAAATATACTCGACAAACAAGCACTTTGCGATCTTTAAAGAGCTCCAAAGTATCGTTATAAAATCACAACAAACTCAAAACAAGCGTCGTACATCTGCCGGTGACGCTTAGGCTGCGCGCATGAGCCTAGTCGAGTCAGTACTTACGGCTAGGGGCCTGACGAATAGTGAAAAACGTCAGGCATTTTTGTTTCCGGACTACGAACTGTTTCGTCACGATCCGTTTTTGTTGCCCGACATGGAAAAGGCGGTTGAGCGGCTCGTTAAAGCACACAAAGATCGTGAGAAAGTCTTCATATATGGTGACTACGACATCGATGGGTTGACGGCGACGTCGGTACTACTTGATGCCTTTGCCAGTTTTGGGATCACGGCAGAAGCCTTCATCCCAAATCGTTTTGTGGAAGGCTATGGGCTGAGTAGTGATGCTATACGACGACTAGCCGAGCAGGGTGCGCAGCTCATCGTTACGGTGGACTGTGGAAGCCTGAGCCACAAGGAAATCGACGTGGCGAATGAACTGGGCGTCGACGTCATCGTAACCGATCACCACTCTGTGGCAGAGACCATGCCGGCGGCAGTGGCGACTATCAACCCCAAGCGAACCGACCATAGCTATCCTTTTATAGACCTAGCCGGTGTTGGAGTGGCGTTCAAACTCATCCAGGCATTGCAGACAAAGCTCGATGGGTTGGAGCCCGGTCATGAGAAGTGGCTGCTTGACCTGGTAGCGCTCGGCACGGTCTGCGACGTTGTGGAGCTGGCTGACGAGAACCGAGCAAATGTCTACTGGGGTCTCGAAGTTATGCGAAAGACTCGTCGTCCTGGCATAAAACTGCTCATGGCGGTGTCTCGGGTAGATCCCAGCAAGCTCAGTGCCCGAAGCCTCGGCTTCGCGCTTGGGCCTCGGCTAAACGCTGCTGGTCGGCTGGAGACAGCGCAGCTCGCGCTCGACCTACTGACAACGACTGACAACTCGAAGGCGCACGAACTGGCCGAGTTGCTCGACGGTATGAATCGTGACCGTCGCGCCGAGCAAGACCGGATATTTAAGAGCGCTAACGAGCAGGCGATTGCACGAGTTTCCGACCGGGTGCTCATCGTCAGCGATCCTACGTGGAGCCACGGCATCATCGGTATCGTGGCCGCCAAACTGCTCGAGGCCCATTACAAACCGACCTTTGTGCTGCAGGAGCTGGAAGATGGCACGGCGAAGGGTTCGGCCCGTAGTTTTGGTGATTTCT
The DNA here is from genome assembly GCA_964383465.1 of uncultured Candidatus Saccharibacteria bacterium. Taxonomy (GTDB): domain Bacteria; phylum Patescibacteriota; class Saccharimonadia; order Saccharimonadales; family Saccharimonadaceae; genus CAYLGT01. The sequence continues at coordinate 2,919 of CAYLGT010000014.1, read as the reverse complement.
CGGCGGTCGAGGGAATCCGTGCGACTGAAGAGTTACTCATAAAAGGCGGTGGACACAAACTTGCTGCCGGTGTGACGCTGAAAGTCGAAAACATCGGCGCCTGGCGCGACGCTATGAACGCCCACTACAACTCTTTGAAGCTGACTGACCAGCTGCGACATCTGGCAGTGAAGCCTGACGTAACATTGACCGATTTTCGTCTGTGCACCGAGGGAAATGTCGAAGAGCTTTCCCGGCTAGAGCCCTACGGCAACGGCAACCCCGAGCCGGTGTTTGAGTTCAAAAAATTGCATGTGCTCCGCCGACGCACTATGGGTGCCGAGAACCAACATGTGAAGTATCGTTTCGGAGATGCAAATGGTCAAAGTATGGAAATGATCGCCTTTAACTGCGCCGACAAATTCACCTCCGAAGTGGGTGAGGCCGTCGACGTGCTATGTGAACTCGGCATCAACGAATGGAACAACCGACGCAGTGTCGAAGGACGGCTTCTGGACCTCAAAGAGAAATAGCCGCGACGATTTCGACTCACGTCGATATCATCACGGCTATAACTTTGCATCAGCTGGTAGGCCACTCCACAGAGCGCAGAGACCCTTGGTGGTTTTCCTTTCCGGGGATAGTCTCGCCACTGTCGAGCACCGACCATTTACTCCAGTCGATCTCTCGGTTGAAGCTGCGGCCATCCTCGTCGGACAGCGTGACAGTGTACGTCTCGCGACGTTCATCACCGACTCGCTGTTTGCTTGAGAGGTCTCGTGGTTCGGGCCAGTGCGGTTCCGAACTGCCTTTGGCGGTCACGAAGGTATCCGTCATCCACCGATCGATCTCGTAGGTGTAGAGCGTCCGGTACACAGGATCCTGTCGGTAAACGGGTTCCTGGGAATACTCGGTGTGGTACTCCGTGGTGTAGACGGGGACCGAGCGGTCACAGTACTCGGTCTCGGTACTAAACGTACCGTTACCGTTGTCGACCGTTGTGCTTCCGCAGGCGTATGACTCATTTCGCGTACCAGTTTGGACCTGCTCGCCCACTTGGTGTGGGCGTGTTTCGTAGTGGTCCAGCACTGTGTCGTAGTGATGAATCGCTCGCTCGCTGTGCTGGATGCGGGCGTCGGCTGGTGGATCCCAGTCCTGTTTCGTGAGCGTACGGAGTTCTTCCACTTCCACTTGACGTTCCCATGCCAGGCCGGTGACCTGCAGGGTGACGTCGTGGGTTTGGACAAAGTTCACATATACCGCACCACCTCCGCCGACCGAAAGGACGGTCGCAGCGGCGGTCAGGGCTGCCTTTGCTGGGCTGACTCGTACTCGTGAGCTGAGAGCACGACGACCCCGGTAGGCGGCGTCACGGAGCGACAAAACACTTCGCCGTGGGATAGACAGGGCGCTGAACGTCCGGGCTGGCATAGTCACAGGCTCTGTTTCCAGTTCCTGTAGCTTGTCGGCTGACTTCAGTACAGCGTCCGTTCGATCGTCCACGACCGCACCGGGATTGTCGAGATGCACGTTTTGCGCGTCGATTCCATCGACGTAGGTGTAGACCGGGTTGACCATGTCGTCGTGGTCGCGCTTGGCGCCACAGTTACTACATGTGTCATGGTCGCCACGATTCAGCTCGCCACACTTGCCACAGTTCCAGGCGGGGCCTGAGTTCGCGTAGTCGAGTTCATCCTGGTCGGTGATCTCGCGCGCATCGGTGGGCAAGTAGGGGGCTTCTTCGGGGTCGAGGTGTTGGTTGCGGGGGTCGCCGCAGTTTGGGCACTTCAGGAGCAGCCCCGAAATGCCTACGGTCGGGCATTGGGCACAGCCCCATTTGCCTTCCAGAACAGCCACGGGCCGCTCCTTTCGTGAGAAGGAAAGCTGATGTCAAAGTACGCGTATACTGTACAATGAAACTACTTAACTTACAATTGCTGGAACAGATTTTTAGCAATAAAGAAACAGAGAACGCTTTACGTTGACTTTTATAGTAGTTGTGTTATAATGAAATGATCGCCACAGGGTGTGGTGATGGTGAGAGAAACGGAGGGATCTATGCGATCCCAGTGTGGAAAGACCTAGTCTTTCCGCGACAAGCGCACGACCGTGGATGGACCACGGCACGCCGCTGGGGGAAGAGGTCAGAAATGACCCACCAGTTCACCCGGAAGTTCACCCCGTCGAGTACCCAGGTTTGCACTTGGCTGGTACTCATCGGAGAGGACTGCGCTCTCGAGCGCGAAGTCGTCATGTCAGTCCCGGACGAGTCCTTCGTTCGCCGGCTGCTCGGCTTGCCGAAGAACATCCCCATTCTCATCGGTCGCCCTTAGGGCGCCGCGGCCCGCACTGGCACGGTTATCGCCATATAATATAGCGACTGGTTCGCGACCCTCCTCATGTGAGAGGCAGGTTCCGGGGAAGCTCCGGTAGGCTCTAAGCAGGCCGACACTCGCCAGGTTCATCCGAACCGACCACAGACCCCGCTCTCGGCGGGGTCTTAAAATTTGTCATATATCCGAGTTTGGTACACTGGAGTATGAAAGGAAGGGTAACATGGATCGTCTCTTGGAAAGATTGACGCTTGCACAGATCTTCAGGGTCCAGCTGCTTGGACTCTGTGTGGGTCCGGCGCTCATGGTGTTGGCTGCACTTTTCGGGGGCGAAGTAGCGGACACATTTGCAGGTGGAACTGCAGGAAATAGCTCGCTCGGCGAGCTCCTGCTAGATACAGCAGCAATCCTGAGCTGGCTCGGTCTGGCTGTGTCCGTACTGGCAGCGCTTGTCTATACCATAAAGCGAGCAGCGAAGAACAAGAAATACTTACTGCTGTGGCTTACGCCACTGCTCATAGCTCCGCTTCTTCTCGCAGCCTTCATCGCGAACTATACCGTTCACGAATGTATCGACCCCGCGTTTGGTACGAGTTGTTTGCGCTAA
>CAYLGT010000013.1:0-21288 GCA_964383465.1 uncultured Candidatus Saccharibacteria bacterium | reverse complement strand
GCCTATGGTGAAGAGGACTTTGCGCTCGCTCGCATGCACAAAATTCCTGTCGTGCATGCTATCGACGAAAACGGCATATTCACAGAAAGTGACTGGAAGGGCTACAACGTCTGGGAAGTAAACAAGCAGATCGCCAAAGACCTGCACGCTCGCGGCGTTGTCTGGAGAGTCGACTACATACGACACAGCTACCCACACTGTCACCGCTGTGGCACGAAACTCATGTACCGAGCACACCCAAGTTGGTTTATGGATATCGACGGTCAGCGCGAAAAGATGTTGGAGAAAAATAGCCCGATCAACTGGTTCCCGGCACACGTGAAGCACGGGCGCTTCGAGAAAACTGTCGAACAAGCGCCGGACTGGAACATCTCTCGTGACCGTTTCTGGGCGACTGCGATGCCAGTCTGGAAGTCAGAGTCTGGCAAGGTCCGAGTCGTTGGCAGCTACGCTGAACTCAAAGAACTTTCCGGCGTGGAGCTGGAGGATTATCACCGCCCATGGGTCGACGGCATCACGTTTGAGATCGACGGGGAAGTCTATACTCGTGTCGACAAAGTTATGGACAGTTGGTTTGAGGCGGGAAGCATGCCATTTGCACAGTTCCACTATCCGTTTGAAAACAAAGAGAAGTTCGAAGAAAACTTCCCAGGTGATTTCATCGTGGAGTACATCGGTCAAGTGCGTGCCTGGTTTTACTACATGCACGCCATGAGCGTGGCACTGTTTGGTGAAAACAGCTTCAAAAACGTCATTGTCACCGGTAACGTGGCTGGAAATGACGGCCGCAAGATGAGTAAAAGCTACGGTAACTATACCGATCCGAATGAGCTCATGGACAAGTTTAGTGCCGATAGCCTGCGCTTCTTGCTGCTGTCGAGCCCGCTGCTTAACGGAGAAGATTTCGCCCTTCAGGACAAAGAAGTCGGTGATGTAGCCCGCAAACTGAGTATGGTGTGGAACATGTATGACTTCTTCACTATGTACGCCGAAGTCGATGGATGGGAGTTTGATGGTGAGCTGAAAGATCCACTCGACGACTGCTCGAACCCACTCGATAGCTGGATCATCTCACGGCTTCACCAGCTCGTCGCCGAGGTCGAGAAAAACATGGACGGATACAATTTCCCAGATGCCATGAGCCCGATACTACCGTTTCTCGATGATGCCAGCAACTGGTATGTTCGTCGCAGTCGCCGCCGTTTCTGGAAGAGTGAAGATGACGACGACAAAGCTATGGCATACCGCACACTACACTATGTGCTGGTTCGTCTGGCGTACCTACTCGCGCCGTTTACGCCATTTCTCGCTGAAGAACTCTACCATAACCTGACGGGCGACAGCGAGTCGGTACACCTCAAGGATTGGCTGCCTGCAGGACATGTCAACGAACTTGTGATGAACGACATGGAAAAGGTACGTGAGTATGTAAATGTTGGACTCATGCTCCGAGCCAAGGCACAGCTCAAAGTTCGTCAGCCGTTAGCGAGCGTTACAGTTCCAACTACGGGTACGGCCTTCGACTTTGCACCAATTTTGCTCGAAGAGCTGAACCTCAAAGCCGTGCTTGAAGGAGAAGAAGTGGCAATCGATGAGCGTATAACTCCAGGACTCAAGCGTGAAGGGTTGATGCGTGAAATCGTACGCTACGTACAGGCGGCGCGTAAAAACGCTGGTCTCAATGTTGACGATCGCATACGGCTTTATCTGCAAACCCAGAGCGATGAACTAGCGAAGGCGATCAAGGAGCATAAAGCCACAATCGAACTCGAAACACTCGCAAAGCTTGGTGACGCTGACGACCACAGGGAAGATGTGAAAGTTGAGGGCTTGGACCTCACGATCATCTTGCAAAAGGCGTAGAACAGATGAAGCAACACTTCATATATATCCCTGGGCTTGGCGATAGCTATGATCCAGTTCGACAGTTTTTCTTAAAAACCTGGCGTCTGAGGGGCGACGTAAGCACCGAGCTTGTGTCCATGCACTGGAGTAGCGGCGAGTCGTACGAGAGTAAAGTTCGTCGGGTTCAAAAAGCAATTGGTCGTGCACCAAAAGACGCTGAAGTAGTACTAGTTGGCGAGAGTGCTGGCGGTGCTGTAGCGGTCGCAGTCTGCGCAGCAACAAACCTGCGCTGCGTGACAGTGTGCGGCAAGAACCTGCGAGTGAGCACGATTGGCGATGGGTATAGCAGCAAAAACATAGCCCTCATACCCGCGGTTGCGGCCGTTGATAAACTTCATGAGGCAGCAGATCTCCCAGTTGATCGCATACGAGTGCTCTACTCCCAGTATGACCAAACTGTGCATCCAGATGACAGTAAAATTCCTGGTGCCCAAACAAGGCGTTTCAAGATCCCGACCCATATGCTTGCGATTGCTTGGATCAACTTGTTTCACTTTGGCGCACTCCGCTAGGCTGCGATATACTGTACTTATGGTTATCGCAGTTATTGGAGCAGGCGGCAGGTCGGGCAGGGTATTTGTTGATGCCGCGCTACATGCCGGACATACGGTTCGTGCAGGCGTTCGTAGCGGTGAAATCGTTCCCAAACATGAACGACTGACTGTCGTGCGCGGTGACGCCACCAACAAGAAGCATATCGTAGAACTTCTCACTGGTGCCGAAGCAGTAGTCAGCCTAGTTGGTCATGTCAAAAACAGTCCATCGTTTGTTCAGACCGAGATCATGTCGTTAGTGCTGAGCGTTATGCATGAACAAGGTGTGAAGCGCCTTATAAGCCTGACTGGAACTGGTGTGAGGACTCAGCAAGACTCTCCGTCGCTCATCGATCGGGTGCTTAACGTAGCGATAAAGCTCATCGATCCGGAGCGGATTCACGATGGGATCGCGCATGCTGCGGTGCTGCGAGAGTCGTCAACGAACTGGACGGTGATGCGAGTGTTGAAGCTCGGTAATGGTCCGGTGCAAACCTTTCATCTCAGTGAAGGTGGTCCGGCTAAACTACTAGTCACCCGTAAGACGGTGGCTCAGGCGATTCTCGCGGAACTCGAGGATAAGGCCTGGTTTAGAAAAATGCCCGTGATATCTTAGCCAAAATACTATACAATGTATAGTATGAATACACTTATTATAGATACTCGAGAAGACTTCGAGTATGCCATGAGCCACGTAGAAGGCTCGATCAACATACCACCAGCACAATTTATGAGTGCTCAACTACCCGAGCCGCTCGCTAGTGCGCCAAAAGACACGCCAATCATCGTGTATTGTCGTAGTGGCTCGCGCGCCAACACGGTGCATCAGATACTGATGATGCATGGTTTTTCGAACGTGACGAACGGTATCAACGAAGGTCGCGTCAAACAATTACTGAAACGTAGCTAACACCATTTGTTGACACGGCTCCTGAAAAACACTATAACTAAAAGCCTATCTAGGTAACGCGGCCGCAAGTACGTCGAACAATTTAGATACGTGCATTTTTGTCTCATTCTCGAGGAGGAGCTATGCCCCAGGCACTGGCAGTCCAAGACGCCATGAGCGAACTGCTCGCCGAACTGTCTCGGCACCCTGGCCACCAACACGGCGAAGCGCTGAACGCCGACGAAGTCATGTCCTTTTGCTCCGATGCCTGCGCGCTGCTGTGCTGCAAGCGAGCAGAACTTCCGCCGCCGCTACTGCGGCTCTACACCGACGCCAGGATGGGCCGAACTCACTTCAAGCTTTCGGATTTCGTGGACACGGTTCGCGCCGTCGGCTCAACTACCTGAGCGCGATGCTCATGAGACTCACAATGGGCGACATCTATTTCTAGGTGTCGCCCATTTTCTTTGTGATTAGGCTGCGATGATGTCTTTGTGTTTGCTGCGTCCTTCGGAATCGACTTCGTACACAATCGCTTCGTCCTGAATCATCTCGGTACTTCCTATGTCGTGATCTGAAATGTTTTCGATGTATTTGATGAGCGAGCGAATTGAGTTGCCATGGGCAACGATGAGTACGTTTTGGCCATGACGAAGACGGGGCAGAGCGATACGCAGGTAAAATGGCAGTACTCGTTGGTAGACCTGCTCGAGCGACTCTCCGCCTTCAACTGGACCATTCCAACTACGACGTAGTTCGTCGAATGCAGCCTCGCCAATCATTTCCTTGATTTGCTCTTTGTTCATGCCTGTGTAAACACCGTAATCGCGCTCGTTGAGGGCTCGCGCTGCCTCGTGTGGGAGGCTAAGCTGACCGGAGCCGTTGATGAGTGCTTCGAGTGTCTCGCGGGTACGGATTTGCTGTGACGTATAAGCATAGTCGAACTGGATGTTTTTGAGTGCTTCACCGAGATGGGCTGAATGATTCACGCCAGACTGAGTGAGGTGGACGTCGGTGATACCGGTCCATTTACCCAGGGCATTCCACTCTGATTCACCGTGGCGAATGATAACCAGTTTGCCCGAGCTTTTTGCGGCCTGGACTTTGTTTGGTGTTTCACCGAACCAAAAACGGGTGATGTTGGTGCAGGTTGTGTCGTTGATGCGTTTGATGGCCTCGGCTGTGTTGAAGGCTGCATGCTGTGTGACGACGACGTTTGGCAGCTGCAGCAGCACACGGTCCTCAGAGGCAAATTCGTAGGCAAGGGGTGCAGTGGCGTTGTCGGTAATGGCGTCCATGAGGGCTTGTGTCGAAAGGTAGTGTTCGCCTTCGATCGTGTCGAGGCCTGCACCAGCAAGTAATTTGCTTTTTAGTGCAGTGATAAGCGCACGGTTTTCGACGAGTTCACCACGGGCAGTGTTGATGAGGATGGCACCAGGCTTCATCTTTTCGATACTGTGGTGGTTGATCAGGTGGTAATTCCCAGGCGTGAGCGGTGCATGAAGTGAGACGATGTCGCTGCCGCCGAGCAGGTCGTTCAGGCTGCGGTAGGTAAAACCGAGTTTCTTGGCGAGCTCATCGTCCTGATGAACATCGTAGGCCACGACGTCCATTTCGAAGCCGCGTGCAATATGCGCCATATGTTGGCCGATATGACCCATCCCAACGATGCCTAGTGTGCGGCCTTTGAGGTCGAGACCGGTGTGATGGCTGGCGACGAATTTACCGAGTGAAGTATCACTGACGGTTTGGATGAGGTTACGTGTAACGGCGAGCATAAGAGCAAATGCATGCTCGGCAACAGTGTTTTCACCATAGGTTGGGACGTTGACCACTGTGATGCCTCGCTGGTTGGCGTAATCGAGGTCTATGTGGTCAAAGCCGGTTGAACGAGTAGCGATAAGTCGTAATTTCGGGAGATGCTCGATGATTTCACGAGTCACGTTGCTGGAAATAAAGACCGAAATAACTTCTGACTCAGGGTTCAGGTTGCCGAGGTTGATCGTCTCTGACTTGAACTCCCAGTAGTGATCGGTATCTTTGAGCCCATCACTTAGCTGGAACGTGTCCATGCTCGTTGTGTCGTAGAAAGTTATAACTGCCACAGTTCCCACCCGTCTTTTAGTTTATGGTTTGCCAAATGGCCTCGCCAGCGATAGGTCTGGCTCTGCTTCGGCTATCCTTAATAATTCATTATACTTCGCGATACGCTCTGAACGCGAGAGTGAACCAGTTTTTATCTGGCCCGTCCCGAGACCAACGGCCAGATGGGCGATGGTCGTATCCTCTGTTTCGCCCGAACGGTGGCTCATGACAGTGCGCCAACCCGCTTGCTTTGCCATGAGGACGGCCTCGATGGTTTCTGTTAGTGTGCCGATCTGGTTTGGTTTGATCAAAATGGCGTTGGCGGCGTTTATGTGGATGGCGTTTTCGAGGATTGCTGTGTTTGTGACGAGTAGATCGTCGCCGACAAGCTGCAGCTTATCGCCCAGGGCTTCCCGGAGTTTCGTCCAGTTATCCCAGTCACTTTCATCGAGACCATCTTCAAGTGAAACGATAGGGAACTTGTTAGCGAGCGCCTCGTACCAACGGATGAGATCGCCGGCTGATTTTTTCACTTTTTCAGATCGAAGATGATAGTGCCCGTCTTCGAAAAATTCACTCGCGGCCACGTCGAGGCCTAGGGCGACGTCGTGACCAGGCCTCAGCCCAGCACGCTCTATAGCCGTTATGATGTGGTCGAGCGGTTCGCGGTTACCGTTTTTCACACGAGGCGCATAGCCACCTTCGTCACCAACTGTAGTCGGGTAGCCGCTTTCGGAGAGTACTTTACCGAGTGCGTGAAATACGTGAGAACCCATTTCGAGTGCTTCTGCAAACGTCTTGGCGCCAACGGGGATGATCATGTACTCCTGGATGTCCGTACACTCTGCGGCATGCTGTCCACCGTTCATGACATTCATCATCGGAAGCGGAAGGCTCATCTGGTGGCTGGTGCCGGCGAGGGTCGCGACGTAGCGGTAGAGCGCGAGCTTTTTGGAGGCAGCTGCGGCTTTGGCAACCGCGAGGCTAGCAGCCAGAATAGCGTTGGCGCCCAGGTTTGATTTGTTCTCGGTTCCGTCGAGCTCTCGTAGGAGTGAGTCGATCGCTGACTGGTCGAAAGGGTCTTTGTGTTTGAGGGCCCGGTTGATCGTTGTGTTCAGGTTTACGACAGCCGTGATGACACCTTTGCCCTCATAGACACCAGAGCCATCGCGAAGTTCTATAGCTTCGCGCGAACCAGTACTTGCTCCGGAAGGTACAGCCGCCCGACCGAAGCTGCCGTCGGAGAGTCTCACGTCGGCTTCTACCGTCGGATTACCACGTGAATCGAGTATCTGGCGCCCATGCACAGACAAGATGCTTATGCTCATATACTCCTATGATACCACTGTGAGGAATCTAACGTGCTTTTCAGCTTGTTTTCAGCATGAGCTCACTATACTTATGGATATGAATACAAAAGACAAAGTGCTTGTCACCATCGGTACCGTCGCAGTGCTGAGTGTCGCGAGCTTTACAGGATATGCGTTATTTGCGACCAAAGACTCGACTGCAGGACAAGTGGCTGCACAGGCCACTTCGACCCCAGCGAGTACGACTACGACCCCAGCGGCAACATCCACGACTCCTACAACCACCACGACGAGTTCGAGTGCCTATAAAGATGGTCAGTATAGTGCGTCTATGAGCTATAGAGTGCCGCATGGTGAGACAAACAACATCACCGTGCATGTCACTGTCAAAGATGGCTCAGTTGTAAGTGTTAGCACCGACAACACCTACCAGGACGGGGAATCTGGCATGTACATAGACAGCTTTAAAAGCGGCATATCTGGTGCGGTTGTCGGAAAATCTCTGAGTGGCTTGTCAGTGAGCTATGTCGGCGGAGCCTCTTTGACCTCGTTTGCGTTTAACGATGCGTTGGACACCATCCGCAGTGACGCCGGCGCTTAAATCATCTACCTACGAGTTTGAAGCCATCGGTACACACTGGTGGCTTGAGCTCTATGGGGGTAAAACATTTGACGATGATCTGCGTACGGATATCGCGGCCTATTGCGAGGACTTCGATGCCCAGTATTCTCGATTTATCGACACGTCGCTCATCTCGCGTCTCAACCGTGGCAAAGCGGTAGAGTATCCACCTGCGGAGCTGCTACAGATGCTGGAATTTGCCCGGGAGCTGTATGAGGCCAGTCAGGGAGCCTTTGATATCTCTGTTGGCGGTGTGCTGCACGAGCTTGGCTATGGCAAGCGCAGCATGGGTGCGCCAATGAGTGAATCGTTTTGGGAGCACGCGACCATAACTTCAGATCGACTCAAAACACCGAAAGGTTCCGTGATCGACCTAGGGGGCCTAGGAAAAGGCTGGATGATCGATCACATCGCTGACATTATGCGTGAACACGGGCACGAATACTTTTTGATCAATGGTGGCGGTGATCTCTATGTCAGTGCCGAAAAACCCATGGAGTTTGCCCTCGAGCATCCAACTGAAGACGGAGTTGGCATAGGGACGACCCGCATCCAACAGGGAGCACTGGCGGTTAGCTCGCCGTATAAACGGAGCTGGGAGCACGCCGGCAAAACTCATCATCATTTGATCGATCCTCAAACGGGACTACCGTCAGAGAGCTCGGTAGCGAGTAGTTATGTGCGCGCTGAAACGGCGCTTGTGGCTGATGCTGTCGCGAGTATCGTGCTACTGAGGCCCGAGCTTGTTGAAAGTCTTAAGCAGCGCTACAACGTACAAGTCATACTTATCGACAAAAGTCAGCTCTAGAACTCAAACGACTCTGTAAAGATTTGCCTACGGGAGACGCCAAGTTCTTTGAGCGCTTGACGCGCACTCTCAACCATAGCTTCTGGCCCACAGATGAAGTACTGAAATGAATCTGGTTCAGGCAGATGCCTACTAAGAAGGCTAGCGTCGACATAGCCTGTTTCATCACCAGGTTCCGGCGATGTTTCGCGGCTAAACACCCCGACATAGCGACTGCCGAGTTGGTTTTTTAACTGGTCGGCGAGGGTTGCAGTTGCGCGGCTGCGGTTTGCGTAGAAGAGCCAGCCGTCCTCACGGTTCATGAGTGGGGTCACAAAAGGAGTGATGCCGATACCGCCAGCGATGCAGACGAACGGTTGATCGGGTTTGATTTCATGGAGGAAATGACCGTAGGGTCCACTAACACGAACCTGGGTACCGGCGTTTTGAGTTTGGAGAAACTTCGTAAAGCGTCCGAACACTCGGTAGCCGAGACGGAGTCGTCCTGTCGTTTTGTCGTAGCCCAGTACCGAGAAGGGGTGATCTTCGCTGAACCCGCCGACTTTGAGATATACGTACTGGCCGACACGAGGCTGGAGCGACGTCGCGCCACTTGGCACGAGTTCGAGTAAGTAGGTGTCTTCGCTGAGTTCACCGTGTTTTTCTATGCGGTACTCAGATTTGTCAGAGTCTATCCAGCCACGAAGTCTCAGGAGGCTGAACACGACCAGCGTCATGAGGACTACAAAATAGTAGGCACGAAGCGCAGTGCTACTCATAAAGCCAGAGCCGACGTCAGGGATGTGGAGCAGGGCGAAGGGCAACGAGATATATGCCAAGTAGTGTATGTATTTCCAGGGGCGGTGACCGAGTTTTTTTCGTACCAGTACCGACGTCACCCATATGACGACCATGAGAAGGAAAGCGATTCGTCCCAGCGTGACGTGGCGCTCAAAGTTGGTGCCAAGGTGTGGTACAACCGAGTACAAAACTGACTCACCGTAGTAGTACGCGACAAGTAGTGGGTGGATGAGCACGGCGATCGAACCATACTTTCCAAGTAGCTTGTGAATTTTTAAAACCGGCGCCAGGTCCCGAAACCATAGCCCGAAAACACTCCGTGCGCCAAGTATGTACATCCAAAGCAGCATGAGTAGTCCGACATAGCCGGCTACTTGTGAGCCAAACAAGGCAACACTTTTGTCAGTAGTATGAGCTGGCAGAGGAACCAGCAGGGCTGCGGGCAGAACACTCAGAAAGATTAAGCCTGTGAGCAGGGTGCGTTTGTAGGTTTCGTTCATAGCTAGACTTCAGTAGAGTCCTTTGATTCTGAGAACCAGCTGAAGAGGAGGCGGTGCTACACTGGAAAGATATGCAGCCACCGAGCGATGAAGAATTTGCCGCGCTTATCTCGAGAGCAATCGACGAGATGCCTCGTCGGTATATCGAACACTTGGACAACGTGGTTATCACCTATGCCGATACGCCAGATATTCACCAAGTGCACAAACTGAAACTTCGTGGGGACAGGCTACTTCTCGGGCTCTATGAAGGGATTCCACTGACGCAGCGTGGTGCCGGCTACAACCTGGTGCTGCCAGACAAAATCACACTCTTTAAGCTGCCGCTACTGGCGGTTTCTCATGACGAAGAAGGGTTTTACAAACAGGTAAAGCATACTCTCTGGCACGAAATTGCACACTATTATGGACTTGACCATGACAAAATACATGACATAGAAAGCAAATGGCAGTAAAATTAGGTGTATGGAACAGATACAGCGAGGTCTCAAGGCTTCAGAAATACTCGAGAGGCAACAAGTGGCGGTATTTCACCGCTTGCCCGAAAAGTGGGTAATTGTCGAAACAGATACGGTTGAAACGTTTCTTGGCGAAGATATGACCGACCTAGGTGTGACGACCCACTTTCGCTTGCTGGCGTATGAGTATGGCGACGACGGCTTTGGATTTTTGATCGAGCCGTCCCAGGAGACCCGGGGAGAAAAGGCGCGCGTTTCCTTCATCGTCCCAGACGAAGAGTCCGTCGAAGGCCCAAGTCGCCCCACCAAGTCGGGGCAGGGCGTACTGCGCTTAGTCGTGAGTAGGTAGTTGACAAAACATACTTCTTATGCTAATCTAGTATAAGATGCTTACCATAAAACACAAACCAAAACTTTCACTTCCAGCCATTTCGTCTCTTTCCGGGCCGATGCGCTTTAGTCCAGTCACAAACGACAACGATGAGCTGTTAACTGATCTGGACGCACAATTTTCGAACCAAGACGACCAATGGACACTCACTGAGCGTCCCGATAGCGAAGAACTGGAACAGTTCTGGGATGAAGTAGTTGCAGATGTTCGCAAAGATCCTGACTGGATCACGATAGACGAGTAAACGCTAGCTTTTTACGCTTTTTCGTCCTATACTTCTACTCAAGAAACGAAGTCTACATAGAGGAGGGGTATGGACGGTGACTTTAAGCGCCCACTGGGCAACAACAATACTGGAGTGGCACCAACACCACAAACCGGCGGCTACGAAGGTAGCCCTGAGACCTACGAAAATGCCGAAGGTTCTCCGGTAGAGGTGACCAAAGAACCGCAAGTTGTTCAGGAAAAGAAGCCGGGCAAGGCGAAAAAAGTGCTCAAATGGTTGTTTATGACGGTACTGCTCCTAGGCCTCGCGGGGGCTGCTGGCTGGTTTTGGTATGACGGACAGGGTGCAAAAGACGAGCTTTCAAGTGTTAAGGCAGAGCTCGCTAAGGCCAAAGCGGACGTTTCCTCTGCCAAGTCGGAGCTAAACAAGCAAGTTGCCGCAAAACCTGCCGAACTTACGACAAAAGAAAAAATACAACTGGCCGCCAGTAACTATGCGTGTTCGGTTGTGATAGCAAGTACAAATACTTGTGATAAAGCCTCGCAGACGGTTGTCCGCATGCAAGAGCAATCGAGCTCACAGGCCGGATTTGCAATTGTGAACATCGTCGACACGTCGAACAAAGTCATCATGCACCTGCTCGAGAAGTCTGTCGACGGCAAGTCGTGGACAGTGATCTTTAAGGGCGACAAACTCGATACCGCAACGATTGACGCTTTCAAAGTACCAACTGCATACACTGACCTGACAGTTTCCTCGTAGATAACGGTTTACATATAGCCTGACATCTGTTACACTAGGCGATTGAATCAACCTAAATTTCATAGGGAAGTACCATGAAAGCAGTTATCAAGCTCGGCGGAAAACAGTACACTGTTGCCGAAAAAGAGTCCCTCCTGGTGGACCTCCTCCCGGAAGGCACAAAAGAACTCACGCTTGAACCGCTGATGGTTTTTGACGGCAAGGATGTCAAAATCGGTGCACCTGCAGTTGCAGGCGTAAAGATCAAAGCAACCGTCGTTGAGCCAGAGGTAAAAGGTGAGAAACTTCGCGTCATTCGCTACAAAAGCAAGAAGCGCGTCAACACACAGACTGGCCATCGCCAGCGCTACAGCCGGATCCAAATCGGCACCATCGGTAAGTAACCGAAACAAAAATACGCTCCACGGAGCGTATTTTTGTTTTCACGCGCGTGGTATACTAGACCTCAGTTATATGAGAGGGAAATAGACAAAGGTGCCTACAATTATCTCGGTCACTAATCAAAAGGGAGGCGTCGGTAAAACGACGACTGCTGTCAACGTGGCGTATTGTCTGGCGCGTGAAGGCAAAAAGGTGCTGCTGGTCGATTTCGACCCACAGGGTAATGCGACCAGTGGACTTGGTGTCGACAAAAGCCGTCTCGAAAAAACCATCCTCGATGCAGTCATGGGAACAGTGCCTCTCGGCAACGTGATCGTGAACACGAGCGTCAAGAACGTCTGGTTAGCTCCGGCCGTTCCAGAGCTCGCCAACGCAGAAGTAGAGCTCGCGAAGGCCGACAAACGATTTACGCGGCTAAAAGGGCTCCTCGAAGGGCACCCTGATTTCGACTTCGTCATCATCGACAGTCCACCGAGCCTGAGCCTTTTGACTGTCAATTCCCTGATCGCAGCCAACTACGTGCTGCTGCCGGTACAGGCTGAGTTTTACGCCATGGAAGGCCTCGGTCAGCTGCTCGAAACGATGAAACTAGTCCGCAAAGGTATGAACCCAACGCTCGAGCTCGTCGGCGTGCTAGTTACCATGATGGATACTCGTACCGTGTTGTCACGACAAGTGCTGGCTGAGATTCAGAAGCACTTCCCGGGCAAAGTATTTGAAACTACCATTCCGCGCAACGTCCGTATCGCTGAAGCACCAAGCCATGGAGAACCAGTCGGTAAGTACGACAAATGGAGCAAGGGTGCCCGCGCCTATAAGGCTCTGACTAAAGAACTTCTCGGAAGGGTAGCGTAAAACGTATGGCTAAAGCACGCGGCGGTTTAGGACGAGGCTTCGACTCGTTGATCCCGACAGACGTGTTGGATGAGACATTTGATCCGACGGCTGGTCAGGAGCATTCTTCTGAACTTCGTTATCTGAAACGAACCGAGATATTTCCAAACGCCGATCAACCACGCCGCCATTTTGACCAAGAAGCGCTCGACGAGCTGGCGCAGTCCATTCGAGAACATGGCATTGTGCAACCGCTGGTTGTGTCGCCGGTCAAAGACGGGTATCAGCTGGTTGCTGGTGAGCGTCGTTGGCGTGCAGCCGAAATCGCCGGACTCGACAAATTACCGGCCATTGTTCGTACGCTTTCCGAACAGCATAAACTCGAAATCGCGCTTATCGAGAACCTACAGCGTCGCGACCTGAACCCACTTGAAACCGCCACGGCGTATCTGAAACTGCATACGCAGTTCAGCCTGACGTATGAAGAGATTGGGGTGCGGGTTGGCGGCAAGGCGGTCAGCACCATCAGCAACATTCTGCGTCTTTTACAGCTTCCCGAAAGCGCCAAACAAGCCCTAGTAGAGGGCAAGATAAGCGAGGGACACGCTCGCCAGATTTTAGCCATCGATGACGTGAAGGCGCAAGAACACCTACTACAGCTGATTGTTCGTGAGGGCTGGAGCGTACGAAAAGCCGAACAGTATGTCGTCGGGTACAAAAAGGGCGACAAGTCGAAGACGAAAGAAGAAAGTGCTGTCAAACATACGCGTGTTGAAACAGAATTTACAAAGCAGCTGTCAAAGAAATTGTCGTTGCCAGTGCTCCAGAAGACGACCGCCAAAGGTGGTCAGATCATCATTAGCTATTCGTCAGACGCCGAACTTGAGCAACTTCGAAACAAACTATTTTAGAACGTGCGCAGTTCTGTAAAAGGGTAGATTCTCAGCGCAACCGGTCCGATGATGTCGGAGTATGGAATCGTGCCGAGTCCATTTCGTGAGTCGAGTGAGAAGCCTTCTTGGCGGTGATCTCCAGAAACAAACAGTTCATTGTCGGGCACCACGATGTCGACGTCATCTGCCGTCGGACTGGTTGGTCCAGGATGCAGCTCGTCCACCAGAAGCCCGTCTGGATTGTCGGTGTTGTACACTTTCATAACACCGCCATTTACTACTACGCGTTCGCCAGGAAAGCCGATGACACGCTTGACGATGAACTCGTCAGCGCCACCAGGAGTCCAGTGAGGATTTTTGAAGACGATCACTTGGCCACGCCCCGGTATATAGGGCTTTGCCTGAGCGTGTGCCCAGGTGACGGGGAGGCGGTTAACGATGAGTCGGTCCCCGGTGTAGAGGGTAGGCTCCATACTTGGGCCTGAAACACTAAAGCTACGAAACAGTAAGTAGTTGATCAGTAAAGCGCCAACAAAAACAGCGGCGATGAAACCGACGATGCCGAGTATGTCTTTGAGGAGCTGATGACGCTCAAGTAAATCTTTCATGCCCTTCTACTATACACGAAAGGTGACTGAGAAATACCTAAAATACGCTTACGCTGGAGACCGAAATCGGCTATAGTTGATAGGTAGTTTTATGCAACAAAGACGTAATCGAAGCATCGACGGATTTGTCGTGCGGTCCGGGGATGATTCTGGAGCACCACGACTCGACATGAGTAAGCCAGCCGTGCCTGGTCAATTTTTACGTCGTCCTGAGCCCGGTAAGCGGCAGCAACTGCGCCCCGATACCCTACCTGAACCAACAGTAGAATCGAAGCCTGTCGAATACGATGCTCCGTTTTTGGAGCGCAGTGAAATCACGCAGTCGCTCGAAGCAGTAGATTATGACGATCAAAAACGACAGAAAAAACGTCGTTTTGGTGTGCCTAGGGTATCGAAGAAGAAAATAGCCTTGTTTATCGTCGTTGCCATTCTTTTGTTTGCTGGATTCTTTGGCTATAAGCTGCTGACAACGTCGGGCAAGTTGTTTAGCGGTAACATTTTTGACCTACTCGGCAACGGTGTAACACTCAAGGCCGACGCCAACGGACGCACAAACATCCTCGTGTTCGGGACCTCCGAAGACGACCCGAGCCACGTGGACGCAGGCGCCAACCTGACCGACTCAATCATGATCGTCAGTGTAGACCAGAAAAATAAAAATGCTGTCATGATCAGTGTGCCGCGTGACCTCTGGGTAAAATACGGCGAAGCATGTCTCAGTGGCTACGAGGGAAAGATTAACGTAGTGTATGAGTGTGGGAGTGACGACGGCAAAGATGAGCCTGGCGGTGCCAAGAAACTTATGGAAATCGTTGGCGAGAGCTTTGGCCTCGACATCCAGTACTACACCCATGTGAACTACACGGTCGTTCGTGACACCGTCAATGCCGTCGGTGGCGTGACAGTAGATATCGACAGCGATGATCCTCGCGGTATTTTGGACCGTAACTTTGACTGGGCGTGTAACATGCAGTGCTACTACGTAAAGTGGCCAAATGGTCCCGCTAACCTGAACGGCGACCAGGCTTTGGCACTTGCGCGAGCCCGTAACGCGGCTGGCGGCTATGGGCTTAGTCGCGGTAACTTTGACCGTGAACAGTACCAGCAAAAGATCATCGTGGCGCTCAAGGATAAAGCCGCCAGTGCCGGTACGCTCGCCAACCCTCTAAAAGTTACGGGCATCATGGATGCACTCGGTAACAACGTGCGCACCAGTTTTTCTGCTGGAGAAGTGAAAACCCTTATAAAACTCGCCGGCGAGATCCCGAGCGCCAGTATTAAACGCGTCAGCCTGGTTGAGACAGGCAAAGAAGTGCTCAAAACAGCACAAATTTCAGGTCAGAGCGCGGTGCAGCCAGTTCAGGGCACGTATGATTTTAGTGAGGTGAAACGATTTATCGCTTCAAAACTAAACGTTTCGACCGATGCAGAAAGTGGCAATGCTTCTATAGCGGTGCTGAACGGGTCGGACAAAGGTGGTGTAGCAGGCAAAAAGGCCGCCGAACTGGAAGCCGCTGGATTTACCGACGTCACAACTGGTGATACTGACACAAAAGCTGAGTATGGTAACTATGTCTGGTATGACCTGAGCGGGGGAAGTCAGCAAAAGGCATTACAAAAACTTACGTCGATTCTCGGAAAAAGTCCGTCTGGTACCGTGCTCCCAAGCGGAGTGCAGAGTAGTGCCGATTTTGTTATAATTATGGGCAATGGAGCTAATTAAACTCGTTACAGCTCGGCGGTCGCGGTGGAGTGATCTGCTACATGCCAGTCTCAACACTATCTATGCTGCGTTGATGTTCTTTTTGGTAACCCCAGAAGTTGACCTGCCGCTCTTGGCGCTTGTTCTCGTTGTCATCAGTAAGTGGCGAGTGGTAGCAGTGCGTCCACGTTTCTGGTTCGCTAACTTTCAAGCCAACTTCGTCGACTTCATGGTTGGGGTGAGTGTGTGGGCGCTCATGGTCCTCACTGCAGCCTCAACGCCGTGGGTAGCTGCCATGCTGGCACTCCTTTTTGCAGTCTGGCTGATCGTGGTAAAGCCGCATTCGACGCAAAAATGGATACTTCTCCAGGCCGGTATCGCCCAGTTCGTCTCTCTTGTCGCGCTCTACAGCTTCGCACACACATTTGAGTTTGGACAATTTTTGCGTGACAGTACGTTTCTGACGGTCATCATAGCCTGGGCGATCGGTTACATGTCAGCCCGTCATGCACTCACCGCGTTTCATAACGAGGATGAGCGGGCGTTTATCAGTCTGGCGTGGGGGTTTGTAGTCGCAGAACTGTCATGGCTTTTTCATCACTGGACGATTTCATATGCCATTTACCAATCTGCGACGGTCCGTTCCGATGCACAACTCATGATTCCTCAGGGAGTTATCATAATTACTCTGCTAAGCTATACAGCGATCAATGTATATTCACTGTTGCATCACAGTAGCGAGCATCGCGACACGCGCAAAGTTCGTTCGAGCATCACCTTTAGTGCTGCGGTTATAGTGATCTTACTTTTGTTCTTCAGTGGCCTCATTGACGTGACTTCGCTGACATAAAACTGAAAAAAATTAGGAGGGAATATGGCAAAAACTGCTTTACCAAATTCATTTGTAAAAGTTGCAGGACTCGGACTGTTTAGTTTTGTGTGTGCGTTTTTTGGTGCCTGGGCGGCGATTGCCTCGGGCGTGGTGAGCCTAGGTTCGTCAGCAAATACGATCGCTGAAAAGCGAACGGTGGTTTCGAGTGAAGGAGATGTCGTCGCCGATGTCGCAAAGAAGGTGAGTGCAAGTGTCGTTTCGGTGATCACCGAGTCGCAGGCAAGCCTTGGTTTTCGTACATACACACAACAAGGCGCTGGAACAGGAGTTATCATCACCAAAGATGGTTACATTTTGACGAACAAGCACGTCGTGAGTGGCGCGACGTCCCTAAAGGTCATTACGTCGGATGGCACAGAATATAACGAGGTTAAAGTCGTGGGGACTGACCCTGCAAATGACATCGCGTTTCTTAAAATCTCTGGCGTAAGTAACTTGTCGGCAGCTACTATGGGAGATTCGTCGAAAGTTGAAGTGGGCCAAAAGGTGATCGCAATTGGTAACGCACTGGGGCAGTATCAGACGAGCGTGACTTCGGGTATCATCTCTGGCCTGGGACGACCGATTGTAGCTGGTGATAGTTCTGGGGCAAGTGCTGAGTCGCTGAACAACCTGATACAGACCGATGCGGCCATCAACCCTGGTAACTCCGGTGGTCCACTCGTAAATTTGAGCGGTGAAGTGATCGGGATCAACACAGCGGTTGATCAGCAGGCTGAAGGGATCGGGTTTGCGATTCCAATCAATGACGCCCGAGGGCTCATCAGTACCGTTACGAAGACTGGGAAACTTGAGCGAGCCTATCTGGGAGTGTCTCATATGCCGATTACGCCAGATGTGAAAAAGTACTACAAGCTCAGTGAATCAACCGGTGCGTACATCATCAACGAAGATGGTCCGGCGGTGGCAAGTGGCAGTCCGGCAGAAAAAGCCGGTCTAAAGAGTGGTGACATCATTGTTTCGCTCGGTGGTGTGACGATCGACGCAAAGCACCCGCTTATGAGTGTGATTTCGCAGCGTGCGCCAGGCGAGACAGTACCTCTCGTGTATATACGTGACGGAAAAAAGACGACGGTGAACGTGACGCTGGGTGTGTACCCAACCCAGTAGTGCTCGTGCTTGCAAATACTTTGGCCTTATACCACACTATCTTCAGATCGTTTTCCTTGTGCGAAACATAGGAAAGGAGGAAGGCGATGCCCGGTCATCTTTCATGCTTCGTCTGTCACACCCAACATGACGAGCAACACCTGCGACAGTGCTGCGACAACGGTGAATGGAACATCTTCACCGTATGTAAGCGACACTGTCCTACGCACGGTGACGGCCAAAACGTCGACATGAAGTGTCTACAGCCCGCTTCCTGAAGTTGAGCGCGTGAACGCACCGCTCCTTCGGGAGCGGGCGTTTGCATGTAAAAAACTTTATCTTCATACTTTTGACAGCAAAAGTATCTTCTTGCGCCCAAGAAGTAACGCCTCCTTTCTTTCATCGCGAAGAAAGGAGCAAAGAACGCTAGGCACCCTCGGTCGCGCCAAGAAACAGAGGCAACTTTAGCGCGTCGCTGCGGTACGAACCTGGCTTTCAGCCAGAACCGGCCAAAAACATATAACTTTAGTTACTGGTTTTTGGCACGTCCTCGCGAATGACTCGCGTCAAAGTCGCTTCTGTTTCATGGGCTTCCTCAGAGCGCCGCTTGGTCGCATTGGCTGCGATTTCGGGTCTGGGCGTCTGGAGGCTCCGGAGGGTGGAGTGAGGGTGGCTCATTGCGCGGCGAGAACTGTTTGAGCCAGGTTTCTGGCGAGTCCCGCAGCCGCCAAAGAGACAAGTGAGCGAAACCCACCGCGAGGTGAAGCAGCCCAGCGGTTTTGTCATACTTTTGCTGTCAAAAGTGGGAGAGCTATGTTTGGTCTAGTGACCAAAGGATGGTTATATTTTTTGCAGTAGTAACGCGTAGTCTTGGCGTTCAACTTCGCTGAAGTTGGTCGCATAGGTGACTATTGCGTCGTGCTGGGTTGGGTCGGCTTCGAGTAGTAGATGACCTCCGCGTACCAGTAGCTTCGGTGCTTGATCGATGAGCCTTTTGATCAGCGCTAGCCCACCATCCTCCGCGTAGAGAGCGAGTGCTGGCTCATGAGTGAGTTCCGGTGAGGTGTCGTCCCAGCCACGGTCTACATACGGTAAGTTGGAGACGATGACGTCGAAAGGCTTAGGCTTTCCGTGACTAAGCCAATGCTCCAGTAAGTCGCTCTGCACGTAACGAATTGGTTTGGCGCCGAGCGCCGAGGCGTTAGCTCTTGCCACTGCCAGGGCGTGCTCGCTCACGTCGCTTACCGTCATAGAGCAACCGGGATCTTCGAGTTTTAGGGTGATACCTAGGGCACCAGAACCCGTCCCTACGTCGAGTATTCGACCTGCAAGAGCTTGTCGCTTTAGAGTGTCTATGAGGGCTTCAGTTTCTGGTCGAGGTATCAGTACTTTAGGAGTAACACCAAAGCTGCGACCGTAAAATTCTTTACGTCCTGTCAGATAGGCGACAGGCTGGTGGAGGGCTCGTTGAGCACAGAGTACCGCAAAAGCTTCATACTGTTGCTTTGTGAGACTGTCGTCACCATGCGCGATCAACCACGACTTTGTGACGCCAAGTACATGAGACAGCAGTAGCTCGGCATCGAGACGCGGTGTAGGGGACGTTTGATTGAGAGTTTGGAGGCCTTCAGAGAGTGCTTGGGAGATCTGCATAGCATCCATCTTCTCACCTCTGTTAACATTTGACAAATATCATCCCAGGTCACATCATACCTACATGGCAGATCAATTGTATAGACTACTCGTTTCTCGTGGCGACCTGGTCGACCCGGCCGCCGAGTTGGCTCGGGACCTAGGACTCGAAGTCCAAGTCGTTCAGGATGAAGATGCGGCCGCTGAGGCGCAAGCCTCGGGTGAGGCTATGAAAAATTGGTCGCGTTCTCCGCATGAACCCGAAGCGCACCCTGAGGCAGCGTCGGCTCATGCTAAAAATGTTGTTCGGATGGGCGGAGCTGTGCTTCTTATGAGCACAAGTAACCCTGACGCACTTCAAGAGTTCAACGAGCGGTATCGAGAGCTCTTGAGAGACGCGCAGTAACTCAGCTTAACTTTCTGTTCCAGCTGCTTTGAGCTCGCGCTCGTAGGCGCCGAGTTTGTCGATGATATCGTCGATATCACCATTCATGGCTTGCGGGATGCCTGAGCGGCTATAGCCGATGCGGTGGTCGGTGATCCGGTCTTGAGGGAAGTTATAGGTACGGATTTTTTCACTGCGGTCGCCTGAACCGATCAGGCTGCGGCGTTCGGCACTTTGCTTGGCCTGCTCCTCTTCGACTTTCGCCTGCAGGAGTCGCGACCGAAGGACGCTCATAGCTTTTTCTTTGTTCTTTATCTGTGACTTCTCGTCCTGGTTCTGAACCACGAGGCCAGAAGGCAGGTGAGTGATACGAACTGCTGAGTCGGTAGTGTTGACTGACTGGCCGCCGTGGCCGCTGGCGCGGTAGATGTCGATACGCAGATCAGCCGGGTTGATTTCGATGTCGGTCTCCTCGGCTTCAGGAAGCACTGCTACGGTTACAGTAGAGGTGTGAATGCGGCCTTGTGATTCGGTGACAGGGACACGTTGGACACGGTGGACGCCCGACTCAAACTTTAGCTTGGCATACGGGCTGTCGCCTTTGACTTCAAACACAACTTCTTTGTAGCCACCACTGTCACTTTGTGACTCACTCATCATGTCGGTTTTGTAGCCGTGGGTTTCGCACCAGCGCAGATACATGCGCAGCAACTCACCAGCGAAGAGGCTGGCTTCATCACCACCGGCTCCGGCACGGATTTCAACGATGACGTTTTTGTCGTCGTTGGGATCCTTCGGTGTCAGCATGACAAAGAGTTTCTCTTCGAGCTCAGCCAGTTCGGCCTCGAGGAGTGGTTGTTCTTCACGCGCTAGTTCCGCCAGCTCGTCATCGCTACCGGCTAGTTCTTTGGCGTCCTGAATCTGTGCGGTAACTGTGTCTCGGCGTAGACCGAGCGCGATGAGCTCTTCGATCTCACTCATGCGACGGTTCTTTTTGGCGAAGTCAGGGTCTGAAAATGCATCTGGCCGAGACAAAAAATCGGTCAGGTCGCGTTGTTCTTGCTGAAGGTCATCGAGGTTGAGTTGAATCATGGTCGTTTCTCTTATCTTTTAGTATACGGCAAACAAAAAACTGGCCTAGTCGACCAGTCTTTTTGAAGTGCGTCGCTATTTTTCGGTAGCTTTGGCAGCTTTTTTCTCGCTACGGGCAGCAGCCTTTTTGGCTTTGCTGGCAAGCTCTGCTTTACGAGCCTCTGCAGCGGCAAATTTCGCCTTGAAGCGGTCAACACGACCTTCGGTGTCGATGATCTTTTCTTCACCAGTAAAGAATGGGTGGCTGGCACTGCTGATGTGCATTTTTACGAGAGGGTACTCGTTGCCATCTTCCCACTTTATGGTGTCGTTGGTCTGTGCGGTTGACTGAGTCAAAAACGCAAAACCAGCGCTGTCATCCTGGAACACGACAGGGCGGTAGTCGGTAGGGTGTAAATCTTTTTTCATAGTCAGTGGAGGATTATATCTGATAAAACCCAATATGTCAAAAGAGGTGGACAGGGGTGGAGTAAAATGATACGATAGTTCGGTAATTAATTTTAACGAAGCA
>CAYLGT010000012.1:14386-22221 GCA_964383465.1 uncultured Candidatus Saccharibacteria bacterium | reverse complement strand
CATAGCTCAGCTGGTTAGAGCACCTGCCTTTTAAGCAGGGTGTCCTGGGTTCAAGCCCCAGTGGCTCCTCCAAGTTTAAAGCCTGTCCGAAAGGATGGGCTTTAAACTTGGGCAATTGCGTTTGAATCGGTATTTTTCTTTGCGCGTATAATCTATGGGCATGAACTTGTTGCAGCTGCGTTACCACCGCTTTCATGCCTCCTATCTACTGTTCGCACTCAGTGTCGGGGTGCTAGTCGGACTGGTACTGGGAAGGGTGCAAGGCTTATCGCCTGACGTATTCTACGTCATTGCCATAGTGCTGTTTTTTGGTGCGTTTCGTTCACGACGTTGGTGGACGCTGGTTGTGATGATAGTCGCCGGTAGTTTACTCGGTTACATGAGGGGTGCAGCCTATGCGCAAAGTCTGTCGATATATGACGATTATATCGGCACAACGCAGACACTCCAGGGTAGGGTGATATCGGACGCACAGGATACCGAAAAAGGCTCGACACAGTTCACGCTAGGACAGGTAAAAGTTGACGACGTATCGCATCCCGGCGAAATCTACATAACAACCGCGGGACGGAGCCAGCTGAAGCGCGGGGATCATGTCGTGCTTTCAGGCATGGTCCGCGAAGGGTTTGCTAACTTTACTGCAAGTATCAGCTATGCAAAAGTTGAACAAATCGCGCGCCCCGATGACGTAGTGCGCGACGTCCGGGAAAAGTTCGCAAGTGTTATCAGGACGCTCGTACTTGAGCCCATGGCGAGTTTAGGCCTCGGCTTTGTTGTCGGCCAACGCTCGACACTCCCGGCTACACTCGACGAGCAGCTAAAGGTGGTTGGTCTGACACATATCGTTGTTGCGAGTGGCTACAACTTGACGATACTGGTACGCTTTATGATGCGCCTGCTCGCACGACACTCTCGCTATCTGGCATTTGTTGGCTCGTTGGGGCTCATGGTCCTTTTTGTTTCTTTCTCTGGGTTCAGCCCCAGTATGAGTCGAGCGGTGGCCGTGACGACACTCGCGCTCATGGCATGGTATGTGGGCCGTCGTTTTCATCCAGTATTTCTGCTCGCCTACGTTGCCGCAGGGACGGCGCTCATTAACCCTATGAATATATGGTCAGACCTAGGCTGGTATCTGTCGTTCTTTGCCTTTGCGGGTGTGCTCGTTGTGGCACCACTCTTGGCGGCTTGGTTGTATCGTAAACGACAACCGAGCTCAGTGGAGCTACTGATTCTCGAAACGATGTCAGCAGAGCTTATGGCCCTTCCGCTTATAGCACTGAGTTTCGGTACAATTCCTGTTTTCGGTCTTATCGCAAACGTGTTGGTTGCACCATTCATTCCACTTGCCATGGTCCTGACTGCTCTGACGGGCATAGTAGGTATGGTTTCACTTTCGCTCGGTTCATTTGCAGCAGTACCGATGACAATCGTCATCGCGTACATTGTCGCCATAGTGCAGTGGTTGTCGGCAGTGTCGTGGGCGCAGTTACAAGTCGATCTTCCGCTTGCGCTAGTGGTATTTTGGTATGTTGTTGTCGGTCTATGTTGCGTACTGATTGTTCGCAAAACGGGCTACAGTTTTCGCAAGGTGCGCCCAGAACAGGTTGCATAACAGGGGTCAAAAGAGTATACTCTCTGGTATATGTCAGGACACAGTAAATGGGCGAAAATCAAACGCGACAAAGGTGCCAACGACGCAAAACGTGGCGCCATCTTTACGCGTATAGGTAACCAGATCGCTATTGCCGCCCGTAGCGGTACCGACCCAGTCATGAACCCGGCTCTCGCAGTGGCTATTGAAAAAGCCAAAGCAGCCAATATGCCGATGAGCAACATTCAGCGCGCCATAGACCGCGTAAAAGACAAGAATGCCGCAGTGCTCGAAGAAGTGCTTTACGAAGGCTACGGTCCGGCAGGCACAGCAATCTTGGTCGAAGCGGCTACCGATAACAAAAACCGCACCTACCCAGAAGTGCGCCACGCCTTTTCCAAAAACGGTGGTAACATCGCCGAGCCAGGTAGTGTTGCCTTTCAGTTTGAGCGCAAAGGTCAGATCGTTGCAAATGTCACTGGTGATTCAGACGAAGCACTGCTTGGAGCGCTCGATGCTGGCGCGGAAGACGCCGAAGTAGTAGACGGTGAACTTCAGGTGACTACCGATCCAAAGGAGCTGCATGCAGTCCGAGAAGCCATGAACGCAAGTGGGCTGACCGTCAGCTCAGCTGAACTTGCGTATGTACCGAAAAATACCGTTTTTATTGACAACGCCGAAACTGCGCGAAAGGTCATAAATCTCATCGATGCGCTCGATGAGCTAAACGACGTTGTAGCGACGCACGCTAACTTCGATATCGACGAGTCGGTAGAACTCAGCTAATTTTCTTGACAACTCTCAGCATCCTACCTATGCTACCTGTATGAAATACGGGTGGGCAGTCGCAGCGTTTTTGATTGTTGCTGTGACCACTGCGCTCTCATCACCAGTCGCTTCGGCGACTGGTTTTAGTTCAGATCATCTCATGATTGATACGGTGCAGCTACGCGGTGAGGCCTCAACAGGGCAGAGCGCTGTAGAAATGATTCAGATTACCAACCCAGGCACTCAGGATGTGGATATAACAGGATGGTGCGTCGCCTACGCTGCGAGTACGTCGACAAGCTTCAGCACAAAAGGCTGCTTCGTTTCAAGCTCGGAGCCATGGCTACACTATCTTTTGACAAGTCTTGGGAGCGTACAATTTGTAACCGCTGAGTACGGTGCCCTACACCCTGAAATTCTCGGGACATTTGTTATGTCGAGTGGACTCGGGAATACCGCTGGCCAGGTCAAACTTTGGGACCAAACTGCTCAAGTGATCGACCATGTTGGCTGGGGTGTTGGGTCGCTCGCCGAGACGTCACCAATCATAACTACTTCTTCGACCGTAGCGCTCGTGCGTAATTCTCTCATCGACACCGACGACAACGCACATGACTTTACGACGCTCACCACAACTCCTGGAGTGAAACCAAGTAGCGTCGTGGAGGTACTTGATGTGTGTCACAATCTCGATGGCGTTCAGGTTTCGGTGCCGGAGGGTTTTCTACTAGATGCGGATGGTAGTTGTGCGGAGCCGGTCGTAGATCTATGTTTAAATCTCGATGGTGAACAAAGTACAGTTCCGGATGGGTATGTGGCTCGTAGGGGGGACTGTTATGAGAAGCGAATAGTTGTTATAAGTGAGCTTCTTGCTAATGCGCTCGGTAGTGATACTGGCGCAGAATTTATCGAACTATATAACCCTGGCGATGTCGAGGTCGATCTTTCCCTCTATAGTCTTGAAGTTGGCACGGATTTTAGTGATCACTTTGAGTTTGATGCAGGGACGGTACTGCTTCCTGGCGAGTACAGAGCTTTTTATAATACCCAGCTACACTTCACGCTTGTAAATACGACAAGTGCCGCGCGTTTGAACTTCTTCGACGATACCGTTATCGACCAGGTACCTGCCTATACGAACCCTGCGGATGGCGAGACATGGGCGCTTTTGAACACGGGCTGGGCGTATACTGACCAGCCAACACCAAATGCCCCAAACCTCACGCGATTGCCATCAGTGATTGACGTTACCGACACGACGACGGCTTCATCGGGCTTAACGCCGTGTGGTCCAGGCAGATATCGAAACCCAATTACAAACAGGTGTAGAAATATCGAAAGTGACGCCTCGTTACTAGCCGCCTGTGAAGGTGACGAATATCGAAACCCTGAAACAAATCGTTGTCGTAAGCTCACTGGGACTACGACTTCCTTGGCGGCATGCGACGAAGGTGAAGAGCGTAACCCGGCAACAAACCGGTGCCGAAAAGTACTCGCAGCGTCATCTGAACTGACTGCTTGCAAACCCGGACAGGAGCGAAACCCTCTCACGAACCGATGTCGGACGGCCCCAACCC
Source organism: uncultured Candidatus Saccharibacteria bacterium (assembly GCA_964383465.1). Classification (GTDB taxonomy): domain Bacteria; phylum Patescibacteriota; class Saccharimonadia; order Saccharimonadales; family Saccharimonadaceae; genus CAYLGT01. Next base: position 18,285 of record CAYLGT010000012.1, on the reverse strand, counting down.
TCAGCGGAAATGGTCAGCAAGTAAAAAAGGTATCGCCGAATATGACGACAAATGCTCTTGTGCTTACAACAGGCATAGGTGCGGTGGGGTATGGACTGTACGAATGGAGGAGTGAGTTTGGCAGGTTGGGCCGACGTATTGCTTCATTGCTTTGGCGCAAATAACCTATACTAGCAAGTATGAGAATTATCGGTATCGACCCAGGAACGGGTATTTTGGGCTTCGGGGTGGTCGATGTCAAAAATGGCAAAGTGACAGTCGTAGATGCTGGCGTCATCAGTACGCCTGCGCATACGCCACTTGATGAACGCCTCGAGGAAATCTACGACGGTCTGACCGAAATTATTGCTGACACGAAGCCGGATGTCATGTCGATCGAAAAACTCTTTTTCGCACGAAATGTCACGACGGCAATGAGTGTGTCGCATGCGCGCGGAGTGGCTATGCTCGCAGGGCGAAAAGCAAAGCTGCCTATCGCCGAGTACACTCCGATGCAGATCAAGCAAACACTCACCGGATATGGTAAGGCTGACAAAAAGCAGATGCAAGAAATGGTGCGTTTGCAGCTGGGGCTACGTGAAGTACCGAAGCCCGACGACGCAGCCGATGCGCTGGCTACGGCGATCACTCATTACCAGATGAGCCGGCTCGGGTGATACACTAGATATATGAAAGCAAATGCCGGCGCCGTTATACTTCTTTTTATCGTTCTACTGGCAGCCATAGTTCGAGGAAAATCCTGGAAATAAGATGATAGCTCACGTTGAGGGAAAAGTTGTCGAGAAATTTGCGGGCAGCGTGATTGTCGACGTTGTTGGTGTGGGCTATGAAGTTCAAACACCACTCGAAGACTTCGACGCAGCAACACTTGGCGAGACTCGCAAGTTCTACACCTATCACCATGTTCGCGAACAGTCGGAAGAACTCTACGGGTTCTCTAGTTTGACCGCAAAGAAACTCTTCGAACTCCTCATTACGGTACAAGGGGTGGGGCCAAAGGCTGCACTTGCAATTCTCAGCCTTGGACCCAGTGAGCAAGTTCGCAATGCGATCGCCCACAGCGACAGCGCGTATATTTCAGGCGCGAGTGGCGTAGGTAAAAAGACCGCCGATCGTGTCGTGGTTGATCTTAGCGACAAAGTTGGTCTGCCAACTCACTACGAAAGCGGACAGCCTGTGCAGACTGAGCTCAACACCAACGATGAAGCGCTTGAGGCTCTCATGGCACTCGGCTATACGCTCGCCGATGCGACCAAGGCTCTCGAAGGTGTTGATCCAAGCCTGCCGACAAATCAGCGCATAACTCAGGCACTCAAGGGATAGTATGGCGATTGAACGAATTGTTGATACCAAGCAGCATGATGAGGATGACGAAGAGCAGCGCATTGAAGTGACGCTACGTCCTCAGCGTTTTAGTGAATACATTGGCCAGGATCGTCTAAAAAAGAATTTGAAGCTGGCAATCGATGCCGCTAAAAAGCGTGGTGAACCGATCGACCACGTACTGCTCTATGGTCCACCAGGTCTCGGCAAAACAACTATGGCAACCGTCATAGCCAATGAGATGGGTACGAATATCCGCGTGACGTCTGGGCCAGCTATCGAACGAGCCGGCGATCTCGCGAGCATTCTCACGAACCTTGCCGATGGCGACATACTGTTTATCGATGAAATTCACCGGCTAGGTAGGGCGGTTGAGGAAGTGCTATATAGCGCCATGGAAGACTTCAAGCTCGACATCGTCATCGGCAAAGGACCGGCCGCGCGTAGTATCCGACTGGATCTGCCGAAATTTACAGTGATCGGCGCAACGACCCGTACGGGAAGTCTAGCGGCGCCACTTAGAGACAGGTTTGGGCATCTATATCGTTTAGAGTTTTATACGCCTGAAGAAATAGCACAGATCATCAGTCGAGCGGCGGGCATTTTAGAAGCAAAGATTCATCCTGAGTCAGCCGTCCAGCTCTCCACCAGGGCACGTTTGACACCGCGCATCGCCAACAGGCTTTTGAAGCGTGTACGCGACTATGCTGACGTCAACGGTGATGGCATTATCGATACAGTTATGACATCTGCTGCACTCGAAATGATGGAGATAGACGAGCTAGGACTTGATACGGCAGACCGCCAACTACTCCGCAGCGTTTTTGAGACCTATGGTGACAAACCGGTAGGACTCAATACAATCGCCGCGCTTACGGGTGATGAGATGAGTACTATCGAAGACTTTTACGAACCATATCTCCTGCAAATTGGGTTCATCGAACGTACCCCTCGCGGACGTAGAGTGACACCAAAAGCCACCAAGCATCTCGAGAAAACTAGCAAAAAATAGTATACTAGTTACATGAACGAACAGGGACCGCAACCGCCAGTACCGGCACCTCCTGCCGAGGATCTTTCGAAGCCTGTTGCCTATGATCAGTACGGTCGACCGCTTTATGCGCATCCACCTACGGTAGCGCCGACACAAGATATGTCACAACAGCAACCACAGGTAGTCTATATGTCGCGCGCAGTCAGTCCGCATGAGCAGGAGCCGAGTGAAGAGATCAAGACGCGACACGAACAGTCATCGCGTCAGCATCCTCAACTAACCCTGAGTGATCATGAGTATGTGATTAGTGCCGTTCAACGTCATCCAATAGGTCTACTGTCGATATGGGCCGTTGTCGCGGTTGCGGTGTTAGTGATTTTCATAGGGTTTCCTATGCTCGTGAACGGTTCAACCGTCTTTGGTCGTCAACTCTCGACCGGTGCGATTGCAAGTGGTGGTTTAGTGCTACTGCTTGCCGCAGTGCTTTTCGTGCTCGGCGGTATTGTGGCGACAGTTATCTATAACGCTAATCGGTTTTATCTCACGAACGAGAGCGTCATCCAACACATTCAAACAAGTCTGTTCTCAAAAAAAGATCAAGCGATTAGTCTAGCAAACATCGAAGACGCCAGCTACCGACAACAGGGCATTTTGGCTACTGTTTTAAACTATGGCTCGATTCGTTTATCGACAGAGGGCGAAGAGACCACGTATCGGTTCAACTTTGTGTCGAACCCCAAGAAACAAATTGATCTACTGAACAATGCCGTCGAGGCGTTCAAGAATTTTCGCCCAATCGATCCAACTGACGATTAGTGCATGCTGGTTTTGACGAAGTCAGCTTCGCGTTCTAGCTCGGTGCTAAGCGTGAAGCCTTCGCATATGTTGCCGCCGTTGCACCCAGTGGGTTCATAACGAAAACTAGAGTCCTTGTCGTTGATCATACGACCCCTTGGGTCTTTTAAGTAGGCCGAGTCCAGGCTGGCGAGTTGCTTCGCATCCAGAGTCGAAGGATAGCCTTTGAGGGTAGGAAAAACGACCTCTTCTAGGTTGTAATAGATTTCATTTATGGCTGTTTTGCGGTCGCGATCGCGGTGAATGGCGTCGAGCGCATTTTTCTGACTGAGAAAGATGACGCCAACTACCGAAACAAGCAAAAAGAATGCGAGCACCTCTACGACTGTAAATCCACGTTCTTTCATCTGTACCTATTGTAGCAAACCGCGGTATAATAAAAGGAGTAAAAGAGAGGGAAGTTTATGGCTAAAAAGGCAGAGAAACCAGCGGTGGCGGCTGACAAACCAGATACTGAAGGAAAACTTAAAGCGCTGGGTCTTGCTATGGATCAGATCACCAAACAGTTTGGTGATGGATCAATCATGAAGCTTGGCGAAGCAAAAAAGGTGGATGTCGAACTACTACCGAGTGGTGCGCTGTCTCTCGACCTCGCACTAGGCGGTGGGTATCCGAAAGGCCGTATCATCGAGATTTATGGTCCTGAGAGTAGCGGTAAAACAACACTGACGCTTCACGCTATAGCCGAGATACAAAAGCAGGGTGGTACAGCTGCGTTTATCGACGC
>CAYLGT010000012.1:3872-14286 GCA_964383465.1 uncultured Candidatus Saccharibacteria bacterium | reverse complement strand
GAGGCGACAAAGGTCTACCTGAAAGAGAACGAAAAAGTTCTCTCCGAAATCGAAAAAGTCGTTCGCGCCAAGGTCGCTGAACAGGAAGCATAAAGTAGCTCACTGGTGAAAGTCACAGGCCTCACCGCGCAGCAACAAAATAAGGATCGGGTAAATGTCCTGGTGGATGGCACATACCGGTTTAGTTTAGATGTATTTCAAGTTGTTGATTTAGGCATCAAGGTAGGCAACGACTACACCGAGCAGGAACTCGAGTCGCTCGAGCAGGAAAGCACCTTTGGTAAGGTGTATGCGAGAGCGCTCGAGTATTGCCTCATGCGGCCCCATAGTTCGCGCGAGGTGCGTGACTATTTGTGGCGCAAGACGCTGAGCAGGAAAGTTCGTAACCGAACCACCGGGAAGGTGAGTGAGAAAAAGGGTATAGCAAAAGACGTCACAGATCGTGTGTTTCAGAGGCTGGTAGAGAAAGGTTATGTGGATGATCAAAAATTTACTGAGTTTTGGGTGGAGAATCGACACCAGAGCAAGGGGATTTCTGTAAAGAAGCTGGTAGCAGAACTCCGAGGTAAAGGAGTTGAACAAACTATCATCGACCAAGCCGTGCAAAATCGTACACGTGAGGAAAAAGGCGAGCTCGAAAAGGTGTTATCAAAAAAACGAAATCGTTACCCAGATGAACAAAAACTGATCGCCTACCTACTGCGCCAAGGATTTGCCTATGACGACATCCTGACTGCACTTCGTGACGATACGTAGGCGCTACAACTCTTTTGTCTCTGGTTGAGAACTTCCCCGAAATGGGTTCACGAAAGGAACGAGTGGCTGCTGGTTGGCGGGCTTTTTCACCTTCTCGCTTATCCGAGGGCTTTGTACGACCATTTTCGCGTTATCAACAGAAACTATCTGTGATCGAGCGATGGTACTACCTATCGTGTTGAAACTACGCAGGAGCGAATGCTCGGTATAGACCTGCTGTACTTCAAAGTTGATGAGGTCGACTACGTATGATTTTACTTTTCCGAGTTTGTGTCCCTGCTCATCGGCTACCCTCAGTCCCACTAACTCAAAGTTATAGTCGAGGACAGTTTGCAGACGGACTAAGTCATCGAGCGGCATAAGCTTTGCGTCGCTGTCGACGATAATCCCTATGTCACTGAGCTCTCGTATGTCGATAGTGTGGAGTACGGCTGGTTTGGAGCTCAGTAGCGGGCCGTCGACAAACAGCGCGACAACTTGAAGGGTGCGTGGATCGATAATCGCTTCAGTGGCAGTCGCCAGTCGAGTACCAGTCTGGAGGCTCATGATTGGCCTGCCGATGATGTGGTCAATCGAGACTAACATATATCCTAGTATAGGCCCCGTCTGATCATTCTGAAAACGGATTCACTCGACCACCCGGGAAACTTTCACTGTCTGTTTTCTGGCCGGTGTTGAGTGAGTTGATGAGGTTGATCGTTTCTTTGTCGAATTGTGTGGTGAGACGCGAGGTGCTGCTCTGCTGGGCGCGGTAGGTTTCATCAGCTGACTGGTTGAGGATAAAGTTTAGGCTGATGATCGCATAGATAAGCACCGAGACCGTCATGATGAAAAAGATGAGACGGTTATGGGCTACAAACGAGTGCAGGAACTTTTTCAGCGCTGCGGTCAGTTTTGGTGAAGAGAATTCTAATTTCATTTTACGTACACCTGTAAGGTTATTGTCTGGGAATCGATGAGCCCTGCTTTGTCGGTATTTGCCTGCAGGTCAATCTGCGTCACCTGCATTTTTGTGAGGTTGGCCTCGACCAGTCGGAGAAAATGCAGAAAGTCAGTGTAGCTTACAGGGTTATTCACGGTGATGATTGCCGTAAGGGTCTTGAGGCCAGGTGTGGCGCTTGCCTTCGTGGGTGCAGTCGACTGAACAAAGTTGAACCCCAGGATCGTTATGCCTGCCGTGTCGGCATACTTATTCATATCTCGTACGATCTGGTCCTGGTACTGGTATGACTTGGTGTCGGCGACGACTTCGGCAACACGCTGGATGTTACCGTCGTTATCCTTCAGGACGGTTTTGAGTTTTTCGGCGGTGATGATGTTGAGATCGTTGATTTCAGCATCGGTGCGCAGATGGTCATTTTCAGTCACAAAGGCTGACAGCTTTGATTGGGCGAAAAATACACCCAAAATCGAAACGACAGCGAGTAGTAGTACGGCAATGATAAGTACGATGTTCAGGATGATGGCTGGAGAAGTGAAGAACTTTTTCATCGCGTAGCTCCCTGCCTACTGACGGTTGCACGAAGGCTTACTTCAAACGGATACTTGGCGCTGATGCCGCCGAGTCCTGTGAGCTGAGGGGGACGCGTAACGTCATCGAGACTGACATTTTCAAACAGAGGCGTAGCTTCGAGAGCCGCCTTTAGCTCGAGTGCTTTTGGATAACTTTCGGTTCGCGCTTGAAAGGTGATTTCTTTGCCGATATTTGCCTCACTGAGCGCAAGTGAGGACACGATAGTTCCTTCGGGCATTTGCTGTCCGAGAGAAATAAGGAAGTTGCTATAGACCGTACCGCCAGTGAGGATGGTTTTGGCAATTTTGAGATCCGAGCGAAACGCGTCAGCTTTTTTCTTGAGCCCTTCAAACTCTGCGGTTTGCGTGGCTTGAGATGCGATTCGACGGTCTGTCGCGGTTTTATCAGTGTAAGCCAGCCAAAATCCAACGCCGTACACAGCAGTAACGAGAAGGGTAAGCAGCAGGAGAGCGATGGCGTACTGGATAAGGACGACGTTGAGACGGGCGGCTCTAATGTCCTTTTTCATTTCGCCGGGTAGAAGATTTATCATTTCCAAATCTCCTTTGCATCAACCGAAGCGAGTCCTGCTACCGAGATATACCGCGGCTTGAACTGCCGTGCGGGTTGAGGGAGTTTTGAAAAGTTGAGAACTTGCCACGGACTGGCGACACGTGAGGCGAGCATGAGATTTTCTGTAAAGAAATCACCGATTCCAGGTAGGTTTGAGCCGCCACCGATGATAAGTACTTGTTCGATTTTATGTGCATCACTGACACGCTCTTCGTAGTAGCGCATAACTTTTTTGACTTCTTGAATGATCTTTTTCAGCTCCGGTTCTACTGAGGAGCGAATTTTTTTTTGTTTTGGACCAGCGCTGAGCCCATTAAGCACCTTGAGTTGGTGTGCTTCTTCGAGGTCAAGCTCTAGTGCGGTGGATATCGCTAGTGTAAAAGTATTGCCGCCAACCGCTGCGCCACCGGTTACTTTTATGGTCTTGTCGAGGACCGCGACGTCGCTGCTTGCCGCTCCTATGTCGATGATGATAGTAGGCAGGTCACCTTGTTCGCTAATTTTCAGCAGTCTAGCAACTGCGTTCATGCTTGGTTCGATCATGACAACTTTTAGCCCGGCGTTTTGTGCGGCAACGATACAGGTGTCGATGATATGCTGAGGCGCTGCGCACATATAGGCGTGGATCTCTTCGTTGGTACGGGAAGTAATTTCGTAATCTATATAGAGTTGGTCGGCCGAAACAGGGATGTATTGGTCGGCCTCAAGGCGGATCGCGTCGAGCAGGTCGCCTTTGACGTCAGCAGGGAGCGTGAGGCTGCGGGTGTAGGTTCTCGAGGTTGGTAGGCTGATGACAGTATGGGTGCTCGGCAGTTTGCCAACGATTTTTGTTTCCAAAAGAAGTTTGAGTTGCTCAGTAAGGTATTCGCCATTACCATCGAGGCTCTGCTGGAGCTTGTTTGGGTCGATGTCAAGCGAACCATATCCCGTTACGCTCATTTTCTTGGGATTGATTGCCATGACCTTCAAACTGGTCTGGCTGATGTCGAGGCCTATGACCGGCTCGTCTTTATAAAAATATTTGCTCATAAATGCCCACTGGAACTTGAGTCTGATTATACCGCATATGAGGTGTTCAGTATATATGTTGCTTGTGCTAATCTAAAGAGTAATGTATGAGACATAATGGGCAGTCACAACACACTCATGATGAGTCGGGATTTTCAGTTCCGGAACTGATTGTGACGATCATTGTGTTTGCAATCGTGAGTGTGGCAATTGCGACGACACTCATCGCGTACATCAACAGTGCGTCGCTGTCCCGACTCAGGGCAAGTGCGCTCAGCGTTGCGACCCAGCAGATGGAGTATCTTCGCTCTCTGCCATATGATGGCCTCGCCGTTGCCGGAGGAAGCATTGCTACAAGTGGCACACCAATCCCAGCAACGATCACCGTCTCACGCTCAAGTCGAAGTTTCGACGTTGAGACCGATATTCGCTACGCGGACGATGCCTATGATGGTTGCTTGAACTACGGGGCTTCTCAGGCGTTGCTGTGTCGTAATTACACCGCCACAACCGTTCTATCGGACGTTAACCCGAAAGACTATAAACTCGCTACGGTGACGGTAAAAGAAAAGACAACCGGAAAAGTCTACTCGACTCTCAGCACGCAGTTTACCTCGCGCGTTGCCGAGGTGGCCGGTAATTCCAGTGCCATACTTGTTACGGTGCTCGACGGCTCTGGTTCTCCAGTTGGCGGTGCCCTGGTGCGCATTCGCAACACCACTCTTTCGCCCCAAGTGAATCAAACCGCAACGACCGACTCTAACGGCATTGCACTGTTTTTGGACGTACCGGTTGACACCGGAAAAGACTATGTCGTGAGCTCTACGAAATCAGGCTATAGCAACGCCACCACGATCGCCCAAAGTGGGAGCCTCATACCACAGTATCCAAATGTCAGCGGCATAGCCCAGCAAGTAAGTAATGTCACGCTCAAATCAGAACAAATTTCTACCAATAGTCTCGAAATAAAGCTGGTCGATACGTCCGGTGCAGCACTGCCAGGGGTATCGATCGGGGTAAAGGGTGGCATCAAACTCTACACCAACCCGAGTGACACTACCTACAGTCAGCTCTTTACGGTAACTTCGGATGCGACTGGCTATGTGCACCTAGGTTCACTGGTGCCAGGAGATTACCAGGTTTGTTTCCTAGCTCAACCGTCACCATGTAGTGCCTCAAGTTCCTATAAAGCCCTTGCGGTCAATGTCGCCTATGGTGCGAACTCATTCCAGCCATTTGAGATTCCGGCAGGTACTTCAGCCGCAGACGGCGGCCCTATGCAGCGAATCGTAGTCGTCATGAGCACATCCACAACAATGCCACGAATAACTGACGTTCAGCCTTCGCTGTTTTCAAGTACGGCAACCGATGCCGCTACCTCTCTAGTCACCATCAATGGAGCGAATCTTTCGGGTGCTACCGTACAGCTTCGTCAGGGTACTACAACACTGACGGGCACTGTCAGCGGCTCGGACACTAGCGCGCAGATAGCACGAGAGTTTAACCTAAGCGGTGTTGCGGCTGGAGCATATGAACTCATTGTTACAACGGGGGTTGGGACGGTCATACAGACCGGTGTTGCTCCCGGTACACTCGGAGGCGTCAATGTCACGCCATAATCATAAAGAATCTGGGTTTACCATGGTTGAGCTGCTTGTTGTTGCGGTGGTGTCGGCACTTATCTCGGGAATGATTTTTGTATTCTTTTGGTCATCGATACGATCTTTTTTCACTATCGAAGAAACATCGATAGCAGTGAACGATAAGCTACGTGTCGTGTATAGGGTATCCCAAGTACTTCGTAGTGGAACGACGATTACGGAAGCTTCGAGTACCGCGATCACTATCTATGCGTACTTCTCGCCGCAAGACAGCACACTTTCCCAGGTGCGATACGTATACGACAGTGGCGCAAAAACACTGTCGGTAACGAGGATTCCCGCCCAGGGTACGGCGCCGAACTACACGTATCCCCCCGCGTCAGGTACGACCACGACATTACTCAAAAATTTCACCGCAAGCGGAAATGTGTTTAGCTTCAAAGATGCAAACGGCAACACTGGCCCGTTCAACACGAATACCTATAAAGACATAAAAGAGGTAACGATAGACCTCAATAGTCCCAGCGCTCGTGAGCAGAGCGCCAATCAGTTAAAAACGAACATCGTACTTCGTAACAGGAAAACAAACTTATGATGATCAAAAACATACACCTGTACAAAAACGTACAAAATGAAAAAGGCTCCATGCTTATCTCTGTTCTCGGATTCATCGTCATCTTTTCGATTGTCGCGATGTCGGTTGGCACCATGATAGTCACAAGTGTTGGCTCGACCAAACGCACCCAAAACAGCGAAACTGCTTTCAACGTGGCTGAGGCGGGGTTGAACTACTACTTATGGCACCTGAATCACAACGCAAGTGATTTAAAAGACGGCCAGTCTACTCCCGCTACGCCTACGGCGCTTGGGTATGGACCGTATGTTCATGACTACTATGATATCTACGGAACGAAACTGGGTACCTACACGCTTTATATCCAGCCCGGACCGGTTGGTTCGACTACAGTCACTGTGCGGTCGATAGGACAAACAGAAGGGTTTATGCCGGTCAAGCGAACTATCGAGGCAAAAATTGGGGCGCCTTCCTTCAGTACCTATGCAGTAGCGGGTAACACTGCACTCTGGTTTGGAAACACAGAAAGTACCCAGGGGCCCATTCACTCGAACATAGGTATAAAGATGGACGGGAGCAACACCGACCAGGTAACAAGTGCTAGTGCAACCTATGTCGTGCCAAGTTGGAGTGGGCCTGGAGCCAACACAACAAAGCCCGGTGTGTGGTGTGATAGTGGCGTAACAAGCCCGGTCAACTGTAATACTCGTACAAAGACAAGTTGGAGCTACCCAGTCCCAGCGGTTGATTTTAACAAAATTAGTGGTGACCTGTGTGCTTTGAAAAAGATCGCTACCGGCAACAGTGCAGCGAATGCATGTACCCTAGTACCTGCTCGGACGAGTAGCTACATACCAAATGTCAACAGCGCCTATACGGCAACGGTCGGCTATCTGATCACTTTAAATAACAACAACACGTACAATCTCGAACGCGTCACGAACGAGCGCGACACCCGCGCAGACTATAACGCTGCGTTGACTCGAACGGTAGTCCAAACTGGGATTGCTATTCCGAGCAACGGGGTGATCTTTGTCGAAGACAACGTTTGGGTACGGTCGCAGTCACCTCAGGGCTTTACCGGGCGTGTCACTATAGCTTCTGCGCGCCTCGCTGTAGCCGGTGATAGCAAGGCCGTCATTGCCGATGACATCATCTATAGCGACAAATACTCTGGGGCAAATTCACTCGGACTCATTGCGGAATCAAACGTAGAGGTAGCGCCGTACACGGGAGCGCCAGTTGAGATTGATGCTGCACTGATCTCTCAGCTTGGTTCGGTTGGCATACGTCAAAAATACAACGGTACGAACACGTACGTGACGGGATATCCGAACAGTGCTCAGCAACTGACATTTTTCGGTTCACTTGCGAGTAATCAAGAATGGACGTGGTCCGTACAGCTTTGCGGTACCGTTTCCAATGCCTCTTGTTGGGCAGGGTATCGCTATACGCTCACCACCTACGACGAGAACCTGCGCTATGCACCACCACCGAATTTTCCTGTGACGAGTAGCTTCGATCTGCTTTCCTGGCGCGAAGTAATAGTGAACCCCTGAGCGATATCTATTATTAGGGGCAGTGGCAGCATGGGCGTAGGCTAGACTCTGGGTGCGTGTCTCGTTTAAATGCAGGACAGTCCTGGGTCTGTACGGGAAATGGTGTGCTTCGCAGGGTACTAGAATAAGCAAGCTAAATAAAAGAACCTCGCGGTGTGCGAGGTTCTTTTTAGAACTGCTAGCTACTAGACAGATTCACGCTTGAAGGTAGAGCCACCTGAGGTGTTCTCGAGGTTAGTCTCGAGAACATAGCCAGTACACTGGCGGTCAGGAGCCGTACCGCTACAGCCTGACGGTGCGTAGAAGTAGTTGTAGGTACCTGCTACGAGAGCACCGTCGGTCAACGTTTGAGTTGCTGCATTCTTAGGGTCAGCAAACGACTTCATGTCGACCTTGAAGTCTGCGGCGTTGATGTTTCGCCAAGTTCCTGCGGTTGCAGGGTCTGAGTTAATCTCTGCAGTGTCAGGGTAGTACCCTTTGTTTGCGTAGAACGCCTCGAGGACGTTAGCAACTGCGTTGATGTCTGTTTTTCGCTCGGAGTCTCGAGCTTTCTGTTGTACGCCTGAGAAGGTCACGATGACCAGTGTGGCGAGGATACCGATGATCACGATAACGATCAAGAGCTCGACGATCGTGAAACCGGACTGTTTTTGCTTAAGTGAGACCATGTAGCCCACCCTCCTTAAGTAAATTGTTTAGTTGTTTACATGATATCCCATAAAGAAAGTACGGGCATCTAAGTCACATTATAACCGTAAGCGCTAAGGAGTCAACGGTTTTAGCTACCGACGTTTTGCGAAAGGCTAGCAATAGGGCCCATGACACTTGCTGCAACGAGTCCAACCATACCACCCATGATGACAATCATGACCGGTTCAAGTATAGAGCTGAGGCTGTCGATAATGGCGTCGACTTCTTCATCATAAAAATCAGCAACCTTTACGAGTACGACGTCTGTTTGGCCGGTTTCTTCGCCCACGGCGAGCATCTGCGGGACAATTCCTGGGAATAGTTTGTTGCCTTCGATAGCCTGTGAGAGCTGCCGACCGTTGACGACTTCGTTGGCGGCATCGTCAATAGCCTTTCGGTACACATCGTTACCTACAGCACGAGAGGTGACTTTGAGCGCCTCGACGACACTTACTCCGGCCCCGATCAGAGCAGCAAAGGTGCGAGTGAAACGGGCAACGGCGATTTTTGTGATGAGATTTTTCAGGATGGGTACTTTAAGGACGAGGGCGTGAAATTGAAGGCGCCCTGCAGGAGTTTTGATGTACCGGCGGATGGCGAAAATAAGCAGTGCTGCACCACCTATGACGATGTACCAGTAGTGAGTCATAAATCCGCTAATGTCGATCATGACCTGGGTAATAACCGGCAGCTTGGCATCGGGGCCACCGATGTCTTTGAGGATTTCGGCGATACGAGGGATGATGAAAATCATCAACCCCATAAACGCCCCGACGGTGAGGATAAGCAGCACCATAGGGTAGGTGCTGGCGCTCTTGATCTTCTTACGCATACTGGCATTTTTTTCTACCTGAGATGCGAGGCGCTTGAGGATATCGTCGACAATTCCGGCTGCTTCACCAGCCCGCACCATGTTGACGAAGATGTCGCTGAAGACGTCAGGATGTTTTTGCATAGCGTCGGCAAGTGATACACCTCCCTGAACATCTTTTACCAGGTCACCGATGATTTCACGCAGAGTAGGGTTTTCAACCTGGGCGTACAGGGTGTTGAGTGAGCGTAGCAGAGGTACTCCGGCACTGACCATGGTGCTGAGCTGACGCGTAAACAAAACGAGGTCGGTGATTTTAACTTTTGGTTTGAAAAAGCCCTTTCCGCGTTTTTTTACGTCCGACATTAGCTCGATGCTAATTGGCTTCAGATTCTGCTTGTTCATGATTGCCATGGCGGCAACTTTGTCAGTTGCGGTGATGACACCACTAACAGTTTTACCGGCGGAGTTGGTTGCCTGGTAGGTAAAACTAGCCATACGTTATTCCCTGGTAACCCTTAGGATTTCTTCGATACTTGTTTGTCCACGCAGCGCCTTGATAAAGCCATCTGTCTGCATCGTCATCATGCCTTCACGAACCGCTTGTTCCTGGATGTCGTTGCTGGTGGCATTTGCCACGATGAGTTTTTGGATCTCGTTTGAGTTGGCGAGCGTTTCGTAGATTCCCATGCGACCTTTAAAGCCAGCGTGGTTGCACTCATCACATCCTTCTGGATTTGGTTTGTAGAGTCGGGTGATGGTTGTTTCGGTGCTTGAGAGTTCGTCCCCGATATCGCTTCCGATGCCTTCGGACGCAGCCTGCTTCTCGAGGGAATGCATGTACTGCATCATGCCTTGACGCTCCAGCGCGAACATTTCGCCTATACCTATGAGCTCCTTTTGTTCAGGAGTGTATGACTGTTTGCAGTTGTTACACAAACGACGCACGAGGCGTTGACCGATGACGATCCGCACGGTACTGGCGATCAAAAATGGTTCGATACCCATGTCCAAAAGACGTGGAAGACAAGTGGCGGCGTTGTTGGTGTGGAGCGTACTAAAGACGAGGTGACCGGTCAGTGCCGCCTGCACGCCCAGGTTAGCTGTTTCACCGTCACGAATCTCACCAACCATGATGATGTTAGGGTCTTGTCGCAGCAGAGCGCGGAGTCCGGCAATGAAGGTCATACCAGCTACAGGGTTAACCTGGGTTTGGTTGGCGCCAACAATTTTATACTCGACCGGATCTTCTACTGTTGAGATATTTACATCGGGTTTGTTGAGAATAGTGAGGGCGCTAAAGAGACTGGTGGATTTTCCGGAACCGGT
>CAYLGT010000012.1:0-3772 GCA_964383465.1 uncultured Candidatus Saccharibacteria bacterium | reverse complement strand
AAACGGTTTGCTTCCTTTAGGACACCGTCGACACGGTAGCGAACCTGTAAGTATTCCTCGCGCGGCTCGATGTGGATGTCGCTCGCGTTAGAACGGATGGCGTATTCGAGTATCAGGTTGACCGTTTGTGCCACCGGAGAGTCTTCGGCGATCTCTTCTTCGGAGACGGACTCCTGGGCGTCGGCAGCATCCTCTTCCTGGATCGCGATAACTTCGTCAAGCTCTTCGGCCACACCATCGCGGTAGTTTTCAAGTGTCTGTAAGATGTTCTCTTTTGTTGCAACGAACAGCTTGTAGTCTGAGCCAATTTGTTTCTGGATGAAGTCGAGCCCCTGAACATCGTCTGGGTCTTCCATGGCCAGATATTTCACGCCAGCTTCTATTTTGAACACGACCGCATTGTACTGACGAGCCATACGTTCAGGGAGTGACATGAGAACTTCTTTTGGTACTTCTTTTGGCGTAATTTCAACGAAAGGAATGTCGGCGTACTCTGCATAGAGCTGAGTCAGGTCTTTTTCTGAAGCCATATCTAGTTTTACGACCAATGCTTGCAAAGGACGACCTGATTTTTTCTGTTCGTCCTGTAGCCGTTCGACTTGCTCATCTGTTAGCTTGTCGTGATCACGCAACAAGCGTAGAGTGGTCTCGTCCGAAATTCTCATACTGCATTTAGTATACAGCACTGCTTATGCTTTTTGATCTGGGTACCTCCGTCGTATAGTAGACAGCATGAAACAGATCAAGACAGAGGCTGACATGAAACTGCTCGGTGAATCTCTAGGGCGAGTACTAAGGGGCGGTGAAGTGCTGGAGCTTGTCGGTGATGTTGGGGCTGGCAAAACCACACTCGTGAAGGGGATAGGTCTGGGGCTCGAGGCAGATGATGAGGTGCAGAGCCCTAGTTTCACCTTGTCACGAGTCTATGGCGCACGAGATGGTCTGGCGCTTCATCACTACGACATGTACCGGCTTCAGGACGCAGGTGTTTTGGAGTATGAGTTTGCTGAATCCGTGAATGATCCACAGGTAGTCACGGTCGTTGAGTGGGGCGAGACATTGGCTGAAGTGCTGCCTGGTGAACGAGTAGTGATTTCGATTGCCTATACGCCTGATGGCAATGGGCGCACACTCGAGAGCAAAGTGCCGGAGCGCTATCTATATTTGAAAGAGGTACTCTAAAATGTATTTTGGTATTCGTACCGATAGTCCAGTGGCAGAGCTGTACCTGTATGAAGGCGAAACACTGGTTGCACAGGAAACCTGGGAAGCTGACCGCACCCTGGCTCATGGAATTTTAGCTCACATAGAACAATTTCTTGGGGCTCACGACCAGACTATTCACACACTTCAGGGCTTATTTGTTTTTAGGGGTCCGGGAAGTTTTACCGGGCTTAGGATAAGCATTACCGTGATGAACACGCTCGCCTATGCGGCGTCACTTCCGCTTGTTGGAACGTTAGGCGACGACTGGAGGCAGCGCGCTGTTCAGGGACTTGGCGCTGGCCAAAATGATGGTTCGGTACTACCGTTTTATGGCGCGGAAGCCCGTATAACCAGTCCGAAAAAGTAGTTTTCACGACTTGATAACTAGCGTATAGTTTTATATAGCGGACGAGGTCACTCGTGTATAACATGCAACGACCTGCCGCGCGCGTAGGAAAATTTTATAGTTTTATGACCATTTGCGGCTCGTAACTAGTGAAGTGATAGCGATTGTTAGAACCCTAGGTCACTGAAACGTTCTAGAAAGGACACCACTATGATAGAAGCACTCATCGCAGTTGTCGGTGCTGTTTTTGGCGTTGGCGCCACAACAGTCTACTCGCAGCGAAAGGGGTCAACAACAGCTCGACAGGCAGACAAGACGATTGCCGATGCTAAGCACAAAGCGAGCGACATCGTTTTGAAAGCAAAAGATGAAGCGCTCAAAGTTGCTGAAGAGGCAAAAAAGGAAGAAGACGAACGTCGCAAGGAAATCAAAAAAGCTGAAAACCGTGTCGCTGACCGTGAAGTCAATCTCGATCGCAAACTAGAAGAGCTCGACCGACGCGCCGAGAAGCTACGAGTCAGCGAGGACGAAGTAGAGTCTCTCAAGAACGAGATTCGTGACATTCGTACCAAGCAGCAGGAGAAGCTCGAGAAGATCGCTAAGCTCAGTAAGAAAGATGCCGAAGCTCATCTGCTCAAGATGACCGAACGTGACATAAAAGAAGACCTCAAGGGCTTGATCACGAAGCTGCAAAAAGATGCACAGGATGACGCCGAAGAACGCGCGCAAACGATTCTCGTTACTGCCATGGAGCGTATGAGCTCCGAGGTAACCGCCGAACGTACAGTTACAGCCATCAAGCTCACCGATGAAGAGATGAAAGGTCGCATTATCGGTAAGGAAGGTCGAAATATCCAGGCACTGCAGCGTGCGACCGGAGTTGACATACTAGTCGACGATACACCAGGTATGATTGTGCTAAGTAGCTTTGACCCTGTGCGACGTCAGGTGGCGCGTTTGAGCCTTGAGATGCTCATGAAAGATGGTCGCGTTCACCCAGCACGTATCGAGGAAGTTGTTGAAAAGGCACATAAACAGATTGACAAAGAAGTTGAACGTGCCGGTGAAGACGCAGCTCGAGAGTGTGGTGTGGTTGGTATACCAAAAGAGATGCTGCGCCTTCTGGGTGAACTCAAGTTCCGAACGAGTTATGGTCAAAACGTCCTCAAACACAGCACCGAAATGGCTCAGTTGTCTGGCTTGATCGCCGAAGAGATCGGCGCCGACGTTCGCATCACAAAGACCGCGACGCTTCTGCATGATGTCGGCAAGGCAGTCACGCACCGCATGGAAGGCAAACACCACCATATCGGCGCAGAGCTTGCTCGCAAGTATGGTATGAGCGACGCTATCTGCCATGCAATCGAAGCTCACCATGACGACGTAGAAGCGACAACTCCCGAAGCACTGATCGTTCGTGTCTGTGACGCGCTGTCGGCTGCTCGCCCTGGTGCCCGAAACATTTCCGCTGAAAACTTCGTAGAGCGCATGCGCGACCTCGAAAATGTCGCTACCAGCTTTGACGGCATCGACAAAGCCTACGCTATCAGCGCGGGTCGTGAAGTCCGTGTTATCGTACGTCCTGAAAAAATTGACGATCTCAGTAGCATAAAACTCGCACGTGACATCGCTACAAAGATAGAAAGTACCATGCAGTATCCAGGTACGATCAAGGTGAGCGTTATTCGTGAAACGCGTGCTATCGAATTTGCCAAGTAGTATACTGAAAATATGGCGGATTTAAGCAGAGCTGATGTCCAGCGAGCTGTCCAGGATGCGCTTCATCATTTAAGCAATGAAGTGTCACATATCTCTCATGTTGTCGATGGTATGAACCGTGTAAGTCGTGACGTTCAAGCGTTGTCGACGAGACTCATGAACCTCGAGCTCGCGGTACATCAGATGCAGAACACGGTGGCAAACACGCTAGGGCACAACCCTGCGACCGACCCACAGAACATGCAGCTCTCACAGGCTATCAACGATCTGCGCAATCGCTTCACGGCGGTTGAGCAATTTTCTCGTCAACTGTCAGAGTATCTGCATGATCGTGAGGCTCAGGACAAAGAAGATACACAGTATCGGACCGCCTAACTCTTTTCAACTTCGGCGACATCTGTTACAATCAGCGGTGCTGCTCGTCGGGGAGTAGCGCAGTTGGTAGCGCACGCGGTTTGGGACCGCGGGGTCGCAGGTTCGAATCCTGTCTCCCCGACCACA
>CAYLGT010000011.1:12010-25472 GCA_964383465.1 uncultured Candidatus Saccharibacteria bacterium | reverse complement strand
AGTGTTAGGGCTATAAACGCGCTCATAAAGATGTTGACGATTTGTGAGCTACCACCTGATTGCTCCGAAGCTGCCGATCGTGGTGGGCTACCGTTGAGACTGAATCCTTGCGTAAAGGCAGCCGTGATGTTGGCAAAACCAAGTGCGATGAGGTCACGGTTGTCGTCGACCGCTTCATCGTGACGAGCACCGAATGCTCGAGCGGTGGCAGTTGACTGAGCGAGTATGACCAGCGCGATGGAAAGGGCGAGCGGAAACAGTTCTATGCCGATCGCGAGTGAAAATGAAGGGAGTACTATCTCGGGAAGATGTGCCGTGATGCTACCGATTGTCTCTACGCCATACAGACCAAGAGCGAAAACTTCGCTTAACAGCAGCGCCACACCAAGCCCGAGCAGTGCACCCGGTAGCTTTAGGCGGCGCCCTACCCACATCGCGAAAAACACCATGACGGCGATACCGAAACTAGCGACATTTATGCTCGACAGGTGCGAGCCGACATAGCCAAGTTTTTCGATGACGTTGCCAGTTGCGGCCAAACCAAGTATCTCGGGGAGCTTACCCAAAATCAGCTGTACACCAACCCCAGCAAAAAAACCGACCAGAACAGGTTTGGAGATGAGGTCTGCCAGAAAGCCAAAACGCAGCAGACCAAGTGCCAGGACAAGGATACCAGCCATGAGCGTAACTGTGGTTACCTGACTGACGTACTCAGTGCTGCCAACTAACGCCAAAGAACCAACGCCGGTTGCGATGAGCGCCGCAGTTGCTGAATCAGCACCGACGATCAGGCGGCGGGATGACGCGAGAAGCCCGAAGACCACAGGCGCAACCAGGGCTGTGTACAACCCGGTTTCGACCGGAAGTCCAAGTAGCGCCGCAAAACCAAGCGACTCAGGTATGGCGATGCCCGTGACAACAAGCGCTGCCAGGATATCTCGCTTGAGATCGACAAAGCGATAATCGTCCAGATTAGTCCAAAAGAGCTTCTGCATTTAATTCCATTCTCCGCAGTCTCGCGCACTCTGTCAAATACCGAAGCAAATTTCTATATTTACAACACCGCTCAGCGGGCGTACTATCAGGATATATATAAGGGGAGAGAGAAATAATGAGTGAGATGTATAACACACAGCCAGCCGGTCTAGAGAAGTGGGTAGACACCAACCTAAACAAAAATTTTCCAGTTCAACTGCCGGACGGGGCGAAAAAATGGCTCGCCGACAACAGCTGGTGGCTAGCGCTAGTTGGAGGAGTTTTGTCTCTGTGGGGTGCTTGGAGTTTCTGGCAGACCGCACACTACGTAAGTCAATGGGCTCGTGTGGCTGATGAACTCGCTCGTTATACTGGCGTCAGTTCCGTCGGCGCCAACCTAGGTATCACTTGGTGGCTTGCTTTGGCTGCTATGGTCGTGCAGGGCGTGCTGATGCTGATGGCTTACCCGAAGCTAAAGACGCACAGCAAAGCAGGTTGGAACCTTTTGTTCTATAGCTCATTCATCAGCCTCGCAGTCGGCGTACTGTATCTACTTACTCCGGCATATGGTTTCGGAAGTCTCATAGGGACTGTTATCGGGACGGCAATCGGCTGGTGGATTCTCTTCCAGGTTCGAGGCCACTTCGCAAAGTAGTTTACTCTAGCGTAAAAAGTTCTTTATGCAAAAGCTCGGTCGGTTGGCCGAGTTTTTGCAGTCTTTGCGAAAGGCCGTCGACAAAAAGTTTTGACCCACACACATAGACAGGACGCTCCATGGCAACAATGGTTTTTAGTTCGCTATCGCCGAGCCGAGTGCCGGTAGTTGTGACACAAGCATGGAGGTTGGTTGCCTCAGGAAGCAGAGACGTGCAGAGTTCTTCCTCTTCACGCACGCAGTAGTAGAGTTTTCCGGCCGAGCTATGAGCGGAGAGGACGCTTATAAACGGTGCGACACCAACTTTGCCTGCGATAAAGACCGACTGCTGCGACAGGTCGGGCACGAAGTTACCAAACGACTCAGATATCTCGATAGCCATACCGTTTGAGGCACTACTAAAGAACCAGTTACTAACCGCGCCACCGGGTTCTCGTTGGATAAGGAAACATAACTCACTCGCCTCAGGTGCAGAGGCGAACGAGTACTGTCGTACCCAAGTATTTGCATCGCTAGTGACTCGTACGACCGCATACTGGCCAGCCCGAAAGTGATAGTCTGCCGGACGGAGTAGGTAGACGGCGACAGTATCTTTCGCGACTGGTTGGATGCGTAGAATCTCAAGTCGGTGCCAAGTATAGGGGTCGATAATCATACTGACTCTAGTATACTAGGGGTGATGAAAATACTAAGCGGCGCCGAACTTACCGAGTACATAAAAGAACGACAAGCGAAACAAGTGCGTGGTCTTCGCCAAGCGTGGAATGTCTTTCCGAAGCTCGTCATTTTGAAATCGTCGGATGACCCCGTGATCGATCTCTACGTACGACTCAAGCAGACGTATGGCGAGGACATACTCGTTGAAATGCAGGTAGTGACTTGTTCCGAAGACGAGATGCTCGTGAAGCTAAACGAGATTCGTGATGACGATACTGTACATGGTGTCGTTGTCCAGCTGCCACTTAGCGACCCAACTCGGACTGACGAAGTGCTCGCAGCTATACCACCGACAAAAGATGTCGACGCGCTTTCTGGCTCATCTCCATACGACGCTGCGACTCCTATGGCCATCAACTGGCTCCTCGCCGGCTATAACATTTCACTGCCAGGCAAACGGATTGTCGTGGTTGGGCAGGGAAGGCTCGTTGGGGCGCCACTGACGACTATGTGGCGTAACAGCGGACTTGAAGTGGAGACGGTTGACGAAACGACTAACGACATCGCCTCCGTCATTCAGCAGGCCGATGTCGTCGTGACAGCGACAGGCGTGCCAGGCCTCATCACGAGCGATATGCTGCGACCCGAGACGGTGGTAGTTGATGCTGGCACTGCAACAGAAAATGGCAAAGTCGTTGGAGATGTGGCGCGTGAAGTCCGCAACCGTCACGATTTGGTTTTGACACCGGAAAAGGGCGGCGTTGGGCCGCTGACAGTCTGTGCTTTGTTCGACAACGTGATCCGCGCTGCTCGCGCAACTACTTCAGACCAAGCGTAGTTTTGACTCGTTCTACAACCTGGCGTGGGGTGAGGTCTGCTTTGACTATATAGCTTTCTACGCCGAGGGAATGGAGATCTTTAGGCGCTTCTTCTTCACCGAGATTTGTCAGTACCATCACGGGGACTGCTTTGCCCCATTCTTCACTACGAATGGCGCGCAGGGCCTCGTCACCGGTCATGATAGGCATTTGCATGTCGAGTAAAACGATGTCTGGGCTAAAAGCTTTGACAAGTTCCACACCGTCTCGGCCGTTATCTGCCACCTGTACTTCAAAGCCGTCGGCTTCAAATTTCATGCTGTACATCTGAGAAATAACAGCGTCGTCTTCGATGATTGCGATTTTGGTCATGGCTATATCATACCTTATATACTTCATCCATGAGCGCTTTTGGCTCCAGGTTTCGTTTGCTTTGGGGCAGCTCAGAGAGATGGATGGTGACGTGACGACGGAGGACGCCCAGTACCTTCCATTCTAGGTGGGCCAAAACTATGACGACGTCATCGGCGATGTCGTCGAGTATCAAACGTACTCCTGGTTTCGGGTTTGATTCAGCCTGAAGCGTGCGTTGACCTTCTGGAAACATGAAGAGGTTGTAGCCACGAGAAACGTAGTCGACCGACTGCGTGACAACTTTCTCGCGATTACGGTCTGTTGGATAGCAGCCGTGGAGCCATAAAAACGGGCGAAGAATACTACGGTACAGGCCTCTCGCCGTCATAAAGCGCACTGGAGCGATGGAGAAATTTTCTTTCAGGCTTAGGGCGCCAAATACCGTAAATGGATCAATTCGACTCTGATGGTTGGCGACAAAGAAATACTGTTTTCTCGAGTCAAATTTGACTTCGTTTTTCACTTCGAAGCCGCCCCATGAGTTCATAAGCACCCTGCATAGTCGAGCAGAAATAGTCTGAGTAGTACCTACGAGAAGGCCGAAGGGCAAGTGGCGGGCACGTCGTGAATGCATGAGAGGGTCCAGATATGTTTGTTTAATTTGCCGTTACCTAAAAAGTTAAGCATAATAAAGCATGAAAATGAAGTTTGCAACCATAGCCCACACCATGCGTGCGGCGGCTGAAGTCAAGACACTTATCACCTCTCACCCTGAGGCATTAGACACCAGGCAGCGGGATATCTTTGACCAGTATGGTCAGCTTCGTACTGACTACGTGCTCCAGGAGGGGTGGCCGATCGATGCGAGCGGAGTAGATATCGACGTGTACGATACTGCGGCTGAAAGCTACTATGTCATAGCTCATGCCGGCGGAACTGCCTACGCAGGACTTCGCCTGACCAGCATCACGTCGCTGTGGGGCTCACTCAGCTACAGCATGTGGTCTCACGCTGTTGAGCGAGGCCAGTTTGACGCCATGCTGTCCCAAAAACTTTCAGATATAAAACACATCGAGACAGTTGGGCAGTCGGGACATTTATGGGATGTTACCCGACTTATCTCCGCAGGAGCACTCGGCATCGACAACTCACAGCTTTTCAAAAGCCGCTCTCGTGTCGGTGTTATCTCGGCCATGGCGGCGGCCGTGACGATCACCGATGACCCTCTGTCATGCTGGATATTTACGGTTTCTGCCGGGGCGCTTCGGTTTATGCGTAGAAATGGGTTTGCGCCCCATGTTTTAGCGCATGGAAAGATAAGTGAAGAGGACGTCGACCATGCGTATTTTGGCTACGTCAATCCTCATGAAGTACTTGATCAGATGCGAAAAAGCAGCGCAACAACGTATCGGTTTGCGCGCCGTGCGATGGCCCAGACGCATCACGTAAAAAGAGAGAAGGGCTAGGCGATTATGGGTGGGCCTTCACTACTCCTCTTTGCGCTCAATGGTGTTGCTTTGAGTGTGCTGATACTCGGGCTTATCATCGTGGGCCGTAAAACAAGCAGCCGACTTCACCAGGCATTTTTCTTGCTGACGGTTGCTCTGTCTGGTTGGATTGTGAGCAATAGTATCTACCTGTCGCTGCACGGGCAGGCGCGATTTATCGATGCTCTCGTGAGCTATGTGTGTGCGGCCCTGACAGCAACTATGTTTTTTGTATTTGCCGGCATTCTCACATCGCAGCAGAAGCGTCTGAAGTCACTTGCGGTTGTCGGTGTCGCGCTGTCCGTGTCTTCGGGTATACCAGGGCTCGTTGCGTCTGGTGTTTCGGAAGAGAGTATCCACACTACGCCGGGTATCATCGGCTATGCACTTTACCTGCTCACGGCTTTTATCTTCGGTATCGTGCTACTACTTCGTGGCCGGTCGAGTGCAGTTGGCTCACGTCGCCAGCAGATCGACGCGGTGCTGCTTGGGATTGTCGGTGCAATCGCCGGAGGAGTGTTGTTCAACCTCGTACTACCAATCATGGGAAATTATCGATATGTGACGTTTGGCCCCATCTTTTCTGTGTTGTTTGTGTTTTCGTTTGCCTACTCCATATTGAGACACCACTTGTTTGACATACGGCGCGCCTTCGCACGATCACTTGCGTACATCGGCTCGGTGTTGGTACTGGGAGTTCTCTATGGATTTTTGGTGGTGTTACTCGTCGACCAGCTGAACATAAGTGGTGTGGATCTGAAAATTGCACTCATCGTTGCGACGGTAATCATCACTATCCTATACCCACCAACAAAGTCATTTTTCGACACGATAACGGAGCAGATATTTTTTCACAAGCTCTACAACATCCAGCAGGCAATCGACGAAATCACGGGTGTGTTTGTAAAAGCTGAGTCCTTGGATGAACTACTAAAAGTAAGCGCACGTGAGCTCAAGCATTTCGTGGGAGCAGAGTCAGTAACCATAACGCTCACCACACAGTCTGCTGCGCAGCGTGTCGTCTACAGTACGCTTTCAGACAACCTGGAAGTGGGTGCACCAGTTCTCACTCAGGCACACATGCTCGCTACCAAACAGAAAGTTCTCGCAGTTGAAGAACTTGGTGAGGCACAGCTAGGACTGGCTGAAGAGCTAAACAAGGTTGGAGTTGCCATGCTCGCTCAGTTGCATTCACCTACAGAACTTGTTGGCTATGTGTTGTTTGGCTACAAGCAAAATGGCGCATCGTACACGGCGCATGACATAGAGTTTGTGGACATCGTGAGCGATGAATTTTCTATCGCCATCCAAAACATGCAGCGGTTCCAAGAAATCTCTCATTTCAACGCGGAACTTCAAAAGAAAATTACCGACGCCACTACCGAACTACGGGTAAGCAATGACAAACTTCACGAACTGGATCGCTCGAAAGACGAGTTTATCAGCATGGCTTCGCATCAGCTGAGGACGCCGCTCACTTCAGTAAAAGGCTACATAAGCATGGTCCTCGATGGTGACGTTGGAGAGATTAGCGACAAGCAGCGCGAAGTCCTCGAGCAGGCTTATGCGAGCTCACAGCGGATGGTGTATCTCATCGGTGATTTCTTGAATGTTTCGCGATTGCAAACTGGTAAATTTGAACTTGAAAAAAGTAGCATCGACCTTGCCGCGTTGATTCAGGAAGAGATCGAACAGCTTCAGGAAACAGCGCGTACTTCCCAGGTCACACTCAAATACGACAAGCCTACTCAGATAAGCGCAGTCAGTGCAGACGAGAACAAGCTACGCCAAGTCATGATGAACTTCATCGACAACGCTATCTACTACACGCAGCCAAATACTGTAGTGCAGGTACAGCTCTTTCAAGAAGGGGGTGACATCGTGTTTCGAGTCATCGACCAGGGCATTGGTGTACCGGAGTCAGAGCGGCATAACTTGTTTACGAAGTTTTTTCGAGCCTCAAACGCAAAACGAAAACGTCCTGACGGCACAGGCATAGGACTTTACATGGCAAAGAAAGTAGTGCTGGCTCACGAGGGGAGTATGATTTTTGAGAGTCAGGAAGGAAAAGGCAGTACGTTTGGATTCCGTCTGCCGATTTCGGTGTCGACTGACGCAAAAAAACCCGAGCAGTAGTTACTCGGGTTTTTTGTGGTTTTTGCTTGCTTACTGAGTTTCGTAAACTCGGCGGCGACCCTGGATAAAGTAGGTCAGTCCGTAGGCGAGAACGCTTGCGAGAACGATCCAAACCGGCTTTGGTTCACTTGTACTACCCGTTGCAGGGATAGCTGCAGGCAGCGGCTTGGTCGTACTTGTGCCAAGGGTGTGACCAGTTGTTGGGCAGGTAAAGGTGTACTCGGCGCTGGCAGTACCAGTAAAGTCTGCCATGTACTCCCCGTCATCTTCGCTGACATATGCGCGCTCCAGGATGCGGTTGTACCATGCTTCAAAGCTGGCGGCGTTAGTGACTTTACAGACACTCATATCGCTTGCGGTCAGAGCTTTGCTGGCGTGCAGGGTGACTGACTCACCAGGTGCGAGTGACTCAACGAGTCCATCGTTTTCGAGCACAGTACCGTCGTCGGTTACCTGTACGTAGAAGTTCTCCCACCATTCGGTTCCGTTGTTTGTGACGGTGATGTTCCAGTGCATGACGTCGCCAACACTTGGTCCGCCGCTGTGGTCAGCGTCTTCGAGAGTACCAGGGGTCTTTGTCATTGTGACACAATTCTGGTTGTTGAAATCGACAGTCCATTCCGTGACGGCATCCTCTGCGAATTCGTAGTCATCACTAGCAGGGGTCGCAACGATGTGTGCCTGGGTGTGGTCATCGTTCCATATGACTTCGTAGTTCACGCTCTTTTGTTCAGGAGTGTAGATGTAGTCGTTTTGTTCACCACAGAAGTCTACCCACTCAGGATCAACTGGCGTGACGATACATTTTTCACCACTGTCGACTGCGACGCCGAAGTTGATGACTGTTTCGCCATTGTCAAAGATGTAGTTAGCAGCTGCGGTCGCGATAAGTTCACCGTCGACGAGGCTCCAGCTGTAGGTGCCAGGTGTTTTTTCTGGTTCGTTCCAGCTCGCGTTGTCCAGCCCACATGGGTCGTTGACGCCAGGAATGACAGGAACTTCGATGACGCAGAGCTCACCACTGTCGACTGCGACGCCGAAGTTGATGACTGTTTTACCGCCTGTAAAGACGTAGCCTTGCTTGGCAGTTGCGGTGAGCACGCCGTTTGTTAGTTCCCAGTCGATCTGCGCAGTGTCAGCAGGAACATTCCATGTTGCGTTGTCCAGCCCACATGGGTCGTTGACACTTGGTGCGGCTGGGATGTCGATGGTGACAATACAAGACGAGTTGGTGAAGTTTAGCGTCCAGCTCGATGGTCCGGTGAGCGCGTAGCCGTCGGTTGCTACGGCTACGACTGAAACGCTGCTCGCGTTGTTCGCAGAGTAGGTACCGGCAGGCTTTGAGCTGTTGCTGCCGTTGACGTAGTACTTTACGTGAGCAGAGCTCGGGATCGTGTAGGTGTCGTTATAGCGAGCACAGAGATCGTTAGCGGTTGGTGCTGCAGCAGTGACAGACGACTGGCAGCTAGCAGGCATGTAGAAGTAGTTTGTTTGAGTAGCGCCACCCTGACCTGGAACGGTTGTAGTGAGGCGTACTTTGTAACCATTGGCGCTTGGGTTGCCGAGGAAACTGAGCGTGTAGGTATATGAACCATCGAGGTCGTTGTTGGCGGGACCGTCAGGGTCACCGTCTCCCTCAACGGTAGGGGTCAGGTCGCCAGTGACGGCGATTGTTGCACTCGAAGTAGGTGACTGTGGTGTGAAGTCGACAGTTGCGTTCTTCGGGGTGTTGTTGTTGAAGTTATAAAAATCGACGACGATCGAACAAGAGCTAAGAGTTGGGGTGTTGTTTGAGAGTTCGGTTGTCGAGCCGGGTTCGTGGACTTTTATATCCCCACTATTGTTTGTGGCAAATGCGACGCTCGCGGGTAAGACGTTGGTTGAGAAGGCGCAGAGCAGGAAGGCCATCAGAACCCTTAGTGTTTTAGAAAATTTGCGCATGGCAGATAACTCCTTATACCCACCCTTTACATAATTTACTAGTGTCTCGCTATGTACGATCTTCGCCTAGATATAAGTTGTTATGATACGCCTATTTTACGCACTGTCAATTATATTTTATAGCTTAAGCACAATGAGCCCTTTAGTAGGTATACTAGAAGTATGAAAAAGGGAGATGTGAGTGACGGACTAGTGTTTCATGCGGGCTTTCCAAATGCCGGTGAGGATCAAAATGGCCGGTATCTAAGTCTGGACAAAACTGTCTTTCGCCATCGGCTCAGTACTTTTTTGTGGCGACTCGAGTCAGATATACCGGAGATGAAATGGGCGGCCGGTAGCGTCGTGGTTGTCGACAGGGCGCTTGCGCCGAGGCAGGGCGACTTTGTGGTTGCTGTCGTCGACGAAGAGTTTGTTGTAAGGCGCTTTCACCAGAAACGACTCTATGACTTTCGTGGTGAAGTCGAGACGTCGGAACTCGTGGCTGTTTGGGGTGTTATCACTCACGTTCTCCAGGAGTATCGCAGCCCATGAGCATGTATGCACTAGTTGATTGCAATAATTTTTTTGCGAGTTGCGAACGACTGTTCCGGCCCGAACTTGCTAGTAGGCCTGTAGCGGTGCTCAGTAACAACGACGGCTGTATCGTGGCGCGAAGCAACGAAGTAAAAGCGCTCGACATCCCTATGGGAGTACCACTTTTCAAAGTCAAAGATATCGTCAGGAAGCACGACATCAGGCTCTTTTCCGCGAACTTTGAGCTGTACGGTGACATAAGTCAGCGGATTGTTCAGCTACTACGTGAAGAAACGCCACTTATCGAGGTGTACTCTATCGACGAAAGCTTTGTGGACCTGAGTGAGTTGACGTCGCTTGATCCTGGCGAGTGGGCGCGGCGGGTACAGAAACGAATACTTCAGGAAGTTGGGGTACCGGTGTCAATCGGTGTGGCACCTACCAAAACACTCGCCAAAGTTGCCAGCACCTATGCGAAAAAACACGGCGGTACATACGTGGTGGTAACCGAAAGCGCTCACCAGGAACTGCTACAGAATCTGCCTATCGAAGACATATGGGGCATCGGTCGAAGACTCGCGCCAAAGCTGCGTGACAAAGGGGTTTCAAAAGCTCTGCAACTCACTCAGGCGTCAGATGCATGGCTCCGAGCCCAGTTCAACATAACAGGACTTCGTATGGTCGACGAGTTACGCGGCCAGCCGCGTTTGTCGTTTGGCGATAGTCATGACCAGCGAAAAACCATCATGCGTTCACGTAGTTTTGGCCATACGGTTCGTTCGCAACACGAGCTAGAACAAGCCGTCGCAACTTTTACGGCGCAGGCGGCCGCTCGCCTACGCGCTCAGGACAGTGTCTGTCGAGGGGTAGTGGTTTTTTTGACTGAGAAAAAAGACGAAATTGGGCGTTTTCGAAGCTCGAGTCACGCGGTGACTCTTACTGAGGCGTCGGCTCACACTGGACAGCTGATCGGTGCCGCACTTCAGGCGCTCGAGACCGTCTATGACGAAGGTGCGGCGTATAAAAAAGCGGGAATCGTCCTCGTTGACATACGTGACGTGCACGCCTGGCAACTCTCGCTCATAGAGAGTGAACATGGGCGACGTGAAGCGGGTGTGAGTCTCATGAACGCGGTTGACGCGCTCAACAAACGCTATGGCTCAGGGACGGTCTGGAATGCCAGTGAATCGCGAGCCGACGCAAACTGGCATAGCAAACAAGAGCTACGAAGCCCTCGGTATACGACGAGTCTGTCGGAGTTGCCAGTACTCCATAGGTAGTGCTTTTGTGCATATCTCTGCTTGGAAAACACTATATATAGCGTAGTGTAAATAACACATCGAATTATTACCCCACAATCATTGACACCTATAGTCAATAGGGCTATACCAGACATAACATCTCGGGTCTTTCCAGAGTAAAGACCGTTGTTTGCGGTTTATGGCTGCAGGCGGCATGTTGCACATTTGATTCGGAAGGAAGATAGCGTGGGACGTACGACAGCTGTCAAGTCGATCACGGAGCTGCAGGGGCGCGAACGGATCCTTGCATTTCTCGAGTGCCTGGTGGACTTCGTTCACGGGGCTCCGGGTGCCGAGATCGACGGAACACGCGAGGACATCGTCGACATGGTCCTCGACGACCTCGGAGAGTTCTTTCACCAAGGCGTGAGGAGCTCGCTGAGCAAGTCGGTGGTCGTCGCGATCAACAGCAACCCCTGCTACGGGCTGCGTGTACGCGCGGCCAGCTTCGGGGATCGGATCATCATCTCTGCCGCCTAGCGGCACGCAGACTTCCAGCGGGCGGGGACGCACGTCCCCGCCCGCTCACACCTTTTCATATCTGTTATAGTTTGATACAATCGCCACTGGCGATTTTATTTTCGCT
This sequence comes from uncultured Candidatus Saccharibacteria bacterium, assembly GCA_964383465.1. Taxonomy (GTDB): domain Bacteria; phylum Patescibacteriota; class Saccharimonadia; order Saccharimonadales; family Saccharimonadaceae; genus CAYLGT01. The sequence goes on along the minus strand of CAYLGT010000011.1, from coordinate 14,049 downwards.
CAAAATTTGGCTGCGGCCCCGTCGTCTAACGGTTAGGACACCAGGTTCTCATCCTGGCAATCGGAGTTCGATTCTCCGCGGGGTCACCACAGTAGCAAGTTGACCAGAAACGCCCGCAAGGGCGTTTTTCTGTAATCTGTAAATAAGTGGAATTCGTGTGGTTCCAAATTTCTCGCCGTCATACGCTAACCTAGCAGGAAAAAGCCATTTTTGGAACTTATCACGTATGTTTATGTCCTCAATCGCCTGAAACGTCTGTGCCAGATTACTTAGTTTTGATAACCCAAACTCCAATATCTCCTCAGCATCTTCCATGCCAGTAGCCATCTGGTTGAGCTGTATTTTTATGCCCGTTTCCTCACGCTCATAGTCAAGTAACATTTCCTGCGCCGTGCCGTCAGGAATAACACCTCTGATATTCTTTAGAGACAAGTCCTTTTTCTCTGCTTTTATTGCCACAAGACGCTTATTGAGCCGTGCTGTCGTCTTCTCGTTTTTTGCATGCGTATCGCCAAGATTGAGACGTAAGGCTTCACGCAAGGCCTCTTTGATATCCCTATTGAGCTTCATATTGCCTGCGTACTTCATGAACTTGTCTTCGGTATCGGTGACGTCGTATCTAATACCCATACCCTTGCATTTGGGACAGTGGTATTGAGGGTACACACCACCATTTCCTCGTGGGCTACTAGCTCGTAGCGCATGGCCGTTTTTGTCACGCAGTATACCCTTTAGCGGGTATAGAGGGTTCACCTTGATATATTTAGTCCCCGCGTTCTTGTTGCCTGACAGCTTGAGCTGTACTCGGTCGAATAGGATTGGTTCAACTATCGGTGTAATGCTTCGACTTTGTATTTCCATACCGAACCCACACACCACACCCTTGTATAGTTTATTAGTCAGCATAGACGAGAACGTCTGTATCGGCACTGGCTTATAGCCAAGCTCCTGCAGTTGTGCGTTTACATGTTCTCTTGCCTCTGTAACGCTACAGCCATTATCTATGAGTTGCCACGAGGCTTGCAGGGCTTTCGTATAGCCTTTGCGTGGGTCGTGCACGACATTCTTCATGCCATCGACCCTACCGTTTGCATAGCCTATAGGAGCTTGCCATTGCCAGCGACCAGCACGTACGCCATCTTCCATGCCACCCTTACTGCGCTCTGCACGTATATCATTGTCGTACTGTGAAAAGCTGGAAGCTATCTTTTCCATTAGTGAACCTAGTGGTGTGTCGTCAAAATGCTCCGTCATGGACGCAACCACTATACCAGCCCTCTCAAGTATCTGTTTTAGCGCCAGATAGTCAGCAGTATCACGTGACAGGCGGTCTACTTTGTATATCAGCAACACGTCAATCTCGCCCTTATTCTGAGCAACGTACTCGAGTAACTGCTTTAGGACAGGTCTGTTAGTGGTTTTTGCACTCTCGCCACGCTCCTCAAAGTGCTTCACTATGGCAAGGTCGTTTTGTTCGGCGTACTCGTAGCCACGTCTTCGCTGGCTTTCTAGGCTGTTACCTTCAACCACTTGCTCCTTAGACGAGACCCTAGTGTATAGTATTGCTTTTTTCATTGCTCAACCTGTGCCACTCAATAAGTATCTTTGCCAACTCGTTGACTTCTTTTGCTATCTCCAGTCGCTTTTTTCTGTCACTTACCTTTGTTTTTGACGCAATTTTTTCAACATACTCAACAACGTCCAACTCCATAGGAACACCCCATAAGTTCTTGCCAACTGGCGGTTGTGCGAGAACTCAAGTTACTGGCGTACAGGGGCATAAACATACCGTTTTTCTTTCGCTTATGTCACCACGCCGGTTCCGTTCCGTTGTTGGTCGGCTTTACTTCACCCCTTCCTAACCGATTATTTGCATTTATTATTGTAGCATTGTCTAACTACTTACGTGCTTTATGATTGAGGAGTTGGTTGCTCTAAATTATGTCTTGATTTATACCGCTGACCAGAGGTGATTATTGACAAAATAGCTAAAGTATGCTAATATGTACCCACTCGTTGAGTAAGGAGTTACTCCGAGG
>CAYLGT010000011.1:0-11910 GCA_964383465.1 uncultured Candidatus Saccharibacteria bacterium | reverse complement strand
AGAGCGAGTATGGCAAGTGGATATGGGTTCATACCTTAGGTTCACGGCCTCCGTGATGTTTTCCTATAACCCCATGTCTGCTTGTCATATTCGCTCCACAAATGTGAATTTGTGCTGATGAGTCCAAAAGGACGAAAGCGAACCAGTTTACCAGTAAAGAAACGGTAAACTTTTAGTTAGTCTACACCGTCTATTATCTTTTTTGCTCGTGCGATACCCATAGGTGGCAGTAGCCAATCGTCTGACGTTTTATCATTGCCTTCCAGCAGTGTTAGAGTGCGTTCTGCCGTACCCATGAGCTTGATTAGCTCGTTACTACTAAACTGCGACCAATCACGCCCCATAAGCTCCTCAAAGCCTTTATGCCATAACCTCGTGTAGGCAAGACGGCGTTTGCTGATCGTGGTAGCCATGTCTTTGTAGGCAATAATTGATGCTATCTCTCTGGCTTCTGCTATGTCATTTACGTGCTCGCGGCATATCTTGATTACGGTAGGTCTGCTAACACCAGTGGTCGTTTCGATGTCACTGTAACTGAGTCCCAGCGCGCGGTGTTTTATGATTTCATTTGTTGTCTGTATGCCTACCATAGTGTTAGTTCCATAAAGCCATCGTAGTACCTATATCTGTATGTCAGCGTTTATAGGGGCAAAGATTGACCTCAGTTCACGCAGTTCGTCTATTAGTTGGTTCCACTGTATAATGGGGTGGTTCACCAAAGTAAAACACTCTGCCTTAGGTAGGGTGTTTTACTTTGGTCGATTTTCGTAGAAAATCCGAACTCCGAGGCATGCAAAAGGGCGCTGCAAAAACGCAGCGCCCAATCGCACCGAAATGTCACTGAGGTGGGTCATAGCTCTGGTAGGTCCAGGACGACCAGAAGCCCGTAGGCCAGTCGACAACCACTTGTCCGTCGCTGTCGAGCGAGGCGACAAGGGGGTCCGCTAGCCAGTAGGTACTGATCTCGGCCTTCTTGTGGTTCGTGACGGCGAAGTCACGTACGCGGCTGTCGAACATCTGCTCGTTGGTGACTGTCAGCCTGCCATCGCCTTTGGCGAGGATGTGCCAGTAGCGCGAGCAAGTAGACTTGCCGCACTTCTCCGAGTACTTCAGCACCAGTGTTTCTCCGGTGGGGATCTTGGCGATGCCGTCGTCCTCACTCACCAGGATGACGCCCTGGGTGCTGTGCTTCTCCGGGTCGTAGGCGCACGCACTCAAGGCGAGCAGCGACGCAAGTATGAGGGTGACGGCGGCGAGGCCGCGAAAGCGTGTCACGGTTACCTCTTCCAGTAGGCGGATTATTCAGGTGCAATTTACTATATAGTAGCATAAAATGTATAAAAACGCAACCGATGCAGTTCATGACCCACCCTGTAAGGAAGGTGTACGGGCTACTTCGTAAAATTGATCGCGCGCAGGTAGAGTTCGTCGACTATCTCGTTCGTTACGTCTTCGACGCTTTTTTGGCCGTCAACTTCTATGAGAAGACCTTGTTCGCGGTAGAAGTTAATGACTGGCATGGTTTGCTCTTTGTATACCTGGAGTCGCACGGCGAGTGTTTCGCGAGTGTCGTCAGCTCGTAGGCCACGGTCGCCGTCAGCCTGGGCGGCTTCAAAGCGGCGCCATACTTCCTCTTCGGACAGGCTAAGCAGGATCACGGCCTTCATGGGGTGTCCGGTTTTTTCGGTGGCGGCCATAACTGGACCCTCTTCGCCCTCTTTACGACCAACGGTACTGAGCATGAGGGGTTTGCCGACGAACTCTTCGCGCGCTAGGTAGGGCGAAATGATGCGCAGGTAGAGGTCGGACGAGACGGTGTCGCCTGTCGCCATTTCTTTTTGTTCCTGTGAGTCTGGTGGCAGGGCGCGCATGATGGCGCCGCCGCTGATTGCTGCTGGGGTGCCGAGTAGCTCGGCGAGTATTTCGGCCTGGGTGTCTTTGCCGGCAAATGGATCGCCAAAGATGTTGATCGACCCGCTGCCAAGCCAGGTTTTGATTGTTTGTATTTGTTTTTCCATATATGTCTAGTATACAGCTCATAGACACATCCCATGACAGTCTCAAGAAGCTTATGCTACTATGAACGTAGAAAAATCTTTAACAAAGTGGGTACTATGTACAAATATCTCAAGTTTTTTGAGGAAATAAACATCGACGACATTCCTCAAGTCGGTGGTAAAAATGCGTCTCTGGGTGAAATGTATAAACACTTAGCCCCGAAAGGCATCAATCTCCCGAACGGAGTTGCAACAACAGCAGATGCGTATCGCTACTTCCTCGAAGAAACCGGACTAAACAAAAAAATCAACGATGCCCTGGTTGGGCTCAACATCCATAACGTTCGCGACCTCAAAACGAGGGGCGCTAAAATTCGTGCCATGATTGTCAAAGCTGCTCTGCCAGCAGACTTTGAAAGCGAAGTGAAGCAAGCTTACAAAGAACTTTCTGCCAAGTGTGGAAGCAAGGGTGATTTGGTAGTGGCGATCCGTAGCTCTGCAACTGCGGAGGATCTACCAAACGCATCGTTTGCCGGACAGCAGGCAACGTTTTTGAACATAAAAGGCGAAAAAGACGTCCTGAAGGCAACCAAAGAATGTATCGCGTCGCTCTTTACTGATCGCGCCATAGTCTACCGCGTAGAGAACGGTTTCGACCACATGAAAGTAGCTCTGAGCGTCGGCATCCAGCAGATGGTGGCAGTTCGCAGCGAATGTGCTGGTGTCATGTTTACCATCGACACAGAGTCTGGGTTCAAAAACGCCGTTGTGGTCAGCAGTATCTATGGACTGGGAGAGAACATCGTCCAAGGACATGTGAGTCCTGACGAATTTGTCGTGTTTAAACCAACCATGGCAATCCTGAAACGCAAAGTCGGCGGCAAAAAGATGAAAATGATTCCGATAAGTGGCAGCAAGACAAAAAACGTCGCCGTCGCCAAGCGTGACCAGGTGAGGTTTTCTATAACCGACGATCAAGTCAGGACACTGGCGAGCTGGGGCATGGCTATCGAAGAGCACTACGGACGTCCGATGGACATCGAATGGGCGCTCGACGAAGATGACAAAAAACTTTACATCGTCCAGGCTCGTGGTGAAACGGTCCAGTCGCGCAAAGACGTCAACATCGTCGAAGAATACCGCCTCGACGAGACTGGGGCACTCATCGCGAAAGGAACCAGTGTCGGTAACCGCATCGGTGCTGGACATGCTAGCAAAATCATGAGCGTACGCGACATGGCTAAGTTCAAAAAGGGCGACGTGCTCGTGACTGAGATGACCGACCCAGACTGGGTGCCGATCATGAAGCTGGCGAGTGCTATCGTTACCGACAAAGGAGGAAGGACTTGTCATGCGGCAATCGTTTCGCGTGAGCTTGGCATCCCTTGTGTAGTTGGAACCGGTAACGCGTCAGAGAAGATCGCCGACGGCAAACCGGTGACGGTCATGTGTGCCGAAGGTGATGAAGGCTATGTCTACGAAGGGCTGCTGAAATACTCGATCCATCGGACCGATGTCAAAAACTTGCCACGTCCAAAGACAAAGATCATGATGAACATCGGCTCACCTGACCACGCCTTTGCGTACTCGCAGATTCCTAATGACGGAGTCGGGCTGGCGCGTGAAGAATTTATCATCGACTCGCACATAAAAATCCACCCACTGGCACTGCTGCGTTTTAACGAAGTCAAAGACAAGCAGGTGCGAGCCAGGATCAACGAGCTCACAGCCGGCTACGCCAACAAAGCTGACTACTTCGTCGACAAACTCGCCGAAGGTATCGCACTTATCGGTGCAGCATTTTACCCGAACGACGTCATCATCCGCTTTTCTGACTTCAAGTCGAACGAGTACGCCAACCTGATCGGTGGTACTCAGTTTGAACCAGTCGAAAACAACCCGATGATCGGTTGGCGCGGAGCGAGCCGCTACTATAGCGAGCAGTACCAGGAAGCATTTGAGCTTGAGTGTAAGGCGCTGCTGAAAGTTCGAGACGCCATGGGCATCACTAACGTCAAAGCTATGGTACCGTTCTGTCGTGACCTGAACGAAGCGCACAAAGTTCTGGCTATCATGAGCAAGAACGGACTGAAACGAGGCGTCAATGGTTTCCAGGCATATATGATGGTTGAGATTCCAAGTAACGTCATCCTGGCTGAGCAATTTGCAGAACTCTTCGACGGCTTTTCGATCGGAAGCAACGACCTGACACAGTTGACGCTCGGCGTCGACCGCGACAATCACACAGTGGCGCACGTTTACGATGAAAACAACCTGGCGGTCAAAGAACTCATCAAGCACGTCATAAAAATTGCCAAGAAAAAGAAAGTAAAGATCGGACTTTGTGGACAGGCACCATCTGACTACCCGCAGTTTGCGAAGTTCCTCGCCGAACAGGGGATCGACAGCATCTCGCTGGCGCCTGACACAGTCGTAAAAACGACAATCTCGATCAAGAAGACCGAAGAAGCGCTCGGTCGCAAATAAGCCGAGATTTCACAGATAGCGGCCTCTGTTATAAAATGGGGAGATGACAAAACATATCCCTAAAACCGACAAGACGTTCAAACGAACGAAAATTATAGCAACCATCGGACCCTCGACCGATTCGTATGAGTCTATCTATGCGCTGATCCAAGCTGGTGTGAATGGCCTGCGACTCAACTTTAGTCACGGAAGTCACGAGGAACGTGATCAGCAGATTGCCTGGATCCGTAAAGCGAGCGAAGAACTCGGTAAACCAGTAGCAATTTTTCAGGATCTTCAGGGTCCAAAAATTCGCTTGGGTGAAATCAAGAACAATCACTACGAGGTCCACGCTGGTGATGAACTGCACTTAGTGTACGGCGCAAAGCACGAGGGCAATGTCGTTCCGGTCCAGTATGACCTGAGTAAAAAGGTTCAACCAGGTGAGCGAGTTTTCATCTTTGACGGTCGTATAAAGACTATTGCTACAGCCGTGAGCGACAAAACAGTTACTGTTCGCGTTGAGAACGACGGGGTGCTGATGAACCGAAAAGGCGTAAACCTTCCGGACACTGACTTTAGCGGCGACATCCTCACCGAAAAAGATTACCGCGACATCGATGCCTTTGCGAACAATGATATCGACTACGTGGGGCTAAGTTTCGTGCACAGTGCGCATGACATCGACATGCTTCGTGGCTACTTGGCAGAGAAGGGTTCCGAAGCTCAGATCATCGCAAAGATCGAGACGAGTGCGGCGATCGAAGAAGAAGAGCTCGAACGTATCGTTGAAGCCAGTGATGCCGTCATGGTAGCTCGTGGCGACCTAGCGGTCGAGGTGGGTGCAGAGATCGTGCCGATCGTGCAACGACAAATCATCGCCCTGTGCCAGAAGCACGCCAAAATTAGTATCGTGGCGACACAGATGATGCTCAACATGGTAAACCACCCAGAGCCAACCCGCGCAGAAGTAACCGATGTTAGTCATGCGACTGTGATCGGTACTGACTGTGTCATGCTGAGCGACGAAACTGCCAACGGCAAATACCCAATCGAAACGGTACAGACTATGAAACGAGTCATCCTCTATACCCAAAAGCATGTGCCGGTTCGACCACTTGAGACACCACTCAACCTGACCTCTTACGCTGAAGCTATCAGCTCATCGGCCGTGGCGATTGCAAAACAACTCCAAGCCGACGTAATCGTTGCCGAAACCAAAACCGGTGCGACTGCACAAAACATCGCGGCTCATCGCCCGCTGCGACCAATCGTGACCGTCACAAGCCATCAACGAGTCGCCCAGCAACTCGCCCTCCTCTATGCCAACAAAGTGTTTGTCCGTCCTGACGCAGAAAATGCAGGTGAAAATCTAGCCAAAGAGCTCGTGACGAGCGGGTATCTGCCACACGAGGCGACGACTGTTATCGTTAGCGGACACCAGCCTGGTGTTACTGGCGGAACCGATACCATACGAGTTCGTACAATTCACTGAGCAAGTAGTGTAGACTAAAGACAGTATGAATCGGGTGGGATCCTTCAACAAACGAACAGTTCGCGACGTGCCGCTTCGTGGCAAGACGGTGTTGGTTCGCGCTGACTATAACGTACCGCTTAGTAGCGACGGCTCGATCGCGGATGATTTTCGCATACGTTCGAGCCTGCCGACACTAAAGTATCTTTTAGACCAGGACTGCAGAGTCATCGTTTGTTCTCATCTGGGTCGACCGGACGGCAAGGTAGACGAGAAATTTACGCTTGAACCAGTTGCCGAACGACTTGGTAGTCTGCTTCGCCAACACATAGCATTTGTGCCGGAGTGCGTCGGAGACCAGGTCCACCAAGCCGCCAAACGACTACGTCCTGGGCAGATTCTCCTTCTCGAAAACCTGCGCTATCACGCCGGGGAAGAGGCGAACGACGAACAGTTTGCTCGTGCTCTCGCCGAAGACAGTGCCGCGGAGTACTTTATCCAGGATGGATTTGGTGTGGTGCACCGAGCCCATGCCAGCACCGATGCCGTGACACATTTTCTACCGAGTGTTGCTGGTCTGCTACTTGAGAAAGAAGCTTCTACTATCACTCAGGCGATGTCGCACCCGGAGAGGCCGATGGTTGCGATACTCGGTGGTGCCAAAATTTCCGACAAGATAGGGGTGATCGAGCGATTCGTGGCAATTGCCGACAAGATAATCATCGGTGGCGCGATGGCAAATACTTTTTTGAAATATCGCGGGTTTTCGATAGGCAGTAGCCTTCACGAAGACGGTCTCGAAAACATCATGCATAAAATTTATGACGCTGCCGAGCAAAAAGTTGGCCGAGATGAGCTCGATGATTTTCTGGTTTTGCCGCGAGATGTTGTCGTTGCTAAACGCGTAGACCCCAGTGAACGCCGCGTGACGGTAGATGTAAAAGACGTTGAAGATGACGAAATGATACTCGACATAGGTCATGACAGTATCATGGCCGCTGTTGAGCTGCTCAAGACTGCTAAAACAGCGGTGTGGAATGGAACACTCGGGTATGCAGAGCTTCCCCAGTTTTCGCATGGCTCAGCCCGTGTGGCGCTCGCGCTTGCCTCGCAGCCTGAAACGCTGTCGATCATCGGGGGCGGTGATACAGCCGACTTTGTACTGAACTGGGACGCCGCTGGCGGTGATAGCTTTACGCATGTGTCGACAGGCGGCGGTGCGAGCCTGGAACTCATGGCGGGTGAACCGATGCCAGGAATTGATGCGCTACTGGACGCCTAAGGGTTATTTCGAGTACACTGAGATGAAAGCATAAGCATCATGACTAAGACTGAAGAACGCAAGAAACTAATCGTTGCCAACTGGAAGATGTATAACAACGTCCACGAAGCAAGTTTGCTGGTGAATCGCCTAGCTGGTCTCGTACCGGTGCATCGAGATGTTGAAGTTGTGTTGTCACCGACGACACTGGCACTTCAGTCCGTGAGTCTGCAGATCAACCACCGTCAGTTCAAACTTGGCGCTCAGAATTGCTATTGGCGTGATGAAGGTGCATTTACCGGGGAAGTTTCAGCAACGCAGCTTCGCGGAGTGGTCGAGTACATACTGGTTGGGCACTCTGAACGACGCCATGTCTTTGGGGAGCATGACCGAGACATCCGCCATAAAGTGCAGGCAGTACTCAGAAATGGTATCCGACCTATTCTCTGTGTTGGCGAAACCGCTCACGAGCGTGCCGATGGCGAAACGCTTCATGTGCTTCATGACCAAGTAACGAGCGGACTTTTAAATGTCACCTCTCAAGAAATCAAGGATCTCGTTATCGCCTATGAGCCGGTATGGGCAATTGGTACCGGTGAAACCCCAGTGCCGAAAGATATCGTTAAAGCAGCCAAGGCGATCCGAAAGCAAATTGCTGCGCTGTATGGAGAGAAAGCTGGCGGACAAGTCAGGATTCTTTATGGAGGTAGCGTGTCTGCTGAAAACGCACAGGCCTTTTTGTCGGCTGAAGGTGTAGATGGACTACTCGTTGGTGGCGCGAGTTTGCGGGCCGATGAGTTTGCGAAGATTGTTGAGTTAGCGCATACTAAGGGTAATCAATAAGGGTGGGCTTTTAGAGTGAAAGATATCGATTTCGATGAACTAGACAAGGCTGTAAATAGTGTGCTGAGCCAAAACGAGCAGGCAGCAGCCACAGCTCCTGTAACTGACACTGCAACTGCGACAGTGGTCGAAGAACCAGCGTCAACAACTACTGATACACCTACGGTGACTGATGAGCCCGCTGCACCAGAGCCTACCGAGGAAGTGGCCGCCGAGGTTGAAGTTGCACAGCCTGAAACAGCACCAGTCATGGATACCGCACAGCCTACTGAAGTAAACCCAGTAGCTACCCAGCCAACCTCGCTTGCGACCAAGCGTCGCGGTAAGTTTATGGACGTCGTGCATCCTTCTTCAGACATGAATCCTGCTGCACCAACTGCTCCTGCATCGCCAGCCACGCCTGTCGTTGTAGCTCCTGTCAGTCCAGATCTCACTACGGAGACTCCTGAGGCTTCACCAGCATCGAGCGACCCAACCCCAACCGATGAAGTCACCGCTCCGCAGGAGCTCGAAACACCATTTGCTCCCGAAGTTGATCTTTCCAGCCTCCAGCTGGACACCACCGACGCCGTGGCCCCTGAAGTTACAACTGCTGTCGCTGCAGAGACTGAAACAGCTCCTGAAGTAGTCGAAGCAGTAGCCGACGCCGATGTTCAGGCATCGGCAGAGACACCGTTCATCGCCGATGCGAAAGTAGAGAAGCGTCCACTCGGTGCTTTTGGTGATCAAGAAGCCGAGTCGACCACGGAAGCTCCGGCTGAATCAGCACCTGCTGGTGAAGAATCAGAGCCAGCTGCCGAAAGCCAGCCACTCGATATAGCCGCCGCGCCCGTAGAGCCAACTCCTCGTGAGCTACAGTCTGACATCGTGGAAGTGGAAAAGGTTCAGGATGACACCGAACACGAAACATCAGAAGCTACACCTGCAGTCACGACGGTAACAAGTGATACGGGCATTACTCCACCTACTGGCGAGGTGGCCCATGACGAAGACGCTCATCCAGTGTTTGACGCCTCGACATACCAGCAACCGCTAGCCGCAACAAAACCCGTCAAAAAGAAATCTACTTGGCTATGGTGGGTAGGGGGCATCCTCGGCTGCCTGGTAGTCGGCGGTGGTGTTGGCTACGCGCTATTTGTTATCGGTTTTTGAAAACCACAACACTTCTCCGCACGTTTTCTCCTATAATGGAGGTATCTGCTTATGCAACAGTTACTAACCGGACTCAATGACGCACAACGCGAGGCCGTCGTTCACAACGATGGCCCGCTTTTATTGCTCGCGGGTGCTGGTTCGGGAAAAACAAAGACATTGACTCATCGAATCGCCTACTTGGTCTCTGAGCAAGGCGTACCTAGCCATAGTATTTTGGCAGTTACCTTCACAAACAAAGCGGCAAAAGAAATGCGTGAGCGCCTGGCTCATCTACTGGGCGAAAACCCAAATAATCGCAGCTTTATGCCATGGATGGGGACTTTTCACTCCATATGTGTACGACTTCTTCGTCAAGAAGGAGAGCATATAGGTATTCCGCGTAGCTTCGTTATCCTCGATGATGGTGATCGACAGAGTTTTATAAAGCAGGCTATGAAACAACTCGGCATCTCTGAAAAAAGCTATCCACCCCGTAGTATCGGTAGTGCCATAAGTAGTGCCAAAAATGACGGCGTAACAAGTGGTGAGTATGCCCAAAGCGCACGTCTACCACTGCAAAAAGTTGTCGCCGATGTGTTCCCTCGTTACGAGCGTATGCGACGAGAGGCGATGGCACTCGATTTTGACGACCTGCTGAGTGAAGCGGTGCGTTTGCTGCGTGAGGTGCCAGAACTACGCAAAAAATGGCAAGCCATTTTTTCATACATCATGATCGATGAGTATCAGGACACAAACACGGTCCAATACCAGCTCATAAAACTGTTGGTCAACGAGAAACAGAACCTCTGTGTTGTTGGTGACGACTGGCAGTCGATTTATAGCTGGCGAGGTGCCGACTTTACGAACATCCTCAACTTTGAGCGCGACTTTCCTGGAGCTACAGTTATCAAGCTCGAGCAGAATTATCGTTCAACCCAAGCAATTTTGGAAGCGGCCAACAACGTTATCACGAAAAATCAGCAGCGAACCGACAAACGACTTTGGACCGACAAAACCGGAGGCTTGCCAGTGCAGGTTCTGCAAGCGAGTTCTGAGCTCCACGAAGCCGAAACCATCGTGAACCGCGTTCGTACTAGCGTGGACATGAGGGTGCGTAGGTACTCAGATTTTGCGGTGTTATATCGAACAAATGCCCAGTCGCGTGCGGTCGAGGAAATGTTCATGCGCTATGGCATCCCTTATAAACTTGTTGGTGGTACCAGGTTTTATGATCGAAAGGAAGTCAAAGACATCCTTGCCTACATCCGCTTGATTTATCAACCGGCGGATCGAGCGAGCTTTATGCGCATCGTCAACGTGCCCGGCAGGGGATTGGGGGCGACAAGTGTCACCAAGTTTATGGACTGGCACGATGCCCAGTCGCTCGATTTTGTTCAAAGTCTCATTTCGGCCGATCTTTGTGCAGGACTGGCACCAAAAGCAAAAACCGCTTTTACGCAACTTGGTGAACTCCTGGCGTCGCTTCGAAAAGACATGGAGACGATGGCGGTGGCTGAGTTTATCGAAAGTGTCATAAAACGTACGGGCTATCTGCGGTATCTCGACGACGGAACGCCTCAGGCCGAGGATCGGCAGGAGAACGTGCGAGAATTGGTCTCTGATGCGCGAGAAAGAGGTGACGTAGAACTTTCATCGTATCTGGAAGAGGTCGCGCTGATTTCCGATCTTGATTCGCTCGCTGCCGACGCCGATGCCGTGACCCTTATGACTATGCATGCCGCTAAAGGGCTTGAGTTTCCAGTTGTTTTCATCATCGGCATGGAGGAGTCAATCTTCCCTCATTCGCGGGCGCTGTATGACAGTAGTGAAATGGAAGAAGAACGTCGACTCTGTTACGTGGGTATGACGCGTGCTCGAGAAGAGCTCTACTTGAGCGCGAGTAGCTCCCGACTTATTTTTGGTGCACGCCAGTATAACCCGCCCTCACGTTTCTTGTCCGACATGGGCGAAACACAGATGTCTGCTGCTGCACCGAGCTTTGTTGCGAGCCAGCCGTCGATACATGATGATGAGCCACGCGTTGTCTACGACGATGTTCCGCTTGAGATAGGAGACAGCGTCCAGCATCAATTATTTGGACGAGGTACGGTCGTTGCGGTTGAGGGTACTACCATCAGTATCGCCTTTGCAGGAAGAGGGGTGAAGAAGCTCAACAGCAGTTTCGCACCCTTGCAGCGCGTATGAAAAAACTGATTTTACGACTGCTATACGCGCTTCACATACTCTCGCGTCCACTTGTGATCCTCTGGTTTAGCATGTTTGAAAGCCGACGCGTGCGGGTGGCAGTTTGGTGCGAAGAGGAGCTTCTACTTGTCCAAACTTCATTTGGCCCTCAGCGATTTTCATTACCGGGCGGAGGTATAGAAAAAGGTGAATCAGCCGTCCAGGCTGCCCTAAGAGAGCTACGCGAAGAGACCGGGTTACGACTCACTGAGGACGATCTAAAATTGGTTGGTGAAATGCACACCCAATCACCGGCCATTCCGTTTCATATGACTGTTTTCGAAACGAAGGTGGCTAATCGAACACTCCCTGCTCTCGGTAAACTTAGGAGCCTCGAAATTACCGACAGAAGGTGGGTGTCTCGCACGCTTCTGCCACATAACAATCAGGTGATCGACTGGTATCTCAAACAGAGATGATTTTTTGCCCTCAGGCTCAGAGTTTGCTACAATAATCATCACAAGCTTTATGCGTGGAAACGAGAAAACAAC
>CAYLGT010000010.1:0-29662 GCA_964383465.1 uncultured Candidatus Saccharibacteria bacterium | reverse complement strand
CTTGAACCCAGGACACCCTGCTTAAAAGGCAGGTGCTCTAACCAGCTGAGCTATGGCTCCGCGTCGCATTCAGCCGAAAAACAACTGTTGCTAACCGCAATATGGTAGCATTTTACCCCTGTAGCTGTCAATGCTTGGCTTTTTTGTCGAGTGGCTTTTTTGTATGGGTATGCATAGTGTCGGCAATTGCTGCTATAACCGCTACCGAAACCAACCAGCGAGTGTTGTTAGCGATGAAGTTCAAAAATGGTCTGATTGTTTCATCACTGATCGGGAGATCAACAGTCAGAGCCGGTAGCATAAGCACCGTCGCAAAGAGGCCGAACCCGAGTGCCCCCACAATCTGCGCATGTTTTGTAGTGTAGCGCGGACCAGCAAACATCAAGACGAGCGCCGGTGCTATCACCAGAAAGACACGAGCCGCAGTATGATACGAGAGTGGCTCTACCGGTACATCGGCAGATTTTAATATGTTGCTCACATCGCCGGTCGCTAGCTGCGAAAGCACCACGCCAGCACAAAGTGCGAGACCAAGTACCCCAAACCTTCGTCGCGTCGCAAATGCAAGCGCAGTGAGGGCTATCATGAGGAGCAGCACTATGATCAGTGTCATAGCCACATCATAGCACTAGCGACTTAGCTTCGCTATGCGCCAATTTTGTCTTTTTTGTTTCGTCGCTTTGCGTTTTGTTCTATGTATTCGATGATCGGAGTTGCAACATCCCGTTCGGTAATCTTTTCAACACCAAACCCTGGACTTGCATTGACTTCGAGTATGAGCGGTCCTCGTTCGCTTCGCATCATATCAACACCAGCGACGTTGAGGCCCATGGCTTTTGCGGCGCGTATCGCCATTTTGCGTTCCTGCTCTGTCAGCTTCACCTTCGTACCTTCTCCACCCTTGTGAAGATTGGAACGAAAATCATCGTCAAGGCTTTCGCGCTGCATACTTGCAACTACGCGACCGCCAACAACAAATGCTCGTATATCGGTGCCAGCAGATTCCTTTATGAACTCCTGGAGTAGGATGTTTGTGCCGTCTTCGTTAGATAGGTAAAAAGCCTGGAGTACTGATTTTGCAGCCTTCTTAGACTCAGCCAGAACCACTCCGTTGCCATGTGTGCCTCGAGCTAGCTTAATGATCACTGGAGTGCCGCCAAGCTTTTCGATAAGGTCATCTATGTCAGTTGAATTACGAGAGAAGACTGTCTTCGGAATGCCGACACCAGCTTTCGCAAGCAACTGCATACTACGCAGTTTGTCGCGTGAACGGTTGATCGCTATGGAGCTAGAAAGCGTAAATGTTCCCTGCATTTCCAGCTGACGAACGATCGCCGTTCCGTACCGCGTCATATTGCTCGCGATACGTGGAATGATGGCGTCGAACTTCGCCAAGTCTTGCCCACGATAACTCACCGTCGGGTTGTTCTGCTCTATAGACACATAGCAGTCACGGTATTTGATAACCTTGACCTCGTGACCACGCTCGAGCGCAACTTGCTTGAGGCGCTTCGTAGAGTAGTTGCCCGGACCGTTAGAAAGGATGGCTATTTTCATGATTCTTCTCCTATCGCGCTATCACCTATGTGATACTTTTTAAAAAATGAGTGTGGGTCTTTTTTGAGCTCCTGGTTCAGCTCGAACGTACTTGCTTCAGGTGTTTTTATGTCTCCCTTTGCCACGTCTACCAGAAACTTTCGTTTAATCGTCCGTCTCCCTATAAGTATCGGGAAACGGTTGCGCGAACGATTAGATAAATTGAACGTCGTACGAACTGTGCGGCCGTGCATCGTAACGCTTAGATGAACTGCGTAGCGTAAATCTTTATGGCCAGTAGAAGTCTTTACCATCGCTACTCGAAAGTTGGCGTCTACCAGGTCTTTTCCGGTGTAAAAAGGTGAGGCTTTGTCAAAAAGTGTGAAGTGAAGTTTATGAGCCTCGTCGATGAACACGTTACTCGCCCATATGGAAGAAGCGTCAGCCCCGGTGTCTACTTTTGCGGGCACTCGAAGAGCTTCGCCTTTTATGTCGACATATACCGTACTGCCTATTGTTGTAAGTTCAGCCTTTTTCATAACTTCTGCCTTGATTATAGTTCACGCATCGCTTTTAGAAAGGCTTCGAGACGAGGTTCCTTAAACGTCTCCACCGTCACCAGCTGAGGGTTATAGTTCACTTCAAGCACGCATGCAGTTTTGGTCGCAGCATCATAGAGAACATCGACCCCAGCGAACTGACGATTCATTGCTTTCACTGCTCGTTTTGACTCGGCGATAAGGGGGTCTGGTAACTCACCTGGCTCAAACCAGCTAGCATTACGTCCGCCACGTGGCTTAAACATGTGTGCACGATCCTTGCGGCCATCGGTACGCTTCTCTAGGGTGCGGAAAATACCGAAGGCAACCTGGTCATGATAAAAGCTTACGCGGTAGAAGCCATCGTTTGGTATGAATTCTTGCAAAATCCACATCGAGCGTGGCTCCTGGGTCTCCAACAAACCAAGTGCTTCTTCAAAATTTTCAAAAAGAAAGTTGTCGATCCCGCGATCGGCATCTGCACGTTTGAGCACGAACTTTCCACTGAGGTCTACTATGCCCTGCTCGATCATGTTACTGAGGGCTCGCGCCGCACCAGCAAATGTCCGTGGAATAGTCACGTTTGCAGCAGCGAGCTTTGCGTACGCTGAAAGTTTAGAGAGTGACAGCGCACCGGACAACTCACGATCAACATAGTGAATGTTGTTGTGGTCGAGAACAATTGCTACCGTTGTGGCAATTTCCGGTGTCGACAGATAGCCGTTTATATAAACTGCCTCGTAGTCAGAAGTAGTCCGACCAGTCGCGGTGTTAAACAGCTTTGTAACACCCTTTTCAAAATAAAACCCGATCGAGTCATAGCCGCTGTAGTCATATATCGGCTGCTCACCCTGGAGTTCTTTGTGGAATACCTTGAACTTTTCAGACTGGTTGTTAGCTAGAAGAAGCTTCATCCATTAATCCTTCTGTTGCACCATATCATACATAGTGTCTGCTATAGCAGTGTGAAGAAGACGTCCCGACTTTGGAGTAGTGTGAGTTCTCGGTACTGCTGGGCTCCGCATATTCGCCTCCATGATGAAAGGCTCGCCATCGTTATCGAAGTAGTAATCAACCGCCGCCACAAGATGCTGGATGTTACCGGCGTTCTCAGCGGCGCCACGGACAACTTCTGTAGTTATCGCTTCAAGCTTAACAACCATTTCATCCGGCAACTCTACATCGATATAACGATCACTTGCATCTCCCATAACTTCCCCGCTTTTTACAACGACACGCAGTACAGGTACGAGAGTTAGCCGCTCGCCAGACATAACAGCCATCATGCGAACTTCATTTAGTAAGCCCTGAGAACGTGTTGCATCCACCAATTCCTGGTCCTCCTCACTGTGTGCACGTATGCCTGCTGGGAGTGGACCAAAATTGATAGTAGGCTGAACGACAAGATTGGGCGTCTTGTCTTCTTTCATCTTTACATCGACATACGCGGCAAGTTCACTAAGAGGCATGTGAGCGGTCGAGCCCCCACCATTTCCTTTGTCTGCTTTGACTGTAATGTTTGGGGTGCTAGCAAATACCTCAAGCACACTTTCTACTTCATCTGCATTTGCAGTATCCATATGAATAATTTCAGTTGTAACTTGATAGGCTTTTAGTAATTCTTGATACAACAGATATTTCGAATCAGCATATTCTTTAAGACGATTGTCATTCAGTTTTTTGATATGTGCAACCTCGGGACGTTTGTGCGGATACACCATACGGTTATACATAACCTTAAGACCTGAGGTATCAACCCTTGCGGGCTCAAATGTCACATTTTCTCCTGATATCCGGGGTAGAAATGCCAAGCCGCCACCAGAGAATGTATCAAGATTAGTCACCACAGCCGAGAGTCCCCGATCGGCAAGGTCTCGAATTAGTGCCCCATTGTCGGTTTTGGAGAGAATTTTAACCTCTGTTGAGGGTCGCACGACATTGATGCATGTCTCTGGTTGTGTCATAAACTAAACTATAGCAAAAATTTAGTATTTTGTCAATAGTCATAACAGTAGTCAACTTGCTTTAGCTAAAGAGGCCGCGCTTGGCGCCAGATTCGAAGGATTCGAGAAGTTCGCGCTGTTTTTTCGTGAGCTTTGTTGGCGTGTCGACGATAACACTGACGATGTGAGCTCCGCGGGTACTCCCGCGCAGGTGTGGAACTCCGTGGTTGGACAGCTTGAAGTCCGTTCCTGACTGCGTACCGGCAGGAACTTTCATGCGTACTTCACCGTCAACAGTATCGACGTCGATTTCTGTTCCGAGCGCAGCATCTACCATGCTGATGTGCTCTTCAGAGAGGATGAGATCCCCTTCGCGCGTAAACTTTTTGTGAGGTTTCACGCGCAAGTTTACGTATAGATCGCCCTTCTCGCCGTCCGCGATTGCCTCGCCTCGTTCGCGGAGACGGATCGTCGCGCCGTCATCGATACCTGCTGGTACTTTGATAGTGATATCTTGTTTCGTTCGCTCGGTGCCTTTGCCGCCACATACTGTACAGACTTTTTCTGGTACTTTTCCGCGACCGCGACAAGTATCGCAGGTCACCTGCTGCTGCATGGCACCAAACATCGTGTTGAGAATCCTCGTCTGCTGGCCTGCACCCTTACAGGTGTCACAGGTTTTCATACTGTGGCCCGGCTCTACCGTACTACCTTTACAGTGACTACAGGAGTCATCGAGGTTCACATGGATCGTTTTCTCGGTACCGAATACGGCTTCTTCGAACGTTAGGTTCAGATGAGTCTCAACGTCACGGCCCCGCCGCGGACCACGTTGTGACTGCGCGCCGCCAAAAAACGAGCCAAAGATGTCGCCCAACCCACCATCACCAAAGTTGAACTCGAAGTTCTGCCCATTGCCACCAAAGCCAGAGAATCCCTCAAACGGGTTGCCGCCATACCCACCACCCGACGCGCCGCCGACGCCTGCGTGTCCAAACTGGTCATAGCGCTGGCGTTTCTGGGCATCTTTGAGCACTTCGTATGCTTCGTTGATCTCTTTGAACTTCGTTTCATCGCCGCCTTCTTTGTCTGGGTGATGCTGGATGGCAAGCTTACGAAACGCCTTCTTTATCTCATCGGCAGAGGCATTTTTCGAGATCCCTAGTACTTCATAATAATCACGTTTTGCTGTGCTCATAATCTGTTAACAGTATAGAAAACTAGCACTCAAAACGCAAGAGTGCTAGTTCGTCTAAGACTACCTTCGTGTTATTCGCAAAGCGAAGTCTTTGGAAGCGCTTCTGAAGCGGCAACTGCCGGCATCACCAGCTTTGCACCGACATCCAGGCGGTACTCCTCGAAGCCTGGGTACCCGCCATTTTCAGCGTAAACGCGTGACCACTGGTCGTAACTTCCGTAATACTTTTCAGCGATACACCCGTAGGTGTCACCGGCTTTTACAGTGTAGCTACCTGCTGCTTTGGCGCCAGCAGACTGTGTAGCGGTAGACGTAGTCTCGGGCTTTTTGGTATCCTTCGACTCATCCTTTTTCTGCTCGATTGCTTTGTTTTCATCGTCTTTCACTGTTTGAGTATTGTTTTGGATGTAACTTTCGAGACGAGTCTCGGTGGCTACCCCATTACCGCCCAGGCCTGTGGCAGCGACAAAAAGTGGAACGATGATAGTGGCTCCAAGTGCCACAGCAGCTCGTTGAAAGAGTGTGTGCTCATTCATGGCTATTTCCTCCTCCTAGCAGATTTGGCTTCCGGCTCAAGACTCGCAACACCAGCACCGACAACGCCGCATACGACGACAAATAGGAGCGTGGCAAGCCAGTTACCCGCCAGTGCAACACGAAGTGTGTCGCCAAAGCCGTTGAAGTCGGCGTTAGAGCTGATACCTGCGAGCGCAGTCGATATGTAGCCGAGTAGACGTGCCACGAGGCCCGCCAACAGACCCGCTACGAGGCCGCGCTGAGCGTGCATGCTCAGATCCGATCGTCGCTCAACATGGTTTGCGACATATACGCCGCCCATTGCAACAAGTATCCCGAGCACACCCCACCAAGGTGTGTCATAAAACGCTGTGAGCCATGCGCCAGAAAACAATGGCACGCCCGCCAGCAGCCCCACCCACTGGTAACGTTTTAGATCCATATACCCCTCTCCTTTTAGGTTAATCCTATTTAGCCATAGCATGAGCAAAATGTAAAGTTCATGGGATTGCTATACTGGGAAGCATGACAAAATACGAAGGAACGAAACTACAAAACTTTGAGCCACGTGCCAAAGTAGAGAGACTTGAAATCATTGACCTCGAGGATGGCTCTGGTGCAGTCGTCGAACCTGGTGCCACTATCACCGCCCACTACACTGGGGCACTGTGCAAAAACGGCATCATCTTTCAGAGCTCACACGATTTTGGTAACCCGCTCACTTTCGGACTCGATCAAGTGATCGCTGGCTGGACGCAGGGCGTTCCTGGCATGAAGGTAGGTGGCATGCGCCGGCTCATCATCCCTTCCGAGCTTGCTTATGGGTCTGTCCGCGCCGCAGCCAACATCCCACCAAATAGTGACTTAGTCTTCGACATAGAGCTTATCGCTCTTGCATAAATAAGCTACATATGATAAGATACACGACGATTGCCGACCCGAGATCGGCAACGTACTAAAAATGAGGTCAGATGTATCGAATTCGCCTGCTGTTCGCAGCAGTAGCAGCCGCGGCCCTTTCGGTCGGCGGCTTCGTCACAGCTCCGGCTGGGGCCACCGACAACCATGCACCCGGCAGCTGGGCGGTCTGGCTGGAGGTCCCGCCGATGGCCGACCAGACGGTGACTCCGGTCATCAAGCAGACCCTCTACAGCCGCCTCGGTGACCCGACCAAGATGGATCAGCAAGTCATGGTCTCCAACGCGGGGACTCGTCTAGACCACAAGTGCTCGGCGGTCACGCTGAAGGTCAAGAGCCCGACCGGCAACTGGGTGGCAATGTCACCCAGCATGGGCGGCATCACCTCCTGTACGGTCGACCAGCTGAAGGTGACTGTCAACAACCTGCCCAAGAACTGGCAGTTCCGGGTCGTCGCCCCGTTCGTCTTCGAGCCGATCATCGGTCGGCCCGTGGTCATGGAGTACTACAACGTCTACTCCTACGAGAACGACTTCCTGGACGAGTCGCAGCTCGACATCCCGAACACCGAGTTCGGCGAGTGGTTCCTCTACGTGGCCAACAGGCCCTGAGCCCGACCCCGAGGGCGGTGCGCGATGCACCGCCCTCGGGGCACCCCCAACAATTGCATACTAGCTACTTCATAGCTTATGTTTTAGAAAAGGTGCCGCTTGTGCGTCACCTTTCACTATTCTATTTCTTTTCGTCGACGACTTCGCCTTCTACGGCTTCGTCTTTGTCTGATTTCTTGTCTTCAGACTTTTCGCCCTCTTCTTTGCTGGCGGCTTCGTAAAGCTTAGCGCCGATCGGCATGATGGCGTCGTTGAGTGCTTTCATAGCCGACTCAAGCTCATCTTTGTCCTCAGCATCTTTGTGCTTTTCGGCTTCCGCGATAGCATCTTCGATAACTTTTTTGTCATCGTCAGAGATCTTTTCTTTGAACTCATCTGGCATTTTCTTTGCCTGATAGATGGCATTTTCTAGCATATTGCGGGCATCGACTGCTTCACGCTTTTTCTTGTCTTCGTCAGCGTGGGCTTCGGCTTCCTTTTGCGCTTTCTCGATATCTTCTTTGCTCATGTTGCCGGAGTTCTGGATCGTGATGCTCTGCTCTTTGCCGGTGCCTTTGTCCTTGGCTGTTACATTCAGGATGCCGTTGGCGTCGATGTTAAACGTCACCTCGATCTGCGGCACACCACGTGGAGCCGGGGCGATACCATCAAGCACGAACTTGCCCAGTGACTTGTTGTCGTTGGCAAACTCACGCTCGCCTTGGAGTACATGGATCTCTACTTGTGGCTGATTGTCAGCGGCAGTGCTAAAGGTTTCAGATTTACTCGTAGGAACGGTTGTGTTTCGCTCGATGAGTTTTGTTGTCACACCACCCATCGTTTCGATACCGAGAGAAAGTGGAGTCACGTCGAGCAGCAACACGTCTTTGACGTCGCCAGCCAGCACACCACCCTGGATCGCCGCGCCGATAGCCACAACTTCGTCTGGGTTAACCCCCTGCATAGGGTCCTTGCCAAAGATTTTCTTGACCTTTTCAACCACGGCAGGCATGCGGGTCATACCACCAACAAGCACTACCTCGTTTATGTCACTGGCTGAAAGTCCGGCATCTTTGAGGGCCTTTTCGACAGGCACGGCAGTTTTTTCGATCAACTCACCAACAAGTTCTTCGAGCTTGGCGCGGGTAAGCGTGTACTCAAAGTGTTTTGGACCGTCGGCGTCAGCAGTAAGAAACGGCAGGTTGATTTCGACCTGTGTGGTCGAGCTAAGCTCTTTTTTGGCCTTTTCGGCTTCGTCTTTGAGGCGCTGAAGTGCAGCGTTGTCCTTCTTTAGATCAATTCCCTGTTCTTTTTTGAAGACATCGAGGAAGTGATCAACGATGCGGTTGTCGAAGTCTTCACCACCGAGGTGCGTGTCACCGTTGGTGCTTTTTACTTCAAACACTCCGTCACCGAGTTCGAGCACGGAAACGTCGAACGTACCACCACCGAGGTCGTATACCACGATCTTTTCTTCTTTTTTCTGGTCCAGACCATAGGCAAGTGCGGCAGCAGTTGGCTCGTTGATGATACGTTTTACTTCAAGACCGGCGATCTTTCCAGCGTCCTTGGTTGCTTGACGCTGTGCGTCGTCGAAGTAGGCAGGAACTGTGATGACTGCCTCGGTAACAGTTTCACCGAGGAAGGCTTCGGCGTCAGCTTTCAGCTTACTCAGGATCATGGCTGAGACTTCTTCTGGTGTGTATTCTTTGTCACCCATCTTTACAGCAACACCAGCTGAGTGTTTTACGATCTCAAACGGCATGATGTCGATGTCTTTTTGGACTTCCTTGTCAGAGAACTTGCGACCGATGAGTCGTTTTACACCATAGATAGTGTTTTTAGCGTTGGTGACGCGTTGACGCTGCGCGACTTGGCCAACCAGTCGCTCACCCTTTTTCGTCACAGCTACGACACTGGGTGTCGTGCGGTTACCTTCGGCATTTGCGATAACTTCTGGTTTGCCTGCAACCATGTAGGCAACTGCCGAGTTAGTAGTTCCGAGGTCGATACCGATGATTTTACCCATAGTTTCTCTCCTTTTATTTAGATAAATCAAATGAATTTCGTATGATTCGTTCTGGCACTCCTCGCAGGACAGTGCCAAACGCTGTCTCTATAATAATCAAATTAGCACTCTCATGTCAAGAGTGCTAAAAAGCGATTTTGCCTCTGTTTTCTAACCACCATCACCAGCAAAGGTTCGATTTCCTTTGATGTAAGGACCATTTGTAGTGTCTTGATCTGCGACTGCAGCACCAGAACTGTTGATAACGATCGAAACAAAATTTGGTGACGTGCCGATATCTACTGAGTTGCCCACTATAACAACCGGCATAGTCGAAACCGTTCCGCTAGGGAGCTGGACAAACGAAGTCGTGTTAGCGCCTATGTCGATGGTATTGCTCGATATCACCGAACGATACCCGTTCCCAGTGATCTCTATGGCCGGCCCGGGCTGGGTGCCGCTCGACGTAAAGTAGTTACCCACTAGGCTGATGTTGCCGCTCGCAATAGTCACCTGAGGATTAGCGCCACTTGTGTCGAGATAATTGTTACTCACCATGGCAGGCGAGCCTGAGAGCATGAGGTGTTGTGCCGAAGAGCTCGTCATATGACACTGTGTAATTTGCCAGCCTCCTTTGGTCAAGTTCACGCCCATGGTGCTGTGACCCAGGATGCGACAGCTGGTGATTTCACTGTCGGTACCGCCACTCGTACCTGCGACGTTTATGCCCGTGTCGCATCCCAATACGTCACACTGGATGATTTTACAGGCGACCGTCCCACCGGAATTTGGTGGCTGAGATGAGTCAACGTCGATACCAATTAGGCAGTCAGCAACTGTTACAGATGTTACTTTTGGGTCGGTGACGTCTTTTATATATATGCCAGTTGCCCCAGATACACCATGTCCATCGACCTGTAGATGGGAGATCTCCATACCATGCGGGTTGGTTGGCATATGTACACCGCTTCCCGAAGTAGTCGATCCAGCCACGATCACCTTCATGTTGTTTGTAGTAGCCCGAAGTGACGTGCCGTTGGTGACTTGATTCGCAGCATTGTACACTGACCCACCGCGGTCAAACGTACGACTAACACCGCGAAGTGAGACCCCGTATTTGATAACTATCGACCCACTGACACTGAACTGATCATCAGAAAGCTGCACGAGCCCACCACCGCCGTAACTTCCCGCCGTGAGTACGCCAGCAGCGTCGTCGATGGCAGCATTTATAACGGTCGTATTGTTTGCAGCGGAAGTTGCGAGGTTGGAAATTTCACTACCGTCGCGACGAATGGCAATCGTTCGCCCACCATTTTGAAACACATAGGCTTTGGCTGTTGGAAAATAAGACATATCCTGGTTGCGCCACTTATCAGTCGCGCTATCATATGCCAGCACTTGGTTATCCAGCTTGTTGTTGAGAGCAACATCACTCGCACCTGCGATACCGGAAACACTCGGGTTGAACGACATGCCAAAACTCCCTTATGGGGCACATTATACCACTAGCTGTATGGATACTACTGTTTGGTAACCTTCACCATACTGGTACGAAGTACGTCTTCGCCCAGTAGATACCCGGCCTGGAGTTCTTCGGCAACAACTTCGTGCTCACCCTCGGCATCTTCGTCAAACTGTATAGCTTCATGGAGCTCAGGGTTAAACGGCGTACCCGGTGTTGCCTGAATGCGTCGCAGAGAAAGTGATTCAAGCGATTTTTCGAGGTTCTTTACGAGGCTTGCCACACCCTGTGCCCACGCGTTATCGTGAAGTTCCGCCGGGGTATGGGCGATGGCTCGTTCGATGTTATCGATGACGGGCAGAAGTTTGAGGACAGCAGCTGAAGTGCCAGCACTGCGAGCAAACGCTTTTTCCTGCTCGACACGTTTTCGATAGTTCTCGAAATCAGCTCGGACGCGCTGGAGATCCTGGGTGAGTTCGCCAACCTGCTGCTCTAGCTCGGTTTGCTTTTTGTTTTTCGGCATCTAGAGTACCTCCTCGAGCATAGCGCCAGTGTGACGAACAAGTCGCATGACTTTGGCGTAGTCCTGACGAGTTGGGCCAAGCACCCCTATATAGCTGTTGTCGCTATATGGTGATCGAAAACGACTGATGATCAGGCTGGCTTGTGAACTTTTGCCGATAGGGTTCTCGGCTCCGATGAAGACGTTGAGCGGCTCGTTTGGCGCAGCTTCACGAAGCCATGGCTCGAGGTTGTCGAGGAGTCGTGCGACTTGCTGGACATTGTGTGGGTTGGCGGCAAATTCTGGTTGAGAAAAGAGGTTTCCCATGCCGCTCATGTAGAGTTGATCTCCTATGGTAGCAAGGCCTAGGTTGTGCGTGATGTCGACGAGACTATCGACAGCACTGCGGATGGCGCGGTCAGTACGATCAGCGTAGGTTGCAACTCGTGCGTCGATAGCCTTTGCATTTCGATCTCCGACAGAGGCAGGAATTTCATGGGTGTCACGCACTTCGTTTAGCTGGTTAACGTAGAATCGGTACCCTTGATCAGTTGGCACGCGCCCCGCACTTGTGTGTGGCTGGGCGATGAAACCAAGTGCTTCGAGGTGCGCCATCTCGGCGCGTATCGTAGCACTCGACACACCAAATAGCTTAGCGAGTGTCACGCTGCCAACGGGCGCCGCGATCTCTGCGTACTGTTCGATGATAGTTGCCAAAATTTTAGCTTGACGATCTGTCATAATGGCTCAAGTATACCGTGTTTTGGCACTCGGCGTCAATGAGTGCTAGTCACGCTTGAGCATGACGGTAAATGCCTCAGACGGTATGTCGACTTTTCCAAAGCGTTTCATACGAGCCTTTCCCTTGGCCTGCTTGGCAAGAAGCTTCTTGCGACGCGTCACGTCACCGCCGTAGAGTTTGGCCGTCACATCTTTTCGATACGCCGACAGGTCCTCGCGAGCGATAAACCGTCCGCCGATCGCCGCTTGCAGTGCGACCTGGAAGCTCTGTCGCGGAATGACTTCTTTGAGTTTCTTGGTCGTTTCGCGACCAAAACTTTCTGCCTCGGTGCGGTGCATCATGACACTCAGGGCATCGACCATTTCGCCGGCTACGTAAAAATCAACTTTGACCAGGTCTTCGGCGCGATAATCAGCCAGCTCGTAGTTGAAGCTGCCATACCCGCTCGTCACGCTTTTGAGTTGGTCATAAAAATCGGTCAGCAGGTTCGCAAGTGGTGCTTCAAAACTTACTAGCGCTCGTTCGTCGATGTAGCTGAGGTTTTTTTGGCGACCACGCTTACTGACAACAAGTTGTATGACAGCACCCACATAGTCGGTCGGCACCACGATTTCACCGTTAATCCATGGTTCGCGAATTTCGGTGATACGCGCTACATCTGGTAGATCAGTGGCACTTTTGATGTCGAGTTCAGTACCGTCGGTCAGGTCGACCTGGTAGTCAGTGCTTGGGTTCGTGACGACCAGATCGAGTCCGTACTCTCGTTCCAGTCGTTCACGAACGATGTCCATGTGTAGCATGCCGAGGAACCCGATGCGCACACCAAAGCCGAGTACTGGCGAGTTTTCGGGCTCGTACTGCAACGCCGAGTCGGACAGCGAGAGTTTGTCGATGGCTTCTTTGAGTTCGTTGTAGTCCTCGTTCGACACCGGGAAAAAGCCGGCGTAGACAAATGGTTTAACGTCTTTGTACCCAGGCAGTGGTATAATCTCTTCATGGGCGACTCTTAAGCTTTTTACCGTTATCGTATCACCTACTCTCGCATCACGGGTCGTTTTCAGGTTGGTAACGATATAACCGATTTCACCTGTCGCGATCTCTGTCTGCGGACTCATAGTAGGACTCAGTGAGCCAACTTCCAGCGCTAACCCACTCGCACCAGTTGCGAGCATCTTTATCTCGGCGCCTTTTTTGATTGCACCATCGACGACACGCGTATACAGGATCACTCCTCGGTAATCATCATAGTAACTGTCAAAGATGAGTGCGCGAGTCGCTGCCGTCGTGTCACCCACGGGCGGTTTGATGCGCTCAACCACGGCGTCGAGCACTTCACTCACACCTTGCCCAGTCTTTGCGCTGATCTGCAAAATGTCAGACTCATCACAGCCAAGCAGGTTGATGACTTGTTTTGAAACACGTGGCACGTCGGCAGCCGGCAAATCAACTTTGTTGAGAACTGGGATGATTGTCAGGTCTTGCTCCATGGCGAGGTAAACGTTAGCGAGTGTCTGCGCCTGTATACCCTGACTCGCATCGACGATCAGTACAGCACCTTCACAGGCCTGCAAGCTTCGGCTAACTTCATAGCTGAAATCGACATGTCCGGGTGTGTCGATAAGGTTGAGCTCAACTTCACGATACTGCATGCGAACTGGAGCTAGTTTTATCGTGATGCCTTTTTCACGCTCGAGTTCCATGCTGTCGAGAAGCTGACTTTTCATGTCGCGTGACTGGACGGTCCCAGTGATCTCGAGCATACGGTCGGCCAGCGTACTTTTGCCGTGATCGATATGTGCGATGATGCAGAAGTTTCGTATATCTTTTTGCATCTACTGAGAAATCTTCCTGCCACCCAACTGAGAAAAGAATAAACGCTTGAGTCGACTCGTCACGATCGCCGCTTCGTCGAGCTTAAATACCTGACTACTTACAAACAAGTACGAAGCAAAGCTGACGATAGAGATAAGTGCGAACTTTGGCAGGGTCGTCACGATACTGTTGTCGTTCACGGTGAGCGCAAATACCTTTACGGATATATACGTCACAACAGACATGAGCGCAGTAGCGAGCAACATGCCAAAAAGGGCGCGCGCAAACGCTACGTCAAACAACCCGCGAATACGCATCGACATAATCGCAAACAGGATCACGACTTCCACTGCTGCCACAATTGACTGAGCCCACGCGAGACCATAGATTCCAGCACCCAGCACCATCGTGAAATATATGGCGAGTGCTATGTTGAGGCCAATCGTGAAGAACGATATATAGAGCGGGGTTTTTGTGTCTTGTTGCGCATAAAAACTACGTGCCGATATGTGGTAGATGGAGCGGAAAAGGATCGCGATGACCAGGATTCCCAGCAAACTAGCAACAACCGGCTGTCCTCCGTTAAACAGAAAGTTCACCAAGTAGCCTCGGCCGAAAAATGCAATCGCCGCAGTCGGTAAAGCCAGCCAGATGATGACTCGTAAAACGGTGCGAAGCTCGGCTTTGAACAAGTCGGGTCGTCCTTGACTGAGGCGCTCCGTCATTTGAGGAAATGCTGCCGTACTGATCGCCACACCGATGAGGTTGATCGGCACACTATGAAGCGTCGTTGCTTGCTGATAGAAACGCACTGAGCCAGCTACCATGCGAGATGCCAGGTTCGTTTCGACAATTCCGTTTACATAGTCCATGCCCTGGTCGAGTGAACGTGCCGGCAGGAGTCGTAGCACTTCTCTAAAGCCTCGGTTTTTCCAGTAAATTTTGAAACGATAGTCCACACCGAGCCCTATGAGGCCTACGGCGCTCACGATGAGCTGCAGCATCGACCCGAGCACGATACCGAGCGCAACACCCATGATGCCTCCTTCAAACAGCTGCACCCCAAAGATAGTGACGCCGTTCGTAAACCACAAAAGCCCGATGATAATGCCTAGGTTGTATATGGTCGGTGCTAGTGCGAAAAATACGAAACGCCCCACTGCCTGTTGTATACTGGCGATGACTGAGCTGATCGCAAACAGGAACGGGTTGATAGCGATCACCCGCATCATACTGACCGCGAGCGCACGTGCCGATTCATCGAGCCCAGGACCCACGACGTAACGAACAAGCGGGTCGGCAAAGATGATCATAAGAAGACTCGCTGCGAGGGTGATGAGCGCCATAAAGTTTACAAGACTTGTACTCAGGCGCCAGGCAGACTCTTTGTTGCCTTTTTGAAGACGGTTATTGAAAACTGGAATGAACGTAACACTCAGCGCGCCCGACACCAGGATGAAGAACATGAAGTCAGGGATGATAAATGCCACCGTATACGCGTCGAGCCCTATAGGATACCCGGCGTAGCCAGTCGCAGCATTTGCGGCATAGGTACCGTTAAGAAGACGGTCGCGGTATAGACCGAGTATCAGTGAAAGAAACGTAGAGCCAGCTAAAAGGACAGCCGCAAGCTGGACGCTTAAGCGCTGATTCGCACGACTAACAACAGAAGAAACGCGTCCCATAGGCTTTATTATAGCCTTCCAGAGGTGACTTCTCTAGTGCAAACTAGTAGAGTTTGGCTTGTTTAGGAAGAACAGCGTCAGCAAGTACTTCTTCGACAACAGCTTCGTCGACCGTTTCTTCCTTGAGAAGTCGCTTAGCAAGCGCTTCGAGGTGCTTCATGTTGTGCGCAATCACGAGCTCCGCGCGGTTTGCAGCTTCCTTGATAAGCTTCTGAACTTCCGAGTCGATCACTCGCGCGGTGTCATCGCTATACGGTCGCTCATGTGTCATACGATCAAACATCATGCCACCGTTATCTTCGTGAAAAACTTGGTCGCGGAGCGTGTCACCCATTCCCTGTTCGATAACCATGTCGCGCGCAATTTCAGTTGCTTTTCGCAGGTCCGAGCCAGCACCGGTCGTAACACGATCTTCACCATAGACTAACTTCTCAGCAATTCGCCCTCCAAGTGCGCGAGCCAGGATGTCTTTGAACTCAACAACACTGGTGTATGAACGATCTTCCGGCGGGAGGAACCAGGTAACACCGCCGGTACCGCCGCGTGGGATGATGGTGACTTTGTGCACCGGGTCGCTGTCAGGCAGCACGTGGCCAACGATGGCGTGACCTGCTTCGTGATAGGCGGTCATCTCTTTGTCATGATCATTCATGATTTTTGTTTTGCGCTCTGGACCGATGGCAACTTTTTCAAATGCCGCCGTGACGTCGTCGTTGCTAATCTTTTTACGGTTGGCGCGAGCGGCGATGATTGCTGCTTCGTTGGCGATATTTGCGAGGTCCGCACCACTACTTCCTGCAGTTTTTGCAGCGAGCTTGTCGAGGTTTACCGTTTCGTCAGTCGGCTTGTTTTTGAAGTGCACACCGAGGATCGCTTCACGGTCTTTGCGCTCAGGCAAAATGATGTTGGTGCGTCGGTCGAAACGGCCTGGGCGAAGCAGTGCTGGGTCGAGTACGTCAGCGCGGTTGGTCGCGGCCAGTACGATAACGTTGGTGCCGCCTTCAAACCCGTCCATCTCCACCAGGATTTGGTTCAGGGTCTGTTCGCGCTCGTCATGTCCGCCACCCATAC
Organism: uncultured Candidatus Saccharibacteria bacterium; assembly: GCA_964383465.1. Lineage (GTDB taxonomy): Bacteria > Patescibacteriota > Saccharimonadia > Saccharimonadales > Saccharimonadaceae > CAYLGT01. The sequence goes on along the minus strand of CAYLGT010000010.1, from coordinate 13,137 downwards.
CAGAACCACGACGACGTCCAACAGCGTCAATCTCATCGATAAAGATGATGCATGGCGCGTTTTTCTTGGCTTTTTCGAAGAGGTCTCGCACGCGGGACGCACCGACACCAACAAACATCTCGACAAACTCTGAACCAGAGATGCTGAAAAACGGCACATCGGCTTCACCCGCTACGGCGCGGGCGAGCATCGTTTTACCGGTTCCTGGAGGGCCTACCAGCAGAACACCTTTTGGAATTTTTGCACCGACGTCTTCGAACTTTTTAGGGTGCTTGAGAAAGTCAACTACTTCCGACAGATCCTGCTTGGCTTCTTCGTTACCGGCAACTTCAGAAAACGTTACTTTTGATTTTTCGTTGCCATACAGGCGAGCTTTGCTCTTTCCGAATCCCATAGCTTGGTTACTCTGTCCTTGAGCTTGGCGGAACATAAAGAAGATCAAACCACCGATCAGCAGCGCTGGGATGATGAGGCTCGCTATGTTCCAGATCGCATTTTCAGTTTCAGAGGGTTTTTTGAAACTGACGGCAACTTTCGCATCTTTGTTGAGCCCCTGTTCGTAAATGGAGCTTCCAGCCTCTTTTATCGTCTTTTCTGTTGGCTTGTCGCTCCCTTTGGGCGTGACGGTTACGACGTCACTCTGGATTTCCAGTTTGTCGATCTGCCCAGCATTTGCACGGCGGATAACGTCAGAAAATGTAACTTCTTTTAGATTTTGCTGCGGAAACAGTACCGCTACAAAAGACAGGATAAAGAACCCAACTATCGCAAAAAATAGTATCGTGCGCCACCATCCTGTGTTGGAGGTCGGTCGCTTAGGACTTTTAGGGAGTTTCGCCACGTGTAGTATCTACCTTTCTCATCGTGTATATAACTTATATATCTTATCAGTCTCGAGGGCTTTCAACAACGACGCTGGACTTAGTGAACCGAATGAAACGGTGTGCGTCCAAACTCCAACGAGTTGCCTCATGGGCTACTTTGCTCAGCAGCCATAGATCGTCAAGTCGTCGACGCGTGAGTGACTCTCCGAGCCAGCTCCTCAGAACTTCGTGCGCCTCGGACCGACTGAGCATGATGAGACTATAGCGAGATAAGCCCTTGTTCGTTTCATGCGCAATCCGATACGTCCGACTGATCGCTTCTATAGCATCGCGCAGTGCCGCTGTGCTTTTGCTGAGAGCTAACAGCTCCTCGCGCTGAGCTGCTGTCATGCGCGCGACTAGTCCGGCTCTTAGATAGTTGCGTAGGTACCTTAGGTCATCATTTGTACTGTCTTCATTCCATTTCAGCCCATGATCAATCGCGTAGGCTACTACCTGCTGCTTGCTCCAGTCGAGTAGTGGTCGAACATAGGTTTCGGTATCCCTCAGCGAGCATAGCCCTCTCCAGCCTGTGCCTCGAACGATATTGAGGGCGATCGTTTCCAGGACATCGTCGCTATGATGAGCGGTGGCAACTCGGTCTGCCTCATGCTTCTCCATGACCGCCAAAAGCGCCTCATGACGTTTCGTGCGTGCTAGCTCTTCGGAAGCACCAGGACCCAGATGCAGGTGAGCGACTTCGTAATTGAGACCGTGTCTCTGTGCCAGTGCGGCTACGAGCTCCTCGTCACGATCGCTATCGCTTCGTATGCCGTGATTTACATGCATCACCACGAGTTCGTGCTTGGCTTCACGAACCAGTACGTCAAGAAGTACAACCGAATCTATACCACCCGAAACAGCGACGAGGTATTTCATGCTCGTCTGGTCTGAAGGAACCTGCTGAGATACCAGACAGAGGTAACCGCAGCGGTCGCCACTACCCATCCGCCAACTATGTCACTCGGAAAATGAACCCCCAGGTAAAGTCGACTAAGCGCAATGCCAAATACATAGAAGGCGCCTAGCACTAAACTTAGCGCACGATACTTTGTCTGCCATAGAAGTAGGACGATGCTGAGCGTCAACGCGAGTGACGCTGTGGCATGATTGCTTGGAAATGAATGGCTTGTCTCACTGACGAGTTGGTGCCAGAGGTCTGGACGCGAACGACCAATAAGAAGCTTTAAAAGCGTCGAAACCGCCACCGCACCGCCTACACTCGCCAGCACACGCGCACTCGCCCAGTACTGTTTGCGCTGGATCAGAAATGCTGCAACAAAAAAAGTAACGAGCGTCACGGTAGTAACACCCCCTAAGTCGGTAAAAAACAGAAAGAAACTGTCGAGCGCTGGAGTCGAAAACCCGTGAATCCACTCGAGTATCGAGGTGTCGATTGATTGCATACTTCTAGTATACCGTTACTTTGTGACTCGACGTAGTTTGATAGAAAAAGTCGAGCCATGTTTGCCGTCACTCGAGACGGTGAGGCCTGCGTTTTGGAGCTGGCATAGTCGTTTGGCGAGAGAAAGCCCTAGTCCATGCCCTTCGACAGCGAGCTTAGTGCGGGAACTGTCTACTCTGTAAAACCTCTCAAAAATTTTCGCTTGTTCACTCTGCGCTATGCCTACCCCTTCGTCACGAATCGAAATCGTTACAAATCTGTCTGTCGTCTTTGCGTCGACACGTACGACCGATTTTTCTGGACTGTATTTGATAGCATTGTCGACAAGCACCGTCAGTACATCGCCTAGGGCATCGTCATTTGCAAGCGCATACGCTTCGCCGACACTATTTTCGACAGCGATCGACTTGGCCTGAGCTAGCGGAATTGCCCTGGTCACGGCGTCCATGACGACACCCTCCACCGCAACCGTACTGAGCGGCAACTCTTCGTTGCCCGCAAGTAGCAGCAGACGATCGGTTAGCGTACGTAGGCGATGCACCTCGTCCAGGTTACTGGCAAGCACTTCATCGTGAGTTTTCTTAGTAGCTTTTTTGTCGCGTAACGCAACTTCAATCTCCGTCTGCATAACAGCGAGCGGGGTACGAAGTTCGTGCGCAGCATCGGAGCTAAAGCGTGTCTGTGCTTCGAGCACATCATGTATTGGCCGCAACGTGCGCCGTGCGAGCAAGTAGCTTGCCATCCCTCCGCTTGCGAGCACTACCGTGTTGAACACGACCAGGCTACTCAGCATACGCTCCTGGCCTTCTTTGAGCCGTTCGCGGACCACCGTTTTATAGAGACTGTCGTCATCCAACCGACTCCAAAGAGGCCCGCTATCTGGTGCACGTAACCCACGTTTTAGTTGGTCGTTGCTCAACCCAAACAGCACCACGCTAAATACCAAGCTCACTAGCATGAGTAGCAGTAAATACCATGCGGTGAGCTTGAGCGTGGCGGAGGTGAACAGGTTGCGTGTCATGTCTAGCCTATTTTATATCCAAACCCTCGCACCGTCTGGATAAGTTCTGGTTTTCCTTTGAATGGTTTATCGATCTTGTTTCGTAGGTAGCCTATATATGCCTCAACTGTATTTGGCAGTATGTCAGCATCAAAGTCCCATACGTGGTTGATGATGTTCGTTTTACTGAGCACCCGTCCGAAATTGCGCATGAGGTATTCGAGCAGTGAGTATTCTGTCTGGGACAGTTTTATCGCTGTTTCGCCACGTTTAACTTCGTAGCTTATAGTGTCGAGCGTCAGGTCTTCTACTTGTAGCACGTTGCCTATGTTGTCCTGAGGGCGGCGCATGAGTGCACGAACCCGAGCGAGCAGTTCTTCAAAACTAAATGGTTTCGTCAGGTAGTCGTCTGCCCCCGCGTTAAGCCCAGCCACGCGGTCGCGAATCTGTGCCTTGGCGGTCAGCATGATAACTGGCGTCTGCACCCCTTTGGCGCGAATTTCTCGGCAGATGTCGACACCGTCCATACCACCTGGAAGCATCCGGTCTAGAACGATCACGTCGTACTCATCGTTCAGAGCACTCGCCAACCCGTCCCGTCCATCATGGACGACTTCTACCGTGGCGCGTTCTTGTTCAAATCCGAGACGTACTGCCCGGGCGATCTTTTGTTCATCTTCGATGAGGAGTATTTTCATACCTCTATAGTATGCACCTTTTCTGAAACAAACCTGAGAAAAGAGCCGCGGTGGGATGCGGCTCTTTTCCATAAGAGGTAGGTGAGAATATGTGTGAGATGTGTTAGTTAGTTGAGGATGAGGTGCCGTCATCGCCATCGCGATCACCGCGCATACCCCCAGGGCCACCAGGTCCATGACCGAACCCAACTACATAGCGAAGATACTGCGTATCGATGCCCTGCTCTTTTGCCCAAGCTTCGAGCTCAGTGCGCTTTGCGTCCATCTTTGACTTCATCTCGCTGCGCGAGAGGTCTTTGTTGGCGTCACGATTTGCTTCGCGTTCTTTGGTCAGCTCGGCACGCTTTGCGTTTATAGCATCAGCCTGAGCCTGTGTCAGCTTTCCGTCTTTGACGAGCTGTGCCACGTCGGCTTTGACTTCTGTTTCACGCTCAGCTTCCATCTTGGTGCGCTGTTCGTCGAAAACTGCCTGCACTTTAGACTTGTCGAGGCTAAATTTACTTGCGATCGCATCGACTAGAGACGACATGGGGTTCGTGCTCGTCGAAGTGTCGGTAGCGGCGCTGACCGACGCAACTCCTGCGAGTCCTGTGACTCCTACGGCAGCTGCGATACCAGCGGTTATGAGTTGTTTCTTCACTCGTTGATGCTCCTTTGCTTCTTACGCGTTGCACTGCTTGTGGCAACGGTCTCTATACTATCCGGCTATTTTGAGAGCGCGCTGAGAGATGCAAAAAAAGAACTCCTGTCAAACGACCGGAGTTCTAACGAAATTTATTCACATTTCAACAAGAAAATTTTTATGCCTAGATTATTTTTTTCCATTCTCGAATTATTGTAGCTCTTAAATACTTGTCGCTGCCAATAGGGGATGAGGCGCCAAACAACATCCCCTTCAAAACCTTGAAACAGTTCTTTGCGTCCAACTTAGTTAGAGTGCCCCTAGGCTGCGTCATGCCGCTATGCAGATTTCTTATCGGAACATAGTCGAAGTCACGCATTCGTATGATTGTATCTCGGGACAAACAAGCATAATTAACGACTAAAATTTTAAACGTACCGTAAGTACTTCTAGATGGCTGAGAAGTCATTACTGCGCATAAAATACTTTGCTTATACTTAGTAAGGTTCGACGGAACAATGACTAGACCAAAGTGGGGAGCTTCATGCCCATCGTCATTAAAAACGTAAGGGTTGAAGAAAAGTATATCTGCTGGATCGTACACTGATTTACCTACAGCATCATCCCAGCCATTACGTCCTCATCAAGGTGCACGGTATCAAAATCGATCTTTTTACCCTTTAAGGTTTTTACGCCCAATTCCTTTTCTTCACGCATCATCTCTTGCATTGGCTCGGTGCCGTAGGCAACTGCTTTAAGCTTCGCGATCTGTAGCCCTAGATAATCTGAAAGAACGCTCTCGAGGAACATCTTTTCGGAATCTTCAAAACTTAGTTCAGGAAGACTTTTTTTAAGGCTGTGGCAATATCGAGGATATCCGTACTCAGGATTATCCGTTAGCTCAATGTCAATTAAACCAAGTGCCTGTAGTTTCTCAGTCGACTTATAAATATCATAGGAGATAGGTCCATTCTTCTCCCTTACAAACTTCACAGATTGAGTGAATTGCTCTCCTATATATCTCATAGAATTTACTTCAATCAGATATATAAGCTTCATTAGTTCAAATTTTGATAAATTGCTAATCCCCCTCTCTTTAGCCGCACTAAGCGTAAAGAGGATCGTTTCATCTAATCTACCTAGTGTCATGTTGCCCATCATGCTCCCTTTCACTCATTGTATGCAAACTTAGATACATAAGCAATTTTACAGGCCATTTTTACTTTGTTTATAATAACACTTTTACCGTTATTGGTCAATTACGTGTAGGCAACTTTGAGGTCTTGGGCTATCGCTTCGCTCCTCCGCCTAGAAAGGGACACGTGCAAGCACGAGTTTCCTTTCTCTGCTGCGCGACCCTGTGACCATGCGCCGACTTCGTCGTCGCGGTCACAGGTCGAGCCCGTACGGCTATGACCAAGAAAAAACGACCACACGGAGTGATCGTTTTTTCTTGGTAGTCCTGGCCCGTGCTAACCCCAACACCCCTGTTCCTCGTGGGGGCTCTACCGCTCGCTCCCAGAATGAGAGCCTAGAACCTACGCACCGAGCTCCGCAGCGCCGGCGCCTCCGCCGAGCCGATGAGGACCAGATCGTAGCGCTGTACACCTCGGGCATGGGCAGTCAGGATGTTGCCGATCACCTGGGTTTCGGGAAGACAACCGTCCTGAACGTGCTAGCTCGTCGTGGCACTCCGCGACGAGCGCAAGGTAGGCGTCTGACGTAAGCCCCGACGCCTTCTCAGCCTCGGCCTGCGACGTCGCCAGCTCGATCAGGGCTGCGGCGTACTTCTGCGCATCGATCGGCTCACGCCGAATCGCCCGGATCGATACGTGACGATCAGAACGACGAGGGGTGTAGCGTAATGGGTCCAGCATGCAAGGTGATTGGGATTCCTTGCTTTTATGTTACCCCCCCGCGAGTCAATACACCTCCAGCGGGCATACATTACCTACCAAAAAGCATAAGCGGTACGCTACATGTAGTGGCTAAAGAAATGTAAGAAATACTACATACAGCGTGTCAAAGGGAGAGTATAATTAAAGTAGTCTGAGAAGACTACAGGTAACGGGGTGGCACTGAGACTGTGGTGGCGAGAAAGACGGTTTTAGCCTGTTCCCTTTTCTTCGGAAAAACAAACAAAGGTTCTAAGGATTGGGGTGCAGGGTAAACAACTTGAATCTGTCTCGGAACAGTATTGAGTCAATCGACCACCTCACCAAAACCAACACGGTCGACAGATCGAAAGAAGGTACTTTATGGCAAAGACCCCACCAAATAGCGGTAAGCAATGGTCGTCGAGTGATCTCGCCAACCTGCGTAAGCTTGCTAGAGAAAACACCCCAACGCGTGTCGCTGGCCTCAAGTTAGGTCGCACACCGGGTGCGGTTCAGACAAAAGCGTCTGAATTGAAGGTAAGCCTCAAGCCTACGAACCAGTCACCCTACGGCACAAAAAAGAAGTAGCCCCTAGTTAAACCAGGAGCTGTCTTCGTCGGTGTATTCATAACCGAGTATGGATACACCGGTTCACTTGCAAACCCAATTATACACGAAAGTTATCTACGTGCGGCAGACTCACGGAGTAGTCGAGTCATCTTGCCAGACACGGAGATAATGAGCATATGACTATCGAAATCATCCCAGGTGTAAAGATCGTAACCAAATTCGGCTTCAGCTGCGCGCCTCACAGTCTCAAATAGCTCAACCAGACTAACGCCTTCTTCGTGCGCGGCCAACTCTCGTCGAATGGTGTTTACTGCAAGATTCCGCAAGGGGATTCTAAGAGTTTCTGTTTCACCTCTGTTGTTTGGATCCTTGTCAAGCATGATACCTACACTTTAACAGTTCTTGCACATCTGTGTCAATTATTGTGCTGCAATGAAGAATTTGAGACATATGCCAACTAAGGCTCGGCATAAAGAAGGAAGCGGATCAACGACTGGTTGTCAGTACTGGTGGTGAGGTCGGCCTCACGTCGTCTCGTCTGCTGAGGAGCCTAACCAGCCACCCGAACACCGCCAGGTAGCCAAGCGAGATCATCCACTCCAGGCCGTAGGCCTGCCGCACGGAAGTCTCGTATGGTGACGGTACGAGGCCTGGAGCGACCTGCCCAACCAAGCCCTCGAGCACCTGCACCACCATGACGAACCCGACGACACCCAGGATGCCAATTCCGACAGCACCCAGCGTGCGCCCAAACAGCCCCTGAGCTGCTGGCTTCCAGAACAGCAGGGCCAAGCCCAGGACCAAGAACGGCACGAACGCTGATACCAGCATCAGCCAAGCTGGGCCAACGGCAGGTTGCCCAGAACGGATCCCCGAGCCCACAACTACGACTGGCTCAAGCGAGACGGCAAGAGCAAGGATCACAACCAAACTGGACGAAATGATTTCGGTGCGGGTGAGCTGTCTTGCCGGACGAGTCATACTGCGTCCATTATACAACGTTCCGGCACAAAGCAATACCGTCTTGCATGCTTTCGGCATAGCGAACGGAAACATCGATCTTTGGGCCATCAGGGGTAGGGTTCTAACGACACGTGTTCGCACACCAAACATGGTTTGAACCAGCTAACAGATGAGACCGCATCCACGACAAACAAGAAACCTTCCGCCGAACGGAAGGCTTCTGTCCCTATAACAGGGGTGATGGATTTAGTTGAACTTTCAACTTGGTAGCACCGACAGGGCTTGAACCTGTGACCTTAGGCTTATGAGTCCTACGCTCTAACCAGCTGAGCTACGGTGCCACGTCGGAGCAAACTGCACTGATATCGTTTTGCATATATGCAAAAGCTCATTCGTTGCGTTGCCCCTCCTTTACAAAACAAAATGTTACAGGTGCAAATTTTGTTTTGGGAATCACAGGATTCCCCGTAAAGGCACAGATGATTGTAACAGATGAGAAGTAGTTTTTCTAGTTAGCTGATGACTTCAGCTGTTTCCAAGCAAAATAAGTAGTTTTGTCTTCTTGAATTTCCCTGTACCCCTCTGGACGATAAGCAGCAGGACTGCAGGTCACGGAAAACGTAACAACACTATACAAACTTTTTAGCCCAGGAAAGCTAGGAGAGTCTCTTTCTATCTCTTGGAGATTGCCCCTTCCCACTACAGTAAGCCCCTCACCTACCTGGAGTTCTTCCTGCATACCTCGACGCACACCCTGTAGTGAGTCCTCTCCGACTGAAAGCTTTTCAGAGATGGACACGTCCTCCAGGTCATGCCGTCGGCGTTCCCGACCATCACTGAAGACTTGTTTCTGTTCGTAGAGCTGCAGGACAGTCCCGTCGGGAAGTTCATGTGTGATCACCGCTTCGGCAATTGCCACCTCCCGCACAAGACCTTCTTCATGCGCCACTAGCTGGCACTCTCCGGCAAGCACCTCGACTACGAGATGGTCTAGTGTTTTTGCCCCACCTTCGCCCCATGAGGCGGTGTCGATTCCGTGTGCGTGTAGCAACTTCGCTATCCGAAGTTTTTCAGCCTCAAATCTCTCGTCCTTTTCACCATATTCCATATGCGCATAGTACAGAGTAATGGCGCCAAATGAAAGCATGAGGATAATCCTCATAGCCCGCCACTCATAGCATGTCCACACTAGCGAAAACCCGTCTCCGGTAGCGGAGGCGGGTCTCGACATTTGTACGAAAAGGTTATGTCTTAGGCGGCGATGTCAAGTTCAGCTTCGTCGAAGTTGTCGTCGGCTTCGGCAGGCACAAGGGTGAGGCGTGAACCCAGGCGTCCCAACAGAGTTTCGATACGTTCACTTACCATAGGGTCCTGCCAACGTGCCTCGATAGCACGGTTATTTTCGGCAGCGATAAGAGCGTCCAGAGCTGTCTCTGCTTTTTTCATGGGGGTTGTCCTTTTTTTGTTTTTAGTAACTTATAGCCTTATCATAGCGCATATGTTTATATTTGTCAATACTTTTTTACATAATTCTTGCATTTTGTCACATGCTGCTCTGTAAAGAGGTGGCAAGCGGCTCGATGTACCTCTAGTTTGACCCCTAGAAACGCTTGTGGTATAAATTGAGACATAAAACCATAAAAACAAAACATGATAAGCCCTTACCCTTTTTCAGCCTCCGACCTGTCAACGATAGGCTTGCTTTTGCTGGGTGCCGGATTCGTCCATGCATGTTTCCAGCTGAGCGTCAGCGTTCTGACCCTCTTGAGTTCTCACACCATCGGCCGACGCTTACCAGATAGGCGTCTTTTGAGCCTCAGTTTCTGGTACATACTCGGTGTCGTCGTGGCACTCACGCTCCTCGTACTCGGTAGCGGCTCACTGCTTCGGTTCGTCGCTTCTCGTGACACGACACTGGCCATGAACCTGGCGCTCGTCGTCTCACCGCTCGTCGCAATCATGGTTGCCCTGTTTTATTACCGTCGTGGCAGCGGCACTCGCCTCTGGCTACCTAGGCCAGCCGCTGAATACATTTCGACCAGGGCCAAAAAGACGAAGTCAAGCGTCGAATCGTTTAGCCTCGGCACAACCACAGTTCTCACGGAGCTCCCGTTTTCGGTAGCACCACTACTACTCGTCGGTTATACGGTACAGGCATTTCCCGGTGACATGTGGTTGCGACTCGCTATGGTGTACGGCGTCATGGTTGCAAGCCCGCTGGTGTTTGTGGCAGTTTACTTGAGTAGCGGTCACAAACTCAGTATCGTGCAGCGATGGCGAGAAGGTGCAAAGACCTTTTTGCAGTGGACGAGCGCCACTACACTCGTGCTGCTGTCGATCTATCTGTTTTCGCTACGCGGAGGTTCGCTATGAACCAGGCATACGTCATAAAGCGTGGCACTCATAACAGTGAAGTGTTTGACCCGGTCAAGCTACACCAAAGCGTCAGCGCAGCCTGCTTGTCGGTACGCGCACTCGACGGCGAAGCACACATGGTCGCCGAGCGTGTCTGCAAACATATCATCGACTGGCTGATGACAAAAACAGAAGTGACCAGCGCCGATATCCGCCGTGTAGCCAGCAAGTATCTGAGTATTTATCATCCAGAAGCAGCGTACCTATATGAACATCATCGGCTCATAGCCTAAAAAGAAAAATGAGGGTGGCATGAAGAAAAAACAAAGATATGACTACGACCTAATCGTCATCGGCAGTGGCGCCGGCGGTAGTGTCGCAGCAGACATCGTTGCCAGTAGCGGCAAGCGAGTCGCACTGGTCGAGGGTGAAACGATGGGTGGCGAATGCCCGAACTGGGGCTGCGTCCCGACAAAAGCACTGCTCGAGTCGGCCAAGGTTTTTGAGTCTGCCAAAAAAGCCGCTAACTTTGGCATCCGCACCGGTATGCCTGGGTTTAACTACCCTTCCGTCAAAGCCTGGAAGGACCTGGCCGTCAAACGTACTGGAGCAAGTACTAGCGCTAAATACTACCAGTCGCGTGGCGTAGGAGTCTACCACGGACATGCTCACTTCATTTCGCCGCACGAAATCACCGTCAATCGCCGTCATCTGAGTGCCGCGCATTTTCTGGTAGCCACTGGTTCGCACTGGGCAGATGTCGACGTACCAGTGTCGAGCGGTGTCACGCTGCTCGATGCACGCTCGGCCCTCGAACTCAACCGACCACCGAAGAGTCTCTTTATCATCGGCGGTGGAGCAACCGGTGTTGAATTTGCAGAGCTGTTTTCGATCTTTGGCAGCAATGTCTCGATCGCTGAAAATTCTTCTCGCCTGCTCGCTCGTGAAGACCAGGAAGTGAGTCAGCTCGTGGAAGCGGTCTTTAGTAAGCGCCGCGGTATAAAAGTGCTGACAAAAACAAAGGTTGTTTCGATCGAAAAAGACGGGCTGGCGTCTCGAGTTACGTATCTACGTGGCGGTGAACAGCACACTGTGCGCGTCGACGCCGTCATGGTGGCGGCCGGAAAACTGCCAAATGTCGACATCGGTCTGGAAAATGCTGGCGTCCAGTACACGGCTCACGGAATCGGTGTCAACGAATTTCTGCAAACAAATGTGCCGCACATCTATGCTGCGGGTGATGTTACTGGCAAATACATGTATACCCATGTCGGTGTCTATGAAAGTCGCCTAAGTGCTCATAATTTGCTGCATCCAAAACAGAAGCTTGCCGCCGACTACCGCGCCGTGCCTCGCGTTACCTTCCTGACACCAGAAATTGCCAGCGTCGGCATGAGCGAAGAAGACTGCCTGAAACGCGACCTCGCTATAAAAACCGCCATCGTTCCGATAAACGTTATAGGTCGCGCCAATGTCAGTAACGCGCAGGACGGGTTTGTAAAAGTCATCGCCGACAAAAAAGGCATGCTCCTCGGTGCCAGTGTTGTGTCTCAGCATGCAGGCGAAGTTATCCATGAGTTGACCCTCGCCATACACCAGCGCATGACTGCCCAGCAAGTCGCCAGCAGCATGCACGCCTACCCAACCTGGTCAGAGGCGGTGCGGGTAGCTTGCGAGAAACTCGGCTAGTTGACAGCTTAGTCATTTAAATTCATAATTGCGGCATTCCTTTGGCTGGCGTAGTGCTTCCAGGACATTTCTGTCATGGCAGCTCATCCACCAGCCTGGAGAGGAATGCACATGAGTAACCCCGGCGAGCTTCCCGACACGCCAGCCCCACGGCGCCCCCGCTACAAGAGGATCCGGCAGAAGGATTCTTGGCTTCGTGATCGACACGACCCGACAAAGGAAGAAAAGATCGAGTGGGAAGAGGCAGGTATGCCACGGCACGTGGACATCATTGGGGGCTTTCTTGCCGCTAATAATTTCGTCTACGGCGTACCGTCCAAGTCAGAGATCTTCCGTCACCACATGAACGCAGAGGCAGTTCGTCGTTCATGGCACGATCCCGATGACTGGACTCGTGAGGCGCTAAGTCTTCACTATGTGCAGCCAAGTCCCATCCCAGTCGTTTAGTACACCATGGCGCACGAACCACTCGGCATGGACTTTGGTGACCTGGTTGAAGTCAACTACAACGTTCGACTTTCCGCCCTCGTTCGTCAAATGCACCTCTACGACATTCATGTCGAGCATGGCGATCTGCGTAGTTCCGAGCCGAACGTCGTGTTCACCGGCACCGAATACCCTGGACCAGCCGTACAGCGGCAGATCAGGGTCGTACGTATCACTGTGAAAACCGAAGGGTTCGGTACCTGGGAAACCGTCTCCGAGACCACCTACCCGAGAGCCATACTCTGAGCACCGATTCACGCCACCAGCCCGTTTCAGCAGTCGAGTTCGCTCCTACTGGAACGGGCTCGACTGCTTTTAGGGGAGGGAATTGTCGCTTTGCTCTTCCGCTCTGAAAGGGACACGTGCGAGCACGAGTTAATTGAGGGGCAGGATTATCGGCTTTCAGCCTCCTCCACTCACTCAGGAAAATATGTAAACACATTTTCCCTTCACTCGTTTCGCGACCTCCGACTATTTTTGCTACGCAAAAAGTCAGAGGTTCAAGCCTTTCTCCGACCATGAAAGAAGCCGGTCACAAGGACCGGCATCTTTCATGGTAGATTTTTACTCCTACGCTAGAACCTATTTTAGCACGAAGTGCTGAACCAA
>CAYLGT010000009.1:2862-34743 GCA_964383465.1 uncultured Candidatus Saccharibacteria bacterium | reverse complement strand
TGGAGCAGGCGAATCGTCTGATCGCGGCGGGACACAACCCCATGGAGCTTCGAAAAGGTGTTGAAGCCGCTGGCGCAGAGGTATTGTCCGCACTCGCGACTTTGGCCGAGCCAGTGACGGGCAAGAAGAATCGTGTGGCCGAAGTGGCGACCATTTCGGCAGGTGACGAACAGATCGGGGCGATGATTGCCGATGTGATCGACAAAGTTGGCCGAGACGGCGTTGTGACCGTCGAAGCGGGTCAGGGGCTCGAGATGGAAGCGGAAGTGGTGGAAGGCTTCACGTTTGATAGGGGATATGTCAGTGCGCTCATGGTGACTGATACGGCTCGCCAAGAGGCGGTGTACGAAAAGCCTGCCATCGTCATCACAGACCGCAAAGTGTCGAGCGTCCAAGAATTTCTCCCACTTCTCGAGAAATTGGCTGCGGCCGGAAAGAAAGATGTAGTACTCGTCGCCGAAGAGGTTGAAGGTGAGGCGCTGGGTATCCTGGTGCTCAACAAGCTCAAGGGCGTGTTTAACACTGTTGCGGTGAAGGCACCAAGCTTTGGAGAGCGTCGCAAAGAAGTGCTTGCCGACCTGGCAACTCTCACCGGGGCCCAGGTTATTTCTGAAGACCAGGGAATGACGTTTGAGAATGTCGAGCTCGAAGTCGTAGGAACGGCTCGCAAAGTGATCGTCAGTAAAGACGCTACGACTGTCGTTGAGGGTGCGGGAAAGACTGCCGACATCGAAGCACGCCTGGCACAGATTCGCTCACAAGCGGAAGTTGCCTCGAGTGAATACGAAAAAGAAAATTATGACAAACGCGCTGCTGCGCTGAGTGGCAAAGTGGCGGTTATCAAGGTGGGTGGTGCGACCGAGACCGAGATCGACGAAAAGAAGTTTCGTGTCGACGACGCTGTTGCGGCGACTAAAGCAGCGCTCGAGGAAGGAATCGTGCCCGGTGGTGGTGTAACACTCGTGAACTTGGCCGATAAAATCGATTCTAAGGGCTCTGACAGCGTTTCTGCGGGCCGTTTAGTACTGAAGAGTGCGCTGTACGAGCCATTTCGTCAACTGATGCTTAACGCTGGTCTCAACGCCGATGCGCTCCTCGCACAGGTGCAGGCTGCGAAGCCTGGTCATGGTGTCGATGTCAACGAACCGGGTACGGTAGTGGACTTGAAAGCCGCAGGTGTTGTTGACCCAGCGGCGGTAACCCGCCAAGCTGTGCAGAACGCTGTGTCGATCGCTGCAACCGCTATGACGATGGGCGCACTCGTCGTTGACGTTCCCGAGCCTGAAACTCCAGCCACCGGTGGCATGCCTGGCGGTATGGGCTACTAGGAAGCCGACGAAACAAAAGAGGCCTACACTGGCCTCTTTTGTTATGGATGTTTGGATTACTGGGGGGTTTGACCTGAGAAGTAGTCGATCTCTTTGATGACGTCCAGAAGGGCCTGGGCGCGTTTGGTGTCATCGGTGATCTGTTGAGCGGCGTCATGAGCTGCACTGACCAGAGTACGGTCGTCAGTTGAACGGATGAGGAGTAGCAAGGTGTCGAACCGTTCGTCAGCAGGCAGGTCGAGCTTATCGACGAGAGGACGAAGTTCTTCAAGAGCGCTTCGTTTGATGCTTTCGAGCTCAGGCGAAGCGGCAGGTGGTGTAGAAACCGGTGCTGCTTCAGGCATGACAGGCGCTTCCGGAACTGGCTCGGCAGCAGGGGGAGCTACTGGCGTAAACTCTGGAGCAGCAGGCTGCTCGGCAACCTCGTTGAGATAAGGAGGCATAGAGTTTTCTTCGTCGAGCGACAGAGCTGGGTCACCTGGAACGACAGCGTCGTCTGCCACGGGAGCTGGTTCGGAGACAGGCTCGGCTGCCGGAGCCGCAAAGCCGGCTTGATCATCAGCAGGTGCTGTGTCGGCCTGCTCATTCATGCTCTCGAGCACCTTAGCAAGCTCTTGATCATCAGTTGTGCTTGGCGTGTTAGAAATATCCATGTCCCACCTCGTTAGTTTTTATGCTTATTTATCATAACTTTATCACAGATGACCCGTGGGGCGAAAGCAGGTAGAATAAGCTTATGGATATACTCGACAACCAAAACATACTTGAACAGCGCGACAGTGAGAAAACGCTTGATTCTGCCGTGAAGCAGCCCGAACAAATCTCGATTCCACTCGAGATAGTGCACGCTCCGTCTGAAGTGCGACCGATCACGAAAGTGATTGTGAGCGGCATGGGTGGCTCGGCGCTTGCGGCTCTTCAGATCAAAACCTGGCTTGCGCCGAGGATTAAGCTGCCGTTTGAGGTCTTTCGCTCGTATGGGCTACCGGCCTATGCCGACGAAAGCACACTCGTCATTGCTAGTAGCTGTTCTGGAAACACCGAAGAAACGCTGTCGGCCTATGAAGCGGCGCTTTCGGTGGGCGCGCAGGTTGCGGTCGTCGAGAAGGGCGGTAAGCTACTCGAAGATGCCAAGCACGACGGTGTGGCGCATGTCGAGTTGCCGAACTTGCCTATACAACCGCGGATGCTGACAATTGCCCAACTAAAAGCACTCACGCAACTCCTCATTGCTTACAAGCTCGTCGATGAATCGGCTCTGGACGAGCTAACCGAGGCCTGTCAGTGGCTCGAACAGTTCGTACCTTTGTGGCAAAAAACGACGCCTCATAGCGACAATGTCGCCAAGCAAATGGCGGTCGATGCCGCGGGCAAAACGGCAGTATTTTTCGGTGGTCCGTACATGGCTGCTGCGGCCTATAAGTGGAAAATTAGTTGGAATGAAAATGCCAAAAACACGGCGTTTTGGAACGAGTACCCTGAGTTTAACCACAACGAATTTATGGGCTGGAGCTCACATCCCGTCGAGAAGCCTTTCGCCATCTACGATATCGTGAGCGACCTCGAGCTGCCACGAATCCGTCAGCGATTTGAACTAAGCGATCGTCTACTGAGCGGCAAACGCCCGAAGGCAACGGTCATACAGCCCGAGGGCGATACGGTACTCAAGCAGCTGCTCTGGGTGAGCTTGCTCGCTGACTTCACGAGCATCTACCTCGGTATTCTCAACAACGTCGATCCAGGTCCAGTGCCGCTGATCGAGAAGTTCAAAAAAGAACTCGGCTAGATCGTTCCACCTCTTGACATTTCGCTATTTATGTGCTATTATTTAGTCAGACCTTTCCAAAACAAAAATGTCTGAACATACACCAAATCCTCCAAAGAAACATGAGTTCGCAACTGTACATATGCGCGGATTCACAACCTTTGAGGACAGAATTCATGCTTCAACAGGCGGTATAAAACTCGACACTGAGCGCCCAGAACTTGCCTGGGTGCCGCGTGATGGATCTATGTATAACCGGGGCGTTGAACTTTACACTTCCCTCATCAATGAACCTTGGGGAGTGGAAGGGCCGGGTTTTGATATCGCCAAATTTAAGGGAAAGAAGCTACTGGATCTTGGTTCTGGAGTATACGAATCGTTTGGGCTAGACGCACGCAAAGATGGCGTCGACGTGGTCTCTGTTAACCCCGCGCTTGCGCTTCCAGAGCATCGCCACGCACTGCTGGACACCAATCATGCTCAGGAAAGGGAGCAGCCTCGCCTCAGAGCTTTCATGCGAGGTATGCGTACGGTTCTGAAGGACATCCGTCCTGGTAACATGACTGTCGCATCATTCGCGCAGGCGCTTCCTTTTCGTGCCGACACTTTCGACGGTGTTGTGTCGGTCTACGGTGCGCCGTACTACATGCATTCATCCATTGAATACTCAAAAGATCCGAAGATTCAAAAACTGCGCGCAACTGAAGAGGTTGCGAAAGCATTCAGTGAAATTGTGCGCGTTCTAAAGCCCGGCGCTACCGCGTATCTTGTTGATGGCTGGCTAAAGGAGGGCTTCGTAAGGGTATCGGATGGTGGCGCGGTAGACACGGCGCTTCAAACCCTCGATGGGGCTACGTATAGAGTGTTTGAACAAGAAGTAGACTCTATTTTTGGACAGAATGGTTTACGGCGACGAACAATCTGCATCACTAAAAACAAAGATTAAGATAACGACCGTTTGTAGACTTCGAGCGTTTCTCGAGCCATTTTTTCCCAAGAGAAGGTTGACCAGCGTGCTTTGCCACGTTTGATGAGGTCTTTGCGCACTTTATCGCTCGAGAGGACCGAGTCAATTTTCGCTACCATATCGTCAACGTCTAAAGGATCAAAGAAGAGGGCGCCGTCGCCATAGACCTCTGGAAGACAAGTTGCGTTACTCGAGAGCACGGGAAGGCCGAAGCCCATAGCCTCTAGTCCGCCGAGTCCAAAGCCTTCGCGGAGTGAAGGGGTGACGTAAGCAGTTGCTTTGCCGTAGAGATAGTCACGTTCACCTTTCATAGCTTTCATAGTGAAATGAATGTTCTGATAGCCACGATCTTCGAACAATTTCTTGTTTGCCTTCACCGCGTCGGTCGGGCCGTTGATAAAGACGAGTCCGAGATCAGGGTATTTTTCGAGCAGTTTTTGATGCGCTTCAGCGAGGCGCACGTTATTTTTGTAGTCGCTATGATGCCCGACGTTCACCAAGAATTTTTTAAACGGCACTTCATAAGGGATGAGCTCGAACTGACCGATGTCAGCTGCCTCGTACGTCACGTACACTTTGTCTGGTGAGATTTTTGCGTAGGCTACTAGGTCATCTTTGGTGTATTGGGTAGGTACAATTACGGCGCGACTATCATGGGCGACTTTTTTGAAAACAAATTTACCGACTTGCTGCTTAAACTTGTACATAAAGAAGTTTTTGTCAGAGTTATATTCCTTCAAAAGCGTGAGGTCGTGGATGGTCGTCACTTTTGCACCTCTGTAGAGGATAGGTTGTTGTGGCATGCAAAAATGAACGAGATCTGCCTCGAGTCGATCGAGAAATGATTTGAACCCCAACTGTTCTTGGAGGGAGTAGTCGGGAAAATCTGCAAACTTCACAGAAAAGTTTTTGGCATAGGGTTTCCAGAAATCCTTGTCTTTCGACGGGATCAGCACGGTGTAATGGTTCTTTTTGTCGAGCTTCTGTAGGTAGTGAAGTAGTCGTTCGACATACGTGCCGGTAGTCGTGTTGACGATCCTTGCATCGATGACGATATGTTTCATCTACTCAAACCCTAGACGCTGTTCTTCGGTCATGAAGAGGCCAGTTTCCCGGTGCATTCGTGACAAGACGCCGTCGACGACCTTTGGTGCGACATTTTCACCATACAAGTTGCCTACTTTAGCCATAGCCTTGTTGTTGTAGGCACCTTTTACTACTTCGTAGATAAACTTCTTGCTGATCGGCGGAGCAGGAACGTTCGCGCCAGCAAAGAATGACTCGCTCCTGTCAGATCCAAATCGTACCGTTACCGACGGAACGCCGACGATGTTAGCTTCTTCCTGAAAACCACCCGAGTCCGAGACAACCGCTCCAGCCTTTTGCATGGCTGCAATGATATCACCGTGGTATGCCCAGGCTTTTGAGAAGATAAAGTGATCTGGGTACTCTTTGATCATGCGTAGGATGTCTTCACGGAAGCCAAATTTGTCGATGGCATCTTCGGTACTGAGCAGCGAAAGAAACAGGAGCTTGTAGCCATTTGACACGAGTTCTTCAACCGCTTCGATGATAGCGGTAAAGCGCGCGCGGTCGTAAATGTTCTCGCGACGGTGTATGGACATCATGATGAAGTTGCCGTCTGCGAGCTGAGGAAATTTCTCAAATACGTCAGACTTCTTTGATTCTTCGATGGCACGGAAGGTTGCGTCAGCGATCGTGTTACCAACCACGTCGACTTTGGCCGGTTCAACACCCTCGGCGATAAGCTGTGCCTTGTTGATCTCGACTGGCGCCGCACAGTACCCGGAAGTCGGCTCTGTCATGCGAGTATTCATCTGCTCTGGAAAAGGTTCAACGCTACCCAGGGAGTAGTTGTTCATATCCTGCATAGCTTTGTAGTACTCGTCCCAGTCAAAGGTTCCAGCCTCGATCTTGTCGTTGAAGGCATGATAGACCTCTTTGGTTGGTGTGAGAGTACGAATACCGGCTTCGACATGTACACAGGAGACCTTATGAAGCATGGCGGCAAACGAAATAGCAGAAGCAGTAGAGGTGTCACCGTGTACATATGGAATTGGTACCTTGCCGTTTTCAAGTAGGACGGCAAGCACTTCGCTAAAGCGCTCAATCATTTGAACAGTTTTTGTTGGCCAGTCACCCTTGATGCCTAAGTGGATGTCAACCGTTAAGCCTAACTCTTGCTCAACGCCACCGCTGTAATTGAAGTCGTAGTGTTGGTCGGTGTGGCAGAGGAGCACCGCTTCTCCGCGTTTGACAAGTTCATGGTATACAGGCGCTTGTTTGATGATGTCAGGTTTAGTACCAATCGTAACGATGTGTACGAAGTGGGCATCTTTGATTTTGCGCATGACGTTCTGATCGATGTGCGATGACTGTTGCATAGGTCCCCTCAGGCTTAAAGTTGGTGTCAGCTCTTTTTACTATACCGAAGCAGGGGACGAAGTTCAAAAGAGGGGAGGTTACCGAACGTCGGTGACAAACTTTTTGATGTTGTCGATGAACTTTGTTTTGTCAAAAATGAGCGCTCGATCTCTTACATCTGATGGCTTTATGTCGAGGCTCTCGAGCCTTTTCACTGCCTGGACGACCGACTCTTTGGTTTGGCTGTCGAAAAATACTCCTGTCTTGCCATCGAGGACGATATCTCGTGCGCCTCCTACTCCATAGGCGATCACAGGAGTGCCGCCAGACATAGCTTCGACTGGTGTGATGCCGAAGTCTTCTTCAGCAGGAAAGATCATACCTTTTGCGCTGTTGAAGTTTTCGGTTATACGGTCTTGGTCTTCTTTACTCGGAGTTCCTGGAAAAAAACTAACGGTCGGTCCGGCCATGGCGACGAGTTTCTCGTGCTCGCTGCCATCTCCGAATACATGCAGGGGAAACTGAAGTTCATTTGCTGCTGCAACTGCGAGATCGAGCCGCTTGTAGGGGATTTGTCGGGATAACGCGACGTAGTAGTCGGTGCGTTTTTTAGCAGGTTTGAAACGAGAAGTGCTGACCGGCGGATGGATGACACTCGCTGGCTGTTTGTAATAGGTCTCGATGCGCTTTTTAACGGTTGTGGAATTACCTATAAAATAGTCAACCTTTTGCGCTGCGTTGAAGTCGGCGCGTTTGAGAGGGGGAACCATAACCGGCATAAGAAGACGTATCAACCAGTTGAGTTTGCCAAACCCTGGGTTTTTTCTGTACTCATCGTAGTGGCTCCAGTAGTACCGTATAGGCGTGTGACAATAACAGATATGGATTTGGTCTGGGCGGGTTTTGCGGACTTGTTTTGCTTCCGCGCTCGAACTCGAGAGAATGATGTCAAACTCGGAAAGATCAAGTGAACGAAAGGCATGCACGCGTAGCGCGGGGAAGAACTTATGGAGGTTTCGAATCGGGCGCGGGAGGCGTTGGAGGTAGGTAGTACGAACATCGGCATTTGCAAACGCTGGGACTTTTTCTGGGGTGTAGACACTCGTGTAGATGGGTGCGTTAGGAAATGCTTCATGAAAGGCGAGAATAACTTGTTCGGCACCCGCCATGTTGGTGAGCCAGTCGCAAACAATGGCAATTTTTGGATCTCTAGGGGTCGTCATGCTCCTACAAGTATATAATAGTGCTAGGTATGAAAAGAGTAATTGTCAGCGGTTATTTCAACCCACTCCATGTCGGCCACCTCACCATGATAGAGTCAGCGCAGAAGATGGGCGACTATGTCATCGTAGTGGTTAACAACGATAAACAGCAGCTCCTCAAAAAAGGAAAAATCATTATCGATGAAGCTTCACGAGCGCGCATCGTAAAAGCGCTGCGTGCAGTCGATGAAGTTGTGCTAAGCATCGACCAGGATCCACCGGTCATCGAGACGCTTCGCAGCATTCGCGAGAAGTATCCAGACGATGAACTCGTTTTCGGTAATGGGGGCGATAGGGTTGATGACAAGGCCATCCCAGAGACTGAGGTGTGCAGCGAGTGCGGTATCGCGCTGGAATTTGGACTGGCAGATATCCTCGATTCGTCGACGCGTATCAATCAGTCACTCGGCCTTCAGGACTAGAGGTTACTGATATTGTCGGAGCGCTTCGATAGGGTCTTTTTTAGCTGCTTTGATGGCTGGGTAGAGGCCAAAGATGAGGCCGACAACCAGAGCGAGTCCGAAGCCACTCAGGATGATCAGCGGGTTGACGCTTGGTCGGAAGGCGAGCTGTGAGCTGATGGCGAAAGCCAGCACGTAGGCCAGGGCGATGCCAGCTACCGCACCGGCAACGCACATGAGCAGAGCTTCGATGAGGAACTGTCCGAGCATGTGTCGGTCGGTTGCGCCAAGGGCTTTGCGGATGCCGATCTCGCGGGTTCGTTCAGTCACGCTAACGAGCATGATATTCATGACGCCGATGCCGCTCACAAGGAGGGTGATAGCCGAGACTACCGAGGTCAGGCCAACGATGGTGCCAAAGAAGCTGTCTGAGCCTTTAGCGACACTGTTGCCGCCAAGTACTGTAAAGTCACGTTCGTCGTTGTGGTTTTTGAGGAGTGCGGAGTCGATTGCTTTGGACGTAAGCGCGAGTTTGTCGATGTCTTCAACCTGGACGTTGAGCTGCTGGATTTGGGCGATACCTTGGTTGAACGTCTTGCCGTCCTCTATGCTGACGTACACTGCACGGTCGAGATCGATACCCGACAGGTTGATCGGGGTGTCGGTGTTTTTGATGACACCGATGACGGTATGTGGACGGCCTTTGAGCTGCATAACCTGACCCATGACTTGGTTGGTTCCAAACAGTTTGACGGCCAGCTTTTCGCCTAACACGGCCGTGTCGCGGTCAGTTTTACCGTCGAGGAATTGCCCAGAGCGGACTTTGAGCTTGAGGATTTCAGCCAGATCGCCGGTTGTAGCGATGATTGGCACGCTGTTTTCGCTGCGATCTTCGTTTTTGGCACTGCCACTGAGGAACATGACGGGAGCGGCTCGTTTGACGTTGTCGACCGCTGCGACGCTTTTTAGGTCGCGCTCAGTCAGAGACGTGGTGATTGCAGTGTTGTAGGGGTTGTAGGCGCTGATGCTGCTGTAGCCGCTCTGGCCTGGTTTGATCACGATAACGTTGCCGTCGAGCTTCTTGACCTGTTCCGAAACGGACTGACGGGCGCCTTCACCGAGGGCAAGGACAAGTGTAATGGATGCAACACCGATGATGATACCTAGGGTTGTGAGCAGCGTACGCGTTCGGTTGGCACGGAGGTTGGCGATAGCGATTCTAAATTGTTCTCGGCTCATGAGAGCTCCTCGTAGGCGTCTGTAATCATCTTTTTCAGGTGGGAATCGAGACTTCGCTTCGGTGCGGTACGTTTTTTACGCGGCTTGCGGGCGGCTTTTTTGGTGTCACGAGCGATTTTGCCGTCGCGCATGTGGAGGATACGGGTTGCGTAGGTCGTCAGGTCAGGGTTGTGGGTGACCATAACGATGGTGTTTCCTTGCTGATGAATCTCACGAAGCTCGTTCATGATGAGTTCGCTGCTTTTACTATCGAGGTTTCCGGTCGGTTCATCGGCAAGGATGATGGTTGGTTGGTTGACGAGCGCTCGGGCGATCGCCACACGCTGGAGTTGCCCACCTGAAAGCTGTGAAGGCATGTAGTATTCGCGCTCCTGGAGCTCGAAGGTCTTGAGCATTTTACTAGCTCGCTCGAGTTGTTTGTGACGGAGACCGAGGCGGTAGGTGAGGGGCAGGGCGACGTTTTCGATGATGTTCATACGAGGCAACAGGTTGAAGCTCTGGAACACAAAGCCGATCTTGCGGCTGCGGATCTCGGCACGCTTGCGGTGGTTGATGTCAGTGATGGCTTTTCCTTCGAGTTTGTACTCGCCACCCGACGGGGTATCGAGGAGGCCGAGAAGGTTGAGTAGGGTTGTTTTGCCGCAGCCACTTGGTCCCATGATGGCGACGAATTCACCTTTGTCTATACGCAGATCAACACCGTTGAGCGCTTTGATTGTCGTATCGTCATGCCCATAAAACTTCGTGAGTTTCACGAGCTCGATAACAGGAGGTGGTGTTTTTTGATTCTTGCGTGGCATATGTGGTGGACCTAAGTTGTACTTACTCTAGTATAGCCCTGTTCTAGGCGCAAGCACAACCACGTTACAGAGGTAAATTTTACAATTAAGGTATAATGATTTGTGGTTCAAATGAGGAAAATCTGCCGATTTTTCTCAAAAGGAGGCGTGACGAAGTGCTGTAGTTTTTCAAAACTTGTTTGAAAATGTAAGCGACGTAGTGAACGCCGACGAGGAGAGGTGTCCGAGTGGTTGAAGGAGCACGCTTGGAAAGCGTGTGTGCGAGCAATCGTACCGTGGGTTCGAATCCCATCCTCTCCGCCATGCCAAGCGACCCGGTAGGGTCGTTTTGTATGGCGGAGAAAAGGCGACCGAGAACCCAGCTTTTGCGAAAGCAAAAGAGGGTTCGGTGAAGCGGAGGAAGGAAACTCGTGCTCGCACGTGTCCCTTTCGGAGCGGAAGAGCGAAAGCGATATCCCATCCTCTCCGCCATGAAATTATCTGCTATACTAGATATACATGAATAAACATGTGCCCAAATATGTCTTTGTGACAGGGGGCGTGCTCTCCGGAGTTGGGAAGGGAATCACAGCGGCCAGTATCGGGGCCGTTTTTAAGTCCCAGGATTTGCGCGTCTCTATACAAAAATGTGACCCGTATCTTAACGTCGATGCGGGACTCCTCAACCCAGCCGAGCACGGTGAGTGCTATGTGACGAAGGACGGTGCCGAGACCGACCTCGACCTGGGTCACTACGAGCGGTTTCTGGACGTTGAGTTGACGCAGAAAAACGCGACGCTTTCCGGACGACTACTGAGTCAGCTCATAGCCGATGAACGTGCGGGAAAGTTTGGTGGCAAGACGGTGCAGTTGGTGCCGCATCTGACTGGTGCGATACAGCGCGCAATTGTCGAAGCGGGTGAGGGGAGCGATATCCACATTGTGGAGATTGGTGGAACGGTCGGTGACTATGAAGGGTTGAGTTTCATCGAGGCGATCCGTGAGTTTGCGCTGAAAGTTGGTCGCGAAAACTGCCTGTACGTCCATGTGGTCTATGTTCCTTTCATAGGCACCAGCAAGGAGTTCAAGAGCAAACCTGCGCAAAACGCACTCAACGACCTGCGTGGCTTTGGTATCGTGCCAGATGTCGTCATCGTGCGAACCGATGACCCGGCGCCCGCAAGTATCGCCAGCAAGATTGCACTCTTTGGGGGTGTTTCCGAAGACTCAGTACTCATGATGCCAAATGTCGATAGCGTGTTTCGTATACCGAAAGTCATCGCCGACAGTAAACTCATGCATCGTCTCGGTCAATTTTCTGGAGTCAAAAAACAACCACAACTTGAGGCGTGGGATGCGTTGATAAAAAAGCAACAATCCACAAAAGCTCAAACGGTGCGCATCGGCTTGGTGGCAAAATACATGGACAATGAAGACACCTATCTCTCGGTGCTTGAAGCCCTGAAAGCTGCCGCATGGGAAGAGGCGGTAAATCTGGAGGTCAAATGGATTGACGCAACGAAGGCAACAGACGACGACTTCGCGAGTGTCGATGGACTACTGGTGCCGGGTGGGTTTGGCGCGCGGGGGATTGAAGGTAAGATCGCGGCTGCCGACTATGCTTTTACGCACAAGAAACCATACCTCGGCATATGTCTTGGTTTGCAAGTGGCCGTCATCGCGAGTGCACGTCGAGCTAGGCTGAATGACGCCCATAGTACTGAGTTTTCGGACGAGACCAAGCATCCTGTGGTCTACATCATGGAAGGTCAGCAAGGCTTAGAGTCGACTGGCGGGACACTGCGACTTGGTGATTATCCAGCCACGTTAGCTGAAGGGTCACTAGCGAGCCGCACCTATGGCGAAAAAGAAGTGACCGAACGACATAGGCACCGCTATGAAGTAAACCAAACCTATCGCGCGGAGATTGAAGCCGGCGGACTCGACATATCGGGAACGTCACCCGACGGAAAACTGGTTGAGTATATCGAAGCGAGCGATCATCCGTACTATATCGCCACCCAGGCGCATCCTGAGTTTCGTAGTCGGCCTATGCGCCCGCACCCGTTGTTTCTAAGCTTGGTTTGGGCAAGTCGTACGACTTAGTGGGTACGAGCTTGTACGGCGATGTCGGAAGTGTTTTCACTTCCGTCGTTGCCGTCGACAACATCTGTCAGACAGACTTCAAACGTCTTACCAGAAGCGGCAACGCTATACGAGCTGCCGTCAAATGGTCCATGGGCTTTACTCACTAAAACAACATGAACGCCGTCTGGTAAATCTGTTTTTATCTCGGTGCATCCGTTTGCTTCGGTGAATTCGACGCGGCGCGCATCTGCTAGACTGTCACCGTCGTGGTAGGAAGGAATGCTTTTTAGGGTTGTCCCAGAAACGCCAACTACCGTTGCCCGGCTGATCTCGGTCCCTTCGCCTGGTAGCTGAAAATCGGATTCGTCGAATGCTTTGCGCTCAGCAACCGCGCGCTGGTGGGGGTCGACGATCCATCTCTTTACCCCATAGAAAATGCCACCGCCTACGAGCGAGAGTGTCAGTGCAGTGCCACCGATAACTCGTACGCCGTGTCGAAAATTTTTGCGACGCTCTCTAGAGGCTTGCAGTTTTACGTTTCGAGTTTCGTCGAGTTCTGCATGTATTTTTTCGATAGCAATTTTCACGAGACTACTTGTGTTTTCGTCTATATCAGCATCTTCGACCTCGCCTACGCAGCTCATAATTCCGTCGACAATTTTGTAGGTCGCCATGTCTGGGCTTGTCGTATCAGGGTCGACTGCCACGTAGAGGGCGGCATGCTTTTCTGATTTGACATAGAAAGCAGTTGCTTCAGCATTCAGGCGTTTTCCATCACGGACATGCGTGAACTTCGTCGCGGGGGTGTGTAGGAGTTTGTCGCCGGCCTGTTTCGTGGTTGAAAGCAGGTCACGGTTGCGTCGCATGCCGACAAGTAGGCTGTTGGCAGGTGCTAGGAGATCGCTGGGAACTTCAGGGACATAAGTTTCAGGGCGGGTGATAAGCTCTCGAGCGGCTGCAGCACGTTCAGACGGCTGACGGCGTAGTGGTGGCATAGTAACTCCGTTTCGTAAATTAAGGAAATTATAAACTATAAATAAACAGGGGTCAATGTACATCACTAGTCACCGTATGTTACCTCTGTTATACTTCGAGAAGATGAAAGAAAAGCTTACCCACCTCGTCGCCTATGTAGTTCGAGAACTGTATGCCGTCGACACTACTCCGGAGTTTACTCGCCCTGAAGCTCAGTTTGGTGACTTTGCCACCAACGTTGCTATGCAAGTTGCGGGTCGAGTTGGTGTAAACCCACGTGAAGTGGCCGAAAAAGTTGCCGAAGCACTACAAAAAACTGACGGTGTTGCAAGCGTCGACATCGCCGGCCCTGGTTTTATAAACATTCGTCTGACTGACGAGGCGCTTGCGGGCGAGTGGAGCGCCGCCATGCCGCAGCTCTACGCTGGACAGACGGTCGTTGCTGAGTACTCAGACCCAAATCCGTTCAAGGTGCTGCACGCCGGGCACCTTTATACGTCTGTAGTTGGTGATGCGATCGCTAATCTCTTTGAGGCGGCCGGGGCTTCAGTTCACCGAGTAAACTTTGGAGGCGACGTTGGACTGCATGTAGCAAAGACTATGTGGGCAATTGTTCGCCACTTAGGAGGTGAAAGCTCGGACAAACTTTCCGAAGTTGCCGCAGATGCTCGCTCGGAGTGGATGGCGGCGCGCTACTTAGAAGGCAACGACGCATACGAGAGTGACGAGTCTGCTCAGGTAGAGATTGTTAGCTACAACAAGCGAATTTACGCTTTGCATACGGAGAACGAGCATGAATCGAATTTCGCACGTATCTACTGGACGACGCGTGATTGGAGCTATGACTACTTCGACAGTTTTTATGCCTCGATCGGCTCTAAGTTTGAAAAGTACTACCCGGAAAGCGAAACGGCTCCGCTGGGTCTCGCCACCGTTCGCGAGCACGTCGGTGATGTATACGAAGAGTCAGATGGCGCGATCATCTTCGACGGTGAAAAACACGGACTCCATACTCGTGTGTTTATCAACCGAGAAGGACTGCCTACCTACGAAGCAAAAGACGTCGGGTTGGCTCTCAAGAAGTGGCAGGATTATCACTACCAAAAAAGCATCATCATCACTGGCAATGACATCGTTGAATACATGAAAGTCGTCATGAAGAGCATCGAGCAGTTTGCTCCCGAAGCAGTACGCGATGCAGTGCATCTGACTCACGGCATGGTCAAGCTCGAGGGCGGGGTGAAGATGAGCTCTCGACGAGGTAATTTCCTGCGCGCTGTCGACGTGCTTGAGGCAGCAGAGGCAGCCAACGAAGCAGCTGGCAACGGTACTAACCGCAACGTCAGCCTCGGCGCGGTCAAATATGCGTTTTTGAAACAGCGAATCGGTGGTGATCTCATCTACAGCCCGAGTGAATCGGTGAGCCTGCAAGGCAACAGTGGCCCGTATCTCCAGTACGCCCACGCCAGAGCATGTTCGATTCTCGAAAAAGTGAGCGTCCAGCCAGATAGTGCTATCGCCGACTATGATGAATACGAACGACTGCTCGCCCGTAAACTGTCTCAATACCAAGAGGTGCTTACGCAGGCGGTGAACGACCTCATGCCGCACCATGTCTGTACCTACTTGTTTGAACTTGCCCAGGCGTTTAACCGTTTCTATGAGCAGTCACATGTTGTCGGTGATCCTCGCGAAGGGCTCCGCACCGAACTTGTCCGCCGGTACCGGGACACGCTTGGTCATGGGCTCGGTCTGCTTGGTATCGCTGCACCAGAGAAGCTCTAGTATTGTTATTTACCTCACACTCGTTATAATTGTGGGCATAACAGAGGTAAAGGAGTATATCTATGGCAAAAGTTACGAAACATGCAGGTGGATTTCTGACGTTCGTGCGCGAACAGGGTGTGGTTGGTCTGGCAGTCGGTCTGGCGATCGGTGCTGCTGCCGGTGACACCGTCAAAGTGCTTGTCGAGCAGTTTATCAACCCCCTGGTTGCACTGCTTACCCAGGGTATCGACCTGAGTGAGCTCAAATGGACAATTGAACTCGGCAACGGTAAAGCTGTCTTTGGTTGGGGCGCGGCGCTGAGCTCGATCATCGTACTACTGGCCACTGCGTTTGTGGTTTACCAGATCGTCCACATCGCAAAACTTGACCGCATGGACAAGAAAAAAGACTAGTTTTCGACCAGTTTTTAAAGAAAAACACCTCTGATTTAGGAGGTGTTTTTTGAAACAAAAGGAAAGTCCCCCGGAGCAGTGGTGGCTGCTCCGGGGGAACGAGTTAACACGCAGGAGACCAGCTGGTCGAGACACCGCCAGGGATTCCGCGACTCTGAGTCTGGTTTCTCGGTCGACCGTGGTAGTTACGGCGGTCGATTTTCGGTGTCCTTTCATGAGGGCGCGGCAGTTCGTCGATCACCGACTGCACCAGCTGCCACAAGCCATGTGACTCCAAAAAGTAGAGCCCGTGCTGTGGCGCGTTGATCAAGGCGTTGATTTCATCCAAGATCAAGTGGTACTGCAGGCTGTCGACGAGAAGCAGTTTCATCTTCAGAGGCCACTGGGCGACATGCCCACCGAGCTCATCGACGTCGATGAAGTCATACCTGAGCTTGCTCGCGATATGTTTGGCGAGCTCGGAAGGCCGGCGACCGACGTTGACGATGTAGTTGTCAGTGCTTCGGTCCTTGCCCCTCATGTGCTCATATGCCCTGTGGAACGTCTCGACGATCCGCGCTCTGGCAAACTTTCGTAGTTCCTGGATGTCTTCGGGAAAAAACACCTCTTCCGGTTTGATTTGCTGACTCCGTAGCCGGTACTCCAGACCGGGTTCAAGTCGGCGTGCTACTTGGTTTGCCCGAGTAGGGTAAGGCACACAGTCTCCTGGTGTGAGAAGGTACGGCGGCAGTGATCTGCCTCTGTTTTCTTTATACGCTAAATTTTTACAGATGGGAAGAGGTATTGTAAAAAACACTAAAAAGTTATATGATACTCGAAGTTTTCCCACAGACTTCTAGATGCAAGGGAGAAGTACATGAGCAGAGGATGGAGTTACAGAGGCGTTGGCGTGCTTGTTTCGCCCACGGCCGACATCCCTTCGCCTTTCCGTCCGCGGCAGCAGTTGGCTGGGGTCGTTCAGACGTGTCTCGACCAGATCGAGCCATGGCAAGGGAAGGACTACATCATCGCCGAGAGCCACTTCTCGAGGGAGAAGTTTCGAGCGATCGTGGTCGAGGTAACGCCCGGCGCCAGGATCATCTGGGGTGTCCATAAGGGTCACAAGGCCCAGCGCCCCCAGGTGTCACCCTTCGTCGACGCCGGTCACGTGACTACGCAGGACTTCACGCTGGAGCTTGAGGGTACCGCCAGCCGTCCGCGACTGGTCAGGGCCTATCCGGGCACCTACACGCCGCCACTACCGTGGCAGGCCTCGGCGCGCGACGTCGACGGGGGTGTGCGGGAGTGCCAGCGGTTCTGGCAGACCCACGCGTACCTCTGGAACTCGAACATCGTTCGGCCCGGCTCGGCTGTCCCCCGGCCCCCAGACTGGTGGCGTGGCCGGCGGGCTGCCTGACCCCTGGTAGAGGGTATCTACCATGGCCCCGTCGCTACTACAGTGACGGGGCCAACTTTCTTTTCAGGTGTACTTGACAAAAGTATGTAAACTGTGCTAATATATACACATGGTGCCACCAAGCGCCAGAGCTACTGTTTGAGTTGTCTGGGGTTGGCTCGCAACTTCGAGCCCGTCCCAGGAGACTCCAGCAAGGGATTTCTCCGTCACCTTGAAAATTCGGCAATCAGATAGATAGGAGGTGACCGCGATGGTCGCCGTGAAGGACTCTACTGCCCCCAGGGCAGGGCGTCGTCAGGTCGTGTTCTCGTTCGACGAGGGCGCGCCCGAGACCCGCACTGCTCAACTGCGGGGCGGCAAGGGTGCGAACCTGGCGGAGATGGTAGCCCTTGGGCTGCCGGTTCCGGCTGGTTTCACGGTGACGACCACCGTGGCACGCGCCTATCAGGAGCACGGTCAGTTGCCTCAGCGCTTCGCTGGACAGCTGGACCGTGCCCTCCAACGACTTGAGCGGATGTCGGGTCACCAGTTTGGTAACCCTGACTCACCGCTTCTCGTCTCTGTGAGGTCGGGCGCTCAGGCTTCCATGCCTGGCATGATGGACACAGTCCTGAATGTTGGCATGACTCCTGAGGTGTTCGATGGACTGGTGGCACGTCACGGCGAGGAATTCGCCAGCGACGTCTACTACCGGTTCCTGGTCCAGTTTGGTCGCAACGTTTTGGGCACGCCGGCTGCTTTGTTCACGAACTTGTCCGGTTCGACTTCGGTCGACCGGCTCGAGGAACTGACGAAGCGTTGGCGCACCTGGGACGAGACCACGCTTGACTACTCGCCGCGTGAGCAGCTGATGCTCTCGCTCGACGCTGTGCGGCGATCGTGGTGGAGTGAGCGTGCCTCGCTCTACCGCGCCGCCCACAAGCACCCCGAGTGGTGGGGAACTGCCGTGAACGTTCAGTCCATGGTGTTCGGTAACCTCAACCAGGCCTCTGGGACCGGTGTCGTGTTCAGTCACGACATGGACGGTCGTCCAGGGATGTCTGGTGAGTACTTGCCGTTCGCTCAGGGCGAAGACGTGGTGGCAGGGACCCACACTCCGTACCCGATCTCGCACTTGGCGCAGATGATGCCGGCGGTGTATGAGGAGTTGCGTTCATATGTGACGCAGCTGTCTCGGCACTTTTCCGACATCGTCGACGTCGAGTTCACGGTCGAGGACGGCGTGCTCTACCTGCTTCAGGTTCGCCGTGCCAAGCGTACTCCGCGTGCCGACGTGACGTTCCGTGTTCACAAAGTGTGGGCCGGGGAAGTTACCAAGGCAGCTGCCGTCGAGGCAGTGTTGCCGGAGACGCTGGACGCACTGTTTCAGGCAGAGCTGACACAGGAGGTGCTGAGCGCACACAACGAGTATCCGCTCGGAGAAGGCCTCGCGGCCTCACCCGGTGCTGCGACTGGCGTGATTGCCCGCTCTTCGGAGGAGGCGGTCGCAATGGCGCAGTACGGACTCGACGTCGTGCTGGTGGTTCCGACCACCACGCCCGACGACTTGCCCGGCATGATGTGCTCGAAGGCGTTCGTCACGTTCGAAGGTGGTACCACCTGCCATGCGGCAGTGGTGGCTCGCGCGATGCGGCTGCCGGCTGTCGTAGGTATGGGGGATCCTCTGTTCCTGTTGCCGTCCGGGACCTCTGTGACGGTGGACGGGACGCGAGGGTTGCTGCTGAGGGGTGAGCTGGAGCTGAGCTCGGCACCGCCGAGCAAGGAGCTCAACCTGTTCACCAGATGGAAGCTGGCCGTTGAAACGGTCGTTTCGCTGGACGAACTGGACAACCACAACTACAGCGCCAACACCATGCTGTTCGAGTTTTATCTGACCGATGCTATGGCTGCCCGAGCGATCGGGACGCCTCTGGCCGGTGAGATGACTCGACTTCGCGACGAGACGCACCGTCGGATCGCTGGCCTGTTCGCCGCCTACCTGTTGGTGGCGGTGGCGGGTGAAGCGAGACATACTCCGATCGGTGATGGCTTCAAGGACTTGAGGGAGAAGCTCGAAACCCTTATGGGAGAGGCTTCGCCGCTCAAGTTTCAGTCGAAGGGGCGTGAAGATGCCCAGCAGGCTGCCCTGAACAGACTTCATCAGGAAGACTTGGCGGCAATCGCTCAGTTCTTCGAACTGTGTGAAGAGCTGTTCCGTCTCCCTATCTGGGGTAGTGCGTTTGGCGGCTCTAGGTGGGCGCAGATCGCCGAGACGGGCAAGTTGTACGTCTCGCGAGGCATCTCGCTCTCTATGTTTGTTGATCGAGTGTTTGATCTCCGTCACAACGGAGGTGTCTTCTTCAACAAGCGGTCGTCGTTCGACATTGAGACAAGTGAGCCCTCGCTGCGCAGGATGCTCGACGCGAAAGCGCGCACTTCTGACATCGAAGAGCTCTACCTCAGCTTGTCCACTCGGGTTCCTCCGAGTAGGCTGGCGCAGGAGATCCAAGACGCATGGCACCGTGGCATCGCCGCGGGTCTGTGGAAAGGTGCTAGGTGATGAACATGGCTGTTCCCAAACCGCCGCGTTGCTCACACATGGGTGACGTGGCGGTTCGGGTGGGTGAGTACCAGCTGTACCCGAGTGGGGCTATGTACCTGACGGAGTCTGACTTCGCCAGGTACCCCAACCGGCTGCTGGTACCACTCGCTCGTACGACGTTGCGACTCAACGAATCCCATGTCATCTGGAGTATCCTGCCGGACTTCGGCGGAGTTCCTGACACTTGGGAGGAGTTCCTGCGCGGCGAGATCATTCCGCTTCTTGGAGCCGGGAGTGAGCTCATGCCGTTTTGCATGGCAAGCCATGGTCGGACCGGAACGTTTCTGGCGTCACTTGTGGCGCTGCTCGAAAGCGAGCAGGAAACCCCTGATCCGATCGCTGCGGTACGCGAACGTCACTGTCCGCGCGCCGTCGAGTCTGTTCTACAGGCAGAGGCGATCTTTGCCCTTCGGGGCCAGGAAGCCCCGCTGTACTACCGAACAAGTCTTTTTCGATAGCCCTTCGGGGCGAGAATTCTCCGAGGAGGAGACATGAGCGTCGCTCAGAAGAACAACAAGTTCTACATGGCAGGGACGGAAGGGACCGGTACATACCGTGTCCCGCTGGTCGCGCCGTGGGTCGGCCGGGTCGGCTTCCGCCGTCTCGGTGACTACACCAGGATCCGTGTGGAGCCCTACAACAAGTGGGGTCGCATGGTCTTGGCGCGGTTCCTGACCCGTGAGACCGGCTGGAAGCAGCCCGGCGATGGGCGTCAGGACCGCTTCTCGATCGTCGTATACGGCAGCCAGGCGGACACCATCGTTCGTCGGCTGAAGTGGGTCTTGGGTGTTTTCGGTGGCGGCAACGTCCGTCTCAACCGAAGCGCCTGAGGAAAACTCTCCACAACAGAGGGATCGACAAGCTAGCTGAGCCCCGTCAGGGGCTCAGCTAGAGAGGAGTAAGAAGTGGCACAGTCACAAAGCCTAACCTAGTCGCGGGCGAGAAACACCATGAGGCGCAACGAGTCGCCACGTCCGCGACAGCAAGACCGCGCTGACTTAAACTATAAAATAGATAACATTAAGAACTACTGTAAGCGAGCCTCGGACAGCATGTCCCTAGAGGGATCTCAATTGAAAGAGATTGCTTTTTGATCGAGCGGCCCCGTACGGCCTACGTATGGACCATCTAAATAGTATGGCCGAGGCGAAGTTTGCAGGATTGCAGTTGAACAAGACAGGCAGACCATTCTGTGTGAGCGTAGGTTAGACTACGTACCATAGAAAAAACTGACTTTCTTGTTCGACGGCCCCCCACGGCCTATGTGGGGTGCGCGGCGGTAACGACTGAACCGCCAACAGCGCAATGCACCCCCGGGAAGGTACCGGTTACCTCCCCAAAGTGTGACTTGGCTATGTCACCCCGGAAGTTGAAAACGGAAAAGCCTTCGGAACAGGAGCCTCCTCGGGGAGATCCTAGGTTGCGGTAAGTGACGGGGTGTGTGATACGCAAGTCATCACACTCTGTTGCCTCTGCTGCGGCGACAAAAGTTCTGCGCGCCCACATACTTCGGTGTGTAGGCGCGACGCCACGTGAGCTGGTACGGCGCCCTCACGACGGCGGGGACCTAAGCCTCATCTGATTTTTCTGCCTGGTTTGCAGTAATTAGGTGTCAGGCTGCCGTAATTCACAGAGTATCTGTAATTGATGCACCACCCCCGCCGGGCAAAAATGTCCGGCGGGGTAGATAGTCCCTGGGACGCTCGTTATATACGGGCGTCCCAGGGACTTTTTTCATGTCTTAAAATACTCTACGCGTACGTTTCGCCCCAGTCGGCCATGGCGCGCAAAACTGGGATGAGAGCTTCGCCCTTTTCGGTGAGCTGATAGCCGCCACCGTCGCAGCAGACTTCTATGACACCTTGCGACTGAAGGTCTTTGAGGCGAATGGTGAGCGTGCGAGGGTTGAGACCAGGGACGGAATCTTCGAAATCACGAAACCGCTTCGGCCCTGAAGTGAGGTCACGCAGGATGAGTGCGGTCCATTTACTACCGATAACTTTCATGGCGCTGGCGATACAGCCAACTTTCGTTTCCAGGGGTGGGAGGACGGGATTTGTCATAGTTTCTATGATTTCACTTTACTTTGTATAGTAGATTCGGTTACTATAGATACTATACAAAGTATAGCAACAAAAGGAGAAAAAATCAAATGAAGATACTTGTCGTCAGTGGAAGCAGCCGTGAAGGCCGCGCAACACCGCAAATCGCTAACTGGGTTATGAAATATGCCTCACAGGTTGAGGGCGCCGAGTTTGAGCTCGTCGATCTCGTTTCGTTTGATCTTCCAGTCTTCAGCGAGGGGATGCCACCGCAGTACAACCAAAACCGTGAACTAAGCGGTGGTGTCAAAGACTGGGTAGAGAAGATGGGCGAGGCCGACGGCTACGTCATCATCACACCTGAGTACAACCACGGTATGCCAGGTAGCCTGAAAAATGCCATCGACTACCTCGACTACCAGCTAAAACGCAAACCAGTAGCGATCGTTTCACATGGAGTTGTCGGCGGTGCAAGGGCAAACGAACAGCTCCGCTCGGTCGTCAACAGTACGCTTGGCGCGGTGCCAATTTCTGAAAGCGTCACACTTATCGGCATGGTAGGTATGGGACAGGTCTTTGGCGAGGACGGTGAAGTTAACGAAGCACACGCTGGCGCAAAACAAGCGCTCGATGGCATGCTCGAGAGTATCGTCTGGTACACCCAAAAACTTAGTGCGTAGTGTCGTCTGATTTGTAGATAACGGGGCGCTTGCTGTTTCTCACGAAGTCTTCATGAGTAAGGGAGCGATCAAGTAGTTCCTCGCGCGATGTTGGTTGTGATAGCCATGAATACTCGTCTTTGAAGTCAGGTAACTCGCTCATCATAGGGAGTGATGGGGTGGGTTGTGGCTCGGCTTGTCGCTGTCGGGGTACGCTCAAAAGGTCCAAGGGACTTCCAGAGTCGTCGATGATGAGGCCCTCTGGGACACGAGTGAACGTCAGGCCGTTAGGAGCACGGAGACTTTTGCCAGGGGCGCTCAGTCGTCCAGTGAAATCACCCGAGACAAGTCGCAGGGCTTTTCGTCCGAGTCGACGCGCCTCGGGGACGACAGTGACATGGACTTTCTCAAGCCCACCCTCTTCGTCTGGCGGAGGTGTAAGCCAGTCCTCGATCACCAACGGTCTGTCACCAATCGCAACAAAGCGCTGCGTAGTGGGATCGGTGTCGAGGAGTTGTGGTGCGAGGTAGCTCATGTTTGTTTCTAGTTGATAATGATTTGCAGTATACACTATTTCTTACAAAAAAGCAAGTGCTTAGTTGACGTGACATCTGTATACTGGGTGGTATATGAGTAAAAAAGCCAAAATTTTATGGATGGACCTGGAAATGACGGGGCTTGACCCGGTGCGCGACAGGATCATGGAAGTTGCCGTCATCGCAACTGACTGGGAATTTAACGAGCTGGCCAGTTACGAGGCAGCCATAAAGGTCGATCAGGCGGTGATTGATGAGAGAATGCTCGGTGTTGCTGCTGATTTTTGGACGGCCAACCCGGCGTCGCGTGACGCACTGTTACTTGGTCAAGATCAGGCGCAGTCGGTAAATGAGGTAGAGCAGTCGCTCATAGGCTTTATCGACGAACAGTTTGAGGAAGACGAGCGCATACTGCTCGCTGGAAATTCGATCCACCAGGACCGAAAGTTCATCGAAAACGAATGGCCGAGTTTGAATGAACGACTCCACTACCGCATGCTGGACGTGAGTGCATGGAAAGTCGTCTTTGATGGCAAATACGGCAAACGATTCGCCAAGCCAGAGGAGCACCGCGCCCTGGCTGACATCCGCGGAAGTATACAAGAACTCAAGTACTACTTAGCGAAAGTAAAAGTTTAAATCAAAACCTACCTATTGACAATTATAGTTGCTGATGCTATAATGAGTATATGATTGATTCTGTGAGAGGCTTCAATCAGTTCGCTAACAAGGGATAGTACAAAAATCGCTGGAACAAGCCGAAGAAATTCGGATGGTCCCAGGGGTTTTTGTTGGCATATGCCAGTGTTACCCCGTACATTTACACATTTGCTTATACGTCAAACACCTGAGTTGGCCAAGATAACAGGGGAATACTCTGCTTTTGAAGCCTCTCACGGAATTCTCCTTCTGTGGCCATGTGCTGTTTTACGTCTGAGCTTTTGCGAAGGGCAGATTACGTTTTAGTAGTCTTCCCGGGCAAAAGTTCAGACCGAGAACTTTTGATGTCTCGCCTTCAGGCGATTGCTTCATTCAAACACAAGTCTCTAGGAGGAGACATGAACAAGACCCAGATCACCCTCGACTACCGCATGGTCCAGGCTGCCGAGCTGGCCGAGCCCGAGGGCGTGGTCAAGCGGCTCGCCGCGGCCATGAACTCCGCCACCCAGCGCGGCGACGTCCGGTGGTGGATGGGCGTGGTGCAGCAGCGCACCGAGCCCAACGCCATCTGGGAGCAGCACGACGACTTCGTCGCCAAGGTGCCGGTGGTGGTCTACTCCGACGGCGGAGTGTTCTCCTCTCGGGCCTACTGGTTCGAGGGCGAGGTGACCCTCCGGCAGGACGCCTTCGGCGTCCACGAGGTGCGGGTTGACCGCGCCTCGGCCGTGGTCGTCGCCAAGGACGGCGCGTCGGCCAGCGCCTTCATCGGCGCGGGCGTCGACGTGGCGCTCAAGAAGGTGGTGATGGAGTGCGTCCTGCGGGACCGCGCCTTCGCCGGCCTCATGCCCTCCGCGTACCGCGGGGAGGTGGGGATGCCTATCGGTCTCGCCTGGGGAGAGAAGCACAACCTTCTCTTTCCCGAGTACTGGGAGATCGAGCTGGAGTTCCCGGTGTAGTAGGTGACGAACTGAACCAGCAGTAATCTGGGACAGGCCGAAGTAATTGGTTGGCTTGGCGGTGCGACGCCTAGAGGTGGAAGTCTTCGGACAAACCATCATCGCACAGATGTATAAGTGGTGTACCGGCCAGTTCTGAGTCCGGGTTCTTCACCTATTTGGTGGATTGAGCAAAGTACAGAACAACCGCCCCGTGCAACGCACGGGGCTTTGCTTTGCTTAAACTATCTGGATCCGGTGCCTTCAAGACATGTATCATACATATATGATCGAATGGAAAACGATTGAAGAAATAATTACGAGCATGCCTGGTGCGGTGCTGGACTATCCGTTTGGCGAGGGCACGATGGTGTACAAGATCGGCGATGAAAAGGGCAAGATGTTTGCGCTCGTCGAGGAGGGCTCGAAGCCAGTGCGTTTGAGTCTCAAGTGTGACCCTGGACTTGCCGAGCTACTACGCGAAAAGTATGAAACGGTTCAGGCGGGGTACCACCTGAACAAAAAGCACTGGAACACGATACTGTGCACTGGCCAGGTACCAGAGGACGAACTACGTGATTTGGTTCGCCACAGCTACGAGTTAGTGAAACACTAGAGTTTCTTTAGCGCTTCGAGGAACTGGGCGACATGAGTGTACTGGGTGCTGAGTGCAGCTTTGAGGCTTTTTGAAGTGGTTTGACTATGGAGCTGTTTCGAAAGGGAGTTGAGTGAAGTGAGTTGCTTTTCGAGACCTGTTTTATAGACACTGTCGTACTGGCCGTTGACTTCGGCAGTTTTGAGCTCGGCGATGGTCGTTGTGACCGCTTCGGCTGTTTTAACACTAGGGTCAAGTTTGCCTAGTCCGGCAGTAGTGAGTGCTTTGGAGGTGGCTGCGTCGTCGGTGAGTAGAACGAGGTATAGTTCGCTGTTAAGCTTCGCGAGGTCAGCGCTTTTTATGTTCTTTTTGCCATCTGCCATCAGGCTGAGCGTAGCGGTGTTACGGGCGCTCATTTGTTGACGCAGGGAGCCGGTTTTGTCGCCAGAAACCAGCAGCAGTACAAGTGCTATGAGTACCGCACCGACTACGCCACCAATGATCATCAGCAGACGCCCTGAGGGGCCGCGATGAGAAGGGGCTGGGGCGGGCACTGGGATAGGTGCGCCATGAAGCGTTGGATCCATAGGGACATTTAACCACAGATAAGCATAGGCGTAAACAGAGGTGATACAATAAAGACAATGCAAGGGGAAGCCAAAGAAGAGGTTCGAAGCCGACTCGACATCGAGGCGGTGATCGGCGAGTATGTGCAGCTCAAACGAGCCGGCCGTAACTGGAAAGGGCTCAGTCCTTTTAGTGAAGAAAAAACCCCGAGTTTCTTTGTGAGTCCTGAAAAAGGTATCTGGCATGACTTTAGTAGCAACCAGGGCGGCGACGTGTTCAGTTTTGTTATGCAGGTCGAGGGGCTCGATTTTCGAGGAGCCCTCGAGCACCTGGCACGTAAAGCCGGCGTGGACCTGAGTCAGTATGAGACAAAGGAGAGCCTACGGGGCTTAGGCGAAAAGAAAAAGCGGCTGCTCATGATGCACGAAAGTGCGGCGACGTTTTATCAGCGTAACTTACTGGCGAGCGAGGTAGCAAAAAGCTATGTGAAGAGTCGTGAATTTCGTCGACAAGTAGTGCATGATTTTCGCCTGGGGTATGCGCCTGGAAGTGGTCACGCGCTAAGAGACTTTTTGACTGCCAAAGGCTACAGCCAGGCCGAGCTGCGCGACGGTGGCCTGCTGAGTGCGCGCGGCCAGGATATGTTCCGTGATCGTTTGATGATTCCGCTCATGGACGCAGCCGGGCAGGTGATTGGTTTTACGGCGCGACTACTGGCGGACATCCCTAACGCTCCAAAGTACCTAAACACCCCGCAGACACTGCTCTATGACAAGGGCCGACATGTCTATGCGCTTCACTTAGCGAAGGATGCAGTCAGAAAAACGGGTACCGCAATCATGGTAGAAGGAAATCTGGACGTGATTGCGTCGCACCAAGCCGGAGTGAAGCAAGTAGTGGCAACTGCCGGTACCGCCATGACCGAGTCCCATGTAAAAACTTTGGCGCGCCTAGCGGGACGTATACGGCTGGCGTTTGACGCTGACAAAGCGGGGGTTGCGGCGACTGAGCGAGCGATCCCTATCGCCGGTAAAGTTGGGGTTGAGCTGGAAGTTGTGTCGCTTCCTGATGGGGCAAAAGACCCAGATGAGCTGATTCGACGAGACCCAGCTCTCTGGCAGCAAGCGGTCGAGGCCTCCAAACCAGCGATAGAATGGGTGATCGATCAGTACGAACATAGGTTCGACCTGACCTCTGCGCTCGGCAAACGTCAGCTGACTACTGAAGCGTTGGAGCTACTTAGGACCATCGATGATCCAGTGGAGCAGGAGCATTATCTGAAAATTCTTGGTGAAAAAACCGAAACCAGCGAAGCGTCGCTTCGTTCGCGTATGCATCAGCTCTCTGAAGCTGCTGGCGAAGAACGGCTACGAGCTATAAAGCACGCAGATTTACCGGCTCGCGACAACGTCAGGCAAGACCATCTGCTGGCGTTACTGTGTTTTGAAAATGAGATTCGCGATGCCGCCATGGTACTGAGCGTCGATGCGTTTGATGGTGATGATCGCCGCGAGCTGTTTCGCTACCTAGTGACTCATCCTGCCGGCATCCCGTCCGACCATGTCCCGAAGGAGTTGCGCGAGATCGAAACGTATGTCAAAATAGTACAATTGAAAGCGGAAACCCGATACGGGGAGCGCTCAGCCGCTGAGCGGTTTATGGAAGCAGCGCACTTAGTCCAGCGAATAAAGCAAGAACACGTCAAACAAAAGAAAGCACAATTAGCAGGGTCGCTTCGCGAAGCCGAAGACAGGCATGACGAGGTCGAGATCAATCGCCTCCGACATGAACTCAATGACCTCATAAAAGAGGAGAATACTCGTGGCAAAGAAACCACTCAATGACGACGACATACTAGAAGATAACGATCAGGAAGAAACGCTTACTCTCGACGACGTCGCAACCAAACTGGCCGATGTTGACGAGCCTGACACCGAAGAGCTCGAGGAAACGGAAGACTGGACAGACGACCAGCCGCAGACTTTTTTCGATGATGTTTCTGACGACTCAGTTCGTCTGTACCTGCGCGAAATCGGTAAAATTCCGCTCCTGAACGCCGAGGAAGAACTAGCCCTCGCTCAAAAAGTGGTTGCCGGTGATAAAAAGGCCAAAGACCAAATGGCCGAAGCTAACATGCGACTGGTAGTGAGTATCGCCAAGCGTTACTCGGGTCGTGGACTTGATTTTCTGGACCTGATCCAGGAAGGAAACACGGGACTGCTGCGTGCCGTCGAAAAGTTTGACCCTGACAAGGGGTTTAAGTTTTCTACCTATGCGACGTGGTGGATTCGCCAGGCAATCACTCGTGCTATCGCTGACCAAGCTCGTACGATTCGTATCCCAGTTCACATGGTGGAAACGATCAACAAATTGCTTCGAACTCAGCGCCGCATGACCCAGGACCTCAACCGTGAGCCAACTATCGAAGAACTGGCCAAAGAGCTCGAGATGGAGCCGGAAAAAGTCGAATACGTCATGAAGATCAAGCAGGACATCCACTCGCTGGACGCCGGTGTTGGTCGGGATGGTGATGGTGAAGATGAATCAGTACTTGGTGATTTCATCGAAGACGAAGATGCCGCAAGTCCAGAGGATAGTGCTGCCAGTCAGCTACTCAAAGAACAAGTGCAGGACATCCTGGGCGTGCTGACAGAACGAGAACAAAAGATACTCAAAATGCGCTTCGGACTCGAGGACGGCAAGAGCCACACACTCGAAGAAGTAGGGCAGGAGTTTGCGGTCACTCGTGAGCGCATTCGCCAGATCGAGGCCAAAGCCCTCACCAAGCTTCGCAAGCACAAGGATGCCAAGAAGCTGTATGAATACCTCCAGTAAGCCACATATCATCGGACTGAGCGGGACGTTTGCGAGCGGCAAAGACACGCTGGCAAAGCGGTTGGTGGCTGATTTTGGCTACGTCCACGTCTCGACAAGTAACATTGTGCGGGAGATCGCTATGAAAGAGCGTGGCTCAGTTGAACGCACAGTGCTGTTCGAGGTTGCGACTCAGCATCGTCATGAAGATGGGGCGGGCTACTTTGCTGGGAAGGCGCTTGAACAACCAGGGGATCTCATAGTCAGCGGACTGCGTTCGCTCGGCGAAGTCGCGGCAGTACGTGAGGCCGGCGGTGTCATAGTGTTTGTCGACGCGCCTGTCGAAGTGCGGTATGAGCGCATGAAAGCACGTGGCCGCGACCGTGAAATACAGCTGACGCTGGAAGAATTTGCGGCAAATGAACAAAAAGAATGGTACGGCGGGCCAGGGGAGGCAGACTTTAACCTACGGGACATAAAAGCTGGTGCCGACGTCGTGATTGAAAATGAGCTTGAGCTCGATGCATTTGTCGAAACTGCTTACCGCTTACTCGGCCTCAGTTAACGTTGTGTTATAGACTTTTTAGGCTCATTCAGCACCCCTGTTTAGTACAATGAGAAAAAGCTAATGGGTGGATGGAGTCAGTATGTCCGAAGTTGATTACCATCAATTCTTAACAGGTGCTGAAGTAGAGGCGCTTGAACGACCTGGTTTACGAAACAGAGCAAAGGCGATTGCTGCGCTCCATGATCTAGCGACACTGCTGGGTGTCAGTGGTGATGCGGTTGAAGGTATGACAGCGCGTATTCGAGCCATGGATAAACACGAAGCACAAGTAGCTTACCAAACACTCACGGGTGCAGTTGGTTTGGTTGACGGACTTGTCGACGAGGTGCCGGTCACTGAGGAGTCTGCCGATGAGCCTGAGCGGGAAGCAGATGGTGTGATAGATGAGCCAGTCGGTGACGAAGAAGTCGAAGCGCCAAAGGCCGAGGAGATTCATATTGACTATGGGCAGACACGTGGTTTTTTGAGCTCTATAGCTGAAAGAACCAAAGGAGACTACATAACGGTGCCGACCTCGGCTGATGAGCTCGATAGCGACGAAGTGCTTGCACTATTAGCGCTCGATGCCGAGAAAAGTGCACGTCCGAACATGGCGGCACGAAACATAGACATCATGCTGGCGCGGCTAACGATGGGGGTAAAAGCGACGCTCGCGCAATTCAAAGATGAAATTCCAAGCGAATCGTCACTTCATTCGCGAGTACACAATACCTCGACTCGAATCGTTCGCCTGCTTGACGAACGAATGAGCCAAGGTGTTGTCGGTGCAGAGCCAAGCGTCGATAGCGATCCGCCAGGAGCTGAACGGGGCACGGCGGATGAGCAAGTTGATCTCGAAGCAGTTGAGGCTGTCTTTGGTGATGACTACAACTATCGGCTCGATCGTGTGGAGAGCTTTTTGGGGCAGTTAAAGAAAAACTTTATCGATCTCGGTCATATAACAGCCGAAGATTTCAACCATGAAACGATGCGCGTTATCGCCGAAGGCTGGATGCGTAGTTCGAAGATCGACGAGTCGCGAAAAGAAGTATACCTCGTCTGCCTATGGGGGTGGCTAGCTGGACTCGACACCAGCGAGCTTGTCGAAACTTACGGCAAAGTCAAAGACAAGGAACCGACCCGGCAAGACATCGTCAACGCACGTGCGACAATCGTTACGACGCTGAGCCGAGAAGTACAGAAGGGAA
Organism: uncultured Candidatus Saccharibacteria bacterium; assembly: GCA_964383465.1. GTDB lineage: Bacteria > Patescibacteriota > Saccharimonadia > Saccharimonadales > Saccharimonadaceae > CAYLGT01. Next base: position 4,834 of record CAYLGT010000009.1, on the reverse strand, counting down.
ATCTGCAACTTGATTTTTCAGTGACCCAGGAGCAGTCGGGTGACGAAGAAGAAAGTGCTGAACATGAAGAACATGACGTGCCACAGGAAGAGTCGGGTGAAGCACACCGTGATGGAGTGGTGACACGTTTCGCTTCGATGATGGATACAGACATCAACCTCGCTGCCTTTCGAGGTTTGCTTGATCCGGACAATCGAGGTGAATTTACTCCGGCCAAAAAAGTGGTCATTGAACAGCTAAGAAATTTGATAGGCAAAGTTTCGCCAGACGGCGCCATACTCAACGAACTCGACGTCAAGAGCTCAGCGAGGGCAACGTTGAGACGACTGCTCGGCATGGGGTTCATGCAAGGTGACCGCTATGTGGAACGTACGCCTGAGCCACTCCGCGACCAGGTCCATGGCTCGCCTTCGATAGTGAAGGAAAGGCAAGCGGAAGAGCTGTACGATGCGATGGATCAGCTGTTTAACGCCCTGCGTCAAGCTACACCAGTAGTACCGGAAGTCGTTCAGCAAAAGGAGAACATTTTGCAAGTAGACTTTACCGGCGGGGTTGCCAGGCTGGGTTAAAAGTTCATGGAAACTTCCGAGTCACTTGAACTAAGCAGGCGGCATGCAAACAATTTGTTTGCCTGGTTTCAGGTGGAAGGTGATAGTTTACCGCCTGTGCGCAATTCGCTTGCCAGTGAGCGACATGATAAGTTGTTCGGTGACACAGTTGAACTTCCTCAGGTGCGTCAGCTTGTAGCTACGCTTGACCAGGATATGCGGGTGCCCCTCCTGCTACTCCTCTCTGGGTTTGAAGACACGGTTGTGAGTGGACTCGACGAAGAAGGTAAACTCGAGGAGGCACTGTTCTGGTTTACTGAACAAATCAAGCTACTGAGTGATGAAGCTGATGAGGATAAAATTGATGAGCTATTTGAAGAGGTGGTAGATATACCGGCCAGACGTGGTCGACGGTCGCTACTAAACGCTCCCTCATTTCTGGCGTCTATGGGATTTGAGCTCGTTTCCGCTACAGACGATTCGCTGCATGCGCTGCTCGCTTCGTACTTAGCTTCGCTCAAGATGGCGGAGGTGGCTGAAGAGATATATGCTCGAGAACTGAAAAAGGTTGAGGGTCTTCGTATGGCGCTTGCTGGCCAGACTACAAAAGACATTGCTTTAAAACTTGAGATACCCGAATCAAAAGTAAACAGTTATCGAGCTGATCTGAAAAAGCTGTTAAAGCGTGTGACTGAAGGTCTCGATGCTCGAACGCTTCAAGAACTTCTCGACGACGAAGATGGTGAGAAAAAAATTGCTAGCTATATGACGCGCCGACTTCCCGCTCATCGTTCCACTGTCGGAGTGGCTGAAAGTGGCTCAGCCAAAAGAGATTCAGACGCTGCGTCGTACAACATCGACCTCTATAGGCAGTATTTGATCGAGATCGCCAGAACCCCACTGCTCGATGCCGGACAAGAAGTCGAGCTCTTTCATCAGAGTGAGGCGGGGTTGTTTGCCGAAGAAGTTCTAGAAGGAACTCGAGAGTGGCCAGAGGGCGCTACGTATGAGGAGCTCTCGACACTGGTGGAAGAGGGTAGATCTGCTACCGAGCATATTCATAAAGCAAATCTCCGGCTCGTGGTTAGTCTCGCCAGGCGGTACACCGGTCGAGGGCTAAGCATCGAGGATCTTACCCAAGAAGGAAATCTAGGGCTTATAACAGCCGTGAAGAAATTTGACTATAAAAAAGGCTATAAGTTTTCGACCTATGCCACCTGGTGGATTAAACAGAACATTGGCCGGGCACTTGCAGATACTGGGGCGACGATTCGTATACCTGTCACTGCTTATGAAAAACTGAGGGCGATTCGTAACGTAGAACACCAACACATGCAGGAAGTTGGCTATCCCGCTACTGATGAATATATCGCCAGTCAGGTCGAGATGACAGTGGAGAAGATAGTCGAGCTTCGCAGGCGAGC
>CAYLGT010000009.1:0-2762 GCA_964383465.1 uncultured Candidatus Saccharibacteria bacterium | reverse complement strand
GGCTGCAAAAGAGAGCGAATTCGACATATCGAGGCAAAGGCCTTGTCGAAACTTCGCCATCCGTCAAGAGCACATCTGCTCAGAAGTTTTGTGAGTTAAGGAGGAAGCATGAATAACTTATTTGGACTAGGCGAGGAGCAAGCATGGGAGGCACGTGCCAGTTGTCGAACGATTGATCCGGCGATTCACGCCCAACAAGAGCACGAAGGAGCGGCTAGGATAATCTGTCAGCACTGCGAGGTTCGGGACGAGTGCCTCGACATGGCACTAGATCATCCGGGCATAAACTCACACATCATAGCCGGTATGACGAAACAAGAACGACAGGAGCTCGTCGGTCGTTTCGACGTCATGATAAAAGAGCTCGTCACCCAAGGCTATGAAGAGGCGGAAGAGTGGGGTCAACTGACGCCAGCCCAAAAACACGAGGCCCTACAGACGGTAACCGATGAGTATGCCGTGCTCGTTGAAAATACTGCCGTGAACTGGCGCCACGCCATGCAGACTACCCAGCGTCGCTATGCAGAGTTTTTGTCACTGTACGTAGAGGGTGCGACCGAACAGGAGACGGCAAATTTCTTTGCGGAACGTCATATATCACGCGCCAGTCGTCCTGAAAGCTATGCGCTGCGCTGTATCGAGGGCTTTGTGAAGATGCGTCGAACGGTCGAAGAAGCAGCGTCATATATCGCCAAGGATGAACTTCCGCCTGAGTTTCAAAGTCTCGACGGCCTGGTTCGCGAGCTCTTTACCCAAGGACGCCTGGATGCACCCACTGCGCAGCAGATGCTGTTATTTCTCGGATTTGCCAACGCGGGTGCTGGGGTCAAACAAGAAGTCGTCGACATCGCCAAACAGCAAGCAGCTGCGAAGCTTCGGTCTCGTTTGACGACCATCGCAACAAAAGCGCTCATTCGCGACCCGCATCTTCGCAGCGGGGCGGCGTATCTCGGAGAACTCGTCGGTGTAACGATGAAAGACGCCAAGCGTATGTCGACGATAGCACTCGAAGAGTATGGAAAGCGGCGCTTTAAGTCGCTCACTGAAGCTGAACAGTACGTCGAAAGTCATTTAGCATTTGTCATCAGTCATCTGTACCCACCTAGGGTAAAATAGATACATGACAAAACGGCTGGCTATCATAGACGGAAAGTCCGTGTTTTATCGCGGCTACTACGCCATGCCAAATCTTAGTATGGGTGATGGCACGCCGACCGGAGGGGTGTATGGCTTTGCAGCGCTGTCTTTGGAGCTCATGAAGAAGCTCAAACCTGACTATGTCTGCGTGGCGTGGGACAAGCCAAAGACCAACATTCGCCGGCGTGTGGAACTCTACCCGGAGTATAAGGCCGGACGAAAACCAGCACCACCAGACTTTTATGTGCAGATCCCGATCCTTCATGAACTACTGGAGGCATTTTCATGGCCACTGTATGAGTGTGATGACTATGAAGCAGACGACATCATGGGGACGCTGGCGAAGAAGGCGAGTGACGAGGGCATCGAAGTCTGTTTGATCACGAGTGATTTGGACCTGCTGCAGTGTACGGGTGATCTCGTGCATGTCTATGCGCTGAAAAAAGGTTTTTCAAACATCCAGCTCTTTAACCCAAGTAGCTTTACGGAAAAGTATGGCATCCGCGTCGATCAGTTCCTCGACCTCAAAGCCCTCAAAGGCGACAGTTCCGACAACATACCTGGTGTGCCTGGTATCGGCGAGAAAACTGGTGTCGACTTGCTGCAAAAGTACGAAACACTCGACGGTGTGTATGAAAATCTCTGGGAAATCAAAGACGCGACTCGTCGCAAGCTAGAGTCGGGTAAAGACTCCGCTTACCTGAGTAAAAAAATTGCCGAAATTTGGTACGACGCGCCGGTCGATCTGGATCTGAAAAGTATGGACGTCAAAGACCTCGACCGTTTAGCACTCAAAACCATGCTGACGAAACTCGAGTTTCGTAGTTTGCTGCGAACCATGCCAGAGTTTATGCGCACCGACGAAGTAGCGGCTGCGGGCGACGTCGACGCAAAACCAATCGTGCCCGCTAAAGCCGGTACGCTCGACGCAAAAACGCAGGCCTTACTTTCTGAAGCCAGCTCGGTGGTAGTGTGGCTGCACGAGGGCAAATTGTATCTGTTGGACAAGGGCGGTGTGGCCTATGAGGCATCACTTTCTGAAGCCAGCTCGATCCTGGCGAATACTTCGATTGTTGCTCATGATGCCAAGGCCGTGCTCAAGCAGCTGTTGGCTCACGGTGCGACCTCGCTTCCAAATGTTATGCATGACACAAGTCAGGCGGCATTTTTGCTTGATCCACTGCGTAAATCACGAGAGCTTGAAGACTTGGTCGGAGCTGACGTCAGTGATCCACTGGCAGCGGTGGTTGCGGTTCGCGAACTCTACGAGGAGCAGTCTGCTAAGTTTGAATCACTTCCGAAGTTAGCTCAGGTTGCTCGCGAGATGGATTTTCCACTCATGGCTGTGCTAGCACGCATGGAACATCGGGGTATAGGACTCGATACTGATTTTCTGGCGGACATGAACAAACATTTGTCGCGCGATATCGCTAAGCTCCAGCAGGAGATGTTCGACCTCGTCGGCTATGAGTTCAACATAGGCAGTCCGGCGCAACTGGCTGATGTACTGTATGGGAAATTGGCACTGCCAACTTTGGGAATCAAAAAGGGCAAGACTGGCTACAGCACAGGGCAAAAAGAACTCGATAAGCTTCGTGGGCAGCACCCGGTTGTTGAACTTGTTG
>CAYLGT010000008.1:1969-35655 GCA_964383465.1 uncultured Candidatus Saccharibacteria bacterium | reverse complement strand
GGTATCATCGGCTTTGGCAGTTTTGGCAAATTCTTAGCCGAAAAGCTCAGCTCGCACGCAAAAGTGCTCGTATATAGTCATCGTGGAGTAAACAGTTCCTGGTATGCTCCGCTCGATGAAGTCGCCGGGTGTGATTATGTGGTACTAGCAACTCCGCTCGAAAGTTACGATGAAGTATTGGCGTCGATCAAGCCCCACTTGTCACCGACGAGCGTTATTGTCGACGTCTGCTCGGTCAAAACCGAACCGCTACAGAAAATTTCCAAGCACATGCCAGATCAAAAAGTTGTCGCAACACACCCGATGTTCGGCCCAGAGTCAGCCGGCGTAAGTGTCAAAGGTCATACGATCATCATGTGCCCAGACGTTTCGACGGCGGATGAATACGATATGATCAAGAATTTCGCTGAGTCGGTCGATCTCAACGTGATGGAAATGAGCGCAGAAGAACATGATCGCGGAATCGCGACGGTGCAGGGGTTGACGTTTTTCATCGCGCACACGCTTGAGGTGATGAAGATCCACGAAGAGAAGCTTCACACGCCATCATTTCAACGACTGCTCGACCTTGCAGAGCTGGAAAAACATCACTCAGCTGAACTCTTCCGAACAATTCAGAAAGGAAATCCTTACACTTCGGAAATTCGCGGACGATTTCTAAAAGCTGCAGAAGCAATTGATAACGAAATCGACAAAGGCTAAATCGTGTTTGATACGCTCGTCCATCGCTATCTTCGCGTGCCGTATACGCTTCATGTGTATCGTGAGTCGCGGGCGAGTAGGGCGAAAAAGACGGTGGTGTTTTTGCATGGTATCGGTAACTCGGGCCAAACATGGGATGAGGTGCTTGAGTCACTTGATGCCGATGTAGATTTTCTCGTCATCGATCTGCTTGGATTTGGAGATTCACCGCGTCCAGATTGGGCCACCTACGATGCGCCAACCCAGGCCAAGGCGCTGGCCAAAACACTGGCCGTTCATGCTCGGATCCAGCCGATTGTGCTTGTTGGTCACTCGATGGGATCGCTCGTCGCCGTAGAGTTCGCAAAACGGTTTCCACTTCTGGTTGACTCGCTGCTACTGTGTAGCCCGCCGCTCTATAACGTCGATAAGTCTGACGATCACAAACTATTCGCCGAGCGTGACGAACAGCTACGACGACTCTATGAATTCGCCATACTCAACCCAAACAACATCGTCAAACTTTCTCACCTCGCCAAAAAGTACAAGTTAGTGAATCCTGATTTCGACGTCGATCACGGCAACGTCGATTCGTACATACTTGCACTTCGAGCGAACATCCTCAACCAAACAACAGCGCATGACATCGTGCGACTAAAGAAACCAGTGAGCATACTTTACGGGGCATTCGACCCATTCGTGATCGGCGGACGCATACGTGATGTGGCGAAACATTCGCGGTACATACGAGCAAAACGGCTGCTTGTCGGTCACGAGATAGTTGGCAGTTATGTAAGTAGAGTCGCTGCGGAGCTCAAAGGGTTGCTCTCATGATGGATCAAGCTCTTGCACTTGAAGTACTACATGCGGGGCACAATGTGCTCCTTACTGGACCGGCCGGGTCAGGGAAAACCTACGTGCTCAACCAATTTATTCGACAAGCCAAGCATGAGGGTAAACACGTGTCAGTGACGGCCACTACGGGTCTTGCGGCCACACACCTGGGTGGGACTACGATTCACAGCTGGAGCGGAATCGGCGTGCACGACGAACTCAGTGATGACTTCGAAGACTACCTACTCAAAAGTCGGCGCGACATCATAGAAACCACTGACGTGTTAGTGATCGACGAGATTTCTATGCTGCATGACTATCGGCTTGATATGGTCGACACGGTCTGTAGGGTTGTGCGTGACGACGATCGGCCATTTGGCGGTATACAAGTGGTGCTATGCGGTGACTTTTTCCAGTTGCCGCCGGTCAATCGAAACGATAGTCGTGAGGGTGGCTTCGTAACTGGTTCGAAAGTATGGGACGAGCTGGATCTCGTGGTGTGCTACCTCGAAGAACAGCACCGTCAGGATGACGATGTGTTTTTGGGGATACTAAACGCACTTAGGGCCGGAGATTTACGCCGCCATCACGCTGAGACACTGATGAACAGAATCGATGCCGATCTCGACGGCGACGGCATAACCGAACTTCATACGGTAAACATCGATGTCGATGCCATCAACCAGGGACGACTACAGTCACTTCCTGGTGAAACGCATTACTACGAAATGGTTACGACCGGTAGTGAAAATTATGTCCAGCGACTCAAGCAGTCCTGCCTGGCCGTGGAACGTCTAGCACTCAAGCAGGGCAGTTTGGTGATGGCCATCAAAAACAGTACCGACCGCAAGTACAGCAACGGGAGTATCGGGACGGTCGTTGAGTTTGAAAAGGGGAGCGACTACCCAGTTGTTGAGTTTAAAAATGGACGTACTGTCACCATGAAGCCTGATAGCTGGGAGCTGCGTGACGGCGACAAAAAAAGAGCAGGGCTGAGTCAGATACCGCTTCGTTTGGCATGGGCAATCACTGTGCACAAAAGCCAGGGTATGACACTGGACGCCGCACGTATCGATCTGCGAAAAGCGTTTGTAGAGGGTATGGGCTATGTAGCACTTTCGCGCGTTCGTCGGCTCGACAGCTTGAGCCTGAGCGGGATCAACCGCATGGCACTCAAAGTGAGTGAAGATGCGCTGTATATCGATGAGACACTGCGAAGTCGTTCAGCACTTGCCGCCAAAAAGTACGAGGCGCTGCGAGCAAACGCAAAAAAGCGTGAAAAAGCCGAGGCCAAGAAGACAAAAAAGCAAGCAAGTACGTGGAGTGAACGACTCGAAAAGATGCGCGAAAAACACCCGAATGCTTACCGGCCGTGGACGAAAGCGGATGACGGGCTACTGGGCGAAAAGTTTCAGCACGGCGCGAGTGTTTCCGAGTTGTCGGAGCTGCTTGGTCGCCACGAAAAATCCATCGTTCTTCGAATCCAAAAGTTGTTTGGTGAAGACGCTATAAGTATCGATACCAAAACTCTCGGTGTATAATCGAGCTAGATATATAAGAGGAGTGAGAGAAACCACTATGGCCCAAAAACGTGCAGCAAAAGAAGCGACAGTTGTGACAAAAAACGAAGAGAAGGGACCAATTCTTCACGGGGCTGATTATCTGCTGTCTCGTCTACCATGGTTTAAATTTCGCTACGAGAACTGGTCAAAGCTAAAACGAATAGTCGTCGGGTATCTGCTCTGGCTGGTCGTACTGCCGATCATTCCAGTTGTAATTATGATCATCTGGTATGTGCGTGACCCAGAAGGTTTCAAAAAAAGCCCACTCATGCCGGTACTTGCAATCGTCACAGTTGCGTGGCTCGGCGGTGGCCTTGGCTACGTCAACAGCCAGACGCCCTATGAAACGACTGACGGACAAGTAACGAAGGCAGCCCAGGCGAACGTTGCAAACAAAACTGAAAGTGCTCCGACTGGCGGTAAGAAGTTTGAGAACTGTACAGCAGCGTTTAACGAGGGTGTGTTTAACATCGCAAAGTCAGACCCGTCATACGAAACACGTCTTGATCGTGATGGTGACGGCGTCGCCTGCGAGAAATAGGAGGGTCTATGGGCGCTTGGGACGTATTTAAGAACTTACTTGCAGGCAAGCCAGGGTTTGAAGCGCCGAAAGACAGTTGGGATAACGATGCGCCGACGGCGGACTATGCTGAAGAGCGTGCGATGAAGCGCGAAGAGGCGAAAGGCTTGTACCAGGACGGAATCAAACAGGTTCCTGAAGTGGCGGTCGTGCGAGTAAAGTACAACTTGAGCGGCACAAATACCGAAGTCTGGGCGACCGTTCGAAACCTTTCGACTCGACCTGTTGAACTGGACAAAATAAGTCTTTGTGGTCAGCGTAAGGAGCTGGACTATCCTTTGCAGCCGGGTGGTGAGCGTGAGTTTTCAGTCTATAAGGGTCCTTCCCTTACGCATGATAGCTACAAAAACGCCGAACTGTACTACAAGGACTCACAAACCGGTGACTATTTTCGGGCGGATCATTTCGTCGAGTATCACCTGGAAACGAATGGCACATACAACGTTAATTCGCTTGAGTTGAAGCGGCCGATTCACGACGTCTAGGTGCGTTATACTAGATGGAGATGAAAGAAGAACCGAGCATATCGTTTCCCAAGAACTTCTTCTGGGGAGCATCGACGAGCGCCCATCAGGTAGAGGGTGGTACGCATAACAACTGGTCGGTGTGGGAGCTTGAAAATGCGCGTGGTCTGGCAAGTGCCGCAGAGCATAAACTCGGGCATTTATACTCATGGCCAGACATAAAAGCAGACGCAAAAAATCCTGACAACTATGTTTCTGGCAAAGCGACGGATCATTTTCACAAATACAAAACCGACTTTGCTATCGCTCAGAAACTTAACCTAAACTCGTTTCGATTTAGCATAGAGTGGTCCAGGATTGAACCAGAGAAAGGTGTCTGGAGCAAAGAGGGGATTGAACATTATCGACAGTACATCCGTGCTATGAAAGCGGCTGGACTTGAACCGTTTATGACACTGTACCACTGGACAGAGCCGGTGTGGTTTTCTGAAATGGGCGGGTTTGAGAGAAGCAGCAACATAAAGTATTTCGTACGATTTGCTGAAAAAGTGCTACTCGAACTTGGAAAAGAGCTGACATATATTACGACGATCAATGAGCCCGATTCTGTCGCCGGACACGGATACATACTACTTGAATGGCCGCCTCAGAAACATTCTTACCTAAAAGCGTTTTGGGTGTATAGGAATTTGTTGCTTGCACACAAACGTGTTTATAGGTTGGCCAAAAAAATGGGAGCGAGGTACCATGTCGGGTTTACAAAAGCCTATGCGTGGGTACATGTGGCTGACGGTAAGGCACTGAGCAAGCTCACTGTTTGGTTGGACTTTTTACTGCGTGACGATTTAGTGCTGCGGTATGTTGGTAAAAAGCATCTCGATTTTATAGGTGTGAACTACTATTTTTCGGATGCTCACAGGGGCGTTCATATGCAGGGTGAGGCGCATAAAGTCAACGACCTCGGTTGGGGTATGCGACCCCATGACATCAAACATGTCCTCAAGCGTCTGAGCAAATGGGATCTGCCGCTGCTAATCTCCGAAAATGGCGTTGCCGATCACAAAGATCAGTATCGTCAGTGGTGGATCGCTCAGACACTCGCCGCTTTGTATGAAACGCTTCAGGGCGGTGTCGAGATTATCGGCTATATGCACTGGAGCTTCATGGATAACTTCGAGTGGGCGTATGGTAAGTGGCCGCGCTTTGGGTTAGTTGAGGTTGATTATGAAAACGGTCTGAAGCGAACGGTTCGTAAAAGTGGCTTGTGGTATGGTCGGATCGTAAAAAAGATGAGAGGTATCAAATAGTATGGTGACAGAATCACTCAGAGGCGCCAAGTTTGTCGTGATAGGTGGGGGCACGGGGAGCTTCACGCTACTTAGTGGACTCAAGCACTATGTTCGTGACATAACGGCTCTCGTGAACATGGCCGACGACGGAGGGTCAACTGGACAGCTTCGAGATGAGTTGGGAGTTTTGCCGCCGGGGGACATACGGCAATGTTTGGTTGCACTGAGCGACACACCGAAGATTCGCGATCTTTTCAACTACCGCTTCGAAGAAGGTAGTTTGGCTGGCCATGCGTTTGGCAATTTGTTTTTGACCGCACTCGAAAAAATGACGGGAGACTTTACAGAGGCCGTTGAGCTCGCCGGCGAGGTGTTGCACATAAGTGGAAAGGTTGAACCGGTAACCACTACAAGCGTGACACTGTGTGCCGACGGCGCCGAAGGGAAGCCGATACGTGGAGAATACGAGATTGGCCATGCGGTTCTGGCGGAGCGACCACGAGTCTGGCTAGAACCGGAGGCACAAGTAAATCCTGCCGCGGAGCGGGCCATTTTGGAAGCCGACATCGTGGTGATTGCGCCCGGAAACCTGTATGGGAGTTTGGCGCCAGCGTTGATTGTCCCGGGAATTGCACGTGCGCTGAGTGAGACAAAGGCGCGCTGTGTGTACGTGGCGAATCTTGTGACAAAACCTGGTCCGACGCAGGGTTACAAAGTTCATGACTTTGCAGACGAGATTGAACGTTTCGTTGGTAGCCCATTTCTCGATGCCGTCATCTACAACACCGATAATCCTGGTGAGGAACTGTTGAAAAAGTATACTCACGAAGGTGAATACCTCGTGGAGTCAGATGAAGCCGCCAATAAGCAGCGACAGTGGGCTGCAAAAGGACTCGCAATTTTGGCGAGAAAACCAGTAGGACCGACGTCAAACGCTGATCCGCTCGCTACAACACGTAACTTAATTCGCCATGACGCAGATGTTGTGGCACGACAACTAATGAGGATGTATTTCGCATGATAGTGTATTTGGACCTAGATCGTACCCTTTTTCGAACGCACGATAGTGGACGACAAATTCTCGACAAAGTAGGGGAACTGTTTGAAGGAATCGATGTCGCACAGGCATATGCCGACCGCGATAAATACTATCAGCCGCTTGGTGACATGTATTATCACGACATGACTGAGCAGCTCGGGGATCTGGGGCTCGATGCCCAGCATGTCTACAAAGCGTTACTGAATTCTGAGTTGGCCGATGGTCGGTTCGAGATCTATGGATGCGGTGATTTGATTAAAGGGCTACAGGCGCATGGTGTCGAGGTAAAGATATTCACGTTTGGACCAGATGATTTTCAGCGCTTTAAAGTGCAGCTATGTCCGAGCCTGCGTGAGCTCGAGGTGATTACGACACTTCGGCCCAAGCATGAGCTGCTCGATATCTATGAGCATGAATGTTGGATGGTGGACGACAAGCCAATTGGCCATGAGCTTCCAGGGAATGTTAGTTTTGTTCAGGTAAGTTTGGAAACAAATGCCAAACTACCACCAAATGACTGGCCGATATTTTATAGCCTCAAGGACGTAAAGGAGTTCTTTGATGACGTCTTTGCCTAGAGCAACGAAAGCGATCATACCAACAGCCGGGTGGGGTACGCGCCGCATGCCGGTTGCGAAGTCGGTAGAGAAATGTATGTTGCCGCTCGGCAACAGGCCAACCGTCGACTATCTCGTAGCTGACTGTGTGAAAGCTGGTATAAAAGATATCTACTTCGTCGTCAGTGGTCCTGCCGAGCAGCTGCGTTCTTACTATAGCCGTCAGGTTGAGCTAGAGAAGTATCTCGCCAACAAAGGCAAAGATGCGTTAGTCCAGGCGGTAACGCCTCCCGAAGGAGTGCGCTTTCACTTCGTGGAACAAGACATGCATGACCCCCGCTATGGTACGGCGGTACCGATATGGATTTGCCGAGATTATATAGCCGAAGATGAGTCCGTAGTCATCCTGATGGGTGACGCAGTGACCTATAACCTCGACGGGCCAAGTGACGTGGAGCAGATGGTAGCTATGGAACAGCCAGTTGCCCTCGGCATCGAAGTCGGGGCCGACGTAGACCTGAGCAAGACGGGCGGCGTGATCTCGCTTACGCCCGATGGTCATTACAGCCATATCGTGGAGCACGCTGATCCAGAAGTTGAGCCAAGTCGCATCAAAAACTGTGCCATGTACGTCCTGCCAGGCAGTGTTATGCGTTATACCGATGACTACATGCGGTCAGGTAAGCCAGCCTATAACGGTGAGTGGTTCTTTACGGACGTCGTGAACGAGATGACGCGCGACATGGACATAGAGGTATATGTTGGGCAGGGTGAGTTTTTGGATTCTGGCGATGTCGAGTCCTGGGTGCGTGCCAATCAGTGGCTTTTACTGAACGGACAGCTCTAGCGTCGGATATAGAACTTTTACACTATATATAGCGGGACTGTGGAAAAATCATGCACAGTCCTGTTTTTGTGTAAAAAAGTACTTGCATGTGGGTAGAAGTGGGTACTATACTGTTGTCAGTGGGTAAGCGTGGGTAGCAAAACCGACGCACAAAAACAAAAAACCACGGCACCAAAAATACTAGCGGTCCTAACAGGTAGGGAAGAAGGAATGACCGGTTCAGACTATTTTGAACGAAAGCTTGATGACAAGCGGCGGTTAACTATACCGACCGAGCTTCGAGCTGAGTTCGCAGGCGGAGTAGTCATAACTCGGGGCTTTTCCAACTATCTCCACGTATATCCTCAGGCAGTCTGGGATAACGACGTTGAGCCCGCACTCAAAGGCGACATTCTCGACGAGAAAACAGCCGACCTGAACGTGCAATTTCGCATGGGCAAGGTAAGCGCACAGCTCGATGAAAAACAAGGACGAATCACGCTAGAACAGCACCTACTAGACTACGCAGGCATCGAGAGAAATGTCGCGTGCGTACGAGCTGGTAAGTACTGGCGCTTGATGAGCGTCTAGTAGTAGAGGGAATTTAGGGGTACGTTAACAACTCGAAAATGCACAGGTAGATACCGAGAAGTCTCGAGGTCAGCTACCTGGCAGTCAGACGTGGTGAGCATAGCCGCGCACTTCTATGCTTGTACATTACTCCTCAACACACACCTCCCAAAAAAACTCCACCTCACACATAAGTCTCTCACTCATAAGTCAGTGGGATATCTCTGACGTATCGGGCAATCCCAGTACGTCACACCACAACAACTCCATTGACTCCACAAAAACAAAAATTTCTGCGAAAATAAAAACTGACTGTCAGATAGGTGACCTCAAGATATGAGTATACATACACCACAACAACTCCATGCAGATGATGCCGAAAGGCAGCATCTACCGGTATTACTGGACCAGGTCGTAGAGCTTTTAGCACCACGGCCCGGTGAGTCATATCTCGACCTCACGGCCGGATATGGTGGCCACGCCAGCGCGATCGCAGATCGCCTCGGCAGTTGGCAGACAGTAACGCTCGTCGACCGTGACGAACATGCGATCCGTGAGCTTGAAAAATTTCAAGCAGAAGGAGCGCATCTCATTCATGACGACTTTGCCCACTTCGCTGAACATGCAGTCGAAGAGGGAGCTAGATATAACATGGCGCTTGTTGATTTCGGTGTATCGTCACCGCAACTTGACAGAGCAGAGCGAGGATTCTCGATCGCAAGACCTGGACCACTGGATATGCGAATGGACCAACGGCAAGAGCTGAGTGCTCTTGAGATGGTTAATCGTATGTCTCAAGTACAGCTTGCTGGTATCATCGAAACCTATGGCGAAGAGCGACCACAAAACGCTGCGCGGATTGCGCATGCAATTGTTCGTTCGAGGCCACTTTCGACGACCGAAGATCTCGCCCGTGCTGTACTGTCGACCCATCGTGGCCCTCGTGCAAAAGTGCACCCGGCTACGCGCACCTTTCAAGCCATACGAATTGCTTGTAACGATGAGCTTCGTCAGATAGAGCGATTACTACAAACTCTCCCGGATCTTTTGGAACCAGGAGGCAGAGTAGCGTTCATCTCGTTCCATAGTCTCGAAGATCGCTTGGTAAAAAACTATCTTCGCGAACAGTCCGAGGCAGGGTACGAAGCAGAATTTGCCCTCACGACCAAAGCAATTCTCGGCAAAACTTCCGACGTTCACAACCCGCGTGCACGGAGTGCCATACTCCGGGCGGCTGTGAAAAAATAAAAAAGAAAGGATAGGAAAAAATATGCCTATCGTAGTAAAAGACGCGTCACGCGCAGTTAAGATCGACGTCCACGTCGTCAAAGCCGCTAAGTAACGCGTCACACACTTCGCCGGTCCCCGGGCGTATGCCTGGGGCTGGCACCAAAATAAAAATAAAAAGAAGACAGAGAACCACCACCATGTCAAACTATCGCTCTGCAACGATGACGTTCAACACACGTGCTGATCGCATGTGGCGTCGCAACCAGAACACTGTTTCGTTTGTGCCTTCTGCTGCACTCGGACCGGTTGCACATACCGTGATCGTTGCCCTTATGATTGCCGTACTTGGTCTCATCTACCTGACACAGGTTACAAAGACAAGCACCTACGGCTACCAGCTCGATTCACTCAAAACAACTCGAGAGAATTTGCTCGCTGAAAAGCAAGACCTCGAAAATGAGAATGCTCGCCTCCAGGCACTCGAACGAGTCAAAAACAGTAGTGTTGCTGCTGCCATGACCGAGCCTGCTGAGACGAAGTACGCCAACTAACCTTAGGCCTGTTTCAGTATATGAATCTTGCGACGATGAATTCTAGCAGGACCTCGCTGCTTCGAGGTGTGCTTATCATTGTCCTTGTTCTGTTTGGCCTAAGGTTATTTTACGTGCAAGTACTAAGGCATAGCTTTTATGCAAATGAAGCCTACCAAACTCAGGTGACAAAACAAACTATCGTTCCTGAGCGAGGCAAGGTGTACGCTATGGACGGAAGTTCGACAGTACCGCTCGTTTTGAATGAGGCGGTATTTACTGCATTTGCCGATCCCCAGGAAATCCAGAATCCGACTGCAATCAAAGAGGCGCTCCGAGAAATCGCCGGTGGCAACACCGTCAAGGACTACGAGAGCCAGCTCACTAACAAGAAGTCACGCTATGTTGTTATGGCGAGGCAGCTTACTCGCACACAGGCCGAAAAGCTACGTGCTAAAAAACTGGCGGGAGTAGGGCTACAGAAAGGTTCTCGCCGAGTATACCCAGAAGGCCAGCTGGCATCTCAGATGCTTGGGTATGTTAACGATGAGGGCCTGGGTCAATACGGACTCGAAGGTGCGCTTAACTCGCAGCTGACGGGAAAACCTGGATTACTTCAAACCGTGACTGATGTCCGACAAATCCCTCTGACGATCGGTGACAGTGACACGAGTACGCCTGCAGTTAACGGTGACAACGTCGTTTTGTCGATTGACCGAAACATACAGCAAAAAACCGAAGAGATTTTAAAAAATGGATTGGCTGCAGCGCAGGCGACTAAGGGGAGCATCCTGGTTATGGACCCGAACACAGGACGAGTCATGGCGATGGCAAATTATCCAACCTATGACCCAGCAAATTACTCAAAAGTTGAAGACTATCGATTGTTTCAAAACGGTATCGTGAGCGATCCATACGAAGCAGGGTCAGTTATCAAAACGCTGTCTATGGGAGCCGGACTCGACAGCGGTGCTGTGACGGTCAACTCTACCTATGACAACACTGGTTCGGTAAAAATTGATGACACCACCATTAGAAATGTAGAAGAAGACCCAATCTATAGCGGCACAACCATGACCGATGTCCTGCAGTACTCACTCAACACTGGTGTCGTGTACGTGCTGCAGCAGATGGGCGGCGGGAGTGTTAACGCCAAAGCACGAGATACCCTGTACGACTACTACACGAGTCATTACCGTTTTGGACGACTGACTGGTGTTGAGCAAGCAGGAGAAGCAAAAGGAATTATCATCGGCCCGGATACAATTGACGGACCAAATGTGCGCTATGCAAACATGACGTTTGGACAGGGCATGAACGTTACGATGATACAAACAGCGGCCGCCTTTTCGGCGAGTATCAACGGTGGAACATACTACCAGCCGACTGTCATAAAAGGCACCCTTGGCCAAAACGGAAAGATAAATGAACAGGCCGCAAAAGTTGTTTCTTCAAACGTGCTCCGCCCAGATGTCTCGGCGACGCTTCGTGACATGATCTGGCAAGGGCGAAAGAAAGGCTTTTTTGGGAACAAAGACCCAGAGGGCTACAAGGTCGGTGGAAAGACCGGGACGAGTCAGATTATCGACCCAAAGACAGGTAAATACAGTGACGACAACTCGATCGGAAGTTACCTCGGTTTCGGGGGTACTGACGAGCCCAAATATGTCATAATGGTACGAGTTGAGGATTCGAAGCTCAAGGGTGGCTATGCGGGAACAATTGCCGCAGGACCGATTTTTAACGAACTCTCCAACTGGATGCTGAAATACCTAGAGTTGCCACCAAAAACATAAGATAAGGATCCACCATGTTACCAGCCGATACCATTTCAATCATTGACGTCACTACGCAGCTCGTAAAGCTGTTTGCGCTCGCAGTAGGTGGGTTTAGCCTGGCGATGGCCCTGACGCCCGTGTATACCTATGCTGCGTATAGGTTTCGTTTCTGGAAACAACAGCGTTCGACATCGACAACAGGCGAGGCGCTCAAAGTATTCACAAAGCTTCACGCCAAGAAGTTTACTCGCAACATACCAACCATGGCGGGGCTTATCGCCCTCGTGGTCGTAACGTTTGTGACACTTGTTTTCAACCTCGATCGAACACAAACCTGGCTTCCACTAGCCGCCTTTTTGGGGGGCGGAATTGTAGGCTTGGTTGACGACGTCATCAACATTCGCGGTGGAGGAAAAGGGGTTGGTGGCCTTCGTTCAAGCATAAAGTTTGCGCTCATTACGCTCATCGCCGCCATTAGCGCATGGTTCTTTTTCGCCAAACTCGGTTACACCGATGTCTACGTTCCGTTTGTGGGGCCGTTCGAGTTAGGTTGGCTGATCATGCCGATCTTTGTGCTAGTGGTTGTGACGACCAGCAACGCAGTGAATATAAGCGATGGACTCGATGGTTTGGCGGGCGGGCTACTTGCAACCTCTTTCGGTGTCTTTGGCACCATCGCACTTCTGCAGGGAAACAGCGGCATCGCAGGTTTTTGTTTCACAATCATCGGTGTGCTCATGAGCTATATCTGGTTCAACATATACCCGGCGCGCTTTTTCATGGGGGATGCCGGTAGTTTCGCCTATGGAATGGCGCTAGGCGTTGTCGCTATGTTGACCGACACGCTGTTTCTGCTGCCTATCATCGGGCTCGTGTTCGTGATCGAAGGTGGCTCTAGCCTAATCCAAGTAGTAAGTAAAAAATTCTTCCACAGAAGAGTGTTTATCTCGGCACCGTTTCATCATCACTTGGAAGCACTTGGCTGGCCTGAAACAAAAGTGACGATGCGTTTCTGGATCATCGGACACGTCATGGGCTTTATTGGACTGTTGATCGCCTTTGCCGGAGGAAGTATCAGGTGACACCGCGCACGCGTAAAAGGGTGGCTCTTGGCGCGTCAGAACGTTCACAGGACGGCGTTACGCGTCGCCACAGGCCGGACTACCAGATACTGCTCTACATGGGCATGTTGGTGCTCTTAGGCCTCGTTGTCCTTTATGCTATCAGCCCGGCGCGTGTTGAGCTTATCAACCAGAACGGTGCAAACCTGGATCAGGCGCACTTCATGGAAAAGCAGCTGCTGTATCTACTCGTGGGTCTCGTGGGGTTTGGTTTGGCGGCTAACACACCAGTTGGCTTGTTTTCGAAGTATGCCACGCGAATTCTTCAGGTTGGGTTTGTCGCAAGTCTGTTGCTGGCATTTTTGGGATTGTTTTTGGACGGTGGTATCATCATCGAAACTGGTGGTGCGACTCGTTGGTTTAACTTTGGAATCGGTTCGTTTCAGCCAGCCGAACTGCTGAAGTTCGGTTTACTCCTGTTTACAGCTGTCTTTTTAGGGCGTCGTATGCAGCAGGGTAAAGTAAGTAGCGTCAACGATACACTTATCCCGCTTGGGGTGCTTGTTGGACTTGCTGGGCTTCTCATTATCGTTTTCCAGAAGGACATGGGTACCGGTATCACGATGTTGGGGATGATGCTGACGATGTTGATAATCGCGGGTATCAAACTGCGGTATTTGTTTTTGGTGCTCGTTTCTACGGTTGGGCTAGGGGTGTTGTTGATTATTACCTCGCCGCACCGTATCCAGCGTGTACTGACGTTTCTCAACCCTTCGGCGAGTGACCCGGCCTCGTACCACATCAACCAAGCTGCAATCGCGCTCGGCAGTGGTGGTTTAACAGGGAAGGGACTCGGACAGAGCGTCCAGGCATTTGGTTATCTACCAGAGGCGGTGAACGACTCGATCTTTGCTATTTTGGGTGAAACCTTTGGATTTGTGGGTGTGATGCTTATCCTGGTGTTATTTTATGCGCTTTTGAGGCGTATTTTGAGAGTCATAGACACGGTGAACGACCCGACGATGCAGCTAATTGCGGCTGGTATGTTCGGGCTGATTGCGACCCACCTAGTAGTGAACGTCGGTGCTATGACCGGAGTATTTCCACTCACCGGGGTGACATTGCCATTTCTGAGTTTTGGAGGGACGAGCCTGCTGTTTATGATGATCGGCCTTGGCTTGGTCTTTCAGATATCGCGTTATACCTCGCATAGGCGTATAAATGAAGATGGAAAGGAGACCTCAGGTGCGAGTATTATGCGCCGGCGGGGGATCGGGCGGCCACGTTACGCCAGTACTCGCCGTTCTTAACGAGCTTGCTCTTCGTGACGCAAACCTCGAAGCGCTTTTTGTATGCGACAAAGCGTTTGAGTCACAGTCGCGTGGTCTCATGGCGAACGCAAGTGTGCCTGTAGAGGTCAAGGTCATTGCCGCTGGCAAATTGCGCCGGTATCACAATGTTCCTCTGTGGAAGCAGCTGCTTGACGTATCAACAGTCTTCTTCAACGTACGCGATGTCTTCAAAATTGCTGGAGGGTACCTACAGAGTCTCTATCTCATACGACGGTTCCGACCAGATGTGATATTTGCTAAAGGTGGGTATGTCTGCCTGCCGCTGGGGTACGCTGCTCGAACGCTGGGTGTGCCACTGGTTATCCATGACTCTGACACACGTCCGGGATTAACAAACAGGGCACTCTCGAAATTTGCTGTAAAAATTGCTACAGGTTCACCACTAGAAAACTATTCCTATCCTGCGGAAAAAGCTGTCTACACTGGCGTGCCGATAGGTTCGGAGTTTCATCGTTTTAGCGCCGATGAGCAGGCTAGTGCAAAACAGGCGCTAGGTTTCGAGGCGACTACACCGGTCGTGGTTGTCACGGGAGGGGGTCTCGGCGCTGCGTCCATCAACAAAGGCATTTTACAGGCCGCTGAAAACCTCCTTCAAAAGGGATATGGCATCTACCATGTTACCGGCAAACGAAACTTTGAGTCTGTTTCCGCTCAGGCACCAAAGCACCCGCTCTATAAGCCGGTGGCGTTTGTATATGAAAACATGGCACAGGTACTCGGTGCTGCCGATGTTGTTGTCGCACGGGGCAGCGCAACCTTTTTACAGGAAATGGCTGCGCTCGCTAAACCCACGGTGATAGTTCCAGCCTCTCACTTGAGCGACCAGATGAAGAACGCCGAAGTCTACAAAACCGCCGAGGCAGCGCTAATGGTGTCCGACGAAGAAGTAACGAATGGCCATAGCCTTGAACAAGCAATAGCGCGTATACTAGAAGATACAGAAAAGACCGCAGCTATGGTCGAGCGATTTCACGCTTTCTCAGCAGAGAATGCCGCTCAACAAGTTGCCGATATGGTGTACGAAGTGGGAAGGACACGTGGCTAGAAAGAAGAAAAATCAGGAGCCGGTTCGTCAGCCTCATGTGAGTGAGGCGGCTGAGACCTATACGTTTCGTCGTAGTCGAACGATTACGGGGAGTGCGGCTTCAGATGTCAGCGCTGCGTCAGAACATAAAGGACAATTGCGCTCGACTCGTCTGCAAGAGCACGACCTGCGAAAACATCGACGTAAACTCTTCGGCTATCTCTTTGCGTCAATTGCGATTGCAGGAGTCCTAGGCTACGTCGTCTGGCAGTTTATTGGTTCTATTTCGACAGTTCGCGTGCAGACCAGCGAGGTACAGCCTATAAGCGCTAAAACTCAGAGCTATCGTGAACTTGCTCAGAAATACCTCGAAGCACATCCACTCCAGAGGTTTTACTTCAGCCTGAACGAGACTGAGCTACAAAAGAGCCTGGTACGTGAAAGCCCAGAAATCGCTACGGCACAGGTAGAGTCAACCGATTCATTTGGTAAGGGGCAGCTTGTCCTCTCACTCCGTCAGCCGGTGGTTGCATGGACTATTCAGGGCAAGAAGTATTATGTCGATAGTGAAGGAGTTGCGTTTACGAGCAATACCCTCACCGAACCAACTATCGCTATAGTTGACAACAGTGGTACGAGCGCTGCAGCTGGCATAGTGACCTCTTCAAAAATGCTGCATTTTGTCGGTAGGCTCGTAACGCTTGTCAACGCCTCTGGTGTAGTGACAGTAGACAAGGTAGAATTGCCAGCCAATTCTACCCGAGAAGTGGACCTACGACTGAAAGATAAGCCCTATATCGTTAAAACAAACTCTGACCGTGACCCGGCGGGGCAGGCGGCCGATGTTGTGAGTGCTGTTCGATTTGTGACGCAGTTCGAATTGTCTCCGCAGTACTTGGATGTGCGTGTAAGCTCAAAAGCATTTTATAGAGAGTAGAAGAAAAGAGCACTCTCCTTTTTAGTTCGGTTTTTGTTCTATACTTTGAGTTTTAAAAAAATATATAAAAACATAGCAGGGGCACAAAGTCAAACAAATGTCAAAACAAGAGAGAAGTAGGGGCGTGAAAACAAAAAGCAAAAAATGTCAAACATTGGCTAAACCAGTGTGGAAAAGTCTATAACGTGGGCATGTGCAACGCCACATGACAGTATGAATGGTTCAAGGCGTACGAAAGTGCAAACCACATGACACATTTAGCAGTCACACGGTGAATATGCTGAAAAAGTCCCCTGTTTAGGGGGTATAGTGAATCAACTTAGAACTACTTCTTACGTGTCGTAAAAGATTTATTGTGCGACACGAATTATATTCCCTAAAGACGTATATATACTCATCTTTCCTACCTATATGATCCGTGGATTTTTTGTACATGCACTCGTTTTTATACACGCCGCCTACTGTCCTACGTTATGCCTGCCTGCATATACATTTTTTCAACGTTTTTTACTATAGAACCCAAATCCAATTACACATGTTCTATATTTGTTCGTATAGGTTTACTTCAGCGCAGTTTTCAGAAAAAAGGACTGCGGTATGGAGGTTTAGAGATTATCGAAGTCGTAGTTCGTTGTCAGCAGCTTTTGGCTGGCTGGCTGGTGGAGAGGCAGGGGTCTTCTGCCCTGTTTCACCCGTTGATGGCGATGCTGGTTTTTTACGTCGTGAACGACTGCGTGTGCGCTTTTTCTTTGGCTCACCGTCAGCGGTCGTCTGAGGGGCGTTATGTGTGGCAGGGGCCTCCTGAGGCGTTCCAGTACCCTTCTCTTCTCGTATGATGCGTGGGCGGTTAGGCTCAGCCGGCTTTTGTACTTTTTTGGCACCTGAATCAATCGGCCACTTTTTTGCGAGGTTGTTCGATGTAACACTGAGTGTAGGTTGGGTGGTTGCAGCGAGAACACCCTGGATCTCAGCTTCAACGCTGGCTCGGTCACGAGCGTATTTTCGCCGTGAGCTGTCGACGATATGCTGCATATAGTTGGTCTGAGCGGTTGGGATGGTCAGTGTCGTTGCGCTAAACGCCGGTGCTTTTTCACCTTTGATCACCATGTTGATGATGAAGTTACGGTTGTGCATCTGCAGGAGGTCGTTTGGCTCGAACTGAGGCTCGAACTGCTTGCTAAGGAGCGGTGCATCGTCTGCCGACACACGAAAGCTGATCATGGTTCCGACGTTACCAAACACGGCGTCACGCACTGTGTCCTGCATCTGTGAGACGTACTGGTTAGCGACAGTCAGGTTTAGGCCGTATTTACGAGCTTCAGACAGGATAGTCGCGAAACTGTCGGTTGCGAAGTTCTGGAACTCGTCGACGTAGAGATAGAATGGTCGACGGTCTTCGATGCGTTCGATGTCGCTTCGGCTCATAGCGGCCAGCTGAATTTTTGTGACGAGGAATGAACCCAGGATTGCAGCGTTGTCCTCACCGATGAGTCCTTTTGACAGGTTTACGATGAGAATTTTGCCCTCATCCATGATCTGTCGGATGTTAAAGGTGCTTTTCGGCTGGCCGATGATGTTTCGGATGATTGGGTTAGCAGTAAAGGCCCCTACTTTGTTGAGTACTGGTGCGACTGCTTCAGCCTGAAACTTTTCGTTCCAGCTGTTGAACTCGATGTTCCAGAAGTTCAGCACCACGGCGTCTTTACAGCTGGCAAGTACCTCTTTTCTAAACTTTTTGTCGGTCAGCATGCGGGTGATGTCGAGCATGGTTGTGTTTGGGTGGTCGAGGAGCGCCAAGATGGTGTAGCGAAGGATGTACTCGAGTCGTGGTCCCCAGCTATCACCGAACATACGTTTGAGCACCCCGATGATTTCGGAGCTGATGTTGTTCTTCTGGTTGGGGTCATAGACCTCCATAGGGTTGAACCCGAGTGGATAGGCTGTGTCGGCCGGGTTGAAGTAGACAACGTCGTCTATGCGATCCGCCGGTATAAAGTGCATGTTGTTAACCGCAAAGTCACCGTGCGGGTCGATGATGGCGTAACCGTGCTTGTGATAGATGTCGCTGAGCGCAAATATCTCGAGTAGCCCTGACTTACCTGCTCCGGTTTGACCGATGATGTAGACGTGACGTGAACGATCGTAACGATAGAGTCCAAACTGATGGTTAATGCCTCGGAAGTTTGTCAGCCCAAAGGCACTGATCTGTTCATCGTGAGCCGCCTCCCCTGTTAGAACAGGGAGTTTAGCTGGTGGTTCAGCGGTTTTACTGCTCGCCCAGACGATATTTGGGGTTTCAACGTTGGTGTGCGGTAAGTGAAACACAGAGGCGAGTTCTTCGATGTTGAGGATATACCCCTTGTCGATAAAGAAGCGGGCTTTGTACTTTTCGAGCTCAACAGGGGCGAAACTTCCTCCGCTCATCTTGAAACCGTTCAGGTTGGTCGAGTTGAACTGTTTGAACGTTCCGACAAGTGCTTGCATACGTTGACGAGCAACCGTTTGGTTGCTGCCTAGGTAAGCCATGCGGATTTTTACTTGGTAACCGAGTTTGGTTGATTTCTTTTCTATCTCCGAGACACGCGTTTTGTCGCGTTCACTCAGCTCTGGCTTCGAGGCCCCACCTGCACCCTGCTCTGGCGGTTTCCAAAGCGCTTCGAGCGCAGTTATAAACCATTTGCCGCTTCCGGAAAACAGATCGAAACTGGCAGTACCGTTTTTTATGCTCGACGCGTAGCGACTGGCGCGCTTGTGCCAATCGTCGGCCACTGGCCGTGTCAGTACCTGGATCCAGACTTCTTCGCCTGGCTCCTCGAGTTTGGCAAGCGTCGCCGTGACACCGGCGAGTGGGTCGACTTCAAAGCTCTGAAATGTTTTGATCGGCAACATTTCGTTGTCGGTCAGTGTCAGTTCAGAGGTGTAGATAACTTTTTGGCCGAGCTCGCGTTTGGTATAGTCCTCGTCTATAGAGTGAATTTGTACAGTTGGATACTGGGCATAGATTTGCCCCTCCACAAAGTTCTGTAGATGCTTCGGGATCCAGACATAGAAGCGGATCAGCTGGTCGATGGCTGCAATTTCGAACGAGATATGCTCCTGCATGCCGCCGCTCAGGCGGAGCTCGGTTTTGTCACGCAAAATACCGTGCAGGCTGGCAAACATCTGTTCGGCTGCCAGTTCTTTTTTGTCGTTGGCACGTGGGATCTCGAGAGTGATCAGCACATGTTCGGTGGTGTCGATCGCATCCGCTAGCTTGTTGTTACGCCATGCGAGGTAGATCAGTACGCCAGCAAGTGGTATCCATACATACCACTGCAACAATAAACTGAAAAACCATGCGAGTATTTCACCCATTACTACGTACCATTGTCTCGCAAACTGCCCTAGAGGGCAAATCACTTATGTAAACTATTTTTCGGCCAGAACGTACGTTGCTTTAGCAACGCGCTTGAACTCTGGCTTGCTCTGTAGGTTGAGCAAAATAGTTGTTTCTTTTACCTGGCGGTCCTTGAGGACGCGCTTGACGATTTCATCTCGGTGGAGTGGTTCACCGGCTTTTTTGAGAACTTGAGAGATGATGTCGGCAACAGTTCCCTTTTTGTAGCCCCACTCTTGGAGCGCATAGATACCACGACCGATCAGAACGAATCGTTTGTCCTTGATAAGCTCGTTGTGAATCGCCTGTGTAGTGACGTCTTTTCGCTTGAAGTCACTGTCTTTGATGCTTTTAGCGATTTCAGAAAAGTGCATAGGTTTGCCGTTTTCCTGGAGGATGACGTAGATTTTGTCACGAATGTTCTTCGGGTTGACGGTTGGCCACTTAGTAAGGCCCCATACGTCACGCAGGCTGGCGATGTTTTTGCTGAGGCTGGCAATAGCGCGGACGTGGTCCGGGTGCTCGTAGCTCGTTTTAGCGTGTAGCTCGTCTGCAGTCAGTGCCTGACCGTGTTCTTTGACGGTCTTGACGATGTCATCGACGCGCTTTTTGAGCTGTTTTTCGTCGTGATGTTCGCTCAGGGCGACACCGTGGTGGTAGTGGTCATTTTCGCTCAGTACAGAGAGTTTTGGCGAAAGCTCAGCGACAAATGCCACATGTGCTTTTTCTCGTTCGCCACTTCCAGGCATGATTCGCTCAGTGAGGTCGCCAAGTCGTGCAGCGCGGCCCATTTCGTGGAGGTGCTGTACGAGGAATCGCTCGATGCTTTCGAGTTCCAGGCGGCCTTCTTCGGCTGCAATCTTGAGGCGTATCAGGATGGCTTTTTCGAGCTGGCGCACTCGTTCACGAGTGATACCAAGCAGTTCACCAATCTGTTCTAGTGTTTCTTTTCGGTCAGTCAACCCAAAACGACGAGAGATAATTTCTCGTTCACGCTCACGTTCAATACCGTCCAGTATGTTCTGGACTACGGATTTGATGTCAGGAGTTGCGGCTTCCGCGTCGTTCATGGGGTTCCTTTGCTTTAACGGCTACAAGAATTGTAGCTCTTACTACTGTATTTGTGTCTATTATAGAACGAGTACTACAAAAAGTCAAATACAATTTCTAATAGCTTTATTATAGCACATACTAGACGGTTATGGTAAATAGTATTTTTCTACTTTTCGTATAGCGAAAATGTTGTCTCGCCTCATAAATCGACCACATTTGTCGTCGGTATATGAGGTGAGACAGGACAGGTCCCGGCTCACCTGGGATCGCATTACCCTTCTCTGTTCCACCGTTCTAGGATGAGCGCCTCCTCTTCCCAGTCGGTTATGAGTTGTGAGAGCGACCTTCTGGCTGACTCCTGGCGGTTTGCTAGGTTTTCCGTAAGTCCCTCTCTGATAACCCTACGAAAGACTGCGCAAGTCTGCTGAATGATCTCCAAAGTTTTGCGCGCCGGTTGGTCGGCATCGACATCGACACCCTTTTTCTCCAGCAACCTCTTCGCTGCTGCGACCACCTCATCAGCAGTCTGTAGCGAGGTCCATGTCGCCACAATACCTGACAGCAAGTCAATGGTGTAGCGATAACGGACCTTGTCCTCTGTGCTTTGTGATGAGCTCACTGAGCTTCCCCTGTCCTGTTATGTGCGTCGGATGCCCTAACGATTATCAGATAATATACCATAAAAATGCAAAGAGCCCGCCCCGAGAGCGGACCCTATGCGGGTTAGCTCGATCGGGAGCGGGCTTAGGCCCTTTGTGCCTGCAGATCTTCCCTGATCGCACGCAGCATGTGCTGAAAGTCGTCTTCAGTCGGCTCTGGGAGCTTGTTGAAGCCCTCGTCGTCTTCCGTATAGGCAAATTCACCATCACGGAAACAGGTGTCGAACAGTCGTTGACCGAGCAATGACCTCATCGCTTCCGTGAGTACCGGTGAGGGTACGTCGGTCAGCAGGATGGCGTAGGTGGTTCTGCCGTGCGCGTGTTCTGTCAGAACTGTCACGAGGCCCCGGAAGAAAAAGCGCTCTGGTAGCCCTTCGATAAGCTCCGAGTCGTCATGCAGCGTCAGTCGTATGCCGACGGCGTACTCCTCGGGGCACCACCAGCCAAATCGAACCTTTTGTGTCATTTCACTCCGTTCGCCTGATCTTCAGGGCTTGTAGTTAGTCCAGTTCGGGTCGTCTTCTGGCGCATAGTCCTCCTTGGCAAAGGAAGACTTTGGTTGGTGACTTGGGACTTTGTCTCGGTACATGCCTGCCGCTACACCAGCCACAAAGCTGAGAGCACAGATAAGTACCAGTGTATAGCCAAGGATGACCCAGATGAGCCAACCCGTCATTGTGGAGAGAATTACCGGCAGTCGCATACTGAGGTATGGTCGATGCGTGTCTCGCGCAACCACACTTTCGAAGCCTGCGATGAACAACAGAACTAATACCCCGAATGTGAGGGCATCAAGGCTGAGAATGTGCACAACATCAACTCCTAATGTCGATAAAGGCATTACAATATATTTTCTCTTATAAATCAATACCCTTTAGATGCAAAGAGCCCGCCCCGAGAGCGGACCCTGTGCGGGTTAGCTCGATCGGTAGCGGGCTTGGAGCTCGGCGTTGGCACGACGCATTCGCTCTTCCCTCTCTGGGAACTAGGACGTTGTGCGATCTACGCGCTCGTCTCGTGGTTGTCCTTCGAGGTACTGGACACGGCTTGGCGAGCCTTCACACAGTTGCTCTCCGGTCACCGGGTCTTCGACTGGGAACAGATGACGGGATCCATTCAGGATCATGAGAGGATTCTCTGTTGCGTAGGCGTCGAACATGCTGGCGTCGTTGCTGGCGGGAACGTCCCCACCGCACTTGTCGCATGAGAATGCGTCCATGCTGTCTCCTTTCAGGGCTTGTAGTTGGTCCAGTTCGGGTCGTCTTCTGGCTTGTACGGAGCCGGGGGACGGCGTGTGGGCCGCGGAAGCTTGCGGAGCAAAGAAGACCACCTGGACTCCTTGGGGCCTTCGTGCTCATCGACGTCGAGGTCAATCTCGTCGTCCAAGTCGTCGGCGGCGAGTACTCCTAGAGCAAAGCAAATCCCTGCCACAAAACAGAGGGACACCCCAGTCTGTAGCCATACAGCCAGTCCCGCTATGGGGGCCAGATATGTCGGGATCATGAGTTCCCGCGTCGGCCAGTACTCGTCACGGATCTTCGCCACCAAGATACCGGCAAATACTGCGGCCAGCATGACCGTCAGAGTAAACAGCGCATATACAAAAACGTACCACACGTTATCTCCTAACGTCGTTAAGTAGTATTGCACTACAAAACACTGGAAAAAGCAACACTCGCCATGAAAGAACCCGCCCCGAGAGCGGACTCTTTCGAGTTGCTCGATTGGCGCGGGCTTTAGAGACGATTCTGCCGGCAGTATTCGGTCCAGGCAGGACTGTCTTCGGTGAGGCGCTGTTCGCCCTGTGCTTGCATAACGTTGTTCGCCGCCCTCACCCGCTCTGCCCAGCTGGGCGCCCACGTTGTCGCCTTCGTGGCGACAGGAGACTTGAACAGATAGAGGCCGTTGTTGTGGGCGACACCGAGCATCCCAGAGATGAAACCAACGAACATCGCCGGCATGAAAAGGCTCTGAGCAGCAAGGCCAACACATGCCCCCACTACGGCAGATGTTGTGACAAGAAACACTAGCTCGCTGCGGCCGCACGTTTTACCGTGCGTATGCATAGCGGCCATTCCAAGCACTAGGCCAGCGCTAAACGTCATAGCGCAAATAAAAAGTTACATCATGTCGACTCCTAAGCGTCGGGATAAGCCTACTTTGATACAAAAAGCATCATATGTCAATAAAAACGAAAGAGCCCGCCCCGAGAGCGGTGTCAGGAAGTTCCTGAACGGGCTCAATCGTGGGCGGGCTAGTTGGCCGGCGGGTGCCACATGTCGAGTGCGTAGCGCATGAGGTCGCATTCGTTCTTGTATCCGGCACCAGTCGCGTAAGCCTTGTACCGTTCAGCGATGTTGGCTGCACTGATCATGACGGCTTGCTGAACGTTGTTGCCGGTGTTGAAAACGAGGACCTGGATCTGGCCGCTTTCCAGGTGCTGGATGACGTCCTCCAGGGCCATGCGCATGAGATCGGGCGCACTTTCCTGTCGGCGCCTGGCCCACTCCTCGTAGCGTGCGATGACGCGCTCGTCGACCATGAAGGTCACTGCGTTGTCACGCGCCCAGAGAGGATCCGTTGCCCTACTCGCGTCGGTTACCGTAACCATGACACCTCTATCTCTAGGTGGATATACCGAATATACTTATACAATACTGCACGGTTTGTAGCAAGCGTATCTTACGAACCGGAGATTGTTGCGGTCGCCACACCTTGGCTAGGCATGAAAGAGCCCGCCCCGAGAGCGGACTCTTTCGAGCAGCTCGATCGGTGCGGGCTATGGGAGGAGTTCTCTGAGCCATGGCGGAACCGTCAGTGTCTTCTCTACCATAAAGACCGGGTCACATCCTCTGGTCGAAATGGTGAATGCGATCCATGCGGCGGTTTCCTCGTATAGCTCTAACTCCACTCGAGGAAGTGGAATCATCGACAGATCGACATCTATGGTCAGGCCAATGCGCTCGAATCTTCGGAAAAAGCGGTGCACGTTCCTCACTCCTTCCGGGGGTTGTAGTTTGCCCAGTCAGGGTCGTCCTCTGGTGCATAGACGCGACTGGTGTGTGAGGCTTGTCCCGTGTGTCGCCGATCTGAGGTCTGCCACAAAAACAGTAGCGACCCTGCTGAGGCTGCGGTGAAATACGCGATACCCCAGTAGTTTTGCAGTAAGCCGACCAGTATGACGAGCGTGAGGAGCGCGTGCGTCAGTAGAGCCCCCTTGAGGTAGCTGACAGCGTTGGACCGACTACTGTAGAGGAACACATACCTAGCGGCGTAATATAAGACGAGAAAGTTTCCGACTGTTATGACCAGGCTGAAAATGATCAAGACTACTCCTAAAGTTGTGCGACGGTCAGGCAGGAGTACCTGAAACCATATAGACATATGATGACAGGTTTATAAGAAATTGCAACTGAAGGAGCTACTTTTTCTTGCGGCGGAAAGTGCGACGACCTTTTGCGGCCGGGGCTTCTTTGAGGAGTTTTTTCGCCTCTGCGTGAGTGATCGACTTGGGGTCGGTGTCTTTGGGGATCTTGGCGTTCTTTTTGCCGTCGGTGATATATGGTCCAAAACGGCCGTTGAGAACTTTGATCCCATCGCCAAAGTCAGCGATGTTTTTCTCTGCCTCGGCTTTTAGCTTTGCTTCGTAGAGTTCGAGAGCTGTTTCAAGCGTAATGGTGTGCGGGTCCTCAGGTTTGATGCTGACAAACAGCTTGTCTACCTGGATATATGGTCCAAACCGACCGATGTTGGCACGGATGTCTTTGCCGTCTTTGGTCTGGCCGACGACACGAGGAAGTTTGAACGCCTCAAGTGCTTGTTCGAGTGTCACGGTTTCGATACGGGCACCACGTGGCATCGGGGCAAATTCTGGCTTGTTATCCTTGTCCTCGGTTGCGCCAAGTTGCAGCATAGGTCCGAACCGACCGAAACGAGCTAGTATAGGTCGTCCGGTTTTGGGGTCGGTGCCGATTTCGCGACTATTTCCTACTTTACTTCGGTCGATGTCGCCAGATTTCTCGATGAGAGCGTGAAATGGCGTGTAAAATTCCATGAGCATGTCGTTTCGAGCACGTTTGTTTTCGGCGATGTCGTCGAAGTGCTCTTCGACACTTGCGGTGAAACCGTAGTCAACGATTTGTTCGAAGTGGCCAGTAAGGAAGTCGGCGATGAGTTCTCCGGCTGGAGTTGGGACAAGCTTGCCTCTGTCGGCGCCAGTTTTTTCCTGGACGACACTGCGGATGATCTGGCTACTTGCTCCAGCCCATATCTCTTCAGAAGACACTTTACGGGGCTGCGCGCCTGTGGCGTTCGGCTGAGCTTCGCTCACAGCATCTTCAGAGATATGGCCTTTCGCTCCAAAGCCTAGTACGACTACATCTCGCTCAGTCCCCTCGCCTTCACCTTTCTCGACGTAGCCACGAGTCTGGACTGTGTCGATGATGGTGGCGTAGGTGCTTGGGCGGCCGATGCCGAGTTCTTCGAGTTTTTTCACAAGTGAACCTTCGGTGTAGCGGGCTGGTGGGCGGGCGAATGTTTGACGAGCCGTAACAGAGAGCGCCTCGAGGGCGTCATGCGCGTTTAGTGGGGGTAGGATGTCGGTTTCTTTAGTGCTCATACCGTAGACGCGGAGGAATCCATCAAAGACAATCACTTCGCCTTTGGCTTGGAAACTGTGCGAGTCGGTCGAGATGTCGATGGTGACGGTGGTTTTCTCGAGCTCGGCTGGGGTCATTTGACTGGCGAGGGTTCGGTTACGGATGAGTGCGTAGAGTTTTTGGTCGTATTCGTTGCTGCTAGCACGTTCGAGCGACATGTCGGTTGGGCGGATTGCTTCGTGAGCTTCCTGTGCGCTGGCATTTTTGGCTTTGAACGAACGAACCTGCAGGTACTGTTTGCCAAATGCCTGCTCTATGAAGCGTGCTGCGGCTGCTGTGGCTTGTTTGCTGAGCGTCGGGCTGTCTGTACGCATGTAGGTGATTTTTCCGTCCTGGTACAGCTTCTGAGCGCTTGCCATGGTTGCTTTACTTCCGAAACCGAGGCGTGAGTTGGCTTCTTGCTGGAGAGTACTGGTTGTAAACGGTACAGACGGGTTGCGCTTACCGGGGGTTTTGACAACGTCGCTGACCGTAAATGTCGCGCCGTCGAGTTTCTCTAAGAACGCCTGGGCTTCGGCTT
Source organism: uncultured Candidatus Saccharibacteria bacterium (assembly GCA_964383465.1). Taxonomy (GTDB): domain Bacteria; phylum Patescibacteriota; class Saccharimonadia; order Saccharimonadales; family Saccharimonadaceae; genus CAYLGT01. The sequence continues at coordinate 9,075 of CAYLGT010000008.1, read as the reverse complement.
CGGTGGCGAATTTCTCGGGAAGCTCGGCTTTTATCTCGTCCTTGCCATGGCGGAACTGGGCGGTAACTTTGAACTGTGAATCACCTTCAAAGGCTCGGATCTCGCGCTCACGCTCGACCAGGAGTCGTACGGCCGGGCTCTGGACGCGGCCGGCGCTTTTGCCTCCAGGAACTTTTTGCCAGACTACTGGGCTCAGTTCAAAACCAACGATCCTGTCCAGGATTTGACGGGCTTGTTGGGCTTGAACCAAGTGCATATCTACGGCTCGCGGAGATTTGATAGCCTCCGTTATGGCGTCTTTGGTGATCTCGTGAAAAACGATTCGCTTCGTGGTAGCGAGGTCGAGCTTGAGTACTTCGCAGAGATGCCAAGCGATTGCCTCCCCTTCGCGGTCTTCATCGGTTGCCAGCCAGACGGTGTCGGCGGCTTTGACAGCTTTTTTCAGCTCAGCGATAACCTTTTTCTTTTCGCTGTCGACTTCATAGACGGTTTTAAACCCATTCTTAACGTCGATCGGTGGCGTACCGTCTTTGGTCTTTTTCACGATAGATCGGATATGTCCGACGCTTGAGAGTACGCGAAAATCACTCCCGAGATATTTCTCGATAGTTTTTGCTTTGGCTGGTGACTCGACGATAACCAGGTTTTTAGACATAGGCGATATATGTACCCATCGACGCCTTATACTACGCTACCTGCCATAAAATGCAAATTATTTCGACGGTTGACATCTAGTTTCCAGGCGGGTATACCGGATATATACGTTAGTACAAACAAACACCACCACCGAAGTATTGACTAAATAGTATATAAGTTGTATAATAAAAGGATTATGACAATGTCCCCACGGGTTGAAACAGATGTAGTCGGTCGTCACGGCCAGGTAGGTGTAGAAGTTATTCCACGCGACGCGCCAGTTACAGACATGCGGCTCCGCGAAGCAGTTGATGATATGTTTGAGCGGATAGATCGTCCCCGCGCGGTATCTCCACTTATGCGTAAGGGCGAAGTTGCCGTTGCAGACACTGTACGGGTCGTTCCTTCTCAAATCAACTAGCTACTTGTCTGTTGGAGCTACAGACTCCACCGATTGCCGCCATGTGAGCGGATGACACCAGTAATTTCAAGCAAGGTGATAGTTTGCAAAAAAGTGGTCGAGTCGAGACCGCTTTTTTGCTGTAGCACATCGCCGTCGGCTATACCTTGCTCTATAAGTGTTATTATCGCCTGTTCATCGTCGCTAAATGCCATAGTTTTACGAGCTTCGGCCCGGGGCGCGATGTGTTCACAAAACTCATCAACGTTAACTATAGGAATGGCACCCTGAGAGATGAGGCTATTGCATCCGGCGCTCATAGGGCTTGTGATGTTGCCGGGAACGACGTAGACATCCTTTCCCTGTGCAAGTGCGTGTGATGCAGTGTTGAGGGTCCCACTGCGCAGCGATGCTTCTGTGATAACCATGGCGTCTGAGAGGCCGATGACCAACCGGTTTCTCTGTAAAAATCGGTACTGGAGCCCAGGAGTACCTGGTTCATACTCACTGATAATCGCTCCGCCCGTCGCGAGCATGTCGGCAGCAATTTGTCGGTTACCAGCAGGACTTATCTGATCAACGCCGCTTGCGAGTACGGCAACAGTTACGCCGCCAGCTTTCAGCGCTGCACGGTGGGCGATAGCATCAACTCCATAGGCGAGCCCACTAGCGATCACGACACCACGCTCAGCCAGACCGTAGGCAATTTTCTCTGTTATAGCCGTGCCGTACGCAGTCGGCTTGCGCGTTCCCACGATAGCGACAATACTCCGCCACTCCTCGGGTAAAGTACCCCTGTGCCACAGTTTTTTCGGTGGCGAAGGGATCGTGCGAAGCTTACCAGGGATATTCATCCCGCTTATGGCATTGATTTTATCCATAAATGTGTGAAAAAGTATTGACTTTATAACCAAACCGTGCTAATATACTACATGGTTGATCGCTAAAACAGCGGTCCAATCGCACCTTATACCCCCAATTCTAAACATGAGTGTGTTGCATCGCAACACTTCATAGTCCCCTAGATACAAAACGACGGCCGAGTCCGCTTCTGACAGCGCACAGTCGCCCTCCTTTTACTCAGCATATTGTCCGATATGCTTCGCTCAAGGATGACAACCGTGCATCTGTCATTGATCAAACTCAGATCATCGCTTTGTGCCTAGGGGCCTATGTAAAGCTCATGCATTAGAGTGCACACCTTGCTGGCCATAGAAGTTTTCTACCCTCCACTTTTAGGCCATATAAGGCTGGTGTGCATACTAATCCCTTTAACCTCTTGCTTTCCTCTGCGAGGTGGCAAGAACCCGATCAATGACGATCATGCATCGTACGAGTATGAACAACTGGTTCGCCCAGGCGCCCATACGTACATCAATACATGAGAGCGCTTCGTCGCACGACGTCCGGGGTGGGTTGAAGGGCCAAATGGCGCCAGGTGATGCCCACCCTTACCTGGCGCCTTTTAGTTTGTCGCTCGCTGGCTCGCTCTATAGGACAAAACCAAGGTTTTTTCTTATCGCGCAGGCAAACTATGGTTTGTCTGGCTGGGCTTTTTCCTTTAGTTATATAAAAATCCACGAAGTAAATTCGCTGGATTTTTATGATTTTAGAGTAAGTTAAAGGGCCCCAACTACACATTGAGGCCCTTTGGTGCTGAGGATCAGCGAGCTAAGCTGTCGACCCAGTCCTTGATGAAGAGGGTTCTGTCCGTTGTGACATTTGCGGCGAAGAACATCCAGCTGTTCGCTGCCCGCGGCGCGTACCACTCGTACCAGCGGTTAGTTCGAGTCGCCAAGCCGAGGAGTCGGCCATCGGCGTCGAAAGCGACACGGCTACCCGGGCCTGCCTCAGGAAGCTCAGGCATTTCCCAGATGACAATTTGCTCATCGTTCGAGTCCAGGACGAGCTCCCCTCCAGGATATCCTGCCTCATGAAGACGCGCTAAAGCGTCAGTGACAGACTGCTCAAGCTGTCTCCATGGCTCCTGAGGGACTGAGCCGCTGGTCGCAAGTGAAACGGCTCGAAGTGCATCTTTATTGCTTGCCATTTGTCACCACTCTCAAGCTCCGAATTTCGGAGCTTTGCTCGACGAAATTTATATAACCATACTATGAAACACCACAAAGTGAAAGCCCCGAACACCTGGTTCGGGGCTGTTTGCGTCACTTGGTCATGGAAGCAGCAGCGGCAGGAGCTCGCTCTCCAGGACTCCAGGGTCCATGGCCGCCTGTGGCAACGGGTGCAGGCACAGAAAGACCTTTCCCCTGATCTCTGGGTAGTCGCGGCTGACGTAGACGCGACCATTTCGGTCTACGCCAAAGGTGCGGACGTTGTGCATGAAGTGCGTGGAGCTCGGGATGATGAGCCGACCATGCACCACGGTTGTGACGAGCTTGTTGCCATCACGACGGAACTTCCGGCGCAGTTTCGGGGTGCTCATGATGAGCACGTCGACGTATGGCAGATCAGTTGTGGCGACGAACCGTGTGGCACGCTCGGTGATCTGTTGGGCGAGCTCCGGGCTGCACGTGTTGTTCGACCAACCGTTTAGGTCGGAGATGTACTTCGGTGAGATGGTGACATCGGTCATAGTTGTTACCTTCCTGTGACGAGACGGTGCGTTTCGGAGCATTAGGGCTCGACGAAATTATTTACAAAGTATCATAAACGTTGTAGAGTAGTCAATGTCCTATATGGAAGAACTTTCTCGAGGAGGCATCATGAGAACCATGATCGCACGAATGGGTGCAGCAGTCGTCCTTTCCCTGCTGGCCACACTGCTCGTTCCTGGTGCCGCTCAGGCTCAGGTCCGACAGGACAAGCAGGCTTCTGGTGAGTACATCGTCGCCCACCCCCGTTATTCTGGGGTATGCGGCAAGGGCTGGACGTGGCAGGCGACACGCTTCAAGGCGAAGCACAACCAGCCGCGCATCATGAGCTACCGCATCTTCACCAAGGGATCCCGCAACTTCTGCGTGGTCGTGGCGCATGCCGGCAAGGCCATCGGAGCGACCGGTCCGACGATTGCCGCACTGGTGACCGAGGACCGTGAACGCGTGGCCTCCGGGCGTTTCGCGTACTACGCGGTCGTCAAGCTCAAGGGTGACCCTTGCCTGTGGCTGACTGCGGTCGTGCGTTATGGCGACCAGCAGGCGGTGCGCGAAGGCGCTTTCATGTGCGGCCGATAGGTGCCTCCACTCCCCCAGGGGCGTGTCAATTCGTTGGCACGCCCCTTTTCCCTACCAAAGAGAAAGCCCCGGCATTTGCCGGGGCCTGAAGCCTCAGGAGGCTGCAGCAGCGGGTGCTGGCTGCGCCATCAGTTGGTCGAAGTTCTGCTGGGCGCCTGCACACATGTTGCACAGGAAGACGCCAGCACCATGCTCACACACTTCGGCGGTCATGTTTCCCTACTCCCTCAAGGAGTGTGGCGGAATGGATGAAGTACTACCCTACGCGTCTACGTAAAATCACTTTGATGATACTCCAAACCGACTCACATAGCCAGCCGCTGAGAGATCTGCAAGCGATCTTGTAGCCAGAGCTGCCTGTCTGCCAGGTTCTGCAGTGAACACAGGCAGAGCTCGCCAGGATTGACTTCAGTCCAGCGAGACGAGCCGAGCAGCGAGGTCGTGTCCTCGTAGAGTCGCCACGTCACGTCGGAAAGGATGATGTCACTGTCCACGGAACGCTTGGGGAGGAGCCAGCCGAAAGTATTCATCCTGATTCCGGCTGCACCGTGTCGGATCTGGAACAGCTCCCTTGTCGGCGGAACGAGTCCCTGCTCCTTCAGGCGTGTGACGAGCTGGTCCAGACGGCCGGCGACCACGATAGTGGCAGTCGACCAGTCGAGCCCACTACGCTTGTCACCGCATGACATACAACGCATGTCTACTCCATCTCTTCCTGTCAAACTTCGTCTCCGAAGCTACAGGATCTAGTCGACTGATGCTTTGGAAAACTGAGGGCTATAGTACAACAAAACTACGCCCATGTAAACTACTTGTGTGAAGTCACTTCGAACGTTCCAGCTATAAACTGGTCGATGATGTGAACGGACTTAGTGTATAAGCTTTCAAGTCCTTCGCTCTCCTCTTTCGTCCAGTTGCCGAGCACAAAGTCGGCGTCGTCTATGCGGTCCCGCAGGTCGTTATAGACTCCTATACGAAGGCGTGCAGTCGCTGGCCCCAAGTGCTGGTTCATGGACTTTATGCCGTTGTTACCAGCATCAGAACCACCTAAGCGGGTACGAAGCGTACCAAATGGCAGCGCAAGTTCGTCATGCACTACCAGAACGTCTTCAGGGGCGATTTTATAGAAATCACAGATGAGTCGAGCGGCTTCACCGACGAGGTTGTAGTAGGTGGTTGGTTTGGCGAGGATGACCTTTTCGTCATTGACCGTGCATTCAGCTATACAAGCGCGGAACTTTTCTTTGAGGCTAAATTCTATGCCTTTGGCCTCTGCGTACTCAGTGAGTACTCGAAATCCTACGTTGTGACGACTGTTCTTGAACTTCTCTTCGGGATTGCCTAGAGCGAGGACGAGTTTCATGCTTATTTTCCGGCTGTTTTTTCAGCTTCCTTTTTCTTTTTGTAGGCCTTAGTGACAGGTTCTTTGCCCTGTTTTATGCGTTCTTTGTTGGCTTTTATCTGTTTTTCGTCGCGGAAACTAAACATGATCGGCGTGCCGTCGAAGTCGTGCATTTCACGGATAGCGCGTTCTAGGTAGCGCTTGTAAGACCAGTGGAGGAACTTGAGGTTAGAGCCAAAGACGACAAACCATGGAGGTCCGACGTCTGTTTGGACCATGTAGCGCAGCTTTGGCAGTGTGTTTTTGAGGCCGGCTGGCGGATGTTTGCGTACACAGGCAGTGAGGACGCGGTTGAGTTCGCTGGTTTTTAGCTCGTCATGTCGACGCAGGTCTATGTCGGTGGCGAGGTCAAACAGTTTGCTGACGTTCTGACCGGTAACAGATGACGTAAATATGAGAGGCGCCCATGGAACAAAGGCAAACTGATGCGAAATCGTGGGCGCTAGTGCGTCGCGGGTGTAGGCGTCTTTGCCTTCGACGGAGTCCCATTTACTGACGACAAGCACGAGTCCTTTACCTGCTTCTTTGATCATACCGGCGAGTTTTTGGTCTAACTGAGTACTGAGTTCGTTGACATCCATGAGGAGGAAACAAACGTCAGCTTCTTCGATGGCCTGGAGGGTGCGAAGGACCGAGAACTTCTCGATGCCGACTTCTTGTTTACCGCTACGGCGCACGCCAGCGGTGTCGAGCAGTTCTATGTCGCGGTTGTGGTAACGAACACCAACTCGGTTGACGTCGCGGGTTGTGCCGGCGATGTTAGCGACGAGTGCCTGCTGCTTGCCAGCCAGAGTGTTGAAAAGATGGCTTTTACCGACATTTGGTCGGCCAACCAGCGCAATACGTAGGACGTTGTCCGGCTCTGGGTCATAGGTGTCGGGTAGCTCTTCGGAGATACGGGACAGAAGCGCATTTACCCCCCGGTTATGTTCGGCGCTAGTAAGGAGAATGTCTTTTATACCGAGACGACGGAATTCTTCGGCCGGCAGACTCCCTTTGAGGTCAACTTTGTTGACGACGAGCAGTACGGGCTTTTTCGACTTGAGGGCAGTTTTGGCGATGCGACGGTCTTCGTCGCTAGGGTACTGGGTGCCATCTACCATGACGAGGATCACATCAGCGAGCTCAGTCGCCTCAGTTATCTGCTCCTGGATGCTTGCCTCAAACTCGTCTTCGGCGTCTTTGAGACCGGCGGTGTCCACTAACCAAAAGCTCTTGTCGCCTTCGGTGATGCGACGCACGACGTTGTCACGGGTCGTTCCTGCTTCACGTGCAACTATAGCCTCTTGCGAGCCGTAAATACGGTTAAACAAGCTGCTTTTACCAACATTTGTTTGGCCAACGATTGCTACGGTAGGAAGTTTTGACATATGCACATAGTATAACAGAGGTACGCTCTGTTGACAAGGGTATAAAAATCTGATAGTTTATACATATTCTGACTTTCACTGGAGGTGGACATGTTTGGTCAGACGTT
>CAYLGT010000008.1:0-1869 GCA_964383465.1 uncultured Candidatus Saccharibacteria bacterium | reverse complement strand
GACGTGATCTACTACGACCAGAGCCTCGATATGCTGGATATCAACAGCGGTATCGTGCAGATCAGGCTGTGGCTGGAGACGGCAGTGTTTTTCAGGGCATAACCAACCCAACGTGGGTGCAGCTTCGGCTGCACCCCTTTACTTTTGCGCAAATTTCTTCCTATGGCTCAAGCGTGTTTTTGTATCTGAGTCTCCGTATAACAGGGGTGATCTCTGTTGCTAAGAGTGTAAAAATCTGATAGTTTATACATATTCTGACTTTCACTGGAGGTGGACATGTTTGGTCAGACGTTTGGGTGGAGTGACGTGTTTGCTTTGCTCGCGTTGTTTTTCATGCTGGTGGCAGTCGTTACGCTTTACTGGCGTCCGAGTCGCGTGAGTCCGAGTCGCAAGATGGTCGGTGGTAGTGCTTTGAGCCTCGCCTGGCTCATCATCGGCATTCAAAGTCATATGAGAGGAGACGAGCTCCTCCTGCTCATCGGCTTACTGCTCAGTGTTGTGGCTGCCTATGTGACCTATCGCGATCACAAGCTTCAGCAACAGAGCAAAGGACTCGCCATCGGGTCTTCCATAGACGAAGCAAGAGAGTAAAGAGGTAGCCATGCCAAGCATTACGCTTAGAGTTCTCCCGCGCACACCTGTGGGTCCCGCAATTCTCGAGAATGTGCAGCAGGTTGAGAGCACTTGTTACTTCCTGTCTGTCCCTTCGCTTCAGGGCAGGCCATATGAAGAATTCTTTCAGTCTCGACTGCGCGAGTTCATCGGCATCAACGTCAAAGGCTTCTGGATGGAGGAAGACGGCACCGTCTTCTACACCACCTATATGGGGCAGCACGATGTCACTCATGGCCTCGAACAGATCAAGTCGTGGCTCCAGGAAGTCATGGTGAAGAGCTAACCAACTCTTCCAGGGTGCAGCTTCGGCTGCACCCTTTCACTTTTGTGAAGTTTTTTCTGGGTGACCTGCGAGAAGTTTCCCTAGAATGTACGGGCCAAATTGGGTGCGGTGGAGTCGAGTCACGGTGTAGCCGAGTGCGGCAAAGGTACGGCGGATCTGTCGATTGCGTCCTTCGTGCATAAGGACACGCCACCGAGTTTCATCTCCTTCTACGAGGCGCTCGAGTGTCAACTGGCTGACGCCGTCTTCGAGTTGTATGCCGTGATCGCTCACCATCTGCCTATGAAGTGGCTGCAGTGCGTGGTCGAGGGATACTTCGTAGGTTTTTTGTTTTTTAAAACTCGGGTGGGTCATACGGTGTGCGAAATCCCCGTCATCAGTAAGAAGGAGAAGCCCAGAGCTGTCGCGGTCGAGACGACCGACGGTTTTGAGGGGTCGATAGTTTTTGGGCAGAAGGTCGTAGATCGTCGGGCTACTTCCCTGTTTACGTCGAGAGCAAACATAGCCGACTGGTTTGTGAAACAGTACGTAGGTGTAGTGCTGCTGGCTGGCGAGTGGTTTGTTGTCGAGCTTGACGACGTCAGATGGCGACACCTGAGCTCCCATGGCAGCTTTTGCGCCGTTTATAGTTACACGTCCTGCGGTAACAGCAGCATCGGCCTCACGACGACTGAGACCGGTTGCATGCGAAATAAACTTGTTGACACGTGTCGTGTCAGAACTTTTCATATGTCACAGTATACCTTAGACAACAGGTGTTGATGGCTTCTGGGTTGGTTCACTCGAAGCTGGCGCTGCAGTATCGGCTACAGGCGGGGTGCCGGCTGCTGGTGTGCTCGATTGAGGCATACCAGGCACAGGCGGTGCTGGCGGTGGCGGAGGAATGTCGGCTGGAGCGTCTGACGGTGCGGTAGCGGAGGAGCTTGCAGGGCTAGACGGTGTTGGCATACTTGAGGGTTGTGAGCCCGATG
>CAYLGT010000007.1:27412-38796 GCA_964383465.1 uncultured Candidatus Saccharibacteria bacterium | reverse complement strand
TGATTTGTGTTGGCTTCTCGCTGCAGTTTCGAAGCATACCCAAGGATGTTGTCCATGTTATAAAGTATGTCCGAACGATCGCCGAGACTATCAAATGCCCCAGCTTTCACTAGTGACTCCCATGCTTTGCGGTTTACAGTACGCGTACTTACTCGCCGAGCAAAATCCGTCACCGACTCAAACTTGCCTTCTTCACGAGCTCGCAATATCTCTTCAACCGCACCAGTGCCTACACCTTTTACGGCGGCCATCCCGAAACGGACGGTTTTTTGTTCTGGAACAACACCGAACTCAACATAGCTCTCGTTAACATCTGGTGGCAAAACGGTTAAGCCCATGTGCTTGCATTCGTTGATCTCAATTGCGAGACGATCTATGTCGTCCTCGTCGCTGGTCATAAGTGCCGCCATAAATGCGTCAGGATAATGTGCCTTCAGATAGGCGGTCCAGTAGGCGATTAAACCATAGCAGGCGGCGTGGGCTTTGTTGAATGAGTAGTCGGCAAACGGCTGGATCTGTGCCCACAACTTCTCGGCTTGACCCTGAGTCAACCCCTGCTGCTGACATCCAGCGATAAACTTTGGCTCCTCAGCCTGCATAATCTCGCGCTTTTTCTTACCGATTGCCTTTCGCACCAAGTCGGCTTCACCAGGCGTATAACCTGCCACCAATTGCAGAAGGTTGATGATCTGCTCCTGGTAAACCATGACTCCGTATGTGTCCTTCAAAATCGGCTCAAGCGCTTTGTGCAAATAAACGACTGACGACGGGTTGTTCTTTCCTTCGATAAAACGTGGAATCTCTGCCATCGGTCCCGGGCGATACAGCGCTACCATGGCGATGATATCAGAAAATTCAGTCGGACCAAGTTCTTTGAGATAGCGCTTCATGCCGGCCGACTCTATCTGGAAGACTCCGGTTGTGTCCGCCCGACGCAATAGTTCAAATGTTTTCGCATCATCCATGGGGATAGTGTTGATGTCGATGTCGTTTTTATAGACTTTTTTGATAATCCTGAGCGCGTTGTTGATGATCGTCAGGTTGGATAACCCCAGAAAGTCCATTTTTAGTAGTCCCAATTCTTCAACTGGGCCCATCGGATACTGAGTGGCAACTGCTCCTTTTTGTGACATTTCAAGCGGCGTAAATTTAACAATGTCATCCGGTGCGATCACCACCCCGGCTGCGTGCACACCATGCGAGCGAATTGTCCCCTCTAGCCGTACTGCGTAGTCAAAAATCCGTTTAGCAGTCGGATTACTTTCATACTCTCGTTTTAGATCTGCATCTTCTTCGATACTGACCTTCAGCGGGATGTGCCGCCCTTGTACTGGTGGCGGGATCATTTTGCTCAACTTGTCAGCTTCCGCGTACGGCACTTGCAGTACACGAGCAACATCACGGACCGATGCGCGAGCAGCCATCTTTCCAAAAGTACAGATGTTTGCCACACGATCAGTGCCATACTTTTCGACACAATACTGGATCACCTCGTCACGACGTGTGTCCTGGATGTCGACATCGATATCTGGCATGGAGATACGTGAAGGGTTGAGGAATCGTTCAAACATGAGGTCATACAGGAGTGGATCAAGCTCAGTGATCTTCAACGAGTACGCAACGATTGAACCCGCAGCAGATCCACGACCCGGCCCAAAGATAATACCCTGGTCCTTGCCCCAGTTGATGAAGTCCTGCACGATCAAAAAGTAGCCATTGAACCCCATGTCGTCCATGGTTTTTAGCTCATACTCTGCACGCTCTATGACTTCTGGCGAGAGTGTCGCTCTGGCTTCTTCGACTGTGAGTGTTTTTCGCTTCTCGCGCGCAACTCCGCCATAACGCCATGACAGTCCTTGCCAGACAAGACGATGCAGATATGACTTTTCATCGTCACCTTTCGGGACGGTAAAACGCGGGATGAGGATTTTGCCGAACTCTAGATCTACCTGGCACCGATCTGCTAACTCGCGAGTATTTGAAATTATTTCCGGATGTGTTTGGCCCCACCGCTCGATTATCTCTTCAGGATCTGTTACATGCAGATGAAAGTCCGTAAGGCTCATACGATCCTGATCGGCGAGGTACGCTCCTGTGCCTACGCAGAGAAGTATTTCATGAGACTCTTGGTCTTCTGGGCGCACATAGTGAGCGTCGCTTGTCAGGATACATTTGATACCCAGTTCTGCGCCAAGTTTGAGCATAAGCTCGTTAACTTTTTGTTGCTCCGGATACTCGTTGTGGTCCTGAATTTCCAGATAGTAGCGGTCACCAAAAACGCCTTTATACCACTCTGCGATTCGTTTCGCTTCTTCGTAGTTACCTGTTTTAAGTTGCTCACTGATCTCACCACCGAGGCAAGCACTACTTGCGATCAGCCCTTCGTTGTATTTCTCAAGTAAATCATGATCGATACGTGGCTTGTAATACACACCTTCCAGATTGGCGATGGTACTAAGGCGCATCAGATTCTGATAGCCAACATTGTTCATCGCAAGCAAAATCAAATGGTAGCGAGCTTTGTCTTTTGCTGGGTCTCGATCGTGGATGGTACGCGCGGCGACATAGGTTTCAATTCCTATAATCGGTTTTACATCGTTTGCTTTGCACGCTTTATAAAACTCAATCGCCCCCGACAAAGTCCCGTGGTCTGTCATGGCAACAGCATTCATGCCAAGTTCTTTGACACGAGTAACCAGCTCATCTACCTTTGTCAGGCCGTCGAGCAAGCTGTGGTGGGTGTGATTATGAAGATGCACGTAATCAGACGCACGTAAATCAGACTTTGAAGCAATACCCCCTGTACTCATGTCTCTATAGTATACCAGTTATAGGCTACGGGTTTTGGACTTCTTGGGTGGTTTTTAACGAGTTTTGAGCATCTTTAAAGGCATCACCAATGAGCGGGAAATTTACAAACAAAGAAAGAATCCAAATCATCAACGCAATGACCACCGTTCCGCCCAGTGCACTGCCTGCACCGAATAAGACGCCACGAACAAAGTTAAACTTGTAGACACGAAAACGATCTCGATACATGTCCTCAAATAGCTCTTCAAGCAACGAATGCTTGGCGTTTTTTTCTGATTTCTTTTTCGCTTCAGCCATTGTGATTACTTCTTGCGAGCTTTTTTGATTTGATCCATAACAACTTTTGCGATCAGTGCTGGCGAGGCAACTTTACTCACATTACCAGCGAGATTATTGATGTGCTCTGCAGCTGACTGAGCGGTTGTAGTTACGTTTTTGATCTGCTTTGTTACTTTTATAAGCAGCACTACGAGCACAACCGAAAGAAGGAGAAAGAGTGCCAGAAATGTTGAGAGTATGATGACAAGTATCTGCATTGCGTCCATAGGAAATCCTTTTTTCAAAGATAAATAAAACTATCCACTACCATCATAGCACGTGGATAGTTTTATTTACCCTGTTAACGGGCTTGTTTTCGAGTAAGCATGTTCCACACAAAAAGCAGAACTATAGCACCGACGAAGGCAACTACAAACTTGGTAACATATCCGCTACTGTCAGTAGTTCCCGATAAACCAAGCACAGGCAACAGCATGTTGGCAACGATTGCACCGAGTACACCAACAATTACGTTTGCAATTACTCCCATGGAAGCGTCTCGCGCCATCACCATAGAAGCAACCCAACCCGCGAGACCACCTATGACAATTGTGCCAAGCCACCCGCCTAATCCTGCGTCCATACATACCCTCCTCTTTATGTAGTAGTACGGACCATTGTAGTCAAATCTACGCTCCCAACTGTAAGCCAGCTCACAAAGAAGAGATGGCTTGACGAATGAGTTTTTGAGCCATGGCGGGATTTGCTTTACCTTGCGAGAGTTTCATGACCTGCCCTACAAGGTAGCCAATAGCTTTGTCATTTCCAGATCGTATATCATCGAGTGCTTTTTGGCTTGCCGGATCGCTTAATACTTTTTCAACCACTGCCATAATCTCCGACTCGTCACTCACTTGAAGCAGGTTAAGCTCGGACGCAAGGGCGCGAGCGTCAGATTTGCCTGAAAGAAGCGCTGCAAATATCTCCTTCGCTCCTGAGCCAGAAACCTCACTCCCATCCGCCATTTTAGCCAACTCAACCACATCTACTTTCGAAGGAAGCTGCGAAGTTCCGTCAGGGTTTTCGTCGTCACTGACTACGCTTGCAAACCAGTTTGCTACTCGCTTACCGACGCTTTCACCTTCGGTCGTAGTGATATCCGCCACTAGTTGGGCCCGCGAACGATCACCAAGTAAGACGCTAACCACCGACGTATCTACGCCGAGCTTTGCAAAAACATTTCGATAGTCGTCGGGCATTCGTGGCATTGCCTGGCGTGCAGCTTCGACTCGACTTTCAGGGATACGAACTGGCGGAATGTCGGGGTCTGGGAAATAGCGATAATCATGTGCGTCCTCTTTGCTGCGCTGTGAAAACGTCTTTTGCTTATCTTCGTTCCAACCACGGGTTTCCTGAACAATGAGTTTGCCTTTATCCAGCAGTTCCGCTTGACGTAGGCACTCATACTCTGCTGCTTTTTCGACGGCACGGAAACTGTTGAGGTTTTTTATCTCAGCACGAGTTCCGAGTTTAGACTCTCCCTTTGGAGCCAAAGATATGTTGACATCAAAGCGCATGTTTCCGTGATACAGATCACCGTGAGTAACCTCTGCATAGGTCATGAGTTTGTACAGCTCCTGTACGTAGGCCCGGGCCTCCGCAGGGCTATGCATATCAGCCTCAGACACAATTTCGATCAGTGGAGTACCTGCACGGTTCAAGTCGACATAACTTTGCGTGGAACCTGCTGGGTGCGTCAACTTACCGGCGTCTGCTTCGATGTGTGCATGGTGGATGCGAACTGCTTTGGTTGAGCCATCGAGCTGGGGAGCATCAACATGACCCCCAACGATAACTGGTTCCGCCAGCTGCGTGATCTGATACCCAAGCGGAAGATCAGGATAGAAATAATGTTTGCGTTCAAATCTACTAAGCTCGGGTATGGTGGCTTTCATCGCAAGCCCGGCGCGGATAGCTAGGGTCAGCACTTCTTCGTTCAGAACCGGCAACACACCTGGGAAGCCGAAGCAGAGTGGATCAACAGTGGTGTTTGGTGCTTTGTCGCGAGCGTCATTGTCTGCAGCTGTAAAGAGTTTGGTTTTTGTAGCTAGCTGGACATGACATTCGATGCCTATGGTTGGCGTGTATTTTTCAAAAACTGTGTCGAGTTTACTCATAATGCCCCCAAATCTGCCAGCGCACGTTTCAAAACTTTTAGCGACTCGCTTAGTTGACGCTTATTTACCGACACGTTACTTTCATGAGCAATCCGATTGCGTAGTTTATGAACTGTCCATACTTTGTCGATTGAACTAAGTGTCGAGGTAGCATTTTTTAGACGATCACCCATCGTTTCACCAGCTATACCTCTTTCGCGCATAGCTTGGTCGAGCAGTTTATCGGCCGAGAGAATCGCAAACTGCCAGCTTCGTGAATCTTGAGTGATGCTGCTGGTAATTTTCAGCCATTCACTGCGATATTTGTCCTGGTTGAGCACACTTCCACCCCGGCGAGTCAGTGATATGAGTATCAAAAGACCCAGACCAATCACAACAATTGCGATGAACATGATGATGATCAATGTGTTCATACGTTGAGCTCCTCTACAATCTTTGCAAATTCCAGAAGCGAGGCGTCAGATTTCTGTGGACCAATAAGCTGGAGCCCAATCGGAAGGCCTTCGTTATGTGTTGGAATGCTTATGGCCGGAATTCCCGCCAGACTAGCTGAAACTGTCATTTGATCCGCAAGGTACATAGCAAGCGGGTCGGCAGTGTTCTCGCCGAGCTTGAAAGCCGGGCTTGGAGCGACGGGACCGATCAGAAAATCGTATGTCTCAAAGGCTTTGGCAAAATCTCGAACAATCAGCGTGCGAACTTTTGCAGCTTTTTGAAAATAAGCATCGTAGTAGCCGCTTGAAAGAACATAGTTTCCGATCATAATTCGTCGTTTGTTCTCTGGCATATAGCCACTGCTTCTCGACTGCTCGTATACGTCACTCAGCGATTTCGTGCCCTCTGGACGAACACCGTATCGAATACCGTCGTAGCGTGCGAGGTTGGAGGCTACCTCAGCGGGAACGATGATATAGTAAACCGCCAGTGAGTAGTCAAGCGACGGAAGTGAGACCTCTTCAACCTCGTAGCCTTTGACTGTGAGTTTTTCGATTTGGTGTCGAACGACCTGACGAACTTCTTCATCTACCCCTTCGCCGAGCCATTCTTTGATGACACCTACCTTCTTGCCTACGCTCGAAGTCCCTTCGTAGCTGACTGCCGTAGTCGTACTATCCTTTTCATCAACACCGGCAATCGCTTGCATAATAAGCTGCGCATCTCCGGCCGATTGTGTTAGTGGGCCAATTACATCAGTACTACTTGCCATTGCCACGACACCGTAGCGACTGACAGCACCATAGCTTGGCTTGAACCCAACGACGCCACAGTAGCTTGCCGGCTGACGAATGGAGCCGCCCGTGTCCGAACCAAGCGCAAAAGGTACGATGTCGAGAGCAACACTCGCTGCTGAACCACCTGAACTTCCACCGGCAACACGCGAAGCATCATGTGGGTTCGTCGTAGGACCGTAGGCAGAATTTTCAGTGCTCGCACCATGCGCAAATGCATCGAGGTTTGCCTTGCCGATACAGATCGCACCTGCTGCTTCGATCCGCTCTATGCATTCAGCTTGAAACGGTGCTTCAAAGTTTCCTAGTATCTCACTCGCGGCGGTCGTCTTACTTCCAAACGTCAACATGTTGTCTTTAGCGACAAATGGAACACCGGCCAGTGGACCTACAGACTCCCCACGTTTAAGTCTGGCGTCGATCTCGTCAGCACGACGCAGTGCTCGTTCTTCGACAACCTCCAAAAGCGCATGCGCTGGGTCTGCTTTAGCTTTTTTTATGGCTTCTTCAACAACGGCACGAGCTGACGACGCTATAACCGCCGCTTTAGTTTCAGAAATTGTCATTCGAGCACCCTCGGTACGACGATGGTTCCGTCTTTTTGCTCGGGTGCATTTTTCAAAAGCTCGGCTTGGGAAACACCGCTTTCACGGATTTCATCAGGGCGCGTCACTGACTCGAGCCCATGGACATAATAGGTTGGCTCAACGCCTTCGGTATCAACACGAGAAAGCTGGTCTACATAGCCGAGAATTTCCGTCAGGTCCTTTTGCAGCCCTTCAGCCTCTTCATCGCTCACACTCAGCGCAGACAACTGTGCCAACTTTTTTATAGTATCGAGAGAAATTGCACTCATCGCTACCAAGTATAACAGATTGAAAGTTTCAACTGGAACCTAAAATACTCCTAGGCGCCAAACTTTTTGATTTCCTGAATTAAGTCACGTAGCTCGGCAGCTTTTTCAAACTCGAGGTTGGCACTCGCCAACTCCATCTGCGACGTAAGCTCCCTTAGAAGCGCTGGGTACTCGTCTTTTGGAATTTTCTTGAGATTTATCTTTTTCGAGGTGTCTTCTTTTTGCGGGATAATCGCCCTCAAACCTTCACTAATCGCCTTGTCAACGCTCTTTGGGGTAATGCCATGCTCTTTGTTGTAGGCATCCTGAATTTCACGACGGCGATTTGTTTCATCGATCGCAACTTTCATACTGTCGGTGATGTTGTCGGCATACATGACGACCTTTCCCTGCTCATGACGTGCTGCGCGACCGATTGTCTGGATAAGCGCACTGCTGCTTCTGAGGAAGCCTTCTTTGTCGGCATCCATGATGGCAACCATACTTACTTCGGGTAGGTCCAGTCCCTCTCGTAGCAAGTTAATCCCAACCAAAACGTCATACACACCCAGACGAAGATCACGCAGGATATCGCCGCGATCGAGCGTATCGACATCGCTATGGATATATGCCGTCTTGATGTTGAGCTCCGTTAGATATGCGCTCAGATCTTCTGCCATCCGTTTTGTGAGCGTGGTGACAAGTACGCGTTGTCCCGCAGCTATACGCTCCTTTATCTCTTTGATGAGGTCATCGATCTGGCCATCGATAGGTCGAATCTCGATGACAGGGTCAAGTAGGCCCGTAGGACGAATGACCTGCTGTGCCGGCTTCGGGCTATGGGTAAGTTCATACTCGGCAGGCGTGGCCGAAACGTAAATGGCTTGATGGATGTGCTTCTCGAACTCGGTAAACGTCAGCGGTCGGTTGTCGAGAGCACTCGGCAAACGAAAGCCATGCTCAACCAGGATCTCTTTTCGTGCACGATCACCGTTATACATTCCGCGCACCTGCGGCAAGCTCATGTGGGACTCGTCGACGAGCAGCAGATAATCATCCGGGAAGTAGTCCAGGAGTGTCGCCGGTTGCTCACCCGGCTCACGGTCGGTCAAGTAACGACTATAGTTTTCAATACCTTTGACAAAGCCTGTTTCTTCGAGCAGCTCTAAGTCGTAGCGCGTTCGTTGTTCAAGGCGCTGAGCTTCAAGTAGCTTATCCTGAGAACGGAAATACTCAAGTCGTTCTTTTAGCTCTTCACGGATCTTTTCTATCGCAAACTTCAACTTTTCCTGTGGGGTTACGTAGTGGCTACTTGGAAAAATTCGTACTTCATTCGGCTCGCGAATGATTTCGCCGGTAAGAGGGTTAATTTCACTGAGTCGGTCAACTTCATCGCCAAAGAATTCCACACGATACGCCGACTCGCTCCCTGCCGGAAATACGTCGACAACATCACCGCGAACACGGAAGGTAGCGCGAGCAAAATCAACGTCGTTGCGATGATACTGGATATCGTTGAGATGACGCAGGAATTTGTCACGTTTTCGAGTCTCGCCCTTCTTAACGGTGATCGACATACCACCATAATCATCAACTGAACCGATGCCATAAATACAGCTGACGCTGGCAACGATAATCACATCCCGCCTAGAGAGGAGCGCAGCTGTGGCAGCGTGACGTAAACGATCAATTTCCTCATTTATCTTGCTGTCTTTTTCTATATAGGTATCGCTACTGACCATATAGGCCTCTGGTTGGTAGTAGTCAAAGTAGCT
This sequence comes from uncultured Candidatus Saccharibacteria bacterium, assembly GCA_964383465.1. Taxonomy (GTDB): domain Bacteria; phylum Patescibacteriota; class Saccharimonadia; order Saccharimonadales; family Saccharimonadaceae; genus CAYLGT01. Next base: position 29,711 of record CAYLGT010000007.1, on the reverse strand, counting down.
TACAAAGTAGTGCACTTCGTTTTCAGGAAAGAACTCCTTAAACTCAGAAAAAAGTTGTGCCGCCAGTGTTTTGTTGTGGGCAAGTACCAGCGTCGGAGCCTGTCGCTCGGCGATAATGTTTGCCATCGTAAACGTCTTACCTGACCCCGTCACACCTAGTAGGGTTTGCTCTTTTTCGCCCTTTTCAAGGCCAGCAACGAGCTGCTCGATTGCACTTGGTTGATCTCCGGTGGGCTGGTAATCACTTTTTAGAGTAAATTTCACCCTTCTAGTGTAGCGTAAAGGCTCAAAGTGTTATACTGCTTATGACTATGAAAAACAAAGATAGTGACGAAAAAGTGGTCTGCGTTCCGCGCGAGATCATGCTCGAAGCGGCCATGATTCGTCTTCGCGGGGTTCATAAAGAAATTGAGCATGGCTACAAGGTACTCAAAAAATACCACAAAACCGTGACGATCTTTGGCTCTGCCCGTCTGAAACCGTCTAACCAGTACTACAAAAAGGCCGAGGAGCTTGGCCGAGCACTCTCCACGCATGGCTACGCAATTGTCACTGGCGGAGGCGGTGGGATTATGGAGGCGGCCAATAAAGGTGCGAGCGAGGCTATGGGCAACTCGATCGGCTTTAACATAGCCCTCCCCCACGAGCAGACACTCAACCCCTACACCACAGACTCATACGCTTTTAGCCACTTTGCGCCGCGCAAAATCGTCATGACCATGTTTGCCGATGCCTATGTATACTTTCCCGGCGGTTTCGGAACACTCGACGAGCTCACTGAGATTTTGACCCTCATTCAAACTGGCAAAACTGCCAAAGCTCCAGTCATCCTGGTTGGCCGCGAGTTTTGGGATGCATTTGAACACTTCGAAAAATTCGACATCTACGAACGTAACCATCTCATAAACAAACGAGATGAAAAGCTCTTTACCATCACCGATGACATCGACGAAGTCGTGAAGTTAGTACTAGCAAATGACACCTACTGCGATCACTCCGCCGCAGAAGTAATCGACTAGCATTTACTTTCCTGGCCTCAAGTTCTCTGGAGCAATCATATCGTTGTCCAACTGCTTCAGAATGCTGTTTTCTAGGTTCTTGTGGCCCATGTAGCGCATGAAAATCTCGTTCCAAAGACTTTCACGGAAGTGGTAGAAATAGCGAGTCTCATAGCTTTCGCCGTTACTATAAGCTAGACTCACATCCATCATGTTGTAGGTAAGCGGCAAACCGTCGTCGGCTAGTTTAGCGACGTAATCCTGGTCTACCCAAAACTTCATCTCAGGATCGAGCTGGGCGAGATTCTCTTCAGCCTTACGCCAGTGCAGGTCTTCGGGCTGAACATGAGGTTCAAAGGCCTCAGGGTGCCCTTCCTCTTTCAACTTTCCAAAGTAGCGCTGGATCACTCGCCAGTGGACATGCGAACCAGCCATTTGCGCAGCATTACCCGGGTCGGCGATGAGTGTTTCTACTACCGTTTCACCGAAGTTTTTGTTGACTTGTTTGAGCTTGAAAAAAGCACTGTAAAGTCGAACTTCGTTTATATAGTGAAACAAAAGAGGCAAGGTTTTGAGGGTAATGCCCTTCATTTTGTCGACTTTCATCGGTACGATGATGATCGTTCCCATCTCCTTTGTGTGGGTAACGTTATGAAACTTTTTCTGGACGAAGTGTTCCGCCAGATCAACATATTTGTCATGGTCCATCTGCACGATGCTAATCTGTCGTGTCTCAAAGTCACTCGGCGAAATAGTTTTGAAGAGTTCGTCGTATTTGTTGAGCCATTCCGGCCCCTCCGAGAAACGAAGCGCCGTATACACTTCGTCGATGTTCTCATGCTTTAGCATGCTATCAACAGAACGGTAGCCGAGGTGCTTCATGAGTGCTTTAGGCGGCATGGTTTTGAGCAGCTTCTTGGCGACTGAACGCTTGAGCACCCAGCAGTCACGCGGGATATCCATAGCTTCGACTGCCTTAACTATCAGCGGAATGTTAGCCTTGACGTCGTCAGGATCCGTCCCACCGATAAGTTTTATGACTCGCTGGTTATCGCGCTCGATTTGAGCCAGCATCCCGGCATAGATCTCACGATCAGTTGAGTCGTGTGGATCCAGTCCTATGTGCTCGGCTGAGGTGCGCATCTTCTCGGCAATTTCACCGATGAGGCGTGCGTCAGTACCGTTACTTCCGCTCGCTCTCTCTAGCTGCTGAAGTGCGAGAGAGAAAATCGGTTCTTCTGCATCGAGTAGATCACGTAAGACTTTTGCCATTTTTACAGCTCCTTTTGAGTAAGTTCCAT
>CAYLGT010000007.1:25259-27312 GCA_964383465.1 uncultured Candidatus Saccharibacteria bacterium | reverse complement strand
AGTAGATCACGTAAGACTTTTGCCATTTTTACAGCTCCTTTTGAGTAAGTTCCATTTCATGTAGCTTTGTGCCAGCGTGCAAAATGCCTGGTTTTGCACCGATTTGAGTCACGACTGATGTGCTGTTTGCACTCGCAAAGACAATTGAATCCTTTAAACCTTTGCCCTGAATCCACTGACTCAAGAATCCGCTCGCAAATGCATCGCCGGCACCGAGTCGATCAATCACTGGAACATCTTCATACATTCCTGCGCTCACCATGGTCTTGCCGTCACTTGCCACTACTCCATTGGGACCATCGGAAACGATAACCACAGGACAGTATTTCAGCCCATTTCGCACCAGTGTTTCCATACTGGAGCCCTCTACTAGCAGCTGCATCTCGTCTTTATTGAGACAGAGCACTTCCACATCGGTGAGTAGACTTTTGAGTTTCTCCGGCTCCGCCAGCTCACTTCCAGCTGGGTTGAGCATGACTTTTATACCCCGCTTTTTTGCCTCTTCGACGATCAACTCGAGCGACTCAAATGACCCTACCGCAGTTGGGTAGACCCAATTCACCCCATCAAACGCGTCCCGCTTTGCCATAACTTCTCGTGGCGACGGCAGCGAGCCGTGATAGTTTAGGATAGTTCGCTCACCATCCATAGAAAGCAGAATCGTCGAAAAACTTGAGCGTACGGAGGGGTGGGTCGTCACGTAACTTGTATCAACATGTTCTGCGTCCAGCTCGCGCAACACATTTTGTGAAGCAGGGTCAGTGGAACCGAGTACCCAGAAGTACCGGCTGTGAAGGCCTTGACGAGCGAAGGTAACTGCGACGTTCGTAGCGTTACCTCCGGTCATGAAGTACGCTTCAGCGATGTCGAGCTTGGCGCCAAGTGGTAAGTGCGTATAGGCCACTTTGCCTTCTTTGTGTGGGTCAAATTCGTCGTCGCGAAGGTACACGTCTTGGGTGGCTTTGCCGATACAGAGTATGGTCGGCGTGCTCATCGAACCGCCTTGTTCGCTGAACCGAAAGCGTCGATTTTTTCTTCAACAACCTTTTGCACCGCGTCTTTTACTTCGTCCATGAGCTTCACGAGTGCGAATTCTTCAGGATGTTCTGCGAGTACTTTCTCGACTGTTTTTCGAAATGCGTAGCGCATGTCAGAGTTGATGTTGATTTTGCTCACACCGATCTGAGCTGCTTGCTCGAAATAGTGGAGCGGAGTACCGGAACCACCATGCAGCGATATCTGGCACGGAATTGCTTCTCGGATCTGCTTGAGCAGCTCGAGATCAAGCTCTTTTGGTACGGGGTACTTGCCGTGTAGATTCCCGATTGCTGCAGCAAAGGTATCGATACCAGTTGCGTCGACAAAAGCACGAGCTCCTTCTGGGGTTGAAAATGTTTTTTTGATCTCTTCGTAGTCGATGGCTTCTTCGTGTACGTTACTACTACCACCAAAATAATGAGGCTCAGATTCAACAAGCGCTCCTGTAAACTTTGCGTATTCGACAACCTCTTTCGTACGAGCTATGATCTCTTCTTCGGACGCGTCATGGTTTGCCTGTGAGATGTCGATATGAATAAACTCGTAGCCTGCGTCGATCGCCGCTTTGCACGCCTCCACGGTTGGGCTATGGTCGAGGTTGATATACATCTCGATGCCGTATTCTTCTTTGTAGTTGTCGACGAGATCTCGCAGGTTTTCGAGGCCGAGTGCTTTCACCTCGCCATCGCTCACTTCAACAAGTACGGGCGCGTTTTTTGCCTGCGCAACACGGGCAATTGCTATGAGCGTCTCCTGGTTGTCGATGTTGAATGCACCAACGGCGAAATGTTGCTGCCTGGAGCGCTGCATCAGATGACGTGCTTTGACACAGTTGTTGCGAATTTGTGCGACCGATAAACTCATAGCTTATTTACCTTTTCTTTGTATCATTTATAAATTCATGTGCGTTGTGGGCAATGTGTTTGCCGGTAAGGCCAAAATGCTCAAGTAGCTCAGCAGGAGAGCCTGACTCTCCGAAACGATCCTGCATGCCCATTCGTCGTAGCGGAAGCGG
>CAYLGT010000007.1:22956-25159 GCA_964383465.1 uncultured Candidatus Saccharibacteria bacterium | reverse complement strand
TGTTCAGCAATCCCAACTTCGACAAAACGAGCCGGGAAAGCTTCACGAAACAGATGCATCTGAGTCGACTCAGTCAAATCAGCACAGAGCGCAACTACATTTGGATCTTGTTCCCCTGCCGCCTTTAAACCACGCCCAAAGCCTTTACGGGTTGGCTCCTGAACGATGTCATCGCTGCCTATATTTGCCACCAGGTGCATCTCACTCATGTTCGCTCCGTATCTTTCCGTCTAGCGTTCGAAGTTTGCGTAGTGCTTCTTTCGCTTGCTCATGGTTTGGTGGCATCCCGTGCCAGTGGAAGTCATACTCCATAAACGGAACGCCTTTGCCTGGAATGGTATGCGCAATGATCACCGTTGGTTTTTCAATGATAGAGCGCGCCATAGAGCAGGCGTCGATGATGCTTTCCATATTGTTGCCATCGATCTCAAGTACGTGCCACCCGAAGCTCTCCCACTTACCGCGCAGATCTTCTATTGGCATGACGTCTTCGGTGTTGCCATCGATCTGTATGTTGTTACGATCAACGATGCCTATGAGATTGTGGAGCTTGTATTTGCCAGCAAACATGGCTGCTTCCCATATGTTGCCTTCGTCGAGCTCACCATCACCCATCATGCAGTACACCCAGCGATGAGGTTGTGGGTCAAGATATTTCATGACGTAGGCCATACCACTCGCCTGACTCAGTCCAGAGCCAAGTGGGCCACTAGTGTTTGTAATGCCCGGGAGTTTTACACGTTCAGGATGACCCTGAAGTCGTGAACCAAGTTTGCGCAGTGTTTGTAGTTCTTCGATAGGAAAGTACCCGCTGCGAGCCATCGCAGCATATTGGACTGGCACCGTATGGCCATTGCTGAGCACAAACAGATCTCGTTCTGACCAATCAGGATTTTTCGGGTCATGCCTCATGACATGAAAATAAAGGGCCGTCAGGATGTCTGCCATACCTAGTGGGCCCGCACTATGGCCAGATCCGGCATGCTCAAGCATACGAATGATATCCTCGCGGATCGTATTCGCCATGTGTTCTAACTGGACTATGGTAAGTTGCCCACTCATATCTGTTTTATTGTAGCATAAGCGCTATTAAAAACGTCGAGCTAGACTTGTTTTTGAAGCAAGGCGTACATACGTGCCGGATCTTCTGAGTGCTGTATGGCACCACCGACGTTGATAACATCAATTCCACCGAGAGCAAGCGACCGCACGGTATCGACGTTCGCACCACCATCCCAACTTATTTCGATACCAGGACTTAGCGCCCTTATCTGGGGTACTTTTTCGAGCAAGTCAAAGTCTGCCGTCCCCCCATAGCTACCAAGTGTGCCGCTAAAAATCAGCACATGGTCCACCATCTCGATCAAATGTTTTACTTCATGCACTGAGGTCTGCTGTAGCAGTGCTACACCTACCCGGATGTTGTGCTCGTGCATGGTACCGATAAATCGCTCTAAGTCTCCTCCGGCTTCTGCATGAACGATTACCAGATGTGGGCCTAGCGTTACTAAAGAATCAACAAACTCAAGCGGTCGACTGTACATAAGGTGTATGTCCGCACTCACGCCTTGCGGCCACCATATATCACGAACAGAGATTGTTTTGGGACGTGCAAACTCACCATCCATGAGATCGATTTGAATCCTTGGGGCAAATGAAGCCACTCGTTCCAGCATAAGACGATACTCATCAGGACTGGTAGTAGTTGGCGTCACCGAAGGACAGATGATACTCATAACGCCGGGCTTAGCGCTTACCGTAAAGCAAACCGACAAGGAGTCGAAGTGCAAGCACGATGAGGGGCACAAATAGTACGTAAGTGAGTGGATCTACAACAAGCTTTGTGTCTGGGTTGACTACAACCTTTGGAACGATATACAGCAGCCCGAGCATCACTTCTGCTACTCCGAGAGCGAGCATGTCAAATCCGCCCTTGATTTTGTAAACCCTTGCAATCATGACGTAGCCGATATCAAGCAGTAAGAAGCTCGAAAGTACGTACACCAAAATCATAAACTGGTTGTCTGCTGCGGCACTTGTAGAAACTTCACTCAGCGCAATCAAAAACGTCATAACCGACAAAAACCCAAACAACATCCCCCTGGCTGCAGTTCCCCAGAAAGAAAGAGCGCTCAGTAATTGGTGTAGGGTGAGTGATTGTTTTTTCTTCGCCATATGCTGCTACTATAGCGCTTACGCTACC
>CAYLGT010000007.1:20609-22856 GCA_964383465.1 uncultured Candidatus Saccharibacteria bacterium | reverse complement strand
GCAGGCAGCTGCGGCGAACTGAGGAAAGTCATCGTCAGGGTTGAGCTCTTTATCCCCCACGTCTTCGACTTCATAGCCTCGTTTGCTCAAGTAGGCAAACACCTCTTCTTTGAGATGAAATCCGTTGTGGTCAGAGCCGAGATACAGCTTCATATAACTTATGCGTTTTTTGCGATATCTGCGGTTAGTTCTACAAGGCGGTTACTGTAGCCCCACTCGTTGTCATACCAGGCGCATACTTTGACGAGGTTTCCGTCGACAACCCGAGTCAGCGCCAGGTCAACAATTCCAGAGTGACTATTGCCAACATAGTCTTTGCTCACAAGCGGCTCATCTGATACACCGAGGATACCCTGATAGTATGGCTCACCGGCAGCTTTCTTGAAGGCTTCGTTGACTTCTTCTACGGTCACGTCTCGTTTCAAAAGCGCAGTCACGTCGCTAATTGACACAACCGGTGTCGGAACGCGCATACTGATCCCGTCAAACTTGCCCGCGAGTGATGGAAGAACCTTCGTGACAGCAATGGCAGCACCCGTACTGGTTGGAACGATGTTTTCAGCTGCGTTACGGCCTTCTCGTACATCTTTTTTAGGGGCGTCCTGCAGCGCCTGTGACGCTGTGTAACTGTGAACCGTTGTCAACATAGATTTTTCGATACCAAAGGTACTATCGAGAACGGCCATGACCGCACCAAGAGAGTTCGTCGTACAGCTCGCGTTGCTCACTACCGGTGTGCTGCTTCCGACCTTGTCGTCATTAGCCCCAAGCACAAGTGTGTCGACGCCATCAGATTTGGTTGGCCCACTGATTACAACACGTTTTGCACCCGCTTCGACGTGCTTCCCTGCACCTTCAGCATCCGTAAACAGTCCTGTCGATTCGATGACAACGTCGATCTCCATGTCACCCCACGGAAGTGCGGCCGGATCTTTTTCGGCAAAGACTTTAACCGATTTACCATCGACCACGATGCCCTGTTCGTCGTGGTTTACCTCGTGCTCATAGACACCGTAGTTGCTGTCGTATTTCAGTAAGTAGGCTAGCGTGGCGTTATCGGTCAGGTCGTTTATAGCTACGACTTCGATGTCACTACGGTCAAAGGCAATTTTAAAAGCATTTCGGCCGATCCGCCCGAAGCCGTTGATAGCAATTTTTTTAGTCATGGTTTCTTCCCCGCCCCTTATTCTTTATCTGATTTAAGCTCATTATACCGCTTTCGCTTTTTCGAAAAAAGCACACTCCTTCACAACAGAGGTATAATGAAAGCATGAAAAAGCGTGAACTTCTACAAAAAGCATCTGAGCTCTTTGAGGAAGATGACGTGACTGAACTGCAAAGTGCAATCGACTTCGCTTCGAAGATGCACCACGGTCAAAAACGAAAAAGTGGCGAGCCATACATCATCCACCCACTTTCAGTTGCCGGAATTTTAATCGACTGGACAATGGACATCGACACAGTGATCGCCGGAGTACTCCACGACACTGTCGAGGATACCGAGACGACTCTGACCGAGATCGAAAATATGTTCGGTCGCGACGTCGCATTTTTGGTTGATGGCGTCACAAAGGTATCGCAGGCGCGCGCCGGTATGCGAGATCTCAAGAGTTACCTGCCCAGTACTCGTGACAACCTCACTAAACTTCTCATCGCTGTTGGTGAAGATGTGCGCGTCATCATTATCAAACTCGCCGATCGCCTCCACAACATGCAAACCCTAGAGTACATGTCGCGCGACAAACAAATCAAGATCGCTCGTGAAACACTGGAAGTTTTTGCACCACTTGCCGATCGTCTGAACATGGGTCGGGTACGCGTGCAGCTTGAAGAATTAGCTTTTTCATATCTTGACCCAAAAGAGTTCAAAAGACTGAAGAAAGTCATGAAAGACAGACTAGGGCGAAGTCATCGTCGACTAGCCGAAGTGCGGCATCAGGTCGACGCGCGACTGACGGCTGAACGCATCGAACACCATATGGACGGCCGTATCAAAAGTGTCTACAGCCTCCACAAAAAACTCCGAAAAGTTGAGAGCATCGATGATGTCTATGACCTCATCGCACTACGAATCATCGTCGAGGATGTCGAGACTTGCTACCGTGTCCTGGGGGTGCTACATGGTATGTATCAACCGATGGTCAACCGTATCAAGGATTACATTGCACGCCCAAAACCAAACGGGTACCAAAGCCTCCATACCACCATCGTTACCCCCAACGATCAAATCGTCGAATTTCAGATACG
>CAYLGT010000007.1:0-20509 GCA_964383465.1 uncultured Candidatus Saccharibacteria bacterium | reverse complement strand
GGTGCTTTTCCGCTCGACTACGCATACCGCATCCACAGTGACGTCGCCAAAAATGCAGCGGGCTTTCGCGTTAACGGAAAAATGGTGTCATTTGATCAGCCCCTCCAGCACGGAGACATAGTAGAGGTCATTACGAAGCGAAACGCTAAACCACGCCCGGATTGGATGGACCTCGTCATAACACGTCACGCTCGAGACAAACTTCGTTCGCAACTCAAAAAACCGCAAATCTAAAAGTCGCCCATAGAGGCGACTTTTAGATTGTCAGTATTGCTCTAAGCTGAGAAAATGTAAAGAAGAATCTTGTGAGATATCTTACGATTTTTTTTGCAAAGATACGTGTAGTCTGTTTAGTCTGTAGCCAGATCGCGCAACCAGTCACCCTCTAAGCGTTTGCCCGCATCTCGCGCAAGTTGCGATAGATTTAGTTTCATAACCTCATCACCTTCATGCGTGACAGTTGCAAGCCTATCCCCGTCATCACTACTACTAAACCTGGCCGTGACCTCACCTGGAATATGTGCCAACTCAGTCTCAAAAATGTTTTTCCCGGGGCCAAACTGGGGTACAAAGAAAAGTTTCTGCCCTATACCGTTTTCATACGTCACCCAAATTGCGGACATTGAAACCCCATCATATATCATCACATTGCCGGTAAAGTCAGGTCTGAATTCAAACTCACGAGACCTGTTACTTTCTGGCCTACGGGCATATCTGCCATCATCCACACCAAAAAAGCCACAATCACGAAATGGTCCACCATATACCGGTCCGCCGTGTCCCATGCTTTCTCCTTCTCTACACCCTTCAAACTATTTATTGGTTGCTGTACCGTTCGATACACTCACGCACGATGGCCATTGCCTCTTCGGCGCCACCCCAGCCCTGAACCTGTGTTGAGCCTGGTTTTTTGAGGTCTTTGTAGTGAGCGAAGTGATGCTCGATCTTTTGGCGCCAACGCTCATGGAGATCATCCATGCTCTGGATGGCGTTGTCGGTGTTACGATCGTCTTCAGGAACGACAACAACTTTGTGATCGGCTTCACCGTCGTCGATGAAGTTCAGAACGCCAATCACCTTTGCCTTCATGAAAATTCCGGTAGGCAGGGGTTCATTCGTCAGTACAAGCGTATCAAGCTCATCACCATCTTCGTCGAGCGTCTGAGGAATAAAACCGTAGTTAACTGGTTTTGCAAAAATGCTTGGCTCGACTCGATCAAGTTCAAACGCTGCCACCTTGCGGTTCCATTCAATTTTCAGGGTCGACCACTTCGGAATCTCAATTACAGTATGAACGACACCCGAATCAACGTCACCGGGAGTCAAAACTTTGTTAAAGTCTGGCATGGTAGTTTACTCCTGTTTTTCACGATTACTTTAGTACTAGTGTAGCAGTTTTGTATACTATAAGCATATGGCCACAACTCCTCAGCTTATTTTGCCAAAGGCATACATTGCCGATGCCACAAAACGTATTCAAAAAGCGACGACACGAGTCTACGTTATGGCTATGATGTTCGTCGAAGACGATGCCACCGACGAGCTCATTCAGGCGCTTTGTAACGCCGCTGAAAGAGGGGTAGAGGTGAATGTCTGCGGTGACACGTTTACTTACACCGATCTTCAGGGGTCGTACATCCCGACTACCTATCGTAACAAACGTGTTCGAGACGCAAACGCTGTTCAGAAAAAGCTAAGAAGTAGCGGTGCTGACTTTCACTGGCTCGGTAAATTAAGCACAGTTGCATTTTCTGGCCGTACCCACATCAAATGGTGTGTCGTGGATGACACCGTTTACTCATTCGGCGGCGTCAACCTCGACCATGCAAGTGTTGAGTACACCGACTACATGTTCATCACACACAATGGGCCACTTGCCTCTCGAATATGCGACGAACACAAGCGCATCATAGCTGCAGACGCCGCAAATCACACCTATCGCTCCCATCAGTTCGGCGATGATGACAACATGGTTTTGATAGATGGTGGCTTCATCGGTGATTCGATCATTTATCGCCGTACTTGCCACTGGGCGGCGCAAGCAAAAGAAGTACTCCTCGTATCGCAGTACTGTCCGACAGGAAAATTGAGCCGTCTTCTAAAAAAGACCGATGCGCGCTTGTATTTCAATCACTGGACCACGGCCGGTATTTTAAACAGGCTTGTCATCCGACTTGGCATGAGCCTCAGTAGACAGGTTACCTCTTATCATCGTAGGTCGTACCTCCACGCCAAATTCATAGTCTTTACAATGCCTGATGGAAAAAAAGTCGCCATAACTGGGTCACATAACTTTGTCTACGGCGGCGTGCTTATCGGTACCCGAGAAGTTGCGCTCGAAACAACCAACAAAAAAGTGATCAAGCAACTCGAGACCTTCTTTAGGGAGCATGTTCAGTAGATCACTACTGACGTGTCACACATATGGTTATCATTGGTCACCGAGGAGCAAAGGCAGTCGCACCCGAAAACACTCTCGCTAGCTTAGAAGAGGCTATTCGCGCCGATGCAGATATGATCGAGTTTGATGTCCGTATCACCCGCGACGGCGTGCCGGTGCTCGCCCATGACTTCCGTCTTTCGGGCAGTCGCAAACGAGACCTCGCATTTATACGTCGCTACACACTCCATGAGCTCAGGAAAAAAGATCCAACTATTACCACTCTGGACCAGGCCATGGCCGCCTGTTTTGGGCGCATTTTTCTCAACATAGAAATCAAAGAAGTTGCCTCGGTACGCCCCACCCTAATCGTTCTCGAGCAGTACGTAACAAGCCCTAGTGACTGGGAGAGCATACTACTGAGCTCCTTTAAGCCACTCGCGCTACTCGCAGTCAGAAAACGAGTCCCTCAGGCCTCTCTCGGTATGCTACTTCACCGAAACCCGCTGGCATTTATGCCATGGCATAGGGTACTACGGTTTGACGCAATCGGCTTTCACCGACTCCATATCTCGGACGTCGCTCTTCAAATCGCAAAGTCTTATGGGCTTTTTACTTATGCATATACCGTCAACCGGCCACAGGCCGCAAAACTACTCTATAAAAAAGGAATCGACGGCGTCGTCACTGACGACCCCGCCTTCCTTCGACGCAAACTAAGCTAAAGCTTGCCTTCCAGATACTCGCGCATCTTTAGCGCCGCTGTTGCACCCTCTCCAGTCGCGCTAGCGATCTGCATGGTTGCGCCTGAGCGAACGTCTCCGCTGGCGAATACTCCGGGCATCGATGTCTGAAGATTTTCATCTGTTTTTACGAGCCCAACTTCGTCGAGCTCCACTGCACTCGAACTGAGAAACTTAGTGTTTGGCAGTAAGCCGATAAAAATAAACACGCCGTCACACAAAATCTCTGTCTTTTGACCGTCTTTTGTAACGAGTACTTTATCGACGGTAGCACCATTTGTCGAAACGATTTCGTCAGTCACCGTTTGCAAGTGGACAGTTATTTTGCCTTGTTTTACAAACTCATCGAGCTCATGCTGCAGTACTTCACTTGCCCGCAGATCGGAGCGAACCAGCAGGTCTATATGTGAAGTAAAGCGCGTCAAAAACATAGCTTCCTGTACCGCAGAGTTACCGCCACCCACCACTGCAATTTTTTTGTCGCGGTAAAATGCTCCGTCACAGGTCGCGCAGTAGTGCACTCCTCGGCCGTAGTATTCAGCCTCACCGGGGATACCAAGTTTTTTATAGTCACTCCCGGTTGCAATCAGGACTGCACGGGCTTTTAGTGGACCCTCGGTCGTTTCGACTACCTTATACTCACCTTCGTCTCGAAGACTTTGCACTTCTCCAAACCGAATGTCGGCACCGAAGCGTTCTGCCTGTCCCTGGAACTGCTCTGCGAGCTTGAGACCTTCGACGCCATCGATAAATCCTGGATAATTGTCGACCCAGTCCGTCGTAGCAGCCAGGCCACCGATGACTCCTTTTTCTATCAGAACCGTGTCGATGTCTTCTCGGGTGGTATATACCGCCGCGGCGAGCGCACTCGGACCCGCACCAATCATTACGACGTCGTGTAGAGTTTCATCTGCCATACAGCTATGCCACCGCGCTCATAAGTGCAGCTGGATTCCAGCCAATCGACGCAACCTGTTCGTTGCCGTCCTCACTCGTTACCGTTACTACTGGTACCGTCATGGCACCACTTTTGGCGATGATTGCGGCTTCCGCATCTCGATCCTCGTCGAGATTGACCACTTCATAGGTCTTTCCCTTCATGTCGAGCAGTTTTTTTACCTGCGTGCAGTAGGCACACGTCGTACGAGTATAGATAGTGATTCGCTTACTCATTTTACCTTCTTAGTGTTTATGGTTAACTGAATTCAAGTATATATAGCGTATAACATAACCGTCAAGACGCTATATGTTGTATTTATTTGATCGATTTGATTTCAACGATAAACGCGAGAGGACCTGCGGGTTGCCCACTAGCCGCAGCATTTGGTCCATAGGCCATGTCGGTCGGAATCATGAGTTTGACGACATCACCAACTTTTTTACCGGTCAGGCCTTTTGTCCATCCCTGGATGACTTGTTCCAGACTAAATGTCGCTGGGCTCACCGTGCCGTTTTGGTTTGTGCTGTCAAAAATCTTACCGTCAGCCGTCCACCCAAAATAGTTCGCTTCTATAGTAGAAGTCGCTGTCACTTCTGCACCATCACCCGCGCTCAACACCTCACTCGTTAGCTCTGAAACACCTGCCGCATCAAATGCTTCAGCACTATAGCCTTCAAGCGGCTTTGAACTAGCGGCTCGCTGCCTAGCTGCTTCCTCTTGTTGCTTTTGAAAATCTGCAAGCGCTTTTTGTTGATCTGCTGCTTGCTTAGCCGCGTCGTTATTGGTCAAAATCGGCAGGAAAAATGCCCCTAACGTACCAACCGTCATGACGATCGCAATAACCCATATACCAGCTCGCTGGCCTTTCGATGTTGCCACAGTGTTTGTCCTCCTTTTGAACTACTACCAATTGTACGCCAGAAACAGGGTGATTTCTAGAGTGCGATGTCGTAGCGGCCGAGTGCCTTTTTCGCCTTTGCCTGATCGCCGACTTGGAGCTCAAGTAGTTCGGCATAGATTCCGCCAGTTTTAGCGAGTTCATGTGGGCTACCTACTTCGTCAACCGTTCCTCCACGCAGTGTGACGATTTTGTCGACGTGAGCAATGGTACTTAGGCGGTGGGCGATGATAAGCGTTGTCCTACCCTTCATGAGTCGTTCAAGTGCAGCTTGGACCTGTGACTCTGCACGACTATCCAGGCTACTCGTTGCTTCATCCAGAATGAGTATTGGTGCATCTTTGAGGATTGCTCGAGCAATTGCCAGTCGTTGTTTCTGACCACCGCTAAGTTTTATGCCTCGTTCACCGATTTCACTGTCATAGCTTTTTTCTAGTTTGGTTATAAACTCGTGCGCATTTGCCGCCTTCGCCGCAGCCTGAATCTCTTTGTCACTTGCGCCAGGTCGGGCATAGGCGATATTTTCGCGAATCGTTCCACTGAAAAGTGCCGGCTCCTGAAAAACAACCGCGATATTTTCTCGCAAACTCTTCTGGGTCACCTCATGAATCGAACTCCCGTCGATAGAGATATTACCAGCGGTGACATCATATAGTCGTAGTAGCAGACTACTCACTGTCGTTTTACCTTCGCCGCTTTCACCAACTAGCGCGACTTTCTGCCCAGGCTCAACTTCAAACGAAACGTCTGTTAACACAGGAGAGTCTTTTGTATAGCTAAAGCTCACTGCGTCATACACTATACGTCCAGTTTTTACTGTCAACTTCTTTGCGGCTTTTTTGTCATGGATGTCTGGTTCGATATCCATGACCGCGAAATAATCTCTCGACCCGGCGATGGCTTTTTGAGTGTTATCCACGATAAAGCTCATGTTAAAAATCGGGAACCTCATCATGTTCACGAGTTGTATGAGGAGTACCATCTCACCGATGGTGAATTTTCCTTGGGCTGTATAGGCAAAAAGATATGCAAAAATTGCAAAAAAGATAACGTTCAGTACCAGCCGTCGTCCCACGTCCATATTGTGCCAATAGCGCGACTGCTTTTGGGTAATCTCGACGGTCTCAGTAAATTTATCGCGGAAATATCCTATCTCTAACTTTTCTTTTATGAAACTTTTTACAACCCGAATCTGCGTTACCACTTCCGCAAATCGCCCGCTCGCTATGTCGGTAGCGAGATTTTTTTCACCCTGCCAAACTTGCCATTTTTTACTCGTCTTAGCAGTAAGCCACATAAATACGGGGTACAAAATGAGCAGTAAAAGCGCCAGCTCCCAGCTGTAAAAACACACGATGATAAGCGTCAATATCATCGTTAGATACATTTGGAAGAAATTGTTAGCGAACATGTTCAAAAACTGTGTAACTTCAGTAATCGTTCGGTTCAAACGGTTGATGATTGTCCCCGTGAGCTCGTTGTCATAGTAACTCTGTGGCAGACTCAGCAAATGATCATAGTAGCGCTCACTCAGAAGTTTACGAAGCTTGGCGCTCATAACGTCGCCCAAATACCCTCCCCAGTTTGTAAAGAGAGTGTTTCCGGCGTCAACCAAAAACAGCGCAACCGCCAAGTATAAAGCTCCTGTAACATTCGCCGTTCCAGACTGCAGCGAGTTTACGATTAAGTCGGTTGCCATTTTTATGATAAATGGCGTCGCAAGTGCAGTAAGGCTCATCAGCACCGAAAACAGTACGATGCCTACATAGTACGGCCATAGTGACTGGGAGTAACGAATGATTTTGACAAATTCTTTCATGGAAGTAGTGTGCAGAACTAGGCTCGCACTGCTCCAGTTTTGCTTTGGGCTGCGCTGGCGATGACCTCAAGAAACGCCGCTACATCGGCATCCGTCAATGTTTTTTCATAACTTGCCACTTTCAGACGAAGTGTGATTGTTTTACTGTCTGCCTGCTCTGGCTCATATATACCGAGTGTCGAAAGTGTCATCGAGGTCTGGTCGGGCTGCGCGTTTTGCAGCGCTTCTTGTGCAGCTGCAAATACGTCACCAAAAGCGACACCGGAAGCTACCCTCAGTGAAATGTCTTGTGTGACGCTCGGAAAGCGACTAAGTGGCGTGTACGAACCTACTTTTTTACGCGCATCGATCAGGCCTTGTTGATCGAGCGTCATAGCCGCACTGTAGGCGGGCAGCTTAAAGGCTCTCTGGACTGACTGTTTCAGCTCACCAATCATGCCGATAAAGACACCCCCCGCAGTCTCAACCATAGCGCTTCTTGACTGGTCAAATGGTGCTGTAACTGGGAAATCAAGCGGCTGTTCAATTTTCTTATAGACAAACTGAACTCCAAACTCGTCTGCTAGCGCGTCCAAAAGACGCCGTATCTGGAAAAATGCTGCACCTGGACGAGGCTTTTTACTCGCATATACCGCGTCGACAAATTCCAGCTCAGTCGGAAGCCCGTCGTCATCGTCGGCGTGATACTTCTTGTTATGGCCTTTACCGATCTCAAACAGTACAAATTCATCGTGACCGGACTTTATGTTAGCGTGCACTCTGTCAAGCAGGCTTGGTAGTACGCTCAGGCGGTAGTATTGGAGATCAGGGCTCAGAGCATTGCTAAGACCAAACGCCTGGCTGACGTCTTGCTCGGCTCGCTTCATGACATTTTCATGAACGAAGCTATACGTCAGCACCTCGTTGCCTCCCGCACGACTCAGTGCCCTGCGAATCATCGACTGTACTTCACGTTTTACATTTTTTGCAGCTGGCGCGGTGGTACGGAGCGGAAGTTCGCGGGGTAACGACTCAAACCCATACAGTCGTCCAACTTCTTCGACAACATCCTCAGCAAGCTCGACGTCTGTTCGCCAAAAAGGCACTTTGCACTGAAGTCCGGCATCCTCCGAAATCTCAAATTCTACGTTACGCAGTAACGTTGCCATTTCTTCCTTCGAGAGCTGAAGTCCTAGGCGTTCGTTGACAAATGAAACACTGGTTTCAACAACCGGAAGCTGCGTGTCAAATGCACTTTCGTCAAACACATCCGTTGCCTGCGCCCCTCCTGCAACGTCAAAGAGCGACTTCATAAGGAGGTCAAGCACATACGGATTTTGATGGACCGACTGACCTTTGTTGAACCGTGTGAGAGCATCGGTAAATAATCCATGTTTCATGCTACTTTTTCGTACTGCATACATGTCAAAGTTCGCTACTTCAAGCACGATGTTTTTGGTCTCAGCAGAAACCTCGCTATTGCCACCCCCCATGATGCCGGCCAGCCCAACCGGACCTTCGCCATCAACGATCACGATATCTGTCTCATCGAGCGTATAGGTTTTACCGTTCAAGAGCGGTAGCTGCTCTCCCTTCATACCCATACGGGTACCCAGAAAGTGTCCACGCAGTTTGTCGTAGTCATAGGCATGCGTTGGCTGGGCGGTCAGAAGCATCACATAGTTCGTAACATCAACCACATTGTTGATAGGTTTACCCCCCATAGCCGTGAGCGCACACTGCAGCCAGAGCGGGCTTGGTTTTATCTCGACATCCTTAACGGCCACGGCCATAAACCTCGGCACAACCTCTGATGCATCATTTTTTACCGACAGCTCGAGACCCTCACCCCTGTTAAAGTTTGGTAAAACCTTATACCAGTCGGGTGACGTGAAGGAGTTATGCGTGATACCTGCAATTTCGCGAGCCACACCAAGTTGACCAAACAAATCAGGTCGATGCGTAAACATCTTGTTTTCGATATCGATGATAGTGTCATCGAGGCCAAATACCTGCGCAAAACTTGCACCTGCCTCAACCTTTAAACCAGAAGGATGCCACTCATCAGGGTTTATCTCCACGATGCCACTATGGTCATCGCTTATACCTAGCTCCTTGCCGCTTGCAAGCATACCGTTACTAACAACGCCACGCAGCTCTCGGGCTTCGAGCACAAACGGCTCTTTGTCTCCCTGTGTGGCGGGCACCGTAGAGCCTGGCTTGAGCCATACCACCCACAAGCCTTCGCGTACGTTTGGTGCTCCGCACACCACTTGAATGGTTTCGCCAGTGCCAGCATCGATTTTGCAGACCGAAAGTTTGTCAGCATTTTCATGTTTCTCGCACGTTACAACGCGTGCTATGGTTGCACCTTCATATCTGCGACCGAGATCGATGACTTCTTCGACATGGCCGAGCTGCTGGTTGATTTTTGTAACGAGGGTTTCAGTCGTCAGATCTACTGACGTAAACTGTCGCACTGTGTTCAAGCTTACTTTCATCGAACGCTCCGTATCTTTGCCTGTATTTCATCCAACTGTTCATCGCTCATTTTCGGCCCCTCGGCGGTCGTCAACCAACCCTGATACTCTTCGTGGAATTCCTGATGCGGGGACCACACGCCTGTTTCATTTGCGAGATCGCCGTGGAGCGGGATGAGTTTGGCATGTACATAGGCGACACCCGTTCCCTCAAATACGAGAGCAACGCGCTTTGTGTCAAAGGCTTTTTCCAGAAGTTTTGCGACTTTCTTTACAGCGTCCATAAACTCGGTGTATGCTCCGTCCTCAAGTGCAAACACATAATCACCCTGATTACTTTTTGGAATCACCACAGTAAAGCCTGGGGTGTTTGGAAATGGTGTCAGAAATGCCAAAAATTTGTCATCCTCCCAAACCTTCCACGCTTTCATCTCACCTGATACTATCTGGTCGAAAATGGTACTCATAGTCTAAAACTGCCTCAAAAAATCTAACTTTGCTGATTCAAAATGTCTGACGTCTTCTATGCCATACTTCATCATAACCAGCCTGTCGATCCCACAGCCAAAGGCGAAGCCCGTGTACTCGTTTGGATCGATATCGGCCGCTCTTAGAACATTTGGATGAATCATTCCGCAGCCTAGGAGCTCTATCCATCCTTCGCCGCTACAGACCTTACATGACGCATCCTTGCCTTCGCAAAATGGACAGCTTAGTGCAAATTCGAAACTCGGTTCCGTAAACGGAAAATAGTACGGGTTAACACGAACGTCGAGTTCCTTGCCGTAGTACTCTTCAAGAAATTTCTGAAGGGTTGCGATCAACATGCCAGCATGTGTCCCCTTGGCAACATAGATACCTTCTACCTGGTAAAACGTGTGCTCATGTCGAGCATCCAAATCTTCGTTTCGAAAGCAACGATCAGGAACAACCGCCGCGATCGCCCCGCCGTCGAGAAGATTCTGGCGATACTTAACGAGTGTGCGATTTTGCATGGTACTGGTATGTGCCGGGGCCACAAGCGGATGACCTTCGCTGTCTTTCTCGACTGTCATGAATGTATCGTAATCATCACGAGCCGGGTGACCTTTGGGAAAATTGAGAGTTTCAAACATGTGGTACTGGTCGTCAATCTCGCGCGACTCTTCAACAACAAAGCCCATTCGCGAGAAGATCTCACTCAGTCGCTCAATCTCTTGAGTGAGTGGGTGGGTTGTTCCTTGCTGGGTTGGTAGTAAGGCTGGCCGCTCAGTGTTCACGTCCATCGGTGCGGTGACGTCGATCGGCGGAATTGCCTGCGTAGCATCAGCATGGCTGGCCACTTTCTGCTTCAGTTCTTCAGAAAGCTGATTGATAGCCTGGCCAAACGCACCACGCTCTTCCGGCTCAAGAGAAGGGATCTTGGAAAACAACTGTTTGAGCTCTGGTGACTTTAAAATGTCACTCTTGTTCTCTAGGTCGTCGAACCGTGAAAACAGTATTTCACGTGCCGCAGATATTTCATCAAATGCACTCATAGTTACCTCCCAGTATAACCTCTGTCGGAAAGATTAGGAAATTCGAATAGCTGCAATGATTATGACGACGACAAGAATGATCACTAAGCCAATGATAATCATGCCGGCAGGTCGCGTCTGGTGCTGATTTTTGAGCATGTCTGGCTCGACGTCGTTGAGATCGGTTGGTGGTGTCTGTAACCGCAGACGTTCCTGAAGCTCGGCAGCAACCCGCTTCTGGACTTCGGTTTGTTGATCGTCTTGTCTTTGTATGAGGCCCATATGATGACAAGTATACGCTATCCCAAGAACCCGTGGATGAGGGTGGTAGTAAGTCCGACGAAAACGATTCCCCCAAGCAAAATCATGGTTTGGTAGTTGGCGACTTTTATACTCGGTTCGGTATGGATAGTTGGTATAAGGTCACTCGCAGCGATATAAAGGAACATACCCGTCGTGAGCGCCAACATAAACGGCTCTACCACCAGGAACTGGCGACCATACCCAAAGACAAGCACCGCCATCACGACTGTTATAAGCGCTGACAGCACGTTTACGAGCAGCACATTTCGGCGCCTCATGCCGAGACCTAACAGTACCCCAAAGTCACCAACTTCCTGAGGGATCTCGTGAGCAGCAATAGCCACGGTCGTCACCATTCCGAGCACTGGATCAGCGAGAAACGCACCACCAATTACCATTCCATCTATAGCGTTATGAATCGTGTCACCGACGACAATCAGTGAACGGACCGACTTTTTCCGTGGACGAGTATCACCATGGTTCTCGTCGTGGTCGTGATGATGGTGAAACCAGCCCAGAAAACGCTCGAGGGTAAAAAACAACACAAATCCACTGATGACGATCGCCATAGTCCAGTGGAGTGAAGATGATTTTTCAACTGCTTCGGGTAGTAAGTCGAGGAGGGCCACCGCAAGCATGGCGCCAGCCGCAAACGGTATCGCTACACGCTGTACTTTCTCGACAGCAATTCGCTTTGTCAGCAGCAATACTCCACCAATGAGTGAAAACAAGCTCCCAAAAAGACTTGCACCGAGTAATTGGAGCCATTCAGTCACGTGTTACCGCCTTGCTTTTATTTGCTATACCTTTTCCCATAAGTTATACTTCGCATTATACCGTAAACGTATGGAGGATAGATATGGCTACAAAAGCCAAAGCTACTACAAAATCTAAAGCCGCGTCTTCTCGCAAAGCCCCAGCCCGCGCCGCTGCAAGCGCAAAGGTTGTCAAAGCTAAGCCAGCTGGTCGTTTGGCTGTTATCACACCACAAGCACTTGTTGCTGAAGCAGTAGGAACATTTGGTCTGGCCCTCGCAGCCCTTACGGCACCTGCCGACCAGCCTCTGCTCGTTGGTCTGGCTCTCGCAGTTTTGCTCGTAGGCATGATGCGAGTTTCTGGTGGCCACTTCAACCCAGCTATCACATTTGGTCTCTGGGCAGCCAACAAGCTTGACTGGGTAAAGGTACCTTTTTACTGGGTCTCACAGCTCATCGGTGCCCTAGCCGCACTTATGGTTCTCGGTCAGTACAACGGCAACGGCTCAGCACTCGACCTCTCAAGCTTCAGCACTTGGGACTGGCGAGTATTCTTCGTTGAGTTCATCGGTGCTGCACTGTTCCTGTTTGGTATCGTTGCAGTCGTCAAGAATGTAGCCTCTGACGCAGGTCGCGCCCTCGGCATCGGCCTGTCACTTGTCGCTGGTCTCGTCGTAGCCGGCGGCCTGCTGACCGCTAACGCAACCCGCGAACAAACCCTTGTCCAGAGCGGTAAAGAAACAACCGTTTCAACTACCTTTGCTGCCCAAGGTGCTGCGCTCAACCCTGCTATCGCAGTCGCTCAGACCGAACGAGATGTGAAAGCTATCAACAAGAGCATCGCCGGTGAAAGTTCTGCCGCAAGTGAGAAAAAGGCGAGCCACTTCACCCTCAGCGTTATCCTCGGTTCACTCCTGGGTGCTGCTGCAGGCGCAAACCTCTACATGCTCGTTACTGGCATGAGCTGGAAGAAGCGCGAACTCTAGGCTTCAACTGTCCACATAAAAAACCCGCCCATGCCGGCGGGTTTTTTATGTGGACTAGATTCGAGCTAGTCTTCTTCTGGCACGCGTGGTTTATCGAGCAGGAGTGGCTCGATCGTTGGCGACCCGCCAGCAATTTTTACGACGTCTTTGTCGACATGAGAAAGCTGTTTTTGTGCATTGTTGAAGTGTCCGACAGTTGCGCCCAGGCTGTTACCGACTTTCTCCAAGTACTGCGAAAACGCATGCATGTGCTTTCCAAGCTGTTCCACATTTTTACGAATGATCTCCGTGTCCTTCTGAATTTCGAGGCTGTTAAGACCCTGCGAGATGATCTGTAGCATCGCCGAAAGCGTGCTCGGACCAACGATAGTCACTCGCTTCTCAACCGCTGCGTATTGCATCAAATCACGGCCATTGACGCCACTTGCTCCAACTTTGTTGGCCAGTAGGTCATAGTAAATCGCTTCCGAGGGAATGAACATGAGAGCCTGGGCTAGTGTCCCCTTTTTTGTATTGATATACTTGGCCGTTTCATCGATCCGTTTTTTAAGATCTTCTTTAAATGCTTTTTCAAGCGCAGACTTGTCCTCTGGCTTAGCCTCCACCAAGCGATTGTAGTTCTCCAGCGAAAACTTACTGTCGATCGGCAGGATCTTGCCATCGAGATGAATAATAGCATCGACAACCATCCCCTCGCCGAGTCGATACTGGAGCTCAAAGGTACCGGGGGGAAGCATATTTTCCAGGATTTGCTTGAGATAGAACTCGCCGAGAACTCCTCGCTGCTTAGGGTTCGAAAGTACGTTTTGTAGCGACTTGAGCTCGTCGGCAACATCGACAACCCGCTTGTTAGTTTCGTCGAGCCGCGTTAAACGCTGCGAAACATCGGCAACAAGTTTTGCACTTTCACTGAGTTGTTTTTGGAGTGACGTTTGCATCGAGGTATTGTTACGCTCGAGACGCTCATTGACCGATTCCTGTAGCCCAGCGATGCTTCGGCTGAGTTCAGTGACATCACTTTTTAGTAAATCAACTGTTCCGGTACCTTTTAGCTCTTTGAGGCGCATGTTAAGCGTTAAAACGACGACTACAAAGCCGACAACAACGAGCACCATGACGAAAAGTAATGTTTGATCCATCTTGTTAGTATACCCGCTAACTGCTTATGCGAACAGCAAGACGACTCTGGAGACGAGAATGAAAACAACTGTAGCCAGAACCACGTAAAGAAAATTGCTGGCGCGCGCGAGCCACCCATACAGCGCAAAACCAAGTGCAAAAAGCACTGCTTGCCATGCCATACCCTGTTGCCAGGTTAGCTCTCCGAGCCAAGCTTGTGCGCTCCAAAGACTTGCAAGCACTGCGAGTCCAACAAGCAGTGGTCGGTAAATCGCCATTCGTGCCATAACGGCAACTGCCGCCACCAAAGCAATCACGTGAGCACTCACCCAGGCAATTGCACCACCATTGTTACAAATAGTGAACGCATCGGCCGATCGACAGAAAACTGGCACGATAAAATAGTCAGAAATTGCCATGTAGAGCAGCCAACCTACAATACCCGTTATTGCTCCAATAACTAGAAGCCTTACTAGTACACCCATGTCGAGTGGGAGTGCGTCATACCTCGGGGCGTTCACCTTATTCATGTATATATGGTGGTTGTTTTTTGCTATTTTGTCAACTTTTTGTACCATAGCGCACCAACAAGTCCAGCAGCCACTCCCCCGATAACATCGAGTGGCGTGTGCACGAGTGCGAGCACTCGCCCTACGCCCATCAAAATGACTACCGCAGCAAGTACGGTCGTCAAGTTTTTGTTACGAGTCAAAGCATATACGGCTACGACAGCAACCGTAGCGAGGAGCGCATGGTCTGAAGGAAAGCCAGGGTTATCGATATACGATGCTCCAGCCGATGCACCCGCTTCGAGAAACGGACGCGCCACTGATGGCTGATACAACATACTCAGTACTTTACCCGCCAGAAGCGAAGTCAGCCCTGCCATAATGAGCACTGGGGCCACCTGCCAAAATCTTTTTCTGAGCGACCAAAGTATGACGACACCGGAAATTCCCAGGATGATAAAAAGTGTTCCGTCGGCAAGAAATCTAACCAACATGTGAAACTCCCTTCTCTGCGCGAGATGCTGCAATTGAACTCACGACTGCAGCGGTAACGATGACGATTCCTGATGCACCGGCAACTACTTCAGGCACTCTGAAAAACAACCCGATAAGCAATACACCACCTAGCACAGCTATAGTGTAGTGTGCGCCGTGTTCCAAATAGCGATACGCACCGAGCACATTTCTGCGCACCATGAAGAGTGTCAGAGAACGCACCCAGAGCGCACCGACGCCAAGTCCTATGGCGATGAGTATGACGTCCTTCGTCACGGCAAACGCACCGAGCACGCCGTCGAAGCTAAAGCTCGCGTCGAGTACTTGTAGGTACATAAACGCCATGAAACCAGCCATCATCGGACTTGCACTTTTTGATTTTGAAGACTGGCTAGAGGTAAAGAAATCATTGAGCTTACTCAGCCCTAATTGCAGCACTATACCCAGGCCTCCTGCTACTAAAGTATCTTTTGGATGATCGTTAAAAGGCAAAAAAGCAACCACAAACAAAACTAGTATGGCAATCCCTGTGTATACCCACCATTTTCCGAGTCGTTGCAGCGGTCGTTCGATAACGCTCAGCCACCGGATCTTTCGTCCCGGATCAAAAAAGAAAGCTAGTGCTAACATAAGCAGGAACATACCACCAAACGACGATATGAGCGGGTGCGCCCGTTCAAGTTCATGTGCGTAGAGATCAGGCTTATTGAGCGCTAAGTCTATGACATGTCCTGCACCCAAGCCAGTGGTAATCATGACGAGCACCACAGGAAACACGAGACGCATTCCAAAAACTGCTATAAGCATACCGACAGTTATAAACATGTCCTGCCAAAATTTGTTCATAGTAGCCAACACACGGGCGTTGATAATGGCATTATCGAAGCTAAACGTTACTTCAACGAGCATGAGCACTAGTGTGAGAAATGCCGCTTTCGCGCCCAGAAAGTACCACACGCCAACCACACTCGAAATCGAGATCAACGCCGAGACAAAGAAAATACGAAAAGGATGGCTGGAAGAGGCTACTGCTTTCATCTACCGTTTATTATACGGCAGCTGGAGCAAGTTGTGGCAGAGATGCGAGTCTTGTGATGCGTTTCTGGACAAATTGCTCGATTTTGCGCTCTGTCCAACCTCGTTTATATAGTTCGTCCTTTAATTTACCGGTCAGGGCTATGTAAAAGGCAAATCGATCTTTGAAGCCGTATTTCTTCACCACGACGTCCAGGTTCTTTTCGCGTAGCTGTTCACGCAGCTCCTCTGGGCTAATCCCAAGGATGCTTGCTCGAAGCTCATGCTTTCGGTCGTGACGCTTATAGACACGCTCGAGTTGGCGAAGGTATCTGTCCTGCGCAGTCGATTTTCGCTCCATCGCGGCCGCACTCACGCTACTAAGACTTATGATCCCGATCAGCACCAGTGTTGCCAGGGTGTTGGTTGCTATCTTCTTCACTGTAGAGTACCTCCTTACGTTTGAAACAAGTTGGTAGTGCTTTTATTATATCGTCTCAAACCCCGTGAAAAGAAAGTGCTTTTAGCAACATAAGCGCTATCATGGAAGTATGAGAAAGCGCACAAAAGCAGTCAAAAAAACAGCCATCGAGTGGCTGTTTGCTGGCTTTTCATGGGCTGTTATCTTGCTTAGTTTTCTGCTTTTCGTACCAGTACATGTTGCACTTTCAGCTGGTATAGGCGGCCTGAGTCTGGTGATATTTTCGGTAGCAGCCCTCATACTAACACTCATTATCAGGTTCATTCCCATAGAGACTCGGTGGGTGCGAGCCGGGCTTTCCCTGAGCCTATTCCTGGCCGTTGTGAGTGTGGGGGTGCCACAGTTTGGTTACTACACCGTTGCGAAATCAGTTGGAGCAAAACTTTCCTTCAGCCCTGTAGAGTATCTCCGCTTTTCTGGAAAAACAACGATACCCCCTTCCGCTACCTTTACGTACAAACAAGTTGGTGAGGAGTCGTTGCAGATTGCCTTCTATGGTGAACAAGATCAACAACATCCCAAACCTACTGTCATGCTGCTGCACGGAGGTGGTTGGCGCTATGGAACACATACAGAAACCGGTCGCTGGCCAGAGGTTCTAACCAGGGCGGGCTACCAGGTTGCCAGCGTCCAGTATCGACTGTCTTCACCTGATCACACGTCGTGGCAACAAGCACCTTCGGACATCCATGACGCATTGAAGTTTCTAAAAGATCACGCCTCCGACTTCGGGGTCGACAGTTCACGCCTCAGCCTCATGGGCCAATCGGCGGGCGGGCACCTTGCACTGCTCGAAGCGTATAAAAATGCTGGCGTCTATTCGGTTATCAGCCTGTACGCCCCAATCGACCTCGCCCTTGACTATACGACCAGCCGGGACAAATCAAGCGAAATATATTTTGTAGGTGGAAGCCCGAGCGAGTTCCCTGACCGCTACCAGACACTCTCACCTGCTGCGTATGTCAGTCCAACAAGCCCGCGTACACTTATTCTTCAGGGAAAGCGTGACGACTTAGTCGCCACGCAAAACGCAGTAGAGCTGAGCAACAAACTGGCCGACAACGGCGTGTGGTACCAAACGGTACTCCTTCCCTACACCGGTCATTCATTTGAAAACCAGCGAGGCGGTTTCGCCACCCAGATCGCCGAGCAAGTTGTGGTAGATTTCTTGGGTCGTTAACGAACCGACTGGTGGCGTGGTGCCACAAAAGTCAATGCCTTACCTGACTTACCACCTCGACCAGTACGGCCGATACGGTGCACATAGTCGTCGTAGGTATTCGGTTGGTCAAAGTTGATGACATGAGAGACGTCAGGAATGTCGAGCCCACGTGCCGCGACGTCAGTCGCAACGAGGACTTTGACTTTTTCATCTTTAAACGACTTCAGGGCACGCTGGCGCTGTGACTGTGACTTGTTGCCGTGGATCGCTTCGGCTGGGATGCCGCTCTTAGTCAAACCATCGGCGAGGCGCTGTACGCCATACTTTGTTTCACCAAACACGAGAACCTTTTCAAATTCGTCGTTTTTAAGCAACTCTTCAAGCAACTCGATTTTGTGTACCTTGTCAAACGCCTCGATCACATCCTGTTCGACATGATCACTCGTCTCGCCAGTGCGAACTGAGACCACTTCTGGGTCGATCATGAAGTCATGAACAAGCGTCTGAATCGTTGGGGTCATAGTTGCACTAAAGCAGAGTGTTTGACGCTGCTTAGGCAGTAACTCAGCAACGAAACGGATGTCGTTTATAAAGCCCATGTCGAGCATGCGGTCGGCCTCATCGAGAACGAATGTGTTGATTTCGTTGAGGCGAAGTGCTTTTCGGTTCAGGAGGTCTTTGAGTCGACCCGGTGTACCGATGATCACGTGAGGGTTACGTCGTAGGTCGCGCATCTGGCGGTCGATGTTAGTTCCCCCGACCACTACGGTCGAAAACAGACGAAGATCCCGCGAGAAACGACGAAATTCTTCATCGATCTGCTGCGCTAGCTCGCGCGTTGGTGCCATGATAAGCACCGAGTTGCGCTTTTCGTTACCGTTGAGTTTTTCCAGAATCGGCAGCAAGAAAGCAGCCGTCTTACCAGTACCGGTGTTTGCTAGACCGATTACGTCCTTGCCTGTCAATGCAAGCGGTATCGCCTGGTCCTGAATCGCGCTTGGAGTCGTAAAGTTGATAGCGGCTAGGTTAGCCTGAAGACGAGTGTTGAGTGCGAAATCAGTAAATGCGTGCTCTGGCACGTACTCAACTACCACAGGACGATCAACCGCGCGGTTGATAAATTTGCTCGGGTGAATAGTCTGCTTCTTTGGGCCACGACCACCACTTGAACGGTTGTTGTTACGATTTTGCTTAAAGCGGTTATTTGGGCGCGGTTTGCCACCCCTAAAAGAGTTTTTCTGCATGAATACCTTTCTCTGTAGCGTTCAGCATGGTTATGATGAACGATCGAGACACGAGTATTCATCCAGTGATTTATTTCACTCATTTCATTATAGCACAAGTTTTATATTTTGTCTAGTGCCGTAAGGCTTGTATACTAAAAACACATGCTCGATCATCATATACAACGCGAGATCCATCATCGCCTCTCCCATACGAAAAGCCTGCGTTTTAGTGAACTTCAGCCTGAGGGTATCGAAAACAAACTCTTTGACTATCACTTGAAAAAAACCCTTAGTTCAGGCTTGATCGAGAAAAACGATGACGGTTCGTATAGCCTGTC
This sequence comes from uncultured Candidatus Saccharibacteria bacterium, assembly GCA_964383465.1. Classification (GTDB taxonomy): domain Bacteria; phylum Patescibacteriota; class Saccharimonadia; order Saccharimonadales; family Saccharimonadaceae; genus CAYLGT01. The sequence continues at coordinate 1,386 of CAYLGT010000007.1, read as the reverse complement.
GGCGACTGGACGGCGTATCGGTCCAGAAACTCTCAAAGATGTGAAAACAGCTGTCGACAAAGCCTACTCTTTACTCCTTATCGCTATGCGACATCCCGATGGCACATGGCTCCTGCTTCGACGCACCACTTTTCCGCAAATCGATAAGGTCGGATTTTTACAAGTAAAACCCGTAGCAGGACGCCCTGTCCTCGACCAGGCAACAGAGTATCTGCTCGGCCTAGGTATTTCATCTCCCACGGTCCACGTGCACGCCCATGGCTACCTGACCGCACTTGACCCACAGGAGGCAGTTGAAAGCTTTGTCCACTTCACGTTGCTTCGGGCAGAGTATGCTGCCTTGCCGCCGCAGCTTCCTGAGGGTTATACGTGGGTAAAACAGTCAGACTTTAAAAGCCATGACATGCTCGCGAGCACCAACGTACTCCTAAAGCTCCTCGAGGCTCCAGCAGGCGGTTTCGTAGACTCGACTTTTCAACTGTCCTAGAGCTCCTCGGCAATCGCCGCTTCGTAGGCCTGATACGCACCATTTGGAGCGGTCCGGCGCCAGTGAACCGACAGAGGGCTGTCTGGTTCGGCAAGCTGAGCAATCGAAGGTGCTACTCCCAGGTTTCGCTCGAGACCCCTGCCACGCTCTAGGGCCTTTAGTCCCTGGAGGCGAGCAGCTTCCTGAGCTTCAAACGCCCGCATACGTAGATGGGCACTTCCCAGCTCCATGCAAGCAATGCTCAGCGACGCGTTGCCGATCGAACGACCAAATTCCTCCCGGCTCCTTTTGAGTTTTACACCTGTTTTTAGTTCATCACGCATACGCTCCGCCAAAACCCCTGCTTCAGCAATCCCCCCATGCGCCTCGGAGTGTACACCCGCAGCACTCATGCGAAAATCAAGTGTATCATCTGCAAGCACGGGTAAATACAGTCGTCGACGCATAGCCAAAGAGTCCCGGGCCACTGCATACCAGCTCGTGTTTATGCTCGTAGCTGCCAGTAGCTCACTAGCAAAATTGATGTCCGGCCGCTCATGCACACGTTCCAGTATGCCCAGCGCTACTCTGAGCCCCGTTACTTGTTGTTCAGCAAGGAGCGAGCCTGGGTGCAGTCTGCGGCGTCGCTCAATTTCGTACTCGTCGCGTGCCTTAGCTGGCACGTAGTGCTCACCTCGCAGGTGTTCAGTTGGTAGGTCAAAATGTCGATATGGTTGTCTCATACCACGAAGTATGGTGTGAGTGTCGACACAAATCAGTGAAGATTTTTTCACTAAAAGTCTATACCTACACCGGACCCCGTGATAAAAACAAAAAAATCACTATAAAATGGAGTCCAACATGAAAAAATTACCAACCCCTCGTCCAGGCGCCTACGAGCTTTACTGGGAATTTGCCGC
>CAYLGT010000006.1:0-50308 GCA_964383465.1 uncultured Candidatus Saccharibacteria bacterium | reverse complement strand
GGAAAGTTATAGGAGTAGTGGAACCTCCACGCCCCTGCTTCGCAGGATTTCGTGGAGCTATCGCTGCGCTCCTCCGCTTCGCTACGCCAAGTCCTCTTCGCCGCACCAAAACAAGTAGAGACCTGGAGGTCTCTTTTTGTTTGGGAAAGTTATAGGAGTAGTGGAACCTCCACGCCCCTGCTTCGCAGGATTTCGTGGCGCAGCTAAGGGGTCTTGAACTGATCTTCTAGACGCACCGTCCACTGATCAAGCGTGTGGTAGCGACCGAGCGTATCTACCACGGTCTCCGAAGATTTAACAGATGTCGTACTATCTGTCGTGACGTAGTGCAGATGAGGTCGGTACAAGGCAACCGCAGGGGCGTCAGCGAGCCACTGGCGGAAAAATGATGCGTATTTGGCTGCGCGCAGCGCCACTTCTGATCGAGAACGGGCACTCACTAACGCGTCATCCGATACTCCAGATTTGTAGTTGGACAGGTTGTAACCACGCACAGTTGCCTGAGAAGAGTGCCAGTATGCAAATACATCTGGATCGGCGCCCAGCGCAAGCTCATACAGCAGCACGTCATAAGCCCTAGGTTTGACGATGTTTTGCTCAAACGTGTCAGTGTCTACGAGCTGGGTACGCACGTCGACACCGAGTTTACGCCACTGGCCCGACAGCGCCTCTGTTACCTGCGGAAAATCACCGGACTTAGGAGCGATCAGGGTAAGCTGTAGTTTTTGGTCAGCTTTCTGCCGTGTGGCGCCATTTTTCACCCACCCGGCTTTATCTAACAGTTCCGCTGCTTTTTGCAGGTCAAACGCGTCCTGCTTGATGCCAGCAACACTTTTTATCTGTTCTTCGACAAGAGGCCCCTGCAGGTCACCCGCTAGACCTTTTAGACCTTTGATGATAGCTTTTCTGTCTGTCGCCAGCACTAGTGCGTGACGTACCGAAGCGTCGCTCAGTATAGGGTTGTCTGTTTTGAAAAACGCATAGACCCCGTTGTTCATGCGAGCATCGGCTACTACTGTTGAAGGCACTTCCTGGGTGATTGTCTCGATGTCGGCACCCGTCAGCTCTGCCGCAGCGTTGATCTCTCGACTCAAAAATCCTTGGCGAAGTTCGTCATGGGACTTGTATGTCTGTAGCTGAAAGCGATCGAGTCTCACACCACCCCTGTAATAATTACTATTTTTAGTGAGCTGGAGTACTGCCCTGTTTGTAGCAGGATCAATAGGTCGAAGCGCCTGAAACACGAAAGGACCGCTTCCTATCGGGCTACGGCTAAACGAGCTTTCTCGTATACGGACTGGCGATGTGGCCATGAGAACGTGTTTTGGCAAGATACCAAATGTCAGAGCGTGCGGAAAAGGCGCGTAGGGGCTTGGCAGCTGGAACTCAACGACATATTTGCTGATCTTTTTGACTACTATGTCCTGCCATGTCACGTAGAGATATGATCTGGTCGCTGGGTTTTTGATGAGCGCCAGCGTGTATACCACGTCATCTGCCGTCACCGGCTCACCGTCATGCCACTGAGCATCCTGACGAAGGGTGACGGTATATTTTTTGCCGTCAGCAGAGAGCTTGTAGCCAGTCGCCAGGTCGCTCGCAAGATTGTTGTGTGAGTCATATCTGAGCAAGCTTGAAAACAAAAGTTGACTCGCAGAGCGCTCGGACTGCGTTGAAGCGAAAATTGGGTTAAGAGTGTCGATCCTACCAATTGTTCCTTCGGCATAAATTCCACCGTCCGCCTGATACGAGGCAACATAGGCATCTTTTACCCAAAACAGCTGGAGAAGGGTTACAACTACTAAGAGACTTGCGAGCATCAACCAGCCTACTGCATGGCGACGCACATCGTTCAGGTTTGTAAGACGCGACAAGATAAAGCGGTGCGCATGACGCACAGTTGCGCCCTCAAGTTTGCGAGCCCTGCGGCGTACGCCTTTAACAGTTGGTCGCTTGGCGACAAGTAAACGCTTCCACTGCTGCGGGTTTGATTCGTCTTCTTGTGCCACGCTGCCCCCGCTTAGGCAAGGATGAGGTTAGCCAATATAGACAGGACAAACACTACCGCCAGAACGATAGTCGTTTCATAAAGACTCTTGTCGATACCGCGACGAGTCGTGAACAGCTCTCCAGAGCTACCAAAACCTGCGCCGAGGCTAGCGCCACGTGCCTGAAGAAGGATGGTGATGACCATAAGCACCCCTGATCCTATGGTGACAATTTCTAAAATACTTGCGACGTTCATACTGCTATCTCCCGATCATTACGCTGTAATTCCAATAATCCACTGATGACGTAGTTGATAAGACCGATGATAATACCGGTAAATATCGCCCCCACGAAACTTATGTCCAGATGTGGAACGAGTTTGAGTGAAACGTATACCATGAGGCCGTTGACCACCAGCATAAACAAACCGAGGGTCACGAGTATTGCTGGCAACGCAAGAACGACCACGATAGGTTTCAAGATGCTGTTGGCAAGCGACAGAGCGAGTCCAGCAAGCACAAACGTCGTTGTCGTAGCTTGTGTATCGTTAAATGTACTTCCGAGCAATCGGCTTGCAACCCAAAGCCCAAATGTGTTCAGCAGCCACCTCAGTAAAAACACAGCAAATTGTTTTCGCATACGTGCCTCTTAGTATACCCGATCAGGACTTATGCGTCGACTGCTTTGCCCCCTCGTGAAACCATCCGCTCATGACGAGTGCAAGTTTTTCACCCACTACAGCGCTTAGTTGCGCTTTCGACGCTGTTTTTACACCCTGTGCACTGCCAAAACTGGCAATGAGTTTTTTTCGTGTCGCTGGCCCCACACCCGGAATCTCGTCCAAGATACTTTTGGTGGCGGCTTTGCGCTTGAGAGTACTGTGATAGCTGACAGCAAAGCGGTGTGACTCATCGCGGAGGCGCTGCAAAAGTTTCACGATATGGTGATCTTTTGGTAGTTTTATAATCAAAAACTCGCCGTCCAGATCCTCTGCACCTGCCTTGTACCCGTCCTGGGTGTACAAGTGAACATATTTGTCCTCGAGAGCCCTGCCCCTGACCGGCATGAGCGTTGGCTCATCAAACGGACTCTTCTCCCGGGCCCACGCTGAGATTGCCGCGATATCAACCGTCACGTTAGAAAGTGCTTTGTGTACGACTATCTCTTCATCACGTTTTGCCAGACCAATCATCGGTACCTCTACACCTAGTTCCCTTGCTGCCTGCGAGGCCGCACTCAGCTGCCCCTTTCCTCCGTCGATTAGCACCAGCTGCGGAGTGGGCCAGTCGGCATGTTTGCCGCTAAACCGTCGTTGCATAGTTTCACGCATGTGACCAAAGTCGTCATTGCCAGGCAGTTGCATCTTGAATTTGCGGTACTGACTCTTGTCGGCGAGGCCATTTGTAGCAACGACCATGCTGGCAACGTTATTCGTTCCGCTCATGTGAGAGATATCATAGCCTTCTATGCGCCGCGGTACCTCAGGCAATCCGAGCAAACTCTGTAGACCCGCTAACCCTTGGTCTTTGCTAATATCCATGAACTCACGATCGCCGAAGACTATCTGACGCTGTAGCTCTTTCATGTCACGCAGACGATTTCTCAGTAGTGCCGCCTGCTCGAAGTCATGGGTTTTGGCCGCTTTTTTCATGTCCCGCTCGATCTCTGCCATCAGGGCTTTTCGCTCGCCCTTGAGGTAGCGGATCAGCTTTTTGAGCGTTTCTTTGTAGTCGCTCGAAGATACTTTTTGCGCCTCTACTCCTGGACAAAGGCCTATGTGGTACTGCAAACAGAGGCGACTCGGCATAGTCTCATGAACGCTATACGGAAACGCGCGACGCAGGTATCGAAGGGCTTTTTTTACCGCCCAGCCGTTATAGTACGGACCGAAATAGGTCGCACCATCGTCCAGGGGACCTCTAGTGAACGTCACGCTTGGGTATGCATCGTTCATGGGTATGCGCACGTATAACTGGCTCTTGTCGTCTCGTAGTAGTATGTTGTAACGCGGCTTATAGCGCTTGATCATCTCTGACTCGAGAAACAGCGCGTCGAGCTCACTTTCGACCTCTATCCAGTCGGTATCGGCGATTTCGGCCACTAGTGCATCTGTTTTGAGGTCTCTGTTTCTGGACGTCTGGAAGTACTGGCGTACTCTGTTACGAAGCCTGGCCGCCTTGCCTACATAGATGACCTCACCACTCGACGACTTATGAAAATACACCCCGGGTGTCATGGGGAGAGTTTTGAGCTTTTTGGCAAGCGCATCTGTCATGCCCACTATTATACCTGAAACCCCTGTCAAAGCTGTTGTGCTTAGTTGCAAAATATGATTAAAATGTCTTGACAATTATGCTAATTTGTGATAGTATGGATATAACCTCGAGTGAGGTGGGACCAAGGTAGTGGTAACTCTGCGAGGAATCATTTTCCATTTGGTCTCTCACTTATAGAGGCGTCGTTTAACAATTTAGCCAAGAAAATGTTTGCGACGCTTTTTTGATTTATCAAAATAACTTCGTAAACGAGATAGTCACTAGGGTTTCTAATGGACCAGCTCATAGCCTCTTTATCTGAAAGGCGGATGAGTTGGTGAGCGAAAGAAGTTATATGATTCGAGAGGTAGCTGCAGCTACATCGAGAAGCAGATGATTTCTTGCAGCCGCCTACTCGCCACATAGCAGGTGAAAGGAGGTTGTGAGCTGGTTCATCGACCCTGACATCTCTACTGCAGCTTCGATCTTCCTCGGAGTGTGACGTTACCGCTAGACATGCGTGCCTGGCGCTATCGTCACACTTCCCCGCGGGGTGAGTGTGGCGGTCCCAAAACCGACCAACGATACCCCGCAGGATAGGGGGATTGGAGCAATCATGAAGTACACGCCACGCGCCATCGTGGTCGCCATCATCATGGCGATCATGGGCGCATTCCTCACGACTGTCGGGTTCGCCTCATCGGCGAGCGCGACCGAGATCACGGCCGAGGCGCATGCCACGGCCATCGACGAGGTCAACGCCGATGCCAAGGTGAAGGCGAGTTCCATCGTCAACACCAACGCCGAGGGCAAGATCGTCGGTGCCTGGTTCAAGAACCCGGGCGCCAAGGGCCACTGGAAGCCGGCGGCGGCGCTCAAGGTTCCGTTCGCCAAGAGCTACAACCAGGGCGCCGCCAGCTGCCAGCCGTTCCGGCTCAAGCACGGCAAGTGGTACCCGCGGACCCTCAAGATGCGGGACGGCACGCCGTTCCAGGTCGAGGGTGGTCGGCACGTCCAGCATGCCTGGGCGCTGTTCGACTTCGCCAAGGGCAACTGCACCACGCCGCGCCACCGCGGCTGGTACAACCCCAAGACCCACAAGTGGGTCGGTGACTGCGTGAACCCCAAGCCCGGTCCGGACTGGCCGACCGTCCCGGCCGACATGGTGGTCGAGGTCAAGCAGCACAACTCCGTGACTGTGGACCTCGAGGTCGACTGGACCGCCTGGGCCATGGTCAAGGGCACCGTGCGTGCCGACTGTGGATCCGGCAACTGGTCCGAGGCTTCGTTCTCCGCCAAGGGAACGGCCGAGGGCCACGTCAAGATCCGCGTCACCGCTCGCACCAAGGCTGAGGCTGAGGCCGAGGGCATCAAGCAGGTCAAGCTCTCCCTGAAGAGCGACATCAAGGTGCAGGGCTCGATCATGGGCTCGGCCGAGGTCACTGTCGAGGGCTCCGCCATCGCCAGCTGCTCTTCCAACCCGCCGCCTCCGTCCTACGAGGCGCCTGGTGTCGACGTCACGCCCATGGCGTGCGTCGCTCCTGGTGACACGCAGGATCCCAGCGTGACGGTGAGCAACCCCAACGCGATCGACGACACGGCCAAGGTCACCTACCGCGGCCAGGTCTACACCAAGGCGGTGCCGGCCCACGGTCAAGTCACCTTCACCTTCCCCAACCAGGGAGTGGGATCGTACCCCGGTACGGCCCTGCTGGTGACGGCTGACAAGTCCAAGTCGTTCACGATCAACGTGGTCGAGTGCGTCTACCCGGCGCCGACCGTGACGATCACCAACGTCAACGACTACTACGTGGGCGCCAGTGGCAACATCTGTGCCACGGCCGACTTCCCCGCGGGCCACGCGGGGACCATCACCTGGTCCGCCCAGGTCGGCACGTTCGTCAAGAACTCAACCCCGGCGCAGGACGGTGTGGAGGTGTGCGTCAAGTACACCGCCCCCGGCGAGGGGCCCTCTCAGGGCACCAACACCGACACCGTCACCGTCAAGGCGACCGACTCGGTCACCGACAAGTTCGGTACCGCTTCGGACACGTTCAACATCAAGGACCTGCCCACGGTTCCGTGAGTAGGTTCCCGCAGTAGAGTGTCGCGGGCGCACGAGTTCGAGGACAGCCAGTTCTCACTCGTGCGCTCCGCGCAACACTTTTTAGAAATCGTAGCGACTATCTCGTTTGCGTCTATATATTAACCGAGCCAGAAATTTTCAAGTAAGGAGAATTCCATGAAGAAATTTGTACTCGCTGTTGCAGCTCTGGCTGCAGCACCATCACTCGCGTTTGTCTCACCAGTTTTTGCTGACAGCCCTGGTCAGCTACAGACAAGCGCTGACTTTTACAAAGTCAAAAACGAAACCAAAGGCACTGCCTACGGTTCAAGTGTCAGCGCTACGTGTGGTGACACCGTAAAGTTCAGCATCTTCGTTGCTAACAGCGAATTTGGTCAACTCAAAGACGTTACAGTCAAAACTACCCTCGCTGGTAACACTACTGTTTCTGCAACAAATGCTGCAGATGCAGCAACTACCACAAGCGGTAGCGTTTCAGTAAACGTCACTAACGGTAGCCTCGTCTATGTTGCTGGTTCTACAAAGAACCTAACTTCAGAAGGCGCTGCTATCAAAACACTCGCAGATGGTATCACCACTACGGGTGTTAACAAAGGCACGCTCGCAGGTTCAACTGCTGAGTTCGTCCAGTTCCAAGCAAAGGTTGAGTGTGAAACCACTGAGCCTAAAGACATCAAGGTTTGTGACCTTGCGAGCAAAACGATCATCACCATCAAGGAAGATGAGTTTGACGCAAGCAAGCACAGCAAAGACCTTAACAAATGTGCTCCTGCTCAGCCAGGCAGCATCAAAGTCTGTGTAACTGCAACCAAAGAAATCGTTACCATCAAGGAAAACGAGTTTGACGCAAGCAAGCACAGCAAAGACCTTAACACCTGTAACGAAACCCCAGCCGTAATCGCTTCAACCGGTCCAACTGGCACTATCGCTACTATGTTTGGTCTGAGCACCCTCGCCGCAGGTATCACCTACGTCGTTCGTGCCCGCCGCAGCATCCTTGGCTAAATGAGTCTGACCGCTCTTCCCCGTCTTTAGGGAATCCTTCAGACAGCAAAACACCCCGCTTTCATGCGGGGTGTTTTTTGTTGGCTTTTTCTACTGCATGCCCAGCGACTTCATCGCTTCAAACACGAGAAAGGCTGGCCAGAAAAATGCCTTCAAGATACCGAGCACACCAACCCAAAAGCCGGACGCTGTCGAGACGTAGTAGATCACCGCACCTAGGAACCCAAGTCCATACACAGCTCCCCCGCCGCCACCGCCTTGCTTCATGCCACTTACCTTGCCCATGATACCTCCTTTTTATCTACCCTCAGTATACTCCTTGGCACTACGCGTTTTGAAGTCCTGCGATGTCGATCTTTTTCATCTGCATCATCGCCTGCATGGCGGCAGGTGTCGAGATGAGTTCTCCCATGTTAGCGGGAACGATTTGCCAGCTCAGACCAAATTTATCCTTGCACCAGCCACACTGCTCCGATTCTGGAACGTGCGATAGCTTTTCCCAGAAATAATCGATTTCTGCCTGGTCTTTGCAATCTATCACAAACGACACTGCCTCGCTCAGTTTGAATGCAGGGCCGCCGTCTAGACACATGAATCGCTGTCCATTCAGTTCAAATATCCCTGTGATCACCTTGCCGGACATGCCGACAAAATGCTCATCAAGCGACTCGTCTGGGTAGCGTTGGATTTCCACTATTTTTGAGTTCGGAAATACTTCACAGTAATAATTCATCGCATCTTCCGCGCCGTCCTGGAACCAGAGACATGGAGTAATTTTTTGCACTGAAGCCATAGTCAAACCAACCTTTCGTGGATCACTACCTCTATATCATCTCCAACAGATTTTTGTAACCTGCTGAGTATTTCTTGCTTAACAGGAAGCATATGTGTGCCATCCCCGAGGGCCATAAAGGATGTCTGAAACGGTATGCCATCAAACGTGCCTCGCACTTTTACCCTTCCCCGAGTGCCAAAAACTTCCACCGACTTATCCCACTTCACACAGGTCCACCCACCTGTGCCGGGGTTTTTATGTATTTTTGATGAAAACGATACGTGCATCGTTTTACTAAAAAAGGCTTATGACCCAAGCGGCTACAAGCAAATGCAAGAGTGCTTCTGAGCTCGAGATCGCAATCTTGTGCCAGACATACTCAGGCTTACTGCCGCCAAAGATCATCGCTGAAGCCTCGGTTGGCAAGACGAAGCCAAACCAGAGTAAAAACGCGATGTAGTAGGGTGATTGATCAGGCAGTAGTTGTATGAACATAGCAAGTACAAACGCAGAAATGATCGTAACCACTAGCTGCACACCATACCATGGGCCCATTTTTGCCCGCATCTCATCCTGTTGTTTTTTGCTCAGCTTGTCGAAGTCATGGATCTTGCCCCAGATCTTGCCAAACGGAACCATGTACCAAAACGCACCGACGACAAACATCGCAGCTGTTGCCGCAAGTACTGCCCAAAGGTTGATATTCACATCCATTGTCTTTCTCCTTACTTTTTACATTGCTCTACGCGAAACCGAACAACATCTTTGATGAGTGACACAGGCAACGGTTGATTGTGCGGGAATTGTACCGAGCCTTTGCCCTGCTTGTAGGGCTCGAATTGTTTCTTGAATGCTTCGTGACCGTTTGGTGTCGCGTAAAACCCAGTGTGTTTGGGAAACGCCCCGAAGTAAACGAGCGGTTTGCCGCCCAGCTTGTAGCCTACGAGTCCATAACTAAGCGCCTCATCTGCGTCTGGTGCCACATGTCGAACCAGCGCACGCATTTGAACGAGCCGCTCCTTCATGTCGCCACTAAACCCATTTATATAGTCATCGACAGTCATAGTTATCCTTTGTCTTTGTTATATGCGTTTGCGATCATCGTCCGAAGTACCTGTTCGTCTACATCGGCGAGCTTCTTTATATACAGACAGCCCTTGCCTCTTTTGACGGGGCCGAGTGTATCAAGCAACTGATTGTTCACTTCGTTCTCATCGTAAAAAACAAGTCCATATAAAACAATCGCGGCTTTTCGAGGTGAAAAACCGACTTTGAGTGAGTCTCCTTCACGGCCTGACTCGTACCGATAGTGATAGCTTCCGAAACCGATCATACTCGGTCCCCACATGGTCGCGGGTTCACCGGTCACTTCATGCATGATGCGCATGAGCCGCAATCCATCATCTTTCCGTGCGTCATCGAGCGTGGCGAGAAAATCCCCTGGGGCTGCTTCAGTAGGCTGCGTCTTGTTCTCTGGTGTTGCCACTTCGATCTCCTGATCTATATAAAGTGATAATAATCAGTATACACCCGAAGTTGAAGCGCAATGGTCATGTTTCTATGCGACGACCTTTTGGGCTGCTTGTCGGCAGACGTCGGTATGAAACAGGAGCTCCGGGTTCTGTTTACAGTCCTCACATATCAGGACGAGATCGTTACACTGATCATAGGCACAGTTTTCAAAGTTGCTGGTTTTGCCGCCACAGTGGGTACACTCACCGATAACTTTCGCATGGTCTGAGAAGTTTACCGTCATACGGTTGTCGAACACTCGCAAACTCCCTTCCCATAGCCCGTCATCGCCATACTTTTCGCCATACTTTACGATGCCGCCATCGATCTGGTAGACCTCTTTGAAGCCGCGTTTTTTCATCATGGCGCTTATCACTTCACAGCGGATTCCACCTGTACAGTAGCTTATGACTTTCTTGTCTTTGATGTCATCATACTTATCACTCTCGAGTTCAGCTATGAAGTCTCGAGAAGTTCGCGTGTCTGGGACGACGGCGTTTTTGAACTTGCCGATTTTCGCCTCGTGCGCGTTGCGTCCATCGAAAAACACTACATCGTCGCCATACTTTTCGACCATTTCATGAACCTGTTCGGGCTTGAGGTGCTTGCCACCACCTATCACGCCGTCACCGTTGACGTCAAATTCGTCGTCGCTGTTCTTGAAGCCAACGAGCTCTCGCCGATGCTTGACACTCATGCGTGGAAAGTCTTCGCGAGAGCCGTCAGACCACTTCCATACGATGTCTTTGAACCCAGGGTAGTTCTTTGTTGCTTTTACGTAGGCTTTGAGATCCTCTATGTCTCCGCCGACAGTGCCGTTGATCCCGTGACGACTCACCAAGATCCGACCACGCAGATTCAACCCATCGCATAGTGTTTTTTGCCATAACTTCACTGCCTCCGGGTCAGAAAGCGGTGTGAACTTGTAGTAGAGCAGAATCTTTTGCATCTCGAGACATTATATCCTATAGACGGCCACGTATGAACCTCTATGGGCCGTTCAGGCCGTCCGACGTCCTGCTAGTTTTTCCCAAAACCCATCGATCTCTTTTTCGAGGTCGACATCGTACTCATTTGCGAGTGTCACAACGGAAATGATGAGATCAGCAAATTCAGATCCCAGTTTTCCGTCATCCACTTTGTAGTCAACACTCTTTGTTTGTTTTCGAATCGCTTCCGCTACTTCACCCAGCTCTTCTATGACGAACAATAGTTTTTGCTCGGAAGTCGGCTGAAGGGCGCTGTTTTCATCCCAGTCTTTTCGAACTTTTGCTTGTAATTCTTTGACGTGCATTTCATGTTCTCCCTGTTCTAATTACAAAACGGAGTAGCAACCACTACTCCGTTTTGTAAGTTCTAGTAGTGTGTTTAGTCTTCTTTTGTTGCTTCTTCAGCTGGAGCTTCGCCGTTTTCGGCAGCAACTTCAGTTTCCTCAGTAGCATCACCAGCGGCTGCTTCGTTCTGAGCCTGCAGGGCTGCTGGCTCCCAAACGCTTGCCACCATAGTGTCAGCAATTGTCTGCTTTTCTTCTTCATCGTCGTCCTGGTGTCCGCTGTCATGCTCGACGAATTCTACGCCTTCAGGAAGCTTCGCGTCACCAAGGGTAACTTTTTCACCAGCTTCTTTCAGGTGAACGATCGATACTTCAACGGCTTCAGGCAGGTTCATAGGAAGTGCTTTGACTTCGATCTTGTCGATGTTCTGCAAGACGATAAGTCCAGCTTTTTCGGCTTCTGACTCACCTTCACCAACCAAGCGAACTGGGACTTCAGCAACCACAGGATCGCTGGCTTTTACGGCGTGAAATGATATATGGCGAAGTGCGTTTTTGGTTGGGTCAACTTCGGCCTCTTTGATCATGGCGATACGCTTTTTACCGTCGATGTCGATGTGAATCGGCGTGTGCGTACCGGCAGCTTTGTAAGCTTTGGCGACTGTGTTGTAGTCGACCTGCACCGAAACTGGTTCCATACCAGGACCATAGACAACCCCAGGTACGAGGCTTTCTTTACGTAGTTTTGCTACTTTTTTGCCGTGCACTTCGCGTACGGCTAACTTGAGTGTGATTTTGTCTCCCATCTCTCTCCCCTTTCGGATACTTTTTCGGAAACGTTGATAACTAGATGATTATAGCACATTTTACAGATGGACGCCATGCTATAATGATGCCAATGGAAGCACTGCTTCATTTCATCACACAGTTTGGCCCGTTTGCAGTGCTGGCGGTGATTTATGCTGAGTCGGGACTGTTGATCGGCTTTTTCTTTCCGGGCGACAGTTTGTTGTTTACGTCGGGTTTTTTGGTGCAACAAGGTTACTTTGACATAAACATCCACACGTTTGTGTTTTTACTATGGGCAGCGGCAGTCCTGGGGGAGAGCACTGGTTACGTGTTTGGCCGCAAAGTAGGCCGTCGACTTTTCGAACGCGAAAATACTCGTCTCTTCAAAAGAGAACGGCTTGTCGCAGCTGAAAATTTCTATAAAAAATATGGGTCGCTCACTATAGTGCTCGCGGTGTTCGTGCCAATTGTCCGTACGTTCGCGCCAATCGTCGCGGGTGTTAGCAAAATGCCCTACCGACTCTTCATACCATTCAACCTACTCGGAACGTTCGTCTGGACATTTGGTTTTACCTATCTCGGCTTCTATGCGGGAGATGCGCTACAAAAAATGGGCGTAAATGTCGAGGTGGCAGCACTTACGATCATCGCCCTCTCTATAAGCCCAATGATCTATCACGCCCTCAAAGAACCAGAAAATCGCACACGACTCTGGGAAGCGACCAAGCGTCAACTTGCTGTTGTTTTTGGTCGTCGCAAAAAACTGTAAGCCGAAAAAGAAAGCGCCCCGCACCGAAATCGATGCGGGGCATGGACCTAGTCCAGGTCGTAGTACACGGTGCGACGGTCTTCGCGCCGCGGCAGGAAGTCGTACTCCTCGGTGAAACCGAGGGACTTGACTCGCTGCAGCGACAGCCGCTCTCGCTGACGAAACTTCCTGCGACGGAACTTCCGCTCGATACGGTGAGCTCCACCCAAGTAGTTCTGGCCTCCGATCACCAGCGAGATGTCGTACCGACGGTGAAGACGGTAGTACCCACCCGCCGGAACGTCACGCAGCTGCACCTTGTACGGCCTGGTGTTGTCGGTCTTGCTCATGACTCTCCCTCCGAGTTGCCACGGTGGCAACCTTACGGAAAAAGCATGGCGTAGTTCATGGTACCTCCTCAGGGCTAGTGAACTGCACATATTTTATAACTTTATACTATATAAGTCAATTGATCAGAGAAGTGGCTTAAGGTATTTGCCTGTATAACTCGAGTTCTGCTTCGCTATCTGTTCCGGTGTGCCTTCGGCAACTACCTGCCCTCCAGCAGCTCCACCTTCTGGACCCATGTCGATGATGTGATCGGCAGATTTTATGACGTCGAGATTATGTTCGATAATCACCATACTGTTACCAGTTTCAACGAGCGCCTGAAGTACATGAAGCAGCTTCTTAACGTCAGCGCTGTGTAGGCCAGTTGTCGGTTCATCGAGGATGTAAAGAGTCTTGCCCGTCGCACGTCGTGAAAGCTCTGTGGCGAGTTTGATACGCTGCGCTTCACCACCGCTAAATGTCGTTGCTGGTTGGCCAAGTCGTATATAGCCAAGGCCGACTTCCACGAGGGTATCCATCTTTCGTTTGATGGCTGGCAAATTCTCAAAGAATTCTGCAGCTTGCTCTACTGTCATTTCGAGCACGTCGGAAATTGTTTTGCCTTTGTAGGTGATTTCAAGTGCTTCGCGGTTATATCGCTTGCCTTTACAGACTTCACACTGCACATACACGTCTGGGAGGAAGTGCATTTCAATTTTGATCACACCATCACCCTGACAGTTTTCGCAGCGCCCACCTTTGACGTTGAAACTAAACCGTCCGGCTTTATAGCCACGTATTTCTGCTTCTGGTGTACTCGCAAACAACTCGCGAATTGGTGTAAACACACCGGTGTAGGTCGCTGGATTTGAGCGAGGCGTACGTCCGATTGCCGATTGATCGATGACGATGACTTTGTCGAGCAGACCGATCCCCTCGATATCGTCGTGACTACCAGCTACATCCTGTGCTCGGTGAAGGCGCGCCGCCAGTTCTTTGGCGAGGATGTCATTGATGAGCGTGCTTTTTCCAGAACCACTTACCCCACTGACTACCGTGAGGAGTCCTAGCGGTAAATCAACAGTCACGTTTTTCAAGTTGTGCTCTCGCGCGTTTTTGATGGTCAAAACCCTGCCGTTACCCGTGCGACGTTTCTTCGGAGTGTCAATTTTTTCTTTTCCACTCAGATAACGTCCAGTAATGCTTGAGTCATTTTTTGCCACTTCTTCCGGGGTACCCGCTGCACAAACTTCACCCCCATGTACACCTGCGCCAGGGCCTATATCGAGAAGATAATCAGCTTCACGGATCGTATCTTCGTCGTGCTCAACTACAAGTACGGTATTACCAAGATCGCGGAGGTGCTTGAGGGTTTTTATAAGACGATCATTGTCTCGCTGATGAAGCCCGATCGATGGCTCATCGAGCACATACAAAACTCCTTGCAGGCCCGAGCCAATTTGAGTCGCAAGACGAATACGCTGCGCTTCTCCACCGGAAAGCGTGTTGGCGGCACGTCCAAGCTCCAAGTAACTAAGCCCAACGTCGTTCATGAAACCGAGTCGAGCGAGGATCTCTTTGAAAATCTGACGTGCAATCGTTTGTTCGCGTTCATCGAGCTCAAATGTATCCCGAAATAGCTTCAGGCTTTCTTCGACACTCATGTCGCAGACGTCCATGATGTTGAGTCCGTGAACCGTGACTGCCAGAACTTCTGGTTTAAGACGCTTACCTTTACAGGCATGACACGGACGTTCGCGCATAAATCGCTCTATGTCGCGTCGCATAAATTCACTGTCAGTTTCTTTGTGACGGCGCTCCAAATTCGGAATCACACCTTCATAGGTCGTGTCGAAATACCGACCCGTGCCTAGCTGTACTTCGTATTTTTGGCTACCAGTACCATAGAGGATTTTTTGCAGCGCTTCGTCGGGAAGTTCACCAACTTTGACGTGTGTCGAAAACCCATGTGCGTCACCCACAGCGGCAAGTTTTTTCATATACCAAGCGTCAGAGTTAACACGGTTATATGGGCGGATGGCGCCCTCAGCGATAGTCAGGTTTGGGTTGAACACCAGCTCTGGGTCGACTTCGAGCCGATTACCAAGACCAGTACAAACAGGGCAGGCACCGAACGGACTGTTGAAACTAAATAGTCGAGGCTCGAGCTCCGGGATGACGATGTCAGGGTGATCGGCACACGCATAACGCTGAGAGTACAAGTGTACTTCGCTGCTGTCAGCGTCCATGACCATGACCGTTCCACCAGCAATTTCGAGCGCCTGCTCGACCGACTGGGCAATCCTACCACGGCTTTCTTCATCGTTTACCACTCGGTCAACAACAACCTCTATACTGTGTTTGAATTTCTTGTCCAGTTCCGGAAACTCGTCGAGAGCGTAGATGATGCCGTCGACGCGCACACGAGCAAACCCGGCGCGAGTGTACTGTTCCGGCACATGCGCGAACTCACCTTTTTTCTCGCTAACTATCGGCGCCAAAATAATCAGCCGCGACTTGTCGCCAAGTTTTAGGATCTCGTCAACGATTACTTCGTGGGTACGACGTGTCACAGGCGTACCGTCAACCGGACAGTGTGGCACTCCGATGCGTGCATACAAAAGACGCAAATAATCATAAATTTCCGTCACAGTCGCTACGGTCGAGCGCGGGTTACGGCTGGTCGATTTCTGGTCGATGCTGATTGCCGGACTCAGGCCATCAATCTGATCAACGTCAGGCTTCTCCATAAGCCCAAGAAATTGCCTCGCGTAGCTGCTCAGGCTTTCAACATATCGTCGCTGACCTTCTGCATAGATAGTGTCAAAGGCAAGGCTTGATTTACCAGAACCACTCAGGCCCGTAATCACCACAAGCTTATCGCGCGGGATCTCCACGTCGATATTTTTTAGGTTGTGCTCACGAGCACCGGTAACACGTATGACCTCTGACATAACCTGACTAGTTTACTCTTTTTTTGGCCGCATGTCACCACTAGTAGGTATACTGGGACTATGCAACGGTTCAAGCACCACTGGTACAAATTGCCGCGAAAAGCTCGCCGTCCTATCGTTTTGGTAGTAGGCACTCTGCTGATTTTGATTTCTGGGCTCATCGGCTGGCTCCCAGGGCCAGGGGGCATGCTTCCGTTCCTACTTGGAATTGCCGTGCTAGCTAGTGAATTTGCCTGGGCCGAACGGCTCAGAGATACCATTCTTCACGCGTTCGAAGAGGTCGGAAAATGGCTGCGCGCAAACCCTGTTCGAGGTGGCTTATTTTTAGTGATATTTCTCGGTGGCTTTTGGTTGCTCGTCTACATGTTCTATCAAACATTTTTATAGTTGATTTTTTATCATATATATGGTATGATTGAAGTATATGAACAAGCGAATGGTTGTATGGATTTTAGTTATGTTGCTCGTGCTCGTCAGTGTCACGACCAACTTCATCACGACGCTGTTTGCCCTGTTGGTTATGGGTATCGTACCAGGAACGAGTTGGACGATTCCTGCCTGGCTGATGCTCGTCGCCTATCCACTGCTTTTCTTTACCGTCCTTCGCTGGCTTACTCGACAACCGATGTTTATTGGTAGTCAGGCGCATAACGAAAAAGTTGCGCGCTCACTCGCCCGCAAACGTGTCACAAAGACTGCCAAAAAAACAGTTCGAAAATCTCCAAAGCTTGAAACGACTCGCCGACGTTATCGCAGCGCAGTCTAATCGCCGCCGGGCATGATACTTTCAGCCCAGAGTTTTAGTTCCTCAAGTAGATATGTGTCGCCTCCAGAGGCGGCAACTTTTTGTAATCGCTCCATATAGCCAGGCAGAAGTGCATTTAGCTTTTCTGCACGGTACGTCTCCCAGAGTCGAGCCTCTTCTTCGCTCAGGCTGGTTGGAAACGACCTGGCTTTGTAACGAAACAGTAACTCGACCAGTCGTTCGTCGATAAATTGAGGGTGGAAGTCCGCCAGTGCCTGCGCATCCGCCGCCCTCACTGCCGACATGCGAGGCTTATCTTTTTCGTCGACAAAGCCGTCATAGAGCTGACCCTCGACGTCACTACTTGGCGCATATGGCTCACGCATTTCAAACGCTTGCTTCACCGCAGCTCCAAAAGTAGGGTTAGAACTCAGTAACGAAAGGTGTTTCTGGACGAGCGTCATGTCGATACTTAGTCGGTCGCGGGTGGCTTCGTCGAGCACCCCAAGTGGCGCAACTGCTGGACACTTGTTATAGCTCAGCTCTTTTACCGGCAACCTGACGTAACTTTCACTCTCGCGCGTAGCCTTGTCGGCAAACAAAACGCTTGCTAGAGCAGTCGGGCTCGCCGCCAAGAGCTGACTGGGGTCATGTCGTAGGTCATACACGAGCACGGAGCCAGGTTTCACCCCAGGGGCGATCGGGAAGGCGACCGACGTAAAGTCATAGGTAGAGCCGTAACGGCCCGAGGTGTATACGAACGGTTGAGGATTTTCGAGATTCACAAAACTCGCAACCTTTTTCTTGTCACGCAGGTCGTATAAGTAGTCAAAGAGTTTTGGCTGTGACGACTTGATGAGCTGCGCGACACCTATCAGCGCCTCGACATCACTCAGAGCATCATGCGCTTTGGTATGTAGTAAGGAGTTAGCCGCTGCCAGCAACTCAAGTTTGTTAACCGGCTTTCCCGAGTCGTCGACCGGCCACTCAAGCCCCTCGGGTCGAAGCGCCCTTGTCATTCGTACGACATCAAGCATGTCCCACCGTGACCGTCCTTCCGACCACGACCACTCATAGGGATCATAGAAATTACGCCAAAGCGTATGACGGATAAACTCATCGTCGAACCGCACGCTGTTATAGCCAACAATCGTCGTATCTGGAGTAAATATCTCCTTCATAAGCATCCGACAGAACTCAGGCTCACTCAGACCGTCAGCCAGTGTGGCTTGCGGCGTAATACCTGTCACCATAACTGCGCCCGGGTCAGGGAGTATGTCGTCGCTCACCCTCACAAGCACGTTTACCGGCTCACCAACCTGACGCAGGTCCATGTCGGTACGAATTCCTGCAAATTGCATGATGCGGTCATTTCGAGCACTAAAACCGCTTGTTTCGAGATCATAAAAGAAATACGTCTTCATCTGCCTTTCACTATACCAGAAACACATTTGTGCATATTTGTATATGTATATAGTTTTGCTTCTTTGGTATGCCGTGTTTTAGCATATGCGTTTTTGTATACGTTGAGTAAACGTGCTAGTATGACACTATGAAGCGGCAAGATACCAAACGTGTCATCAGCGCTGTTCTCGGTGCCATCGGTGCCAATGGCCTTTCGGGTGTCAGCGCCCAGGCCGTGACCTTACACGACATGTTGGACGCCATCCACGCCTTCCCCGAAGGTTTGTCGCGGGACGAACAACGAGCGGTGGTCGCCAATCTGCGCCGACTCGGTCTCATCGAGATCTCTCATGTCGGCAACAAAATCACTGTTCAGCCGTCGGTAAAAGGCGTTCACCGTCTGCAACGTGCCAAGATAGATGAGCTGTACATACAGCCTCAGACGAACTGGGACGGTACATGGCGCATGGTGAGCTATGACATTCCCGCTCGCTATGCCAGGCAACGTCGGCTCCTGACGTCTGAACTGCACCGCCTAGGATTTAGTCTCGTCAAAGACAGTACTTGGTTTCACCCTTACCCATGTTTCGACGTGGTTTCAGAGCTCATCGCCTACTGCGGCCTGACGCAGTTCGTGATGATCGCTGAAATTGCTCGTATCGACGAAGCCACCCTTGCTCGACTACTTCGCCGTTACCCCACCCTTCGCTAAATTGTCACTAAAGCAAAAGCGCCCCATTTGGGGCGCGACGACAAGAGATGTTTCAGGTATGGCCGGTGGCCACGGTTAGTTTGAGTATGTGCGCGAGCGGCACTATGCCATTCCATACTCTCACGTCCCCGTGGCCACCCACCAAAGTATTCAGTTATGAGGGCAACCCTGCTCTTAACAGGTTACTGCTGGAACCCGGAGGCGCAGTACAATCCATGGTTGCTATGTGGGCTTATCTCCGTCCATAGGACGGCCTCGAGCTAGTCGCAGTGAAGTCGTTACGGTCAAATTAGACATCGCGTGTGGGCATCGGTCGAACACCGGCTCAGGGGCCAATGCTCTATGAGCGCCAAGCGTCATTTGCCTTCACTACAACGTATCGAAACGCCTTGGAGTCCAGTTTTCTCTCAACCGGTGAGCCACGGATATTACTAGCCGTAGCTCGACGAGGGCTGTTCGATCCTCCTGTGGCCGCAGCCCGGGAACGACAGAACTGTGGTTCCCCGTAGGGCTGCCCCGACCATCACCCACAGAAGGGCAATGAGCGCAAAGAATGCGTACATGACCCTCCTAGGGTTTGGTCCTCATGGACGACTGGTACACGCTACATACACTGCTTAGTATCTGCAGCGTGTACCAGTCATCTCTCTCTGGAAAACATCTCTTGTCAAAGGTCTCACTTTTTCAAGTGATATAAGCATTGTATCATATATAGACATAAATGTCAATACTTTTCTCAATGTTTGTTTAAAAAAGGGAAAAGCACCCCTGTGGGGTGCTCGAACAAGAAGTGTTTCAAAGGAGGCCACGGGTGGCCACGGAGGACTATGCGTCTACTCCGTGGCCACCCTTCCCCGCGGTCGCCCAACCCGGTCACAAGAGTATATGGGTGAAACTCTTGCTACAAAGCGTTGATCATGGCCAACGCTAGCTCACGACATACCCAAGTCGTAGGACCGACTGTGCCCAGGATTAATCCTGTGTACGGCGCAGTCCTGATGTCTACGTTAGAAGTAGTTGCCGAAGTTCACCTTCGGACTCCTTTCTTTACCCCTTCACGGGGTGTCGATCGCGATCGTGTCGCCGGCGGGTCACATACGGACCTGGAAGATGGGCATGCTCGGCGGTGCGCGCATGTCTGTCCTCTCTGTGTTTTATGCAAGTTCACATCCGGTGATACTTGCATGACGGCACCCGATCCGACGGGTGATTGCAGGGAGAAGCTTGAGTGATACACTCAGCACATATGTGCGTATGTACTGGGTGTATCACTCAGCGACTCTATGAAACATTTCTTGTAAAAGGTCACGCTCAATCATGAGCGTAGAAACATATTAACACATAAGCTTGACTATGTCAATAGTATTTTATTATTTTGTCTAATTTTCTTCAAAAGTACAGGAGTAGTCCCCTGTTTCACCAAATACCACGATGTCAGCCGGCTCGACGCCTTTGCGCACCAACTCGTGGGTGATGCCCATCTTTTTCATGATGTCACGAAGCCGGTTCACGCTATGAGGATTACCGTAGTCGGTACGGGCCGCAAACTTTTCGATCTTTGGCCCCGTGACGACAAACCGGCCTTCTTCCTCACGAACCGACCATTTCTCGTCGAGCTGGCGACTCGAAAGCTGGATGATATGCTCAGGCGCTTCATCGTCCACCGCTTCTTCTAGTAGATCTTCTTGCTTCTGACGTGCAGCGGCCACCTGAGCTGCGAGCAAGCGTAGTGTTTCTTTGAGCGAAGTACCCGCCGTGGAGGAAAGCGCAATGATACGATCGTGCTCAACAACTGAGCGCAGGGCATCGAGCTGGTGCGTAATCAGTTCCTCGTCGAGCCCGTCGACCTTACTCAGCGCCACCACTTCTGGGAGAGCGGCCAGTGTCTCGCTATAGGCCGCAAGTTCACCGCGAATGGTCTGGTAGGCACCAGCAGGGTCGTCACTATAGGCATCGATGAGATGTAGAATAACCGCCGTACGCTCAATATGGCGCAAAAACGCATCGCCAAGCCCCTTGCCTTCGCTTGCGCCCTCGATAAGACCGGGGATGTCTGCGATAAGGAGCGAGGTGTTATCGATGTCAGCCACCCCTAGGTTTGGTGTCAGCGTCGTAAATGCATAGTCCGCAATTTCCGGGCGCGCGTTACTGACGACACTCAAAAACGTAGACTTACCAGCGTTTGGAAAGCCGACGAGCCCCACGTCAGCGATGAGCTTCAACTCTAGACGTGCCTCGAAGCCATCTCCCTTTTCACCGAGTTCTGCAACCCGAGGAGTCTGGCGTGTCGAGCTTTTGAAGTGTGCGTTTCCGAATCCTCCATCACCACCTTTTGCCACTACGGCTTGCTGTCCAGGGGTCACGAGGTCGACCACCAGTTCGTCATCTCGAAATATCTGTGTACCTACCGGCACTTTGATGATTACGTCTTTGCCGCTACGGCCATGTTTTTTTCGCTCCCCGCCTGGTTCGCCGTTTCCCGCGCTCAGTTCTCGTTTGATTCGAAAATCAACCAGCGTAGAGGTGTTGTTGTCGGCCTCAAAGATGACATCGCCACCCCTGCCGCCATCGCCGCCATCGGGACCACCATGTTCGACATATTTTTCGGTACGAAAACTGACCTTGCCGTCGCCACCTCGGCCGGCACTAATTACTACACGGGCACTGTCTACAAACATTGTCCTCATTTTAACTCTTTACAACGAAACACGCCACCCCTGATGGAGTGGCGTGTTTATGCTAACAAGAATCTGTTTAATGGATGTAGTTGTAGCGAGAGGCTTCACCGGGACTCAATGAGCGGTACGACTTGACGTTCCAGCCGGCGTAGTTCATCTCAGAGATAGTGATGCTTCCATCGGAACCAACGCTCTCGACAACCGCAACGTGACCGTAGCCACCAGCGCTATAGCTATCCTGCATAACAGCACCAACAGCCGGGACGTTGTTCACCAGGTAGCCTGCGGCACGGGCATTGTAGGCCCACGTCGAGGCGTTACCCCAGAAACTTCCGACTGGACGACCAAGCTCTGCACGGCGGTTATAGACATACCATGTACAGTAGCCGTAGTCATATCGGTTACCTGCCACTGCGGCGGCACTTGGGTTGTAGGCGACTACGCGGTTTCCGCTCGTTGAACGAGCAGTTGCCGGAGCAGAAAAGCCTGGACGCTCGTTTTGTGCCAGTACGCCACCAGGTACGACGATCTGTTGACCAGAAGATATACCGCTGATTTCGAGGTCGTTATAACTGATGAGTCGTTCGCGTTGAGCGCCGTATCGAGCAGCGATAGCGTCGACGGTGTCACCGTCTTTGACTGTGTAGAGCACGCCGTCAACGTTCGGGATACGAAGCGTTACCCCAACTGAGACAGCATCGCCTACCAGGTTGTTTGCCCATTTAACAGTGTCGGCACTGACGCCGAATTTTGCAGCAATAGATGGAGCGGTATCGCCAACGACAGTGACATATGACGAGACACCTCGCTGGTCGGCCACTTCTACTATCTGCGGCTTAGCCAGTACGCTGGTGTCGGCCTGTGCAAGTTCGGCTTTGGCGCTGAGTGAAATCGAAAGGTTTGAAACATTTGATGCTACGGCCAGGTTGGCAGTTTGGGCAGTATTTGCAGCCAGTTCAGCAGCAACCCTCTGATCGACAGACGGGTCATCTACCTTTAGGACGTTACTATCTGTTGTCGAAGCAGCAACCTGCTTTTCAACAGGAGACTGGTATCCGACAGATACAACGCTAGCAATCAATGTAAGAACTGCTATGTAAGACATCGCAGAGCTGAGGCGTGTGACGCCTTTGCTTTTTTTACGAGTGGAGCGAGTAGCTCCGGTGACTTGTTCGGATGGTGCCGAGACTAAGTTACTAATGGTGTTTCTCCGTGCATCCTATCGCTAGGATACGACTACCGGTACTATGTCTTTCTTTTTTGTTTTCGCTCAACCGTGTGGTGGAAAACAAAAAACAGAGTGCGCGTCGACCATTTCGCTGTTAAGTGCTAGTTTCAAGTTTCTGCTTTTGAAGCACTCGTACGACAGTTGACGGTAGGCATCTAGTAAGCGAGCTCGTTCCCTACCCGACCTCTGTAACAAAGGTCTTCTGAGGCCCGTCACTATTTGCATATCCATTGTAGCATACTTGCAAATATAGTCAATCGATGTTCTAAACTACTAATTGCACAGTTCTTTACAGTGTGCGGCGACATTTGCGTCATGTTCAGCCTGAGTACGAGAGAAGTACGTCGTGCCGTCGTCACCAGCTACAAAATAGAGGTAGTCTCCGCTCGCTGGGAAGGCAACTGCCTCGAGGGCACTTGGGTTCATGTTCGAAATTGGCCCAGGAGGAAGCCCGGCGTATTTGCGTGTGTTGTACGCAGAGTCGAGGTCAACGCTCGGTTCAACGCCAAGCAGTTTCGCGGCATACATAAACGTCACATCTGAACCAAGCTGTATCCCACTGTCGAGCCGCTTCAAGAACACTTGCGCCACCTGTTTCTGGTCGGCCTTGTTAGAGACTTCTTTCTGCACGATAGAGGCGAGTGTCACAGCCTGGTGGATGCTCAATCCCTCTTTCTGGTACTGCTCTACGTAGCCATTTTCAGTGATCACTTTGAAAAGCTCGTCAAAACTTCGCCCGAGAAGAGAGCTGAGCGGTTCATCTGCTCCGACATTGTACGTCTCAGGATAGATATACCCCTCCAAAGTAGCGCCCGATGGACGAGACGCAAGCAGCGGATGAGTGTACGACTTTGTAAATGCCGTCTCAATTTCCTGTGAGCTGTAGCCATATCGTTCAAACAGAGTCTTCAGTTCATCAAGCGTAAGCCCCGGAGAAATTGTAACGTTAAATGTGTCGGTTTTACCTGTCGTCATATGTTCTACGATACTTGGTGTCGAAAGATGCGGCGAGAGAACATAGCCGCCAGCCTGAAGTTTGGAGCGCAACCCATGTAGCTGTGTGTAAAGACCGAACGCGAATTCACTGCGGATAAGATGCTGCGACGCAAGCTGTCGACCAATCTCTGACGCTGTCTCACCTGGGCTCACCACCACTCGGACACTGGATTCTTTCGATGTCACAGGTGAAAGTGCCCATCGATACCAGAGAAGTGCCGCCACGCCTGCGCCGAACAGCAGCATGATAATCGCTACGAGGTGAGGCAACCGACTGCGTTTCGGGGGCAGCACCGATGGAGTGTGGTCGATGATACTGACAGGGGGAATGTCGAGCTGTGGGCGATGACGAGGATGCCTAAACTCCATAGGTAAGCTCCAAAAAATCACCCAAAATAATGGCTGCGGCATGGGCATCGATATCTTGTTTCGTATACGATTTTTTGTGTTGTTTCAGATACTGCTCAGCGAGAACAGAGGTTAGGGACTCGTCCTGAAACACTACCTCGACACCAAGCCTTCGCAAGCCTTCGGCGAACTGCTCTGACACCTTTGTTTGCGCTGTCGATTCGCCTTGTTGGTTTCGCGGAAAGCCGACCACAACCAACGTTGGCGAAACTTCAGAAAGAAGCTCTCTGACTCGATCCATCTCGAGGCCGTCGACCAGGATTGTGGTGAGAGGAAAAGGAATTTTGACTTCACTATCTGCTTGCGCAACACCGATGCGCTTTTCACCAACATCAAAACTCAGAAAAGTATGGCGCTGTGTCTGCTGGCTCATTGCTTGACGACAAACTTGATATCGATTTTCTTGGTGTTACCGGGAGCTTTCGTCACCCAGAATGGCGAGAACTTGACGTTGACGTCTTCTACCCCAGGAACCACCTCGATCATCTGTTGTATTTCACCAGCTCGTTTGCCTGTGAGTTGCGCTGCTAGGCTCTTTTCGTCGATGTTTGGCCCTACTTGTGCTGCGGCGGTTGCTTTCACGCTAAAGCCGCCTTCTACCTCTTCGAATCGCGCGAAGCTGCTCGACTCGTCGCCACTGGCGTAGATCTTTTGGTTTGCCTGACCGGTAATCTGAGTCTTGGTGTATGCGTCATAGATAGCGCGCAGATCGCTACGAGCAATTCCTACGATACGATACGTCGTCTCTGCGCTCAGTTTCGCGGTCGTTGCCTCTTGGTCTATCGCAGGAGTGCTAGTCGGATTACCTGGCGTGACTTTGTAGCTTTCCTGGATGACAACAGTCGTTGCATCGAATTGCTTAAGAAGCTCAGCTTTTACCTCATCACTTTTTTGTGACTGGAGCTGTTCTTTGGCTTTGTCGAAGTCGGCCTGAGAAACAACTGTGACTGTTTTATCCGTTCCCCCGGAAGTAGGACCGGTAAAACTCGCTCCTGCGCCTTCTGGTGCACCCGACAGATTGCCGGTAGCCGCGTTGTACTTACTGCCACCTTCGACTGCGGCAACGTCGACATTGACGCTTTTCGCGCAAAAACTTGGGAAACATGGCTCACTCGCAGGAATGGTGACGCCGGCGCTTGTTACAAAAACTAATCCGCTACTAGAAGTAAGTTTGGTTCCAGCCGGCACCTCGACGGGCGTGGCGGTAAGTTTAGAGAGCTTCACGGTCCCTGTTGCTTTTTCACCAACCTCTTTCTTGCCGGTAGCCGTGAAGTCGACAGTTGCGGTTTTCTTTGTTTCTTTCACGACGGCAGCGGCGACGGACTGGGTAGTATCTAGCTTGGCATTGGGGCGTAGTTGCAAAGTTTTGCTTATGTTCACAATGTTGGTTTTAGCGGTAATCGCAACCGTGGCGTGTGGAGCAAAGAAAATCGCCCACACTAGGAAAGCTATAAGTGCTACCCCCAAACCACCAAACAGAAACATCTTTTTACGGAACGTGTCGAAGTTTGGGATAACTGAGCCTTTTTTCGATGCTTTTTTAGGGGCGCGTGCAGCCGCAGTTGCTGCGAGTGGTTTTTCTTCGAGTGGTGATGCAATCTCGTCAGCTTCTGGAGCAATTACTTCCTCGTCATCTGCCGCAGGTAACTCCGCGCCAGCCGCTTTTACATGATCGCCCACAGGGAGCTCATCACCATTGATAACTTCATCGCTACCCGGCTCGTCAGAAGCAATTGTTGGAATTTCCGGTTTAGACTGAAGGTTTTTGGCGACAGGCAGCGCCAAACCGGCGGCGAGCGCGATCAGTGCTTTGTCGCTCGAAATCAGGACGATGTGTTTTTTTGCGCCTTTAGCGGCACGATCAAGTAGTTTGAGATTCACGACACTCTGGAGCACACCTATGCGCTTTGGCGGCACGAGAGCAACTATAGAGGCGGAGGCATTTTTCACTTTCTCTATAACAGAGGTGATGTCATCTTCGATGTCGACGTAGATTACGTCTTTTTTTGGTGTCCCTGGAGTGGTCATACGCGCAAGATTCTGTTTAGTTTATCTTTGATGCTATCTGCATCGGAACTGCCTACCATCGTATCATATCCAACCCTGAGAAGTCCCATGGCTGTCACAAAAGTATGGTCGAGTCCTGAGTCGGTTTTATCACTGACTCCAACGACATCGGTAGGTTTTATATGTTGTACGGTTGGGCGTTTTGTAAACGGCAGGTCCTGGTACCAATCACGCTTTTTAAGTGCTTCAACCAGCTTAACGAGACTCGACCCACCGCCACACAGCAGGATGCGATTTGGCAGGTGGTCGACTGAATCAAACTCGCTCAGAGCCAGCTCAACACCACCCAGCCAGACTTCGAGTGTCTTTTCTATAGATACCCCTACCTGCTTTGCGACAGATTCCTTCAGGTTTGCGTCATCGACATTTACCTTCAGTTTTTCTGCATCTTCGTAGCTGAGATCCATGTCGCTTGCGATGGTACGAGTGAAACTGCGTCCTCCGATGCCAAACATGCGCGTTCCTTCGACACCGCCATCGTTTACTACGGCGATGTCGGTCGTACCACCACCAACGTCAGCCAGGATGGCCGTAAAGTTACTACTCGCATCGACGCCCAGTACGCTTCGCGAAACAGCAAACGGCTCAGCGGCAACGGCGATGAGGTCTAGGTCGAGCTCACCCGCCGTTCGTTCAAGTGCGCCGATATGCACCATTGGCGCAAAGGCTGTGTAGATTTGGATGGCAACGTCTTTCCCTTGAAAACCTATCGGATTACTGACTTTGTAGCCGTCGATGTGGATGCTCACGATGGCAGAGTTAACGAGCTTCACCTCGACATCACTGTTGCCTGTTTCAAGTGCGATCTGCTTCTGTGCCTTGTTCTGGGCACGTTCCTGAACTTTTTCGATGATAAATTCCATCTCGTTGATGTCGAGTGCGCGGTCCGGTTGTGGGCGTTTGTAGCGAATGGTGCTCGTCATACCTTTGACGAGCTCACCAGCGATGCCGATCACCGCACGTTTTCCCTGGACTCCCGCTTGAGCTTCGGCCTGAGAAAGGGCGTCTTCACAGTTACGCACTACGCCACCGATGTCAGAAATTGCACCGCTGTGCATATCGCTGATACCTTGACGCGTCCGACCAACCCCTATAATTTCTAGCTCATCGCCCTTAACGCGAGCGATAAGGGCTTTGACAAATTCAGTACCGATATCGAGGCCGACCAAAAGGTCATCATTGGCTTGACCACGAACGGGCAATTTACTTTTGAGTTTACTGAGTAACATATCTTGTCACCAGTATACTACGCGTCACGCTTATGCTCAAAGTTAGATGAGCACAGCTTTTATGCGACGAATGCCGGCGCTAGACGACTCTTCTTTGGTGATTTTGAAGCGTTTTTCACCTTCTGCGAGTTGATTGGTGTGGTCAACGTGAGGGCCACCGCAAATTTCAAAGCTAAATGGCTTCTCTGCGTCGTCGGCAATCATCTTGTACACCTTTACTGTGTCGCCATAACGATCGCCGAACGCGCCAAGTGCACCAAGTGGACCAGTTGCCTCTGCTGTTGGATATTCCGCAAAGCTTACTTTGAGATCTTTGCTTATCTGCTCGTTGACGATGTCTTCGACTTGCTTGATCTGCTCCGGCGTCATCTTTTCTGAGTGCGAGAAGTCGAAGCGAAGTCGCTCTTCGGTGATGTTGCTACCGTGCTGGATGACGTGGTTACCGAGTACATCGCGAAGCGCCTGGTACATGAGGTGAGTGGCGGTGTGGTATTTTTTGTGAATCAAATCGTGCCCTTCGAGACCACCCTTGAACACTCCTTTGCGGGCAGTTTGCGAGCGTTCGCGTTGCTCCTGCATTTTGGCCTCGAATTCAACGCGCCAATTATCGGAAAGGTTCATGGCTTGCTTCGCCACCTCTTCGGTTGAAAGCTCTACGGGGAATCCATAGGTATCATATAGCGTAAATAATGAGTCGCCATTGATTGTTTGACTGGCAAATTTCTGTAATTCTTTCAGGCCTTTTCGTAAAGTTTGACGAAATGCCTTTTCCTCTTTGACGAGCACAGCAACGACTTCTTCACGTTTTTCTGCAACTTCAGGAAAGTCGTCGTGGTACAAGTCGGCAATCACAGGAACAACTTCTTGCAGGAAGTTCTGTTCGATACCGAGGTCAAAGGCTTTGACCATGGCGCGACGAACAAGTTTGCGCATGACGTAGCCTTGTTCTTTGTTGCTCGGCACGCAGCCGTCTACGGCGAGGAACGTAGCGGCTCGCAAATGGTCAGCGATGACGCGCATACTCTCGGTGTGCTCGTCGTATGATTTCTTGCTCAGTTTTTGTAGTTTTTCGATGATCGGCCACATGATACTGATTTTGAAAACATCTGGGTCACCTAGTTTTGCAGCGGCAATTCGCTCCAGGCCTGAACCATGGTCGATATTTGGCGCTTCAAGTGGCTCAAACTGCCCCTCGGCCACTTTGCGATAGGCCATAAAGACATTGTTACCGATCTCCATAAAACGACCGCAGTCACAGTTCGGATGGCAGTGCTCACCGTAGCTTGTGTCGTGCTCAGTTCCGAAGTCATAGAACATCTCACTGTCAGGCCCGCATGGGTCACCAACTGGTGTCGTTTCAGGGCTGCCGTTGCGGCTCCACCAGTTCTTGCTGCCATCGTAGTAGAAGATACGCTCGCCATCATGGATGCCGCGTTTGTAGCCATTTTCTTCCGTGTCTATGTCAGCTTCACTGCTCGTGTACCCCTTCGCCTCGTAGAGTCGCTTCCAGACAGCAGCAGCTTCAGTATCTTTCGGAATCCCGTAGGTTTCATTGCCGATGTAGCAGGTGATGTATACGCGGTTCATGTCGAGGCCTACAACGGACTCCAAAAATTCAAACATCCACTCAATCTGCTGCTCTTTGAAGTAATCGCCCATACTCCAGTTTCCGAGCATCTCAAAAAACGTCGTGTGACGATTGTCACCGATGTCGTCGATGTCCTGGGCGCGTAGACAGGTTTGAGAATCAACAATTCGCTTACCCTGCGGGTGTTCTTCACCGAGCAGATAGGGAATCATCGGCTGCATGCCGGAACCCGTAAACAGTGTCGTTGGGTCGTCACGAAGCACAAGTGGAGCACGCGCGATGATGGCGTGGCCACGTTCTTCAAAGAAGCGCAGATAAGCGCTACGAATTTCTTGAGCGGTCATATCTGTTATAGTATAGCAAACTGGAGAAAATATGCAGGGTGAAACGCTACAACCGGAGCCAACCGCACTCGAGAGGCTAAGAGCCGACTATCCTTTCGTCTTACAAAATGCACTGCTGCTAAGTGAAAGTGGCTGTCGTTGCGGCACATGTGGTGTTGAGCTCGAAGTCAGTAAAGTTGTGTCGACTATCTGTCCAAATACTGAAGAGTGTAGCGCTATATGGGAACGGATGATCATCGATGAGTTTCCTTCTCAGTACCCGCCAATAGCTGGCTACATAGACATGGATAGAGCGGCCATGTTGCTCTATAATATCGAACCTCAAACACGCCGCTCTGCCCCGAGTTGGTTTGTGATGCGCTATCAAGGCGTCTCGCGCACTGTCGAGAACGTCCGTGTCACAAACGACCGACTTTAGTTTCCGCTTCCGGGGATGTTTTTCTTTACTTCGTCGTACTGATTCGTCAGGTTTTCGACTTTTTCTTTAAGCCCATCAACCAACTTGTCATCAGCATCACCAGGAATCATGTTTGTCACATTGTCGGCTTGTTCTAGTAAATCTTGTACTTGCTTCTCAGTTTCGTCTACCCGGCCAAACAAATTTTTCAAAGAGTCAAAAAATCCCATAGACCACTCCTTCACTTAGATAGTGTTGTTAGTATACCTCGACTTTAGTAGTCAGTACTAAACCATCCGGTTGGCATACTATACTGTTCGCCCGTAGCTTTTGAAGGCAAACTTTGGCCTATCGAAACTGCCACCCAGTCATCACCGACTTTCTTCACAATTACCGAAACTCCGTCGCCCCCCGTACCCGGTGACACACTATAGCGCTTAAATACTCCAGACTCTGCCATGAGTTTGGCTGAGTATTTCGTGAGGTCTACATTCCCTTTGGCCTGCGCGGCATAGTAGGCTTTTGCGGCGCGCTCTGCGTTTGAAACGACTGGCGTCGGCTTGGCGGCTTCAACCTGTTTTGCCGCATTTTCAAGCTTGGTGATCTCTGACTTGAGTGCGGATATATTTGAGGTCAGCGTGAGGGCGTTGGTACTCGCGGCGGTGTTATCGGAAGCTAGTTCCAGGTTTCGGTTATAAAGATATGCCGCCGCAAACCCTAGCAGCACCACAAGGAGCCATGCAATCAAACCCAGCCACTGTTTACTACTCGGTTTTTCCAAGTTATGTAGTTCCACCTTCGCCCTCCTCTATGGTGTATTTACACTCAAGTATAAAGATTATGCGATGAAACCGCCACCCAAACACTCATCCCCGTCGTAGAGTACGACCGACTGACCTGGCGTTGCAGCCCGTTCCGGGTGAGAAAACGTGAGCGAAGTTCCTTCGAGACTGACCTCTGTCAAAGCCCCTCTGTGTCGTAGACGAGCCTGAAGCTTTGCTCCCGCACTGGGCTGACGGCCTATCCAGTGTATGTCTCTCAGCTCGACACTCGAGCGCCAGAGTGCTTCATTTTCCAGACTACGACTGACATAGACTTCATTTTTTTCCATGTCTTTACCGACAACATAGTACGGAAGGCCTCCCCCTACTTGTAAACCATGGCGCTGACCTAGTGTGTAATATATTGCACCATCATGACGACCTACCGACTGGCCAGTATCTTTGTCGATGACTACTCCCGGCACGGTTTCGATGTACTGGGACAAAAACTCCTTGATACCCACCGAGCCCACGAAGCAAATTCCCTGGCTATCTTTTTTCGTAGCGGTGCTTAACCCGCGCTGGGCGGCTGCCTCACGCACCTCGGATTTCTTCATCGCTCCCAGAGGAAAAAGCGTCTTTTCTAGCGCCTCTGAGGTGACTCGGTAAAGAAAATAGGTTTGGTCCTTGGCGGAATCTGTAGCTTTTAGTAGCCGTCCGCCTTCGGTGTTCGCATAGTGCCCCGTGGCGATAAACTCGGCACCATTTTGTATGGCGGTCTCAAAAAACAGCTTAAATTTCACTTCTTGATTACACATGATGTCTGGGTTCGGCGTGCGACCCGCCTTGTACTCGTCAATCATGTACTCAACGACATAGTGTTTGTAGTCGGCCTGGAAATCATAAACGTGAAGTGGAATTCCTAACTGGACCGCAACACGCTTTGCGTCAGCTAGATCATCTGCCCAAGGACATCGCATCCCCGGTAGATCTTCTGTCCAGTTTTTCATGTACACACCGACAACCTCGTGGCCCTGCTCCTTTAGGAGCGCTGCCGACAAAGAGCTGTCGACGCCGCCACTCATTCCTACAAATACACGGCTCATAGCCTCACCTCGGTGCGGATTGCTTCTGCTATGAGCGGTATGACGTAGTCGAGCTCTTCTTTCGTCGTGTGGCGACCAAGGCTCATTCGAAGACTACCGTCGGCTAGCTCATCGGTCATCCCGACTGCGGTCAGTATGCTTGAGCGAGTGCCTTTGTTGGCGGCACATGCTGCACCGGTGGCTATATAGACCCCCTTCATGTCCAAATGCATGACGACGCGCTCGGCATCGAGTCCTGCATAGCTTACATGGAGGTGTCCAGGGAGGCGCTTTTTAGGGTGTCCGTTCACGACGAGCTCCGGCACCGACTCGCAGAGCTTGGTTTGGAGATAGTCTCGGAGCTCACTGAGTCGTTTAGTTTCACTATGACGTTTTTTGTCGGTGAGCGACAAAGCCATAGCAAATCCAACCGCACCAGCTACATTTTCCGTGCCACCACGCAAACCCCTCTCTTGACCGCCGCCCGAAATAACTGGGTGAAGTCGCACCAGTGGACTCACCCAGAGTAGGCCAACCTGCTTTGGGCCGTAACATTTTGCAGCGTTGAGCGTCAAAAGATCGACTCCAAGTCGTGAGACGTGTAAGTCAATCACTCCAGCAGCTTGAGATGCATCAGTGTGAAAATATAGAGGCTGACCGATGCCTCGTTCTTGCCGAGAGGCCCTAATTTCCTCGATTTTTTGAGCGAGAGCGCGAAGCGACTGTACGGTGCCAAGTTCGCTGTCGGCTGCGGTGACCGAAACTACTTTCGTTGTGTCAGTAACGACCCCTTCTAGCGCCTCAGCCGTGATGATGCCTTTCGCACTCGCAGGGACTACCGAGTAGTCAAACTGCGCGGCGACACTCCGTACGGCGGCATGCTCTGTTGCGCCTATTACCATATGGTCACCGGGCTCCATGAGTCCCAGAAGACCAATCGCTATCGACTCTGTTGCGCCCGCGGTCATGATGATGTCAAAAGGCTTGGCGCCTATAACTGCAGCCAGCGCGCCTTTCGCGGCTTCGAACTCACTACGAACCTGACGCGCCGGTCCATAGCTTGCTGACGGGTTGTAAAACTGTTCTAAAAAGTAGGGTTGCATCGCAGCAAACACCCGCTCGTCAAGCGGGGTAGCAGCAGCATAATCGAGGTAAACAGATCGATGCATAGACTCTTTTAGTAGTATAGCAACCCTTAGGCTGCGCTACGTGTTATCGTCTGGCCGGTGGTTGGGTCTATGTTGTAGATAGTCTGGGCAACTTTTTCGTAGTACAACCTGGTTGCAACAACCAGATTTTCAAGCTCTGGTCCATCGATAAATTTGTACACAGCGGCGTTTTGAGCCTTCAGTATGCCGCTGGTATGAACTTCGTATCGAGTGCTCGTGACTTGTCGTTGGTCGTTTTCATCAACCCACTCCTCGTGCCATACCCAAGTGTGATCATCCAAACAAAAAAACTCCCGGCGATGACCAGCTGGGATCGCGTCAAACAGCGTGCCACCAACCACAGCCTCTCTCTCAATGAGCTCTCGTTGCGACAGAGTAGTGACAGCAGGTTTTGCACCACCTACGAGAAGTTTCTTAAACCAGTTTTCTGAGGGCTGCTCAACAACCGCACCCATCACCACCCCAGCATCACGAAGACTCGGTAGAGAACGAGAAATAGCACTTATGTAGGCCACTTGATCGGTTGAACTCATCGATTTAACCGCCAAATGCAGTTGCTCAGTACGAGTAAGCTCCTTTGGGGCCAATTCTATAACTTCAGCTTCTTGCTCTGGAAGCGCAAATACCTGCGCAGGCTCATCTAAATCAATCAGTTCATCTGACCGCGTCGCAGTTTCAATACTTTTTTCAGCGCTACTTAAAAATTGGGCGGGATCTTGTTCTCGTCCAAAGTTTACATACTGTACGTTGTCTTGGGATTCCTGTACATCGACAGGCGTCATCGGCGTTTCCGACATAGGCAAATAACCTTCAGGCCCTCTTTGAAGTGACATATGTTTGCGGTTAGGTGTTGGTGTTAAAAAAAGAGGTTTGTCGCATTTTGCTCTGTTGCGCGCGAGAGCTCCTCGAGATTGATGGACCGGAGATTCGCGTTGAACTGCGCAACATGCATCACAAATGCAGGCTCATTTATCTTACCACGATGTGGGGCTGGCGTCAAGAAGGGCGCATCTGTTTCAAGCAGTAAACGATCCAACGGAATCGAAGCAAACATCTGACGCTGTTTTTCATCTTTGGTAAACGTCGAGATGCCGTTCACCCCTATATAAAGCCCCCTCGTGAGCCCTTTCTCTAGAGAAGCAGGCGTATCAGTAAAACTATGAAGTACACCTTTTACGCCTGCCACGGAGTCGAAAATTGGCCAAAAATCCTCAAAAGCGTCTTTTTTGCCACTGCGAACGTGAAAAATCATCGGTAGATCATAGCGGTAAGCCAGCTCAAGCTGTGCTTCAAACATGGCGATCTGTTTGTCTCGAGGCGAATTATCGTAGAAATAGTCCAGCCCACACTCACCTATAGCAACAA
Organism: uncultured Candidatus Saccharibacteria bacterium; assembly: GCA_964383465.1. Taxonomy (GTDB): domain Bacteria; phylum Patescibacteriota; class Saccharimonadia; order Saccharimonadales; family Saccharimonadaceae; genus CAYLGT01. The sequence continues at coordinate 16,416 of CAYLGT010000006.1, read as the reverse complement.
TTTTGTTCACGTGTACGTTTTTGTCGTTCTTTATGAGTGCTTCAAGTTCATCAACCGCCGTCACCCCATGTACCGCATCATGGGGGTGAAGGCCGACGCTCGCCCAGGTTGCCTCGTGCCCCGCTGCAAACGTCACCGCTTCCCGGCTCGTCGTCTCGTCGGTGCCGACGCATATAAGCCGTTTCACTCCTTGACTCATCGCATCCCGGTAGGCACGTTCGCCGTCTGAGTACGATTCTTCATGGATGTGGCAGTGAGTATCGGTAAATGTCATGTACGTATTGTAGCAGCGATAGCTCGCGCTACGTTCGGTGTCACAAAGGAGCTATAGTCGGCACCGCTTGCCATGGCTTCCCGTAGGAGGGTTGAGCTCATTTCTGGTGTTCGAACAGACAAGACAAATGACGAAGGAGGAAGCTGTGAGAGAGTGTAGCCAGGACGCATGACGATGATCTTTGGCAAACACTCGTACAGAAACTTGCCTTGTCTCCAGCTATGCATAGTCAACACAGAGTCGCTGCCAAATACCCATATAAACTCTCGTTCCGGCCAGCGAGTCGCTAGCTCTTTTACTGTGTCGATCGTCTCCGTACTGTTGGGGCGAAATAGCTCTGAAGTCTCAACGTGAACAAACTGCCCGACACGCCCCAAGTCCCGCTTTAGTGCCTCTAGATATCGCATCCGGACCTCGCTCGTTTGTTGGATAGTTTTGTCGTTTCGTTCCCCGCTCGGCAGCAACCAGACCTCGGCATCGATGCGACGCGCATACCTGCAAATCGCTTCGAGTATCGCAGCGTGCGCCCGAGTAGGAGGATTGAACGCCCCGCCGTAGATGATTGTTGAACGTTTCATAGTGATCCTTAGTTAGTGTTTACTTGACACTATGTAGTATATACTGTACATTGAAATTATGGAAGACGTAAAAAGTACACTAACTCAGCAGGAGTATGAAGCTTCAAGAGATTTCCTGCGCGTTGCCACCGCTACCCCAGAAGTGGTCGTTGGTGATATCGAAGCAAATACAAAAGCTATTGCAGCCCTCTACGATAAAGCCTGTAAGGATCATGTGGCACTGGTCACCTTCCCCGAGTTATCGATTACCGGCTACACCCTTGGCGACCTCGTACAGTCACCACGACTGCTCGCAGACGCCAAACAGGCGCTTGTCGCCCTCGCCGAAACCACGAGCGACCAGCCGACCGCCATGGTGGTCGGTCTACCCCTCAGTGTTGGCAACGGACTCTACAACTGTGCTGCCGTGTTGTCACGTGGCGAGATCCAGGGAATCGTCCCTAAACAGAACCTCCCCACCTACAAAGAGTTTTACGAAAAACGTTGGTATCAAAGCTGGGATGAACGAGATAATCTGATGGTTTCTGTCGATGGCCGGTCAGTGGTGTTTGGTACGAAGCAGCTCTTCGAAGTAGGTGGCAGTCTGGTTGGTGTCGAAATCTGCGAGGACCTTTGGGTGCCTAACTCACCAAATGTTTCACTTATTTCAAACGGGGCTGATGTTATCGTCAACCCATCGGCATCACCCGAAATCGCCGGCAAACACCGCTATCGCCGCGACCTCGTTGCCGTTACGGCAGGAAAGTTGGCATGCGCCTATGTCTACGCTGGCGCCGACAGCAGTGAGTCCACTATGGACATCGTCATGGGGGGCAATGCCCTCATAAATGAAGCCGGGCGGCTGCTCGCTGAACGACGGCCATTTAGCGAGGGGGATCGTCTGCTGCATGCCGACATCGATATCTCGCGCCTTCAATTCGATCGTCGACAAAACACAAATTTCCCAAGCCTACACACCATGGAGGTTCGCCCGACCCACATAGAGCGCTCACAGACCGATTTGCTTCGCCAAATCGACAAGGCACCGTTCATCCCCAAAGGTAGTTCCGAAGAAGTCGCCGAACGCTTCGAAGAAATCTATACTGTTCAGGTCGTTGGTCTCGCCGAGCGTCTCAAAAGTAGTCGGATCAAAAAACTGGTACTTGGACTGTCGGGAGGCCTGGACTCTACACTCGCACTCCTCGTCGCCGAACGCGCCGTGCGTCGACTCGGTATGGACCCAAAAGATGTTATCAAAACACTCACCATGCCTGCCCGGGCTAGCAGCAAACGAACGCAGTCTAACGCAGAAAAGCTTGCTCACGCCCTGGGCGTTACTAACACCCAGATCCCCATCGCTGAGCTCACTGACCAGCAACTAGCAGCACTTCAGCATGACAGCGACCAGGACGTTACGTTTCAAAATACTCAAGCTAGGGTACGCACTGCGCTTCTCATGAACCGAGCAAACCAAACTGGTGCCCTGGTGCTTGGAACGGGCGACCTAAGTGAGATCGCCCTTGGGTGGTGCACCTTTAACGGTGACCATATGTCTCACTACAACGTAAACGCATCTATCCCAAAGACGCTCGTTCGTCACCTGGTTCGTCACGCTGCCGAGCTCGTGAGTGAGCAGGCCAAAACCGTCCTTCTCGACATACTTGATACTCCTATCTCTCCAGAACTTACCGGAAGTGGCGACCTGAGCCAGTCGACCGAAGACATCCTGGGTCCTTACGAGCTCCATGACTTCTTCCTCTACCAATTTATCCGTTTCGGCGAAAGCGCTGACAAAATCTCGTTTCTTGCAAAACACGCGTTTCAGGGCGACTACACGCCACAAGAAATCGACCAGTGTCTCGCGATATTTATCAGCAAGTTTTATGGCAATCAATGGAAGCGCTCCGTAATGCCCGATGGGCCAAAAGTTGGCACGGTCAGCCTGAGCCCCCGCGGAGACTGGCGCATGCCATCGGACGCAGCACAGGCAGCCAAGCGACAGCTACAACTCATAGGTGCGATATAATCAGCCTATGACCACCACCTACTTCATCCGCCACGGACAGTCGACCATGAACCAACGCCCTGAGTTAGTTGGGGGACGAAGCAACCATGCGCCTTTAAGCGAGCAAGGGTCCCGAGAAGCCATTGCCGCGGGGCTTTGGCTGCGACGCGAAGGTATCCGACCGGTTAGGGCCCTCAGTTCAGGCGCAGTTCGCGCCGACATGACCGGAAGTCTCGCCCTGGACGCAGCCGGCCTACGCCTTCCCCTCGAGCGTGACCAGCGTCTACAAGAAATGAGCCAGGGCCAGTTCGAAGGAAAACCTCGAGTCAACATATACACTCCCGAGATGGTAGCTCGGCTCGAAAGAGCTGGTTTATCCGGAAGTCTGCCTGGCGGCGAGTCGATTCTCGACGTGCAACTACGAATGCTTGAACTACTCGACGAGCTGCACCGCGACACGGACGGTGTGGTGCTCATCTTTGGTCATGGACTAGCGATTCGAGCGCTGGCGGGAAAAATTGATGCGCTTACCAAAGCTCAAATCTTGCAGCTTGAAACCGACAACGTCAGCGCAACACGTATCGACTCAACAAATGGGAGTCATAGTGTGGCGTATGTTGGAAAAAACGTCATAGACGCGTAGACTTGTTGTATGAAGTACACCTCTCCCTATGTTCCACCTACACTGACTGTTGACGCAGTAGTGTTTCAGATCCAAAGCAATGTCCTGGAGGTCCTGCTCATGAAGCGACCAAATGAGCCATTTAAAGGTGTTTGGGCACTGCCTGGAGGCTATAATGCCGAAGGTGAAACAACGACGAGCGCACTGCACAGAATTGTCCTACAAAAAACTAGTGTCGACGTCGAAAAAGACCTCAGTTACATAGAACAACTCTATACGTTTGATACTGTTGACCGCGATCCACGTGGTCACGCCGTATCCGTCACCTATATGGGGTGTGGACGAGAGGTCGAGGTTCGTGAAAGCACGCCGAACGTCGCGTTTATGGCAGTAAATAACCTGCCAGAACTTGCCTACGACCACGCCAGTATCGTTGCCTATGCCCATGAACGGTTGATTGCAAAACTCACCTACACCAACGCCGTATCAGCCTTTTTGCCGCGTCGATTTACGCTTTCTCAACTACAAACCACCTATGAAATTATCTTTGGTCGACCGTTTGACAAACGTAACTTCCGTAAGAAGTTTCTGTCACTCAACCTCATCCACGAAACCAACGAAATGTGGCGCGAAGGTGCTCACCGGCCCGCCAAACTGTATGAGTTCAACTCTCGAAAACTCGAGAGCCTTTCACGCAGTTTTGATTAACTCGTAGTGGGCAATCTCTGTCGCTCCACTCGAGCTGCTTCGCCATGAAGCATGGGTATCAATTCCCGTCAGTTGAAACCCAACTTTTTCAGCCACAGCGCGAGAGGCGGTATTGCTCGCCCGGCAGCTAATAGTGAGCACCTTTAGGCCCAACTGCCCAAAGGCAAGCTGACTCAACTGCCGAGCTGTTTCGGTCGCAAACCCCTTACCCCACTCATCTTTGTCAATCCAATACCCGAGGGCGGCGCGACCCAAGTCCCAATCGACACTGTGAATCGAGCCAATTCCAATCAAACGATCATCGTGCCATATACCCCGACTCGGACGACGGGAATACTGTTCGTCAGTCCGCGCTGCCTCTATAAACTTTAGGCTATCCAGAGCTGTCTGCGTCTGCGCTTCCCACCAGAACTTTTTTAGCTGAGGACGGTTACGGTCAACCAGGCTAAACAGTGAGTCGGCGTCTTCGAACTCGAGCTGCTTTAGGATAATGTTCGGTCGTTCACTCACTCTGCTACTCCTGCAAGCATTTCTATTTTGTCATCGACCGTTGGACCGTGGGAAACGAGCACCGCTCTAAGGCCAAGCTGAGCCTCGATCGTACTGACTATGTCAGCTCGCGAAGGATTCTGAAGCGTTTCATAGTCGGGCCGAGCCTGAAACAAAAGTTCAGTAAGTCGTGTCATGTGACGTTTGTCACCATAACGACTCAGAGTGATATCCTGCACCATGCCGTGCTCGCCTCTTTCAAAGTACGTCGCAGCATCTGCGGTCTCTGGCCATTCGTAGCGAGGCGCATACTGCCACAGTGGCAGATCGTCATAGCGATCAACGCCCGTAATCACCACTCCGTCCAGATGACCGGCGGCACGAGCTGCATAGCGGTGAGCAACTGCATCAAAATGTCCAATACGAAATTTACCCTGCCATGGCCCAGTACCGTTGAAGTATTCATAGAGCGGCGTGTCGAGCGCTTCGTCCTCGGTTACAAACGGACCGAAGCCATGCCGGGTAGTGTAAGCGCGTACGATACCATAGGTTTTAACGTTCCCTGCAAAGCCTATGTCTTCCAGCAGTCGCCTGGCGTTATCGGGCGTAGTGTTACTCCATGTAGTATGTGGGTGAAAGCCCCGTTTTTCATCAAGCAAGATACCCTGGGCTGGTTCAAATATGAGGTGTTCGTAGCGCAGCGCCAACGCACCCAGATAGTCACGTGCAACCACTTTGAGCTTAGTAACCCATTCGTTATAGAGCTCAGCGTACCACTCTGACACATCAGGATCATTGAGCACCTCCCAGTCGGGGGTATCGTCGGCCAGCAGCTCACCAAAGGCTTTGAATTGTTCGCGCTTATATTGTCTTAGCAACTCAAGTCGATGAACGATGTCGCCCTCCTTGAGCTCACCGGCTCGAATCGTTAAATCATCGCGAAACATGCTATCCATGACTGCTTCACTGATACCCTGCCCCGTACTTCCATGGCGGTTGGCCCCACGAGCCAGCTCGCGCAAACGGTTACCTGCTCTATGAAAAGGGGTCACAATGCGCGCATCTTCATCAACTGTTGTCCGCTGCCATATGTCACTTACACCGAGCTCCTGCAGATGCTCTGCTTCGAAGTTCATGTTGATCGGGTTGACCCACATGTCTCTCGACAAGTGGGTTGCAACATCGGGCAAAAAACTCCCAGCCCCAAACTGCGAAAAGATATGATGCCTGCCATCGGGTGTGACTATGTTGTGCTCCGCTTGACCACCGCCGTTAAAGCGAATCACCGCTGCCGAGTTTGACTCACGAGCAAGCCACTCAGTTGTCGTGCCTTTGCCGGCATCACCAAAGCTCAGATCGGTTGTGATCGTAGCGTGTGATCGTTCCATACTCATAGATTTACTCCTTGTTGCTTCTTAAAAATCATCAGTGTTATGCGAAAAGTGAAGTGGTGCTGTGCTCCCTCAGGAAAAACCCGAGAGAGCACAGCACCGTAGGAGGGATATCAGATGCGATCTGCGCCACTACCCGTGACGTCGATGTCGCCAGACACAGCCGCGACCCGTCCGCTCACGGTCGGGGTGAGGTGTGCTAGCGCCTTGACGGCTGAGTTGACCGCGGTAGTGTTGCCACCCGCGGCAATCATTGCCTTCGCCGTCATGTCATCGTCCAGTTCGCCTTCGAACCGAGCGACCAAAGCGGCGATGACTTCAACGACCGTACCGGGGTCATCGAGCTCGATGATGTTTTCGCGCCCCAGAACCCGCTCCCATTCGGGAACGATTTCGGAAGCTTGGTAAGCTCCCTGCTTCTGGAACAGGAAGAACACGTGGTTCTTCTCTTTGAGCTCATCGAACAACGCCTTGGTGTCGATCGGCTCACCGATGGTGTCGCCAGTCAACGACTTGAGCGTATGTCCAGCGTCACCCCACCGACCTCGCGAATAATCATTCTTGACGGTCGGATACGGCTTCTCGTCACCGATGAAGAACACGAAGCCCTTTTTGCCATACAGCTCGTAGGCTTCCTGGTGAACGTGTCGCGCCGCCATGTAGGCGCCAAGCTCGTAGGTTTCGCACTGCTGACCACCGCCAGCGCCCTCGAGAATGAGAGCAGCGATCTGGTCGTCGAGCCGGTTGTCCGACTCATACTGCCCGAACTGAAGCGGGAAGTTGTCAGAAGTAGCGTCGCCAACCGCCGACACGTTGATCTGCGGATCGCTACAGAAGTTACCGTCCTTCAAGTAGGCCTGAAGGTTCGGCAGCTTCGAGTGAACGACCTTTGCAGCATCATAGTTGCTGCCTGTCACGTCGAGCCAGACAAGCATCGCCGTAGGATCGGGATGCTCGTCGGTCACACAGACCTCTCGCATGACCTGGCCAGCAAATGGACTGGTCGGACCAGCCACTGTGGTCGGGTCGAGAAGCGGATTGACCGTGTGCACCCTGCCGGCGCGAACTTGGTCGTCGTAGTCGAAGGTGCTCCTGCCAGCGGCTTTCGCTGACGCCACCCTTGCCGTGTAGGACCCAACGTCCCAACTGCCACCACCCATGACACATCTCCTTTGTTGTTGTGTGGGTTAGAGGACAAGTTCCTTGAAGCGCCGCGGAAAATACGGTACTCCAAGCGTTTGCAAAACAGTGTCGAAACGCTCGAGTTGCTCAAACGCTGACCCAGAATTCTTACCAGTCACCAGCTCCATGAAGTAACGCTGCATGAGGCTAGGCACCTGGTTCGGCATCGACATGCTGAGTGCGTCGCCACCAAGCAGATAGATCATCGTGCGAGCCGCCATGGACAGGTCGGCTGCTTTCGAAGTAGGCTGCTTAGCGAACACCGATGCCGGATACCAACTGCGTCGAGACGGGACGACCGCTTTCAAGTGCGAAAACGTGTTGTCGCTCGTTTGCAGCGAGTAGCACCAGTCAGCAAGCAAGACGCCGTGCTGAGCAGGGTGGATAATCACGTGCGCCGGCGTAAGTGCACCATGCACCACACCAAGCTCATGTACCCTCCCGAGTGCCCACAGCATACGACGCCACACCCAGGCTGCATCGAGCGGCTCGAGGCCACCGGGACGGAACTTTCTCACCTGTTCGAGGTTGTAAAAGCCGTCCATATAACTCAGCACGTTGACTCTGAGCCGCTTCCGGCCATCGGGGACTAAAAACGTATCGAGCAGTTCAGGATAGAACCGCCTGAACTCGTCTCCCGATTGGCTTTGTAGTAGCTTCAGAGTTGATGCTTCAGCGGCCAGTAGGTCGTTATCGACGGGCTGACGAGCCACTTTGACAAGCGAATCCGCTGTCGCGTCGCTCATCGCGCGAAACAGTTTAGTGACATCGCCGGAGACCGAAAACTCAGGCCCCAGTACGTGTTTCATACGTCGTGACGACATAGTCGTCTTTGTGACCTTGCGACCATACGAGCTCGTCTTGGCAGCTGCTTGAGCTTCTGTATAAAACGCTCCAAGCAGGCGCACGAGCTCGTTTGCCTCGGTACGAAGTGACGACTCGACACGATCAGGATGCACCAGCTTCATCATCTGCCGATAGGCAGTCTTTTGAGCGACGTGGTCGGCGACTGGAAACACCTCCCAGTAGCCCCTTGCATGCCTGAGGCATGCTGACGCTTCAACGAACGTCTGCGACATAGCTGATTCTCCCTCCTTGTAAAAGTACGCGCAGTTTTGAAAGCGGATCTGCGGAACCATCCTCCGAGAGGAACCAAGGAGTGAACCTTGATAGTGTCAATATAACACTAACCATACTGTACGTCTATAGTAAATGTAAATTCTACAATAACTACCCCTCTAGTGTATGTTCTGTTTTGACTTTAGTTATCTTGTAAGAGTCGGTCGACAAATTCTGCCTGCTTGAGTAGCTCGTCACCTGTATAGCGACGTCGCTCTGGCAACTCTACCCACTGGCCTTTGTCCGGAGAATTTTGTGGTTCGCCTGGATAGGTATAGCGTCGCCAGTGTAGCTTGTCTCGAACATCACTCGGATCCTTTGGATTCACACGCGTATACTGCAAAATCGTACAGTTTTTCAGTGTGTAGCGTTTGTCAGTATCAACTCGTTCCCATTCTTCTGGCGTCATTCGCTCAATGCCGTAGCGGGCAGCGTTGATAAAGTCGCCATGCGACACCACAATAACTCGTTTACCACCCTGCTCCCGGTGCAGCGTTCCCTGGAAATCACGAAAGCGACCATACACATCTGGCATACTTTCACCACCATCAAGTCGTATATACCAAGGGTTCTGTCGTTTCTCTTCCGCGGTGAGCGGAAATTGAGCGCGTTGTTCGGCTCGCGGCATTTTACCGTAAACACCCCAGCTACGCTCTACGATACGATCGTCAATCGTCCAGTCCGGGCACTCAGGACCACCTAAATACGCCGCTGTTTCACGAGTACGCAAAAACGGTGACACGTAGCGCGCATCTAGGACTGCGATATCACCGACGTTTTCACGGAGCCACTGCCCAGCTTGCTTAGCCTGTTCTACGCCCAGACGCGTTAGACGATTCTGCCAATCAGGACGATCAAACAGCGCCTTCGCAACCGCAGCATCAACTCCATGATCATCTGATTTCTGGACGATATTTGCTTCAGACTGTCCGTGTCTCACAAAAATTAGGTCTATAGGCATCGACATATGATTTCCTCGTACGTTATGTGGTCAGTATAGAGAGTATTGATGAAAAAGTAAATAGTGTTGACAGAACACTAACTGTTCTATATATTTGTTTGTGTATGTATGACACTAATAAAGGAGAGCTTCGATGAGTGAACACCTTAACCCGCAATCAACCCGAAACGTACTTGTTGCAGTAGACGTCCAGCGCGACTTCATAGATGGCAATTTAGCAGTGAAAGACGGCGAGAAAGTCGTCGCCCCACTAAATGCTGTTGCGCGGTCAGTCAGAGACACTGATGGTACTGTCATTTTTTCCCGCGACTGGCACCCTGCCCAAACACCACACTTTGACAAGTGGCCGATTCACTGCGTCCAAGGAACCGATGGTGCTGCGTTTGATCGACGACTGGAGGTGCAGTCTGGAGACATCGTCATTTCGAAAGGCATGGGCACGACCGATGGCTACTCGGCAACCGAAGGCCGCGGCGAAAGAGGCGAAACACTTGAAGCCCTGATCCGTCCACGGTCTCGAACCGAGCAAGTCCGCGTGTTTTTTGGTGGACTCGCTACCGACTACTGTGTACTCAACACGGCACTCGAAACGGCACACCTGTTCAAAAACGATCGCCGTGTCTCACTCTACCTGCTCCGTGACGCCGTCCGAGCAGTAAACTTACAGCCCGGAGACGGACCGGACGCGATCGAAGCTATGCGCCGAGCCGGTGTCGAAGCCATGACCAGTGACGAAGTTCGCCGCACATTTTTCGGGGAGGCATAAGCTATGAGTGAACGATTACTTTCTCAGGGACTCGACTACTACAAAGCAACCATGTCGCAGGTTGAGCATGAAAAACTCGCCGACGCTCAGGTAACGTTCGAACTGAAAAATCGTTCCAGCGAGCGGCTTTCAGACTATTGCCCGCCCGATGAGCTGCGAGCACGTCTAGACGCTCTCCAGGCAGGTTGGTCGGCTGATGAAATCGCCTACCTAGCTAGTCTACAAAATCAAGCTACAAAGCAGCCCCAGTTTAGTGCGGAGTTTCTCGACTACTTAGCAGACAACTCTCTACCTGATGTGAAAATTGGCTTAGACGAAAGCGGCGAGCTTACCGTCAAAACAACCGGGCCGGCACCACTCGTCACCTTCTGGGAAACCGTCATCATGAGCGAGATCAACGAACTTTATTTTGAAAACAAGCTCCCCACCACCGGAAGCAGTCTCGAAGAGCTTTATCGCGAAGGGGATCAACGTCTGAGCGATAAAATCGAACGTCTCAAAGCACGTCCGGACATACTATTTTCCGACTTTGGTACACGGCGTCGATTTAGTTTCGCCTGGCAAGAGCATGTTGTAGAGCGTGTTGCGCGCGAACTTCCAGAAAATTTTGTCGGAACTTCAAATATCTATCTTGCTCACAAACTCGGTGTAAAGCCGATCGGCACCTTTGCGCATGAATTACCAATGATTTACGGGGCACTCGAAGAAGGAAAGGCCAACAACCCTCTGCTTGGTCACAACAAAGTGCTCCGTGATTGGCAAGACATGTACGACGGTGACTTGTCGACAGCACTCACCGACACGTTTACAAGTGAGTTTTTCTTTACCGACTTCACTCCCGAACAAGCCCTCGACTGGAAAGCACTGCGTCACGACAGTGGTGACCCGTTTGAGTTCGGTGAGCGCGTCATCCAGTTTTATGAAGATCTAGGAATCGATCCTCACGAAAAAACGTTAGTGTTTAGTGATGGGCTCGACATCGGCATGATACTCAGCCTAGCAGACCGATTTAAAGGCCGCATACAACTGATGTTTGGTTGGGGGACGACACTGACGAACGATCTCGGTATACGTGCAAATAACTTCGTTATGAAAGCAGTTGAAGTAAACGGAATCCCCACGGTAAAACTGAGCGATGTTGACGGCAAACATACCGGACCAGAAGCGCATATCGAGTTCTATAAATCAAAAGTACAAGAAGCTCGCTCGCTCGGTGCACTCGCCTGGCAGCACTCATGTCAGCCCTATGCACAGCTAGCAGTGGTAGCCTAAAATGGAAACTGTTATGCAAAAACCTGAGTTACTCTGGAGAAAAGGACCGAACTACGCTGCTGACGCCGTGGTGATCGCGAACGACAAAGTCTGTCTCATAAAGCGAAAAAGCGGTATGTGGGCCTTACCGGGAGGGTTTGTCGACGACGGCGAGGACTCACTCGATGCCGCCAAGCGTGAAGCACTGGAGGAAACTTCGCTGGTACTTCAAACGTCTGGGCAGCTGGTGTTCTCTGGAAAAGTGGAGGACCCCCGCAACAGCGAAACTCGCTGGATCGAAAGTGATGCCTACGTCTTTTTCACGGACCAACAACCGGTGACGGCAGCCGATGACGCCCAGGACGCAGACTGGTTTTCTCTCGACAATTTGCCTGAGCTTTATGGCTCACATAAAACCATGGTTGAAAATGCACTAGCTTTTCGAAAACAACAAGAACTGCGGCGCCAACTCGAAACAAGCACCCTCACCGAAACCCGTGGAGGCCATATGGGCTACGACTATCTACTCGCTGAGTCTGATGCGGGAAAGCTGTTTATCAAACATCATAACGACAGTCATTTTACCGACAGCCATAAAGCCAATCACTCGCGCATGTATCTGAAAAAAGAGCTCAACACTTCCCGTCACCTTCGCCGGCAGCAGTTTAGGCACCTGCCAAATCAGCACCACTTGTTCGACGAGGTGACGCTCGTTATGGAAGCGCTCGCAGAAGATGACGGCTGGCACTGGCGACTTCCTCGTGCGGAACATCGAGAACGGTACATTACCGACATCCTGAAAGCACTCAGTAATCTAGAGCTGGTGCCTTATGATAAAGTCGTCGAGCTTGAGGGCATAAAACCGAGTATCGAAAGCATGTACGAAGAGGGCTGGAAAGCACTGAGCGATCCTTTGAAACGACAAAAAGTAGTGCAGAAGATGCGTAGTGTACAGTCTCGACTCTCACCTGCCTCACAGCTACAAGCACCAAAATTGATCGCCGAGCTGGAAGCAGGAATCCCAACCGTCAACATTCCACCACTCGACGCCCTCACCCACTTCTCGCATCACGATGCTCGTCAGGCCAACATCGCCTGGCACCCAGCAGAAGGCGTCAAGATCGTTGACTGGAGTTGGGCGGGAAAAGGCCTACCCAAAGCAGATACCACAAGTTTTTTGATAGACCTGAAGAAATCTGGCCACGATGTTCGCCCCTACGTAAAGCAGTACTTTAACCCTGAGTATGCACTACTTTTGATTGGGTTTTGGCTAGGACATAGCATTTGGCCGACTCGAACAGACGATGACACCGTTCGACTCCATCAGGTTGCGTCTGCGCTCAGTGCTTACGAGCTTTTGGGAGAGGTTTGAGTCGGAGCAGTATTGTGTTGGTAGATTTTAGGAAATAACACGCCTGAAGTTTCATGCACCACTCCACCTTCAAACATATCACTCAGCGCTTTTGAGCTGGCTGGCAAAAATGGCCATAGTAGCACGGCTATCTGATGAAGTGTACCGACGCAATACGCCAAAATCTCGCTCAGGTGCCCTTCGGCGTCGGCGTCAGTCTCTCTCGCTTTTGCAACCGTCCATGGCTTCACTTCTTCGATGTACTGGTTGAGCGAGCGCACCATTGCCCAGACTTCATCCATAGCGCGGTTGAATTCACATGCTTCCATGGCTGCATGGTAAGCACTGGCATCGTGTTCAGCCTGCAAGGCATCACCGACCACTCCGGCCTGGTAACGACTCACCATGTTGGCGACTCGTGACGCTAAATTACCTAGCTCGTTCGCAAGCTCGTTGTTATAAGCGTTTTCGAACTTTTCCCAAGTGAAGTCCCCGTCGTCAAGTGTCGGTATGTGGCGTGAGAAGTAGTAGCGAAATGCATCCTGTCCGTATCCGGATATGATTTCCATGGGATCAACGACATTTCCCACAGTTTTGCTCATCTTTGAGCCTGCGACATTGACAAATCCATGCACAAGCAGCTTTTTCGGAAGCGGAACGTCGAGCGCTAGTAGCATGGCAGGCCAGATGGCTGCATGAAAACGTATGATGTCTTTTCCGATCACTTGCACATCGGCAGGCCAATACTCTTTCCATGTTTCATCGTCAGGGTATCCGAGTACCGTGATGTAGTTCGAAAGTGCGTCGAGCCATACGTAGGTGATATGCTCTGGGTCGAACGGAACTGGCACACCCCAACTCAAACTCTTTTTAGGACGAGAGATGCTTATGTCGTGCAAGCCGGCATCGAGTAAGTTGAGAAATTCCTTTTTGCGAAACTCAGGTACAATTTCAAATTTGTGAGCGTCGATAGCTTCACGAATTTTAGGACCAAATTCTGACAGCTTGAAGTAGTAGTTTTCTTCACTCACCCGCTCGTACGGAGTCTGATGATCCGGACACACGCCATTTGTGTCGGCGGCTTCTTTGTCGGTAAAAAAGGCCTCGTGGCCAACACAGTACCAGCCTTCGTAAGCATTTTTATACGTGTAGGGTTGGATTTTTTCCCAGATAAACTGTACTGCAGCTTTGTGATGCAGGTCGGTAGTACGAACAAAGTCTGTGTACTCAGCACCAACTGCGTCCATAACTGCTTTGAAGTTTTTCTGCATTTCGTCGACATAGGCCTGTGGCTCCTGTGAGAGTTCTTTGGCTTTGGCCGCAATTTTGTTACCGTGTTCGTCTGTGCCTACCTGAAATCGGACTTCACGTCCCTGCTGCCGTTGGTAACGAGTCCAGATATCGGCGAGCAAGTAATCAATCGCATTGCCGATGTGGGGTTTTGCGTTGACGTAAGGGATAGCGGTAGTGATGTAAAGATTTTTTCCCATTGCTCATAAGTATAACAGAGGCGACTACTCCGTCATACAGGCAACCACCATCATACGACCCTGCCGCTCTGGTCTCTCCTGCTCTGTCGCAGCACGGTGCGAGTAGTAGCGTTCGTCTGCGTAGGTATCTATGTCGCTGACATAGATGGAGTCCTGTGGTACGCCTAGCTTCTCAAACTGGGCTCGGTTATGACCAGGAATATCGATGTGGAGTACGCCATTCTCGTCAAGCACGCGAAAATTCTGCCAATCCCCAGGGTGTGGCGGATCAAAATACTCCAGCCTGTTCGATTCTCTTTGGAGGCTAGGGCTCATCCAGACGTGCCAGTTCTTTGGGCTACTCCCCACTGCCTCGTTGACCTGCACAGCAAACTCCTCGATCAAGCCTGCGACTGAAGCATGTCGCCCAAGATGTAGAACACCTAGCATATGCTCAACGGGGTCATAAACAACCGTGGCCACACAATCCGCTACTGGCAGGGTGATGACGGCACCGGATAGCGTCGTAAAAAGTGCGTCACTTTTTACGGCTTTATCGTTGTTTTGGTCCGTCACTCGTTCGATATGAGTGTAGGTATTTTCAGGCAAATAGGTCACAAACACTTTTGCTCGTGGTGTCGGCTGCAAACCATGACGGCGCAAAAAATTATCTGCGTTTTGCTCGTGCTCTGGGAGTGAAGGCCTCCCACCTCCGGCAGCTATTGAGCCGTCATGTACATCGCTAAAAAGAATTTTTACTCCGGGCGCAAAGTTATGAACGGGTTTGTACATGGTACTCACTATATACCTTTTTCCATTGTTCTATAGACAGCTCCTGGGCCCGCACTTCTGGTGACAAACCGCAGGCGCTCAGAAGCCTATCTACCTGTTCTTTACTAATCCCTAGACCACCGGATAGCGAGCTTCGAAGTTTTTTCCGTCGTTCTGCGAACCCAGCTTTTACAACCCGGAAAAAAGCCTTCTGCTCGTCCCTATCGACTAAATCGGCGGTACGCTTTTTCAAAATGACCACCTGGCTGTCGACTTTCGGCGGTGGCGTAAACCACTCCGCACCGACTACAGGACCAAGTGTCACGTCGTTATACAGCTGGGCCGCCACACTAAGCACACTCATAGATCCTGGAGAAGCTGCAAGTCGTTCAGCGACTTCTTTTTGGACCAACAGCACCATAAGCTCAGGCGAATTTGTACACGTGCTAAATTTTTGCACTATCTTTGCGGTGATGTAGTAGGGAATGTTGCCTACAACTTTATATACGTGTACGAAGTTGTCTGTGTCGAAATCGAGGATGTTTTCGTGTCGGACCGTCAGAGAAGTCCCGGGAAATTGCCCTGGTAGTTTTCGAGCAAGTGCTTCGTCAAACTCAACAGCAACTACCTGCCCTGCCTTCTGTAAAAGAACGCTCGTAAGCGTGCCAAGCCCTGGACCAATCTCGAGCACGGTGTCTGTTTTTGACAACTCCGCACAATCAGCAATCGCCTCGAGGATGAGGCGATCTTTGAGCCAGTGCTGGCCGAGTGATTTGTTAGGCACTAATGACTCGCTAAGATGTTATAGGCGAACTGGACGCGTCGTGACTCTGCACACACCCCACAACGTTCATAGCCATTCTGGAATGCCACCACAGCCCCTTCTACCGTCGACTGAGAGCGGATGTTTGCAAGTACTTTTGCGTACGGGCCACTGAGTTCTCCCCAAAGAAATGCGAGCTGCGTGTCGATACTGTATGGATCCGCCATGGAAAGCAGGTTAGCTTTTCGCGAACCAGTCCACTGAGCGAGACCGTCACCTGTTGTGTTGAAGCCGTGCTCTTGCATGAGGTTACCCATGATGCCGGCGGTCTGCTCACGAGACAGACCCTTCTCCATCAAAAACGCCCAGGTCTTTTGCTCATTTTCACTTGGCGTACTGTAGGCGCCACGATATTTTGCACCGACCACCACGACTTCCTTTACCGCTTCAGCGAGTACGGAGCTTGCAATCTCTTTACGCGCGACTTCGACACCGTTCTTCATCTCGATCTCGTACGTCACTGTTCGTTTCCCATCTTTCCCGGGGGTGCGAACTTCACGGAAGCCAATCTCCCTATCGGCATCTTTGACCTCTTCGATTGGCTTAGTCACTACCTCTTCTTGTGTCATGGTCTGCTTACCATCTCGCCAAACAGCCACAGTCATACCCTGTGTGATAGGAGCGTTGAGCGGAACGGACACTCCGTCGGCTGCACCGAGAACAATACCCTTCTCTTT
>CAYLGT010000005.1:0-56593 GCA_964383465.1 uncultured Candidatus Saccharibacteria bacterium | reverse complement strand
ATGAGCGCTGGCACGAGCAATGAGCGCACGACGAAGGTATCGAGTAGCACACCAAACGCCACGATAAACGCCAGCTGGAACAAGAACAGGATTGGGATCACGCCGAGCGCGGCAAACGTAGATGCCAGAACAACACCAGCGCTCGTAATCACGCCACCAGTTACGACGAGGCCCTTGATAACTCCTTCAGCTGTGCCGTGCTTGATGGTTTCTTCTCGCACGCGCGTCATTAGAAAGATGTTGTAGTCGATACCCAATGCAACGAGGAAAACGAAGGCGTAGAGGATGACCGACGGGTCGGCGCCTGGGAAATTCCACACGTTGTTAAAGAGTAGCGAAGCCACACCGAGTGATGCGCCAAACGACAGAACTGTCGTAAACAACAGGAGGATCGGTGCAACCACCGAGCGAAGGAGCAACATGAGAATGAATGTAATCGCCACCAACACTACTGGGATGATCACCGTACGGTCATGAATCGACGCGTTGTTTGTGTCGAGCTGTGCTGCTGTGGCGCCGCCGACCAGCACTCGCTCGTCGATCGGCTTTAGGTTCTCGCGAAGTCGCTCGATAGTTTGTTTCGCCGCATCACTGTCTGGTGAGTCGGTGAGCGTTACCTGGACCAGCACTTCCCCGTCGACCACAGTTGGCTTAGCGTCTTTGAACGGGTATGCTTTTTCAACTAGCTCATCTGCGGTCGGTAGATTTGCCACGATGGTACTCGCAAATGGTCCGTACTGCGCCTCGATGTCAGCCTTTTGGGTATCAAGCGTTTTTTGTACTTCAGTGCGGATTTTGTTTTTGATACTTGCTTCTTGTTTACCTAGTGGCTTAAACCCACTGTCGACGCCCGTTGCAGTTACGGCTATCCCATCCACGCCCTGCAGGGTGTCGGCCTTGGCGACAATTTTATCGAGTGCGCCTTCAGGTGCGATGACAAACGCTGGGCTCCCCGAGCCGTCTGGGAAGTGTTTGTTCAGGTCTTTTTGAGTTTCTCGCGCTTCCGAGTAGCCAAGTATCAGGTCACTTTGATCAACGCCGTTGGCCTTGATGCCCATAAGTCCAAATGACAGTCCGCCAAGCACGACGATCGCTATCATCCATACTGGACGAGGACGAGCAGCCACAAAGTTCCCGACGCGCTGCCATAGGCCGCGTTTCAGTTTCGCTTTATGCGCCGCGAGCTCCGCTTTGCCATAGCGCGGCATGACTGGCCAGAAACTTGCACGACCCAGCGCGTATAGTACTGCCGGCAGGAACGTCAGACTGGAAAGCATCGCCATAGCGATACCAATCGCACCAACCGGACCCAACGCCTTGTTTGAACCGAGGTCGCTGAGCAGCAGACATAGTAGTCCAACCATGACCGTGCCTCCGCTCGCCGCAATCGGTTCGAGCGCTCCTCGCATTGCCGAGTGAGTAGCAACCCACTTACTTCCATGCTGGTACAACTCTTCGCGGTAGCGAGATACATACAGAAGCGCATAATCAGTCGCCGCACCGATGACGAGGATAAACAGAATTCCCTGCACCTGTCCGTTGAGCTGCAAGATGTCCCATTTTGCCAACCACCAAACGATAAAGATACTCGCACTCAGCGCAAAGATGCTGCTGAGAAGCACCAAAATCGGCAACAAAATCGAACGGTACACAAACAGCAAAATCACAAACACAACGGCGAGCGCAGTGAGCAGCAAAATACCATCGATTCCACCAAACGCCGTGTTCAAATCGGCCGCAAAACCAGCCGGACCGGTAACGCCATACTTCGTGTTGCCGAGATCAGACTTGTTCAGACTCTCACGTACCTCTTTGAGTGCATCCGGAATACTCCTCGTACTGTCGATTGGAAGCACCACAAACGCAGCTTCTTTGTCATCCGCAACAATTGCCGGCGAGATTGACCCGGCAACTTCTGGAATGTCCGTGAGCTTCTGGGCGGCGTTGTTTATGTGCGTCACCTGCGTCTCATCTATCGTTCCGTCTTTGGCCTGAAACAGAACGATCGCCGGAAGTGTTTTCTCACTTCGAAACTTACCGAGCTGTTCATTTACTTTTGTCGCTTCAGCGCTTTTAGGTAAAAATGCTGTCAGGTCGATGTCCGAAACTTCCTCGATCTTTCCGAAGTATGGGCCACCAATTCCTGAAATCGTAAACCATACTATGACAAGCGCGGTCGGGATGACCACACGGAGCCATTTAGGCAGGTTATACAGCATGCCTTTTCTGTTCATCTCACCTCCTTTTTCTTACCCTCTAGTATAGAGTAAAACGCTCCAGCCTGACTAGTGAAAATTTGAGTTATAGCAAAAAAAGAATCGCCGGTTAGGGCGATTCTTTTTTAGTGAGGATACCGATCTTAGCGGCGGAACAATGAACTGAGAAAGTTGCGGCGAGACTGGAAGTAGTACACGGCGCTACCGGCGAAGCCACCGAGACCGAACATGCTGGCGATTGCCTGCTCTGGACCAGTTGAAGCAACTGAGTCTGGAAGTTCTTCGGTTTCGGTACATTTGGCGTCGTTGACGTCTTTTGAGTACTTCGCGGTGTCAAACTCGTTTTCTTTGATCGTGATCACATCACCCGAGTTCAGGTCACAAACAACCATTTCGCCTGGTTTTGGAACTGGAGCACATTTGCTCAGGTCGCGAGTATAGCGGCTAGGGTTGGCCTGGAGTTCGTCCTTGTAGACACGAACGATCTTTTTGGTCGTCAGGTCACAGACTTTGACTTTGTTACAGTCAGCCAGATTTTTGCTGTAGCGGTTTGGGTTGAAGTCCGACTCTTTGATCTGCACGATTTCGTGAGTCTTTAGGTCACAGACTTTGATCTTCTGGACAGGTGGAGTCACACTACAGTCGAGCTTACCGTGGCCATATGCCAGTACAGGACTGTGGATTTTTGTACCATAGGTCAGGTCGACCTGGTAGAAACATCCCTTGGCATCGTTACTCTTTACTGGCAGCTTGCCTGTCAGAGTGTGCGTACCCTTACCAACTGTTTTCGTGTTGATGTCGAAAAGCTTCTGCTGGTCGTATGGCTTTCCGGTCATAGATGGCGCATAAAACGACATGACCGAAACTTGTACCTGACAGTTGTCAGCACCAGTTGCTTTGAACTTTACGGTTGCAGTCGACTTGTCGTCGCTTATAGTGAAGGCACTTGCCCGTTCACCTACCGACGTTACTTCACACTGCGGAGTTGCAGCTGCGTGGTTGTTGCCACTCAGGGCGACCACTGTTGCGGCCATCAGCGCAAATGCGCTTAACGATGCACCGACGAACTTCAAAAACTTATTCATACACCTTCCTTTCCTCATTCCTCACAACCGCTTATCAGTTGTATCTCTTTATCATAGCACTATATGTAGTTTTTGTCAATACTTCTTATGCTTTTTAGAAATCAAACTCTCGGACACGAAGCGCTAACCGTTCTGCCTCTGCCCTAAACCGATCGGCGTCTGCCGGACCAAAGTCGGAAAAACTCGTGCTAGTTTTTATCTCTCGCCACGCCAAAGGCCCAAGCCGCCGACGTTCGCCAGCTGGGAGACCCTGTGTATTTGGCAGCATAAGCACGCTTTCATCGGCTGAAAAAACTTGGTGACCCTTCTCGAATGTTCGTGTCCTCCTGGAGGGTTGCAGTGTAAGCTGCTCAAAAGACCAAAGCTTGTAGCGATCATCCGGGCCATATGGTTCGACACGCCCCATCACCATTTGCAGTGTTCGCGGCAACTCAGCAGAGATATGCTCGTTGGGTTTTGTAACTTCTACGCTAAGTTCGACCAGCTGACCGTCAACATCTAGTTCACGACGAACCAGGCAAGGAAGAGGTGCGATTTGTATAGCGCGTGGCATCGCCACTTTTGCAAGTGCCCAGACGGCTTTCGCTAGATCATCGTAGTGGCGTGACGACATCCTCTCTGACATGCGAAGAGTATACGCCCGCTATCACCAAACTCAAACCATAAACGTTTACTGAGCGACTTCAACACCGCGCCAAAACGCGACGTAGTTCGTGAAGTCTTTGCCGACGCGCTCTACAGAACCTGCTTTTGGCTCTGGGTAGTACCACGCACCGCCTTCGCTCACGACGCCCTGCACGTCGACGTTGTAGTAGCTCGCTTCACCCTTCCATACGCAGGTCGTATGTATGTCAGATTCTTTGAAAAACTCTCGTTTCAGGCTGGTCGGCGGAAAATACCAGTTACCTTCTATCTGGATCAAATCGTCATTTGCCGCTTCTGCCACTACTTGATTGTTCCATATCGCCTTCATAAGCTCCTCCTTATGGTTGTATAAACGTTGTCGCGCCCAAAAGCTGCATGAGCATGCCGACCGCATAAAACACGACGAGGACCACGATCAGCCAACTGAAGCCTCCTCTCAGGCGCTGCCCTGGTGCCGCGACCATGTTGAGGCTTCTGTCGCCCACTCGTTCATCTGAGTAGTAGTCACCTTGATGTTCTATCTCGGTGCCAACTTTACTAACTATGTCGAGCAAGTTTTTTATGGTTTCTGCCTTGGACAAGTCGGCACCTATCTGTATGTAGACGTAAAACGTGTCGTCGACAACTTCCATGTCATAGCCACCACCATGGTCTATGGCTGCCTGCATGACGTCCGGAGTGAAGATGTAGAGTGCGTCAGTTTCATATTGCCGTGGCGCATATAGCGAAAAGTATTTGTCGAAGTCCCCTTCGAGCGACAACTTCTGGTCTTTGGCAAATGTATCTGGCAGGTTAGAAATAACCCCAAAAAAGTTGTTCTTTTCGCTGTCGAGCACCATGTTTGGCAATTTTCTTGAGAGTTTTACGGACACAAATCCCCAGCGATTCACGGTTCGGTTTTTGCCACTTCCAGTGGTAAATTCGTGTGCACCGAGCACGGTTCCATCGCTAAACGTGATGCTTTCTCTCAGCACTCTGTCATTACCTTCGTCAAAAATCAGTCCCGGCAGGCTTGGGTTTTCCTGGTCTTTTACAAACGTTGCGCCGTTTTGTGCGGCAAACCGAGCCATTCGTGTACGACGCTGCGTTACATCGAGGTACACGAGGGCGACGACTCCAGCGACACCCGCCGCCATCGCCACCACGATCGACAGCACCATCAGCCACGTGTTGGCGTAGACGATGGCTGTTAGCACTGCTGCGCCGGCGACACTCAGTAGCGTCCAGCCAGGTCGCGGTGAAGTTGGGAGCCATGAGCCACCATACTGTTGTTTGTACGCCACCATGTCAGCCTCACTCAGCGGCATCTCTAGTGCGCTATAGTCGATACTTCTCATGTTTCTATCATCCCTTATTTTGGCGGCAATGTCAGTACATAGTCGCGGCTGATTTCTAGGTAGCGTTCCAAATGCTCGTCGTCGAGCACTTCCCCCTCGACCTGGAGCCAGCTTTTCATATACTTTCCGCCAAATTCGAAGTACCCCACTCCCGGCTCGTCTAGAAGTTTTTCAGTAGTCGCCTTGTCGGCCTTTGCGATCAACTGGTCCATCTTTACACCAAACGCCATGTTGCGGTTTATGAAGTATCCTAGCCCACCAAACATCTTGCGCTTCGGTATCTCAAGTCCCCAACTGTCGACGAATTCATCGATCCTCTGCTCCAGTTTTGTGTCGTAGGCCATCTAGTGGATCCCTAAAGTTTTGGCAACGGCATCGTCTATGTCTAGCTCCCCGCTATCAAGTGCTGCGTGGTAAGCAGCTTTTGATGTTTCACCTGGCAATCGCACCGTATCCCCTGACTTAGTCCTGGCACTTTTCAGTTGAGCAATCATGTCACTGACATTTGCTTTAAATTCTTCTCGCCCTGCCATCAAATCTGGGTCGATTACCATCACAACTGTACCCCACTCTTTGTCAAAAGTTTTATTGTCGATCCAAGCACCTGAGAGCAGCGGCCCTCCAAGTACCTCAACCAACATCGCGAATCCTGAACCTTTATAGCCTTTATCGAATGGTCTTATCGATCCGCCATCCATGACCGCAGCCGGATCAGTCGTTTCATTTCCCTCTCGGTCCAGCGCAACACCTTCCGCAATTTGTTCACCACGTGTTTTTGCGAGTACAAGTCCATAAAATGTCATAGCTGAAGTTGCAGCGTCAAACACTAAAGGATCATCATTTGTAGGAAAAGCTATCCCTATGGGGTTTGTACCAAAGACCGGCTCTATACCGCCAAAAGCTGACGCTGCAGCTGGTGATCGGCTCATCATGATGCCGATAAGCCCTTCTCGGGCGATTTTTTCTACATAGTATGCCTGCGCACCATTGCTCGAAAACGTGTTGCGAACTCCCACGATTGCAAAACCATGTTCATTGGCCTTTTGTATGGCCGTGTCCATTGCTCTTGTCGCGCTTAGCGGAGCCGGGTTTTTGCCAGCGTCAATGATTTGAGACAACTTTGTGTCTTTTACTACCTTCATTTCAGCCTCAGGAACGATACTTTGTATGGGCTCGGTACCAATCATTTTTACTATTCCCTGTGTTTTGTTGTTGGTCATCTCTGCCCAGACTAGATAATCAGCCACAGCAGCCGCTTGTGAATCTGTGAGATTTGCTTTGAGTAGTCCTACTATCTGCTCACGAAGGTCTGTAATTTTAATACGCATTGTTCCCCCTTATCTTTCATCTATCTGCTGCAAATCAAACACTTCACTTTCATCGACGAACTCGAGCTCAGCTGAGTCTGGACCACCAGGAAAATCAAAGCTCTCCGGCACAACTTCAAACACGAGGATGACCTGCATCAGATTTCCCAGTCTCTCGACTCGCGACAGGTATACGCCTTCAGAACGACTCGTAAATTTTCCTGTATACCCTGTTTCTTCTCGCAACTCCCGAGCGAGCCCTTCATCTATAGTTTCACTGTGATCAAGTCCACCTCCTGGCAAGTGCCACATGTCACCATGTTCTTTGACGGCTAGGACCTTTCCCTCTTCGTTTCGTATGAGTGCGCGAAGTGATACCCGATACAGATAGTCCACTTGTTCAGACCCATCCGCTTTTGTAGTTCGTATAATTCCTTGTTCCATTGCTCACAATTATACTACCTCTGAAAATCCTTATGCTTGCCGTGCCTGTAGCTCAGCGCTATAGTACGCCCATGCCATATGTACACGAAGTCCACACCAGTTATACAAACGCTATCATCCGCCACATGCGTGAAGAAAAACGACCCTCTGGTCTCATCGTTTCGCACAGCGTCGCTGTCAGCGAAGCAATCTTTACGGTTCAACAGAGTCCAGATCTTGAGATAGCAGCCACACCGCTGAACTTGGACAACATAAGTCCTTCAACGCTTACCAACGAGATACGCAACGTCGACTTTGCAGAGGCTACCGAGAAAATTCGTCAGTGCCTAACGGGCATGGGCAAAATTGCAGCCCTGAAATTCGGCATCTTTGAGCCGGACGAGGCAAGCAACCCTATGACTGACGCGGAATTCGACGAGATAAAGTCTTTCGGTACCATGCTTTCACGTGCACTTGACACCAGACAAGTCACCGCAGACGGAATCGGACTTTATCTTTAGGCCGCGAGCGCTTCCCTAAGCCCAGCCAGCCCTAGCCCTTGCCAGTACTGCACTTCTGCTTCATCCTGCCCTCTAGAGCTTTCGTAGATACCACCCATGTATTCCATAGCCACTCCGGCGAGCGCATAGTCGTATACGCACTGAAGTTCTTCGTTGGTTAGCTCGCCCCCGGCGCGTAAATACGATGCGACCACTGCGTCTACTCTTTGGCGCAGCGTCATTGCGCCTTCTGCTTCCCCATCTGCCATTAGGTTGGCCGCCATCACAGCAAGTTCCTGAACACGCGGGTAGATGTTTGCTACAGAAAAATCGATCACATAGACTCGGCCATCATCGCCAAGGATTGTGTTCGATTTTATGATGTCTCCGTGCACAAATGTTTTTGGAAGTGTTTCGAGTGGTAGACTCCGGAAGTGCCCTAAAGCCTGAGTAGTCAGCCCGAGTCCTTCCTCGTTCATAAAGTCTTTCGTCTGTTCGTACATCCACTCAAAGTTTGGTATTGCCCATGAATCAAACAGTGGCAATGGCTGGATGCCGAGGCGATTGATTTTGTACGCCTCCATGGCGATCAAGTCGAGCTCCGCTTCAGTTGGCGAGCGCTGCAGTTCGTAGTACGTCTTACCTGGTATATAGCGCATCACGACCATCGAGAGACCCGACGAGTGCACGTAGTATATATCTCCACTCGGCAACTTCATGATCTCAGGGTGATGTACGTCGGAATCATTTACGGCACGTAGTATCTCGACATTTCGCCGTATCTCCTCGTCAGTGCGATTTTTCGAAAAAACTTTCGCCACATACTCACCCTGCTCAGTTTTTAGGTGTACGTTGTAGTCTTCGAAGCCAACCGCTATAACTGTCTGGTCAGTGATTTTGCCAAGGTCAAAGTCTTTTAACGCATCTTCGACTGCGGCATTTACGTTGCTGTTGTCAGTGAGCCTGTTTTGGATATCATGGCTGCTCATATAGTGATTATAGCTTGTCTACCCTACCCTATAAATAAATGCTATTGATTATTAGCTTGATATGTTATAAAAAATATGATAACCTCAGGACACCGTTTTCTCGGTGGAGAAAACGGTGTCCTGAAAGAGTCGTTGACTAATATACTACATTTTTTTACAGATTAGCCTGAGTGTGTCAACGATAAAAGTATTGACTATTAGAACATAATTATATACAATTCAAAGTACCAAACTTAGAGCGGATATTTCGTATGTCCGCTCATTTTGTTTTTTCGATATATTTACGAATGGTCACAAAATCACGAAAATCAGATCCTGCGAACTGCTTCAATTCCCTCGCCGTGCGGACACCTCTAGCTAAAACGGTTACAGTTTTTTTGGCATGCCGAACTAATTTTAATACTGGCAAGAAGTCCCCGTCACTAGTCAGGACTAACGCACGATCATATTTATTCATATCTTTGATGATTGTCATTGCCATCTCGATATCACAGTTTGCCTTTATGCGCTTAGAGCCATCTGGTTGTTTATACACCTTTGCAGGCCTGAGAATGAGCTTGTAGCCAAAATCCTGTAACTTCTTGTAAAACTTTGCTCTTGCAATATATTTTTCTAACTGTTGCGATCGTTTGCTGCGCGGGCTATACTTGCTCTTATTTGCTTTTAAATGTCTAACTAATTTTCGTAAATCGACAGTCTCATTGCTCAAGTAGTCATGTGGAAAATTATCTGTCATAATGCCACCGAAATAGTATAGATTTCGAGCGCCATACTTTTTCTTTAGGTACTCAGCGAGTTTTTTATAATCAACGCTCCAACCTAAGGACTTTTTACCCCCGTAAAAAAGATTAGATGCGTCAATAAAGCAGTATGTTTTAGGTTGTTTTACTTTTTTTGTTGACACACTCGACATCTTTCCGTTACGCCTTAGTCAGCCTAGTTTGTTTAGCCGTATCCCAATCACTCACAGTCACGATCCCATCCTCCAAAGTCTGGAAGTCGATGACCACACAGTGCGTAGTTCCGATCTCGTCTTGGCGGCGGGTGATGTTCATAGTTGCATTATACCCCTCGGCAACTATCTTTTCCTAAACCTGTTACCTAGGACCATGCCAATTGTCACTCCAGCGGCAATCTTCGCCACATCCAGCGCGTGTCCACCGATCCGCTTTGCCAAAGTGGATGCACCTTCTTCATCGTCTGCAAGGATTTTTTCAGCCGCTGACAACATGGTTCGACGCTGTGTCTCCTCGATAAGTGCCTTCCCAAAGATCATTAGGTCCGTGTTCATCATGCTCACTATCTCATTGCCTAAATCGATCCCCCGAACGTTGTAGTCCACTTCTGTAGGCATATCCTCGCCAGATTCTTCAAACGCAGCATAGATATCGCCCAGCAAACGCACCGCACCCTCTAAGTTCATTCGTGTAAACTGATGTGAAGCTTCTGGGGCAAGAGCAGAAAACAGATCTACCCGCTCCTTGTCGGTAGCAAGGATCAACTTACTAAGTTCCGTGATGGCGAGCTCGTCAGGTAGGCCGGCCTCATGGACATGCTCAGGGAGTGTCCGAATAGCCTCGGATAAAGCCTGACTGATGCGCAGCATTTCAGCACCTACATCGCCCCTAAACTTTAACGCATCTTCTATCACGCCCGACGCAACCGCAGTCGCTATGTGGGCGTGGAAATCATCTACGCACGCAGCAAACTGTCGCAAGACTTCCCTATGAGGCTGCTCTCCAACTTCCGCGAGATATACGAGGTCATTCAAGCTGAAATGTTGCGGCTCAAATCTTGGGTCATGTTCAGTATTCTCAGCTGCGGCAGCATCTGGACTTATATCTCTCTCATCACCAGGTTCCGGGAAATTGACTGACATGGCCTATGGCCCTTTCCCCCACCCGATTTATGTTCAAATGTTGTCTGGCGTAACTCGTCGTTGATCGGTTGTGTCGCGTTCACGTACAGTCACCGTTCCATCCTCCAAAGTCTGGAAGTCGATGACGAC
Organism: uncultured Candidatus Saccharibacteria bacterium; assembly: GCA_964383465.1. Classification (GTDB taxonomy): domain Bacteria; phylum Patescibacteriota; class Saccharimonadia; order Saccharimonadales; family Saccharimonadaceae; genus CAYLGT01. Next base: position 46,083 of record CAYLGT010000005.1, on the reverse strand, counting down.
ACAGTGTGGGGTTCCGATCTCGTCTTGGCGGCGGTAACGTTTACCTATGTTGCCGTTGTCGTCCCACATGACACGACCAGGATTTTCGGCAGAAAGTTTCTGGTAGACTTCGCGGGCTTTTTCGACAAGCTCTGGCTTGTTTTTCAGAAGTGGCGAGACGGCGTATTTCACAGGAGCGAGATGTTCTGGCAACGCCAGGAACACACGCTTTTCACCGTTTTGCTCGTCTTCACGGTATGCTGCGGTTAGCACAGCCATCAGCGCACGCTCGACACCAAAGCTTGGCTCTATGACGTGAGGGACGAAACGGTCGTTCGTTCCTTTCACGGTGTACTCCATGTTTTTACCAGAATGGTTCTGGATGTTACCGAGGTCGAAGTCGGTTCGGTACGCCAGGCCCATGAGCTCTTCGCGACCTATAGGAAAGTCGAACTCGAAGTCGATGGTTCGTTTACTGTAGTGTGCGCGATCACTTTCTGGAACTTCCAGTTCGTGAATCATGTCGGCAGGCAGACCAAGTGACTCAAACCATTTCTTGCACTGCTCTACCCAGTGCTCGAAACACTCCTGCCATTTTTCAGGATGCACGAAGTACTCGATCTCCATCTGCTCAAACTCACGGCTGCGAAACACGAAGTCACGCGGGCTGATCTCGTTACGAAACGCCTTTCCCTGCTGCGCGATACCAAACGGTAGGTCTGGGTAAAAACTATCGACAACGTTTTTGTAGTTCGTGAAGATACCCTGGGCAGTTTCTGGACGAAGGTAAGAAACAGCATTGCGTTTGTAGATGGCTATAGCATCTGCTTCAGACTCTTCGCTCTGCTTTATGCCCTCGCCGATCTTCTCGCCATTTTTGTCTATGAACTCTGCAGAAAATCGCAGCTTGTCAGCAGTTCTGTCTTCTACCGCTGCCCAGTTAGGACCCATAAATGTTTGGAACATCATGTTAAAGGGGCGAGCTTCACCAAACGTTCCGGTCTGCCCACATGTCGGACATTTGTTCGGATCGTCTAGCTTGTCAGCGCGAAGTCGTGCGTGACAGTGCGAACACTCCACAAGCGGGTCGGTAAACGTATCGACGTGACCGCTTGCCTGCCAAACTTTCTGGTTCATGAGGATCGCCGCGTCAACACCATACATGTCGTCGCGTTCGTCGACGAACATACGCCACCACAGGTTCATGATGTTTCGTTTGAGTTGCACACCAAGTGGACCGTAATCCCATGTACCGCTCAAACCACCATACACTTCGCTACCCTGGTAGATAAACCCGCGTCGTTTCGCGAGTGAGACTATGTCTTCAAGTTTTGTTTCCTTACTCATAATTCCCTCTAGTATAGCACTGTCGCTACCTCTGTCGCTCATTGAGTTTTTTAAACAATTGTGGTATCATATACATACAATCGTTCGTCCCTTGAGAAATAGTTAGGTGATAAAGCCCATGCCCGTCAAGCATCACGTAACCACCGCATCGGTTCCCCAGCAGCTGGCCATGCAGATCTTGAATCTGCTGGAAAGAGGCGAGGTCCTGAACGCCCGAAGACTGTCTGACCAGATGCGCCTGTACCGCAGCGGGGAAATGATCGAGCGCAACAACTTGTTCATGATGGCCGCCCCGCTTCTGTTCGACCCACACTTTCTCGGAAGTACCGAGCTGCAGCTGGCGTACGAAGAGATCATGCACCCCAGCCGCGGCTTCCTGGGTGAACCCGACCGCCGTAGGTACCTGAGTCGCGTGCTCGAAGTGGCTCGCCTGCTCATCGTCAACGGTCTCGGCGCACACGCCAGTCGGCTCCTTCAGTCAGAGCTCAGTGCGCTCCGCATCAACATGGGTCCGGCACTGAGCCAGCTCCTCGAGACTCACCGAGACCACCCTGGCTTCTCCGCTCACTACCTACGACTTGTCTCGTAGAGGCGTCACGAACGAACAAACCCCATCCTGTTGTCCGAGATTTCGGAGCAACGTGCAGGATGGGGTGTTTTAAATTGTTGGTTTTCTGGTATAATAAGTAAATTGTTCGTACCTCTACAGTTAGGTGGCAAGTCATGGCTTTGAAGCAACTCACGCCGCAAGTCTCTGCCCTGGACATCATGCACCTGATCCAGACGCGGGACCTGAGACGAGCAAAGAACTTCGCCCAAAACTCGTTTGAGTTCTTTGGTAGTACGTGCACCGATCCAGGCATCCGCCTCATCTTCGCGGCACCGCTGCTCTTCGAAGGCAACTTCGTGAACAACGAGGAGCTCCAGGTGCAGTTCAATACCATCCTAGGGGTCGTCCCGCCAGATGCCGGCGAGGAGTACTCGAGTCGTGCACTCTGGCTGGTAGAGAAGCTGTCGGAGAGCGGCCATGCTGCCGCAGCCGCGTGGCTGCTAGAAGCCAACCTGGATGCGCTGCAGAAAAATCTTCGGGCCGCAACCAGGCTGGTGATCATGCGAAACCGGCACCAGCCTGGGTTCGACGCCCTCTACCAGAAGCAGCTCCTCGACTGAAGCATGCGCCCGAACAAGCCCCATCCTGTTGTCCGAGATTTCGGAGCAACGTGCAGGATGGGGTGTTTTAATTACTACGGTTTTGTGATATAATATATTCAATCGTTCGTACCTACCACTACTGCCTGGAGGCAACGTGTACAACAAGCTTCCCAAGACGTCAGAAGATGCAGCTCGCAAGGTTCGAGACCTACTGGCGAATCGCGAAACTGTGAATAACGCGATCATCATCGCGAAAGATTCGAGGCGTGCCGGCCTTCATGCCAACGCCACGCTCGACCAGTTCATGGCGATGACGGCTCCGCTTGCCTTCAGTAGCCAGGCCGACGCGTGGCATCAGTTCAGAAGCGACTGGGACCCGTTTTCGCTTTCTGACGTCTTTGGCCAGGAACCGGACATCGAGACCTATCTGGCCAACGTGCTCTGGTTGTCGAAGCTGCTCGCTGAGCACGGACAACCCGGCCCTGCTTACGACGTGCTGCTTTCCAACCTGCGCAGCCTCGATACCCACAAGGGTACCGAACTGAGCGAGCTGCTCGACGAGCTCCGGCAGAAGGACGCGTTTCACCACCTGGCAGCGCGCCTCGACACGCACCGTGAGAGCTTCGCTGCTACCAAGTAGCTGTCCGAACGATTCCCCCAACCTGTTGTCCGCATACTGCGGAGCAACGTGCAGGTTGGGGGTGTTTTAAATCCTAGTGAGAAAAACTTCGCTCAGCCAGCCATAAGCAGTCGGTGATGAGCTCTTCGACACCGCGCACATGTTGCGCAACTCTTGGTGGTTGGGCGCTGAGAATTCGCAGTAACTTTATGTGTTCGGTCGTGAAGCGTCCCTGCTCGTGGTACACAAAGTTCATGTTTTCTTCGTCGTAGTTATAGCGACTTTCTTCCACCAACTTCATGCCATTGTCATCGGTCGCCAGGTTCAAACCGGTGCCCTGGAGAATTCCCAACTGTAGCCAGAACCAACTCTCGGTTATCTTGTCGTCGATCTCAGGGTCGTCGAGTGACTCAAACGCTGTTTTGAGAAGCGCAAAATACGCTGGGTCGGCGATGGACTCCACGACGAGCGATATCTGCTTGATCGCCTCATACCCGAACTGAAGTCGTTCGTACTCCTCGAGTATGTGTGAGAAAAACGTGTCGAGCCGCGAACTAGTGAGCGTACCCATGTCACCCTTTCCAGGAATGATCGACACGTCGCACACTGCAAACAACTCTATACCCCCGGCTAGTTTGCTTTTTTCACGTCGGACACCTTTTGCGATCACACTCAGTTTGCCATGGTCAGGAGTAAGCAGCTGCAGTATACGGTCTGCTTCGGCATAGTTAGTGCGCCGTAGAACGATGGCTTTGGTGCGAATCGGTTTCATCGCCCTACCTTGCCTTTCGTGTCTATAAATTCTTGAGCTGCCATGACCAGTTGGTCAGGAGTGAGTGTCGCTTTGTTGAAGACCTGGACGATCCCATAGTGCTTCAGGTCTGCTTGTGACAATTGTTCGGTATCGACTCCCGTACAGAGCACGATAGGTATGTTCGCCGTGTCGTCATAGCTTTGTAACTCATGAAACAGCGTAAATGTGTTGTGGTCGCCAAGCATCACGTCCGCCACTATGAGATCGGGCAATTTTTTGTCGATGAGTTTCATGGCAACATGCGCCGAGGTCACCGTCTGGGTCGAGTAGCCTGCCGCACTCAACATGGCCGCGTAGCTATCTGCGAGCCACTGGTCATCTTCGATAAGGAGTATATGTTGCTGGGTCATAGTAATGATAGTTGATGAGATACTGGCACGGCGAGTGAAAAGGTCATGCCACCGTTTCGGTGTCGAGTAACGAGGAGTTCAGACGACATAGCCCGCGCAAACACACCGGCAATCCACAGTCCTAGCCCACTACTGCCAGGGCGAGCACTGAGCGGCTGTGGTGCGACACCGAGTCGCTGCTCAAGCGTCAAAAATTGCTTGCGATCGATGAGTGGCCCGTTGTCACGTACCGAAAAAACCACATCTCGACCACGTCGTTTGACACTCAACGACAGGTCACTACCGCTCGGGTTATGAGCCAGCGCGTTATCACACAGCCCCATGAGAACCGCGGGCAAAAGTTCTGCATGCGCCACAACCAACAGCGGTCGTTTCGGAGTCTTTATACGAACACCCTGGCCCATGCCGCGAGCAAGTGGCGTGACTTCTCTGGCGACCTCGGTCCAGACCGACGCAGCTTCGAGCGGCTCAAGCGCAAACAGTGCGTCGTCCAGCCGAGCTGTTCGGGTAATGTTTTCGACGAGTCGCAGCGCACGCTCACTCGTTAAACGGAGCCGCTCCTGGACGATTTTCTGCTCAGGAGTGAGGGCTCCGGCCGCCTCAAGTTGAAATGACAGTTGTCGAACGAGTGCGAGCGGGCTTTTGAGTTCATGCGCGGCGGCGAGGACCGAGGGCACAGCCAAACTACCCCAGTTTGCTCCCTCGCTTCCATGTTCGCCTCGCATAGCTACTTATAGTGTAGCATGTGAAGCGCACTTTTTATGAGGTCGCTATGGGTTAAAGTCGAGGGACTTTATGACCACGTTGTCGAAGTCGTTTTTAAACTCAGTAGCGTCAGAGGCTATAGTGAGAGTTTTGTCACGTACTTTGAAGACCACCGCAGAACCCGTGCGCTCTTTTGTAAACACACCGTCGAGTCGGATACCTGTAGCGCCATTTACGGTGAGAGGTGTCGATTTGAGCGTGCCCTTTTTCACAGCAGCCTCATAGCTTTGGAGTGATTTTGTATACTCCTGGTCGTCTATGGTTACTCGTACGGCATATGGCTGCGATGTCGCAACAGTTGGAACTATGAGCGGATAGAAATACGCCTCGTATGAACTTGTCGATGCTTTGCCGACATACCCACTCCATGTTTTAGGATAGTCGAACGTGACATGTCCGAGGTCGTCCGGACCAGTAAACTGACGATATGGCTGTTTTTCTCGCTCGACAAACTGCTTTTCGAGCTCAACCTTTGTCGCAGCCTGGCTGTCGGCGACAGCTTTTTCAATTTTTACATCGACGTTGTTTTTGTAGTCTGTATACCCACTAAACGCCCAGACTCCAAAACCAGCTAGCACAACCGCCAAAAAAGCGAGCAAGATACTCGCAAACAACAACGGGTTAACTGCGCCCCTTTGCCGCTCAGTAAAATTCATACCCCTACTATAGTGCCCCGTCACCTCTCTTGTAAAGGGTTATGGTTTTTTGTAAGCGTAGACCAGAAATGCCCCTGTTTCGCGAACCGGCTCGCGCCCCGGCACTGGAACACCGTAACTCACGAGAAGCAGCTCGTCATCCCTATGCTGCATTTGTCGCAACAGGTAGTTGTCGAGCTTTTTCATAAATGGCGTGCCCAAAAAAACGAACACAACTTTTGTACGTTTTGGCAAATATGTGAGCCAAAAGTCTCGCATTGCCACCCGTGCCCTTCCCTCATACTTTCGTAGCCTCATCCACGACACCAAGACCAAAAAGGGGTTGAGTTCATAGCCAACTGACGAGATTCCTCGTTTTGCAGCTTCCAACAGCAGTCGGCCGTCGCCAGAACCCAGGTCGACAATCACATCTTTGTCACCAAGCGAGAGCTCGTCAAACAGTTTTGTGACATCTGCGCGCTTCGTTGGCACGTAGGGCGCCCCACGAAACACAATGAGCATAAAGGTCACAAAAAATACTAACCCCAAAATATACAAAATGATCACGAGGCGACGTCGAACCGCTCTTTGAGAACGGTAATTTTGGTTTTTAGCTCTGCCAGCTCACCCTGAATTTCGTCGGCCAGTTTGTTGCCAGCTTCGAACTGCTCCATGGCGACGGCAATGTCCAGATCGGCATCGTCAAACTTCGCAACGATGGTTTCGAGTTCAGCTAGTTTTGTCTGTAGGTCTTTTTTCGACATGGGTTACTCCTGCTTTTATGATAACGTGTTTCGTCTCGATACGGATGTCATCGCCTGCCTTAACGGAAGAGTCCAGCACCCCGCCCGCAGCGTCAAACACCAGTGCGTAGCCACGCTGCAACGCTGTGCGTGGGTTGAGCTGACGCAGCACCGCATGAAGCTGTTCAAACGTTCTCGTCAGATGCGCATACAGTTCATCGAGCTGTCGCGTCATAGTCTCGCGACTGGCATCGACTGTACGCTGCGCCCTGTCAGCAGCAGACTCGATAGCCTGAATCATACGAACCTGGTCGCGCTGCACATGACGCACGATGTCAGCTTTGTCAGGAACAAGCAGCTGAGCAGCGTTACTCGGTGTAGCGGCGCGCACGTCGGCCACCATGTCAGCGAGACTGGTGTCGACTTCATGCCCGACCCCAACGATGGTCGGTATACGACTCGCCGCAATTGCCCGAACCAGAGGTTCATCGTTGAAAGCGGCCAGGTCGTCAGCGCTGCCACCCCCACGGATGATCGCGATGACATCGACGGGCTCGGCCATTTGGTTGAAATGTTCGAGTGCTCGTACAATCTGCCGTGGCGCCTCGAAGCCCTGTACGAGTGTGTGGGCGACCACGAGTTCAACTCCACCCCAACGCTGAGAGATAATCTCGACGAAATCTACATACCCAGCGGCTTGTGTCGAGCTGATGACACCGATGCGTGCAGGTATGGCGGGCAGTGAGCGTTTACGTTCCTGGGCGAACAACCCCTCTTTTTCGAGCTTGGCCCTCAGTAGCTCAAAGGCTCTCTTCAGACTTCCTTCGCCTACTGGCTGAACATCTCGAACCGTCAGACTGAACTTGCCCCACGTCGTTAGCTTTGGTTGCGCCACCACTCGTACGCGCATACCGTCCTCGAGCTGCGTGCGCAGTTGAAACAGCGACATAAAACAGCCGAGTGTACCCGACTCGTCCTTGAGGTCAAAAAACACATACTTGCCCTGGTTGACTTTGAAGCTCATGACTTCACCTTCAACCACAATGACCGGATAGGCGTACTCCAGCGTCTGGTTGATAACCGCTATGGCATCACTAACGCTAAGCGGGGTGTTTTCCATAAGTCCTGAGTGCCAGATGATAAAAAATGTATCCAGAGCCGATGGTCAGCAGTACTAGGATGACCCTCGCGAGCAAAACTCCTGCAAGTGCGGTCGCACCTGGCACACCTGACGTGGTCAGGATGAGCACCATGAACGCTTCATAGCCACCGGTACCGCCAGGCGTCACCATAACTGCTCCCACCACTGCCGCAACCCCTATAGCAAGCAAGATCGTCGCCGGGTTGACGAAGCTGCCGAGTGACAAAAACGTGAAGAAAAACAGGCTCACTTCGGTCAAGTTAAACACCACACCCCACAGAAACGGTCGAATGAGTAGGCGCGGGTCGGCTTTTAGCGCACGGTAGTCGTCCTGTAGTTCGTCGAGAAACTTTTTTATACGTGCTGGGCTCAGCAATTTTCGCTTGGAGCGCATAACCACGCGACCAAACCAGTTGACTGCTCGGCTCACCTGCTCGGAAAACTTGCTCAGCCGTACTTCGCTGTCGATGATGTACCAGACGATCATGCCGCCAATGATCAGAGCGCTCGTCAGACCACTCGTCGCCAGAATTGCAACGCGGTTGACTCCGCTGTCGATGGTAACGATAAATACCGCGAGCACCAGTAGGACAACAAATGATCCAAAGGAAGCAGCCAGTCGCACCACCTGCGCGAGTGTAGCGCGTCCAGAACTGACACCCAGCTTGTTCAGCCTCCAGGTCATATACGACACTCCCGACACTCCTGCGGTCGGTAGTATGTGGTTCACAAAGTTGAGCTCTAGCGCCATACGGGCCATGTCCCAGTTTTTGACCTTCTGCATATGACCTCGTTTTTTCAGATAAGAAAAAATGGCCGCGCCGTTCGCGTAGTAGCTCAAAAACTGCAGCGGAACGATGAGAAGTAGGATCCAGATGTTGACCTTGCTGAGCAAATTCCATGCCTGAACCAGCTCATGTCGCAGCGCAATCAGCAGCCCGACAACGAGCACAAGAGTCAATACGTTTAGTACCCTCCGAAACGTCATACCTCTAGTATACCCTAGCCTCACACCCTATACTGTGAAGTATGATAATTTGCATCCTCGGCCGGCAGCCGGCTATCGGGCTCGCCGAACTCGAAGCTTTGTACGGCGCACATGTAGTCACTCCCTTTGGCGACACCTGCGCGCTGGTCGATGCTGACGTCGACTTCTCGCGTCTCGGAAGCACGGTAAAAATGGCCAGGGTAGCAACTGACTTCCCTGGTAGCAACGTTCAGCGAGCCTTTGCCTGGGCAAACAAAAACGTGCCACAGCGCCTGGAAAAAACAACCGGCAAGCTTCAGATCGGCATCAGTGTCTATGGTGCGAGCATCTCTACCGGCAAAGTAAACGCGGCCGCCCTCACCCTCAAAAAAGCACTGCGCAACGCCGGCCACTCAGTACGCGTCAGCCCAAACACTGAACCAGCCCTTTCCAGTGCCCAAAGCTTTCACAACAAACTCGCTGGACGCCAGGGCTACGAACTGGTCGTCGCCACTGACGGCAAAAGAACCGTCGTCGCCCGTCTCACCGACGTCCAGGACATCGACGCCTACACCCTCCGCGACCGCTCACGACCAAAACGAGATGCCTTCGTTGGTATGCTGCCTCCGAAACTTGCTCAGACCATCATCAACCTGGCAGCTGGCCCGAGGCTAGATGGCGAGCAGACGCTTGGCCAAGCGGTTTTGCCAAACGAGTCAGACTCTGCCTTTCCGGCAGGAGCGAGGCAAGAGCGTGAGCTAAATCAGTTGGCGCCGAGCGGGTCTGACGAGATTGGTAAAGCCGCAGGGGCAACTCCTGTAGTCCTTGATCCCTTTTGTGGGACGGGAGTAATCCTGATGGAAGCCGCCCTCATGGGCTACAACGTGTATGGCACGGATCTGAGCGAAAAGATGGTACGCTTCACTCGTGACAACATGGGCTGGCTACAGGAAAAGTACGACACACACCCCGACACCGCTCTGTACGAGGCCGCAGACGCACGCGATCACATCTGGCGACAACCTGTTGATTGTGTGGCATGTGAAGGCTACCTTGGCCAACCACTCGGCGGACAGAACCCTAGCACAGAGAAACTCCAGCAGATCATAGCCGACTGCGACAAAGTCATGCATGGTTTTCTCGAAAACATCTCCAGCCAGCTACAGCCAGGTACTCGCCTCTGCATCGCCATGCCGTCCTGGTTCATCGGCGACAAAATTTTCCACCTGACAACACTTGACGACCTCGAGAAACTGGGGTACAATCGTATAGATTTTGTGCACGCTAACGCGACGGATCTCATCTATCATAGAGACGATCAAGTAGTGGGCCGCGAATTAGTAGTACTGACTAAGGAGTAATTATGTCAAAAGTTAAAGCAGGTGGTTCAAGCAAGAACGTCCACGACAGTCCCGGACAGCGACTGGGCGTGAAGCGTTTCGGTGGCCAGAAAGTGTCTAACGGCGAAGTTATCGTCCGCCAAGTTGGCGAGACCAAGCAAGCCGGCCCTGGTACCTACATGAGCCGAAACTTCACCATCCACGCCGCTAAAGACGGTGTCGTAGGCTTCAAGCAAGTCAAAACCCGCCGATTCACCGGCAAAACTACCCGACGTACCCAAGTCGTCGTCGAGTAAATCGCTTGAAACTAAAAAATAGCCCCGAGGGGCTATTTTTTACTTATACGTTCGAACTATTCGCAGATTTTGTGGCGAATTTGCTTTCGTGAGACCCAAGATAGTATTTGCCGCTAAACGATGAAGTCCGTTATTTATGGTAGTCACCTGCTTTCCATCGGCAAATTCGGCTGGATCAGACAACGAGCCTTTCGTGTCAAAGGTACCATCCAACATGGAGATAGCGAGGAGCGCTACATATTCACGGCTGGTCATCTTTTGATACCCAGGGTGATTCGGCATCTTGTCCCTATTTGGCGTAAAGCCATCTGGCAAAATGTCACGCAGCTCATCGACACGATCCATGAAATACTTTGCCATGTCGAGTCGCAGCGCAGTGTCGGTCTGTATAAGTTCGCGAACCGCTTGACGAGTATGTGGCATATCGGCCTTTACATGGGCACGGATGACATCTAGAAGCCCTGGCTGCTCACCCTCTATGGCCTTCAGTGTGTCGATAGCCTGCTGTCGGGTCTCGTCTGTCATGCGACGTAAACGATCACGGTTATTTCCGTTGCTGTCACGCTCCCTACTTTGTGGTGCACCAAAGACACGCAGGGTATGTTCAGCCTGTACTCGCTCCAAAACTATATCCTTCTGCGAACTCTTACGCCCCTCGAGAGTAGTGATAAGCGTACCGTTGGCACTTGGCTTATCCTCAACCCTTCTTGTGGTCGGGTCTGCAAACTCATATCCGTCCGAGATCGTGAGTTGACCCTTCTCATCTATCATAAGCGAACCCTGGACGCGTGAAACACCTTCACCAAAGCGCCGGTCCTTCATACCTGAAAGAGCTGTCAGACCTAGGACGGTTTTGCCCTTCAGCGCCTCGTTGTTAACGCCTTCACCTCGGCCGAAGTAAACCTTTTCGAATGGCTTCAAAACTTCGCTAGGGACAAAATTGGCGCCATCATAAACAGCCAGCCCATATTCCATCGAGGTAGGATAGCGAACGATACAGAAGGTATTGTGATGCTCGAGAAGCGAACCCGACCCTTCTCCCTTTGTAGAGTCGAGATAATCAGGAGTAATCACACCGACAACTTCACCGAGTACCCGGCTGCCATCCTCTTCTTTTCGCTCAACAAGCATATCGGACACTCGAGGAAGATTCCTGAGATCGATATCGTGAATCGATTTCTCGGAGCCGAGATGGACGTATTCTGGTTGTAAGGTGCTTGTTTCGGGCATATTTGTTTTTTAAATTACTTAAGTTTATAGTAGCAAATAATTGCACTTTTGTCAATACGCTTATGTAAAGAAAATGGCGCTTACGCGCCACTTTCTGAAGTATGTATAGTGCTAGCCTCGTGGTGGAACGATAACCGAGACACCGCGTCCGCTTCGGACAGTTGAAGCCGTCAGCTCTGTTGAGACAGGAGTTTCGCCTGTAGGAAGGGTTGGAGGCATACCTTCTGGACGACTGTTGTTGATCCCGGCAGCGACAGTAGCGGCGCGCGCGCCCATTTCAGCTGCGCGTGCTGCATCGACAGCCGCTTGTTCTGCGTTTCGACGCTCAACAGCCGCTGCGATGTCGGCAGGCATTTCTATGAGGCCTTTTGGCCGTTCTGGAGCTGGTGATGTTGTTTCTGACATGGAGTTTTCCTTTTTATGTTTGGTGGAACCTATAACTTCATCATAGCAAATAATTGCACTTTTGTCAATACGCTTATGTCTTACTGTTGCTCGTTTTCAGGTGTAGTCTGCTCTGTTGCCTTGCCGCCAAGTCGTCGTTCGACTGACACTGCGTCGACTGCGGTATCGGCAGCGATTGCTTCCTGGCGCCACTTCAGGTAACCGGGCGTGAGTTCGACGTCTTTTTCCTTGCCACTCAAACGGACATGCAGGTAGTTGAGGTTAGGGTTCGGATCGCCGGGCACTAGGCAGATACCGCCTCGTCCATGCCGAGGTGGTGCTTTATACGAGCCACAACGTCCGTGATAACTACTTGAGACTTCACTAGATAGTCATCTGCACCAAGCTCTTCGGCTCGTTGCTTGTCTTTGGCCTGTGAAAGCGCAGTCAGCATGATGACATGCATGTTTGTGGTCTCTGGAGTGTTGCGGATGATGTCGAGGACGTCAAACCCATCAATTTTCGGCATCATGACGTCGAGAACGATCAAGTCTGGGCGAAATTCTACGGTGTTTGAAAGTGCATCCTCGCCGTTGTCGACATGGCGAACATCGAAGCCTTCCATCTGGAGACGAGTTTTGTAAACACCGGCAAGCGCAGCGTCATCTTCAACTAGCAAGATCTTTTTCTTGTCGTTCATCTTCTTCTACTCTACCCCTCGCTTCTCTTTAGCGCAACAACTCAAGCGCTTTGGCCTTTTGCGGGTCGTTGCCAGAGTTCAAGTCCTGGTCGGTCAGGTCAACGACGACTTTAGGGGTAATTCCTTCTTTGGAGATGTTTTTGCCGTTTGGTGTGTACCATTTGGCGATGGTGACTTTTACCTGGCCACCGCTGCCGAGATCGACGATAGTCTGTACACTTCCCTTGCCAAACGTCTTTTCACCGACGAGCGTCGCCGCACCATTGTCAGACAGCGCACCAGCCAGGATCTCGCTGGCACTAGCACTTCCGCCGTCCACGAGGACTACTGTCTTTATACCCGCAAGCGGTGCGTCGTTGCCGGAACGTAGCGTGTCAGTCACTTTGCCTCCCACTCGCTCGGTTACAACAACTTTGTCAGTTAGCCAAAGACTAGCGAGGTCGCGGGCCGCGTCCAGATAGCCGCCCCCGTTGCCGCGTAGGTCGACGATGACACCCTTCACACCTTTTGACTTGAATTCTTGCGCCGCCATACTACTCAGACTAGCGGTGTCTTCGCCAAAGCGCGAAATACGTAGGATACCGATGTTGTCAGCTGTCACTTCCGAGCGAACACTTGGGTTGGTGATCGCTTGACGGGTGATCGCAAATTCCTTTACCCCTTGGTCACCACGGAGAATCATCAGTTTCACGACCGTCCCCTTGTCGCCGCGGATTTTGTTGACCGTTTTTTCGACAGACCAACCGTTGGTATCTTCGCCGTTAACAGAAACGATCACGTCACCAGCGAGAAGGCCTGCTTTTTTGGCAGGGCTTTCGTCGAGCGTGCTTATGACCACCAAGGCATCATTTCGCTTGCCGAGTTCCGCACCGATACCCTGGAAGCTGCCCTCTAGGTCGCCCTGGAACTCGTCAGCCTCTTTTTTGTTGAAGTAGACGGTATATGGATCTCCCGTGGCTTCAACCAAGCCATGTTTCGCACCGTCTACCAGCTTCTGTGGGTCGAGTGTGCCGTCGTACTGCTTACGAAGCACCTGATACACGTCATCGAGCGATGACAGGTCGAGTCGACTAGCCGACGCTTTGCCACCAAAACTGACCTGTAGATCGTTGGCACGCGTTCCAACGATAAATCCCATAGAACCAACAAATAAACTTATCAAAACGGCGTTGAGTAGGCTTATCTGAGGGTTGCGTCGTTTTTTAGGGACGGTCTCGGTAACTTGAGGAACTTCAGGCATTTTTCACTCCATGTCTGTTTATATACGCTCTGACAATTTTAGCATGAGCACCACCCAAAATACTGAGAGTGGTGCTCACTTTTTTAGCGTTTACGTGCTACTTAGAAGTGGATAAAGACCAGGCCTGATGGCGAGATGGTGTTGGTGCTGTAGGTACCAGTCCATGAAGCGTTGTACTGAGAGATGTTGATGGTTCCGTTGGCGTTTACTGACTCGACGTACATAGCGTGCCCGTAGTAACCTGCGTTACTGATGGCGACGTCTCCGGCGCGTGGCGTAAAGTCTGTTGGAATACCTGCAGCGATTGCGTTGTCATCCCACTGGTTAGCGTTTCCGTAACCGCCCCAGTACGGCATGTGACGACCACTGGCGGCAACTTTGAAGGCGGCGTAGCTCACGCATTCTCGGTTATACATACCCCAGTTGTCAACGACAGAGTCCATCGGCACGTTACACCATACCCCTGGGTAGCCACCACCACAAGCGGGGCCGCTTCCTGCTGGACCGATAAATCGAGCGTTAGCAGCAGCCTGGGCTGCACGAAGACCAGAGATTTCTGTGTTTTTCTGACCGATCAGGTTCTGATAGGCCGCCTCTTGACCCTGAGTTGAGGCAAGCAACGCTGCTTGCTCGTTCTGCTTGGCAGCAAGTTCATTTCGCTGGGCAGTCTGATCAGCTAGCACTCGTTCGACGTCGGCTTTTTGCTTGCTCAGCTTTTCCTTGAGGATCTTTACCTGCTTTATAGCAGTTTCGATCTGGTCCTGAACAGAACTCTGGTAGATGTCACTTCGTACGTAGTCACCGATCGAATCACTTCGTGCTAGGAGCTCTATAGGCGAAACTTTGCTTTCAGATGACAAGTCGGCAACCCGCTCAGCATACACTCGCTTTTGCTTCTCGAGTTTCTTCTGGTTTGCTTCAATGTCGGCGCTCAATTTGTCGTATTTGGCTTGAGATAGATCGACTTGCGCCTGAATGGTTTTTTTCTGAGCATCGAGAGTCGCCACAGCGTTCTGTAGGGTGTCTGCCTCGGCACGAAGACGCCCGGCCTCTGACTGATAGCCGTTTATCTCGTTTTGTAGTTGTTGTATCTGCGCGTCGTAATTGTCCGCAAATACACTAGTGACCGGAAACAAACCAAACACGGCAATAAGAGGGAGTATGAGTACCCTTTTCAATCTGCTGAGCTGGTTTGTGGTGGACCTTTTCATAGCGATTTACCTCCACTGTAGCATAAGCATATTGCGCCGTCAAGGCACAATGTGGTATGCGTTACTTTTGCTATACCTTCAGATAACGGCGAACCGCTAGGCGTGAGGAAATGGTTCCGATGAGGGCGCCGATGAGAATCATGACGACCAACACCAGGGGTGCAAACAAAGTGAGTGTCTCCAGCGTCGGCCCTATGGCAACGCCGTAGTTAGAAAGTGGCTCGCGCGACCAGTAGAGGATCGCAAAACCGAGTGCAGTTGAAATAAGCGCTGCAAAGAAGCCGTACATAACCGCCTCGACCACAAATGGCCCACGTATAAAGCTCTTGTCGGCACCGATCAGCTTCATCATCTGTATCTCTTCTTTGCGGTTAAAGATCGCCATACGGATAGTGTTGAAGATGATGAGCATCGAAATGCCGACAAACAACAACCCTGCGATGATTCCGCCCCGCTCCGCCAATCGTGCCCAGCTGTTGATCGTGTCAATCACCTTTCGGTTCTCGCCAGAAAACGTCGGACGCCATTTGGGGTCGGTATTTATGACGTCTTTGAGCGGACCGTCCTGGTCGACAGCCTGCTGCAGCTCATCTGTTTTCGAAGGGTCCTCAACTACCACTTTGAAACTAGCATAAAACGGATTCGTCCCGAGTTCCGACAGGAGCTCGAGCTCTTCTGCCGACGGATGACGAGAGTTTATGTAGTCAGCTTTCGCCTGCTCGGTGCTCGTGAACGACACGCTTCGAACGTTTTCGAGCGAACGAAGTTGTCGTGCGGCATTGGCGACGTCGACGTCATCTACGTCAGACTTCAAAAAGATCGAGTAGTCTACTTTGGCACGAAGCTGGTCGACAGTGCCAACCAGGGCTTGTCGCGCGATAAATGTCATAAAGATGATGAGCAGTGTAATCGACATGACCACCGTAGCTGCAGTCGTCAGCCAGGCGTTTCGACTGAAGTTGTTGGCGCCATAGCGGAACATGCGCGTCCATGTCAAAAAACGGCGTTTCATGCGCTGGTTAGATTTGAGCGAAGCGCGTTTGTCGGCCATTACTGTTTGTACCTTCCCTGCGCTTGGTCGGCGGTAACCTTACCGTGGTCTATGGTGATCACGCGACGTTTCAGGCGGTTCACGATCTCGACGTTGTGTGTCGTGAGAAGTACGGTCGTACCGTAACGGTTGATTTTTTCCAGTAGTCGGACGATGTCCCAGCTGTGCTTGGGGTCGAGGTTTCCCGTCGGCTCGTCAGCGATCAAGATCTTTGGCTGACGTACAACGGCACGCGCGATGGCGACGCGCTGACGTTCACCACCGGACAACTGGTGAGGAAACTTCTTTTCCTTGCCAGTCAGCCCTACGAGCTCGATGACTTTTGGCACTGTTGAACGAATCTCGCGGTTGGTCATACCGGCAATTTCGAGGGCAAAGGCAACGTTTTCGTAGACGGTACGCTGCGGAAGCAGTTTGAAGTCCTGGAACACCACGCCGATCTTACGACGCAGCAGCGGGATGTGTTTGTCCTTTAATGTGTCGTAGTCAATTCCACCGACAACGATCTTGCCGCTAGTGGGCTTTTCTTCGCGTGTCAGGAGTTTGAGTAGCGTCGATTTCCCTGCGCCACTCGTACCAACAATGATGACGAACTCCTTTGGCTGGATATGAAGAGATATCCGGTTCAGTGCCGGGATACCCTCTTTCGAGTACGTTTTGGTAACTCTGTCCAGTAGGATCATTACTGTACCAATTATACCATAAGAGGTACGAAGAAAAGGCCCTGCTTAGCTTCTCTCAGTTGAGTTTTGGTCTAAGTAGCTGGTTATGAACTCGTCTAGTTTTCCGTCCAACACGCCCTGGGCGTCGCGGTCTTCATGTTTGGTACGGGTGTCTTTGACCATGGTATATGGGTGAAGTACATAGTTGCGGATCTGGTTGCCCCAACTGGCACTTTCGCCCGCCTGTAGGTCGGACAGTTTCTCGGCATGTTGCTCGAGCCTCATCTGCGCGAGTTTACTGCGAAGAATTTTCATAGCGGTCTCGCGGTTCTGTAGCTGTGAGCGTTCGTTCTGTATAGCAACAACTGTGTTGGTTGGCAGGTGCGTAACACGCACGGCTGAGTCGGTAGTGTTGACCGACTGGCCGCCATGACCGCCACTTCTGTACACGTCGATCTTTAGGTCTTTTTCGTCGATCTCAACTTCTTCAGGTGCATCGATCTCTGGAAGCACTTCGACGAGCGCAAAGCTGGTTTGCCTCAGGTTGTCAGAGTTAAACGGACTCAGACGCACCAGACGATGGACGCCGTGTTCACCGCGTAATTTGCCGTAGGCGTAGGGGCCAGAAAAACTGTAGGTGGCTGATTTTATGCCAGCTTCTTCCCCGGTGCTACGTTCGACAAGTTCGGTTTTCATGCCAGACTTTTCGCCCCAGCGCAGGTACATCCGCTCGAGCATTTCCGTCCAGTCCTGGGCATCTGTTCCACCGGCACCGGCGCTCAGTTTGACGATGGCATTGTGGTCATCGTATTCGCCCTGGAATAGTAAATCCTTTTTCAGACCAGTAAATTCTTTTTCGAGCGTCTCAACTTGCGTCTCCAGCTCTCCAAGCAGTGCCTCGTCTCCCAGTGAAAGCATGTCACCCACCTCAGCGCACTGCGACTTGAGTGCTAACCAGTTTTCAGTTTGTGCACGTAAACTAGCAGCGTTTTTACTGAGTGTCTCTGCCCTAGCGGAATCTTGCCAAACATCTGGCTTGGCAAGCTCCACTTCCAAATTAGCTAGCTCTCTGGCTTTTGCATCTATGTTGAGTCGCTCACACGCTGCCAAGATGTGCTGACTAAGTTCAGAAAGTTTTTTGGTAAGTGGTTGCATGTACTGTCTAGTATACGTGATCGATAAGCGCTGAAGCCCACGACTGTGATGGCATGTGTCGATTGTAGTCAAAGTCGGCATACGGAACATCAAAAGGTAGTCGATATGTCTCTTCGCCGTAACGTGAACGAGCCATGTGGTAAGCGGTTCTTAGTTCATCGATTTCGCCGACACATTCAAAAGGCTTCATGACGTTATCGATGCCCAAAAGCCCTTTGAAATCATCCGTGAGGGATTCCTTTGCAAACAAATCACTCCCGCCAAAAAGCGACCTCAGCTCATCGGGAGCAACGAATGGCGCAAACAGCAGATAGCTATTGGCACACTTTGGGCAATTGCCACACCACGTCAGTACCGTGTTGTCATGTTGCTGGCCATAATTTGCCACGTTGCATGACGAAAAACTATGACCGTATTTCTGCCATGCATGAGCAGCAAACAGCTCGGCAATTTTTAGCTCGGTCATAGAACGAAGCGGCGAACCGACACGAATGTCGGCGGCAATGTATTCGCTGACATACCGCTGCATCAACTGCTCTGCTTCCCAAGTTTTCGACCATTGGTGATTGACTGCCAGATCGCCAACATAGGCGTGGGGCTCGGCCCCTTCATGACCAATCGCCTGCAAGACTGTGTTCTCGCCGTGAAGTAGCGCATCGAGGATGGCATAGCTCGTGAGCACAAAAGTAACTGGTATATGTCCGTTATATCCGCCGTCACGCGTGGCGGTAGCGAGTGCTTCGCTGTCGAGCTGCCGGTGTATGGTCCTCAGCGGACCAGAAAGGCTGTCGAGAACGGACGGATGAAACATTCCACTGGCTACATACCAAGGAGTAAAGCTAGCCGAAGCTTCGTCGAGCAGACTAGCAAGCAGCAGCGAATCTTTGCCGCCACTCTGCAGGCAAACCATACCCTCACCACCGGCTACACGAGGTTCTGGTTGCTGCATCGAGGATGCCTCAAAGCGCACGATAGCATCAAGTCCTAGCTTGTTTTCGTATATAAATTGGCTCAAACCTTCGAGGTACACGTGATTCAAAAAATCTGCTTGCCCAGAAGTTAATTGCAAGTCTTTAAAACTAACCGAACGAGTCGGAAATGTCTTATAGTATGACACCCCCGCCAGCAAGAACGCTAGTTGCATCGCAGCTTCGAAGGCTGGAGCACTATGATCAACCATTCCAGTCGTATCGAACGTCACAACCTCTTTGAACTGACGTGTGCCATCAAAGCTATACTCAAAGGTCGCCTGGCCTAGAACTGGGTCAAAACTATATCGCTCAAAAACAAAAACTTCGTGCTGATTCATAGCGACTCCACAAGCTTTATAAACTTTTCACCTCGATCCGTGAAATTATCAAACATATCAAAACTTGCACAGCCTGGACTTAGCAGAACAACATCGCCGGGCTTTGCGATCTGAACGGCGGTACGAAAAACTTCAGAGAAATTCCCTGAGTCAATTCTGGTGTAGTTCGTCAGGCCCTCTTTTTTCATCGCTTTCTCGATAGTCTTTGCTGTTTGGCCCATCAAAACGATGTGTTTGAGGTTCTTTATACTTGCCATGTCTTTAGCAAAACGATCGTACTTAAGACCTCGATCGTATCCCCCGCAAATAAGCACCTGGGGTTCATCAAATGATTTCAAAGCGGCCAACGTTGCTCCCGCTGCTGATGAGTAACTGTCGTTGATGTACTTTACCCCATCTACCTCCCGCACAAACTGAATCCGATGTGGCAGCCCTTCGAAATTGTTCAGACCCTCTTCAATTGCCTGCACACTTGGCTTAAAAGAAAGGCAAGCGCCAATCGCCGCACAGGCATTTTCGAGGTTGTGTGGACCAGCAAGCGACACAAACTCCGTCGAGCAAATTTTTTCCTCCCCTAAACAAAAGTAGCCAGAAGCTACGTGGACACCAGCTTCTTCATTGTAGGCGACGAGCTCTCCTTGTAGGTTGCTGCTGTGCGCGATCTCAGACGAGAGCTCATTCTGCGCATTATAGACACACACATCGCCATCATCCTGATACTTACGAATGTTAGCTTTGGCGAGCACATAGTCCTGCATGTCTTTATGGATGTCGAGGTGCTCTGGCTCGATCATGAGGACTACGGCAACATGCGGGCTACGCTCGATATCCCACAGCTGAAAACTACTCAGCTCAAAGACGACAACGTCGCCAGACTTGATACTCGGAAGAACTTCCAGCGCCGGTGTTCCGATATTGCCAACCAAGTGCACAGTCTTCCCTGCGGCACGCAATATGCTCGCGATGAGACTGCTCGTCGTGCCTTTGCCCTTCGTACCTGTCACGCCGATGATTGGCGCTGGGCACTTTTCGAAAAACTCATTTGTCGCTGACCAAATTTTGCCTTTGGTTTTGATTTTGTCAGGGCGCAGACTGGCTGTGCGGATGACGAGGTCGAAATCCCCAAGTTTTTTGAACACATTTTTTCCCAAAATAGCTGCTGCACCATACGGAAGATCGTACGGACTTAGCTGTCGTTCGTCGACGATGGTGACTTCGCATCCAAGCTCACGCCAGTAAGTGTAGTTTGCTTTTCCTTCTACTCCGTACCCAGCGATAGCAACTTTTTTTGGATTCATGTGTCTAGTTTAGCCTGTCGTCAAACAAGATGTCGAGTTTGGCATGAAGTCGGTCAAGCAGTGCCTTGTCGCCGCTCCCCACCGCACCGAGCAGCCAGCAGTTTGAAGTGATGAACTCGCGTGCTGTCTCGACTATGCGTCGTTTTGTCACCGCGTTTATGGCGTTAGGCTGCGCTTCATAGTCATCGATATGGCCGTCAAAAAAGTAGCGATCTGCATACCAACGATTGATCTGCCCTACCGTCTGCGCACCCATTTGGTGTCGTCCTAGCGCATACTGTTTTGCCGACTCGATCTCTTCATCTGTCAGTTTACCGTCGAGCACGGCACGAACTTCGCGTACCATGATGTCAAACAAAGGTTCAATGGTTTCCAGGTTTACTTCGGCGCCGAAGTCCCAACTACTGGCATGCTCGTTGGCATTTGTTTCCGAGAAGATACCGTACGCCAAACCTTTTTTACGCGCCGCACCATAGATACGTGAGTGCATAGTTCCGGTTAGAACATGGTTCACAGCGCCCATAGCATCGACTTCTGCATCGCTCAAACGTCGAGGAACGATCATCGACCAACCAAACGTCAGGTTACTCGATTCTTTACGACGGATCAAAAACGGTTCAGCGCCATGCAGCTCATCGAGCGGAATTGGTAGTCGCTCGCCGTGAGGTAACTCCCAGCTCTCGAGCATTTCGATGATTCGTTTCTTGCGACGATACATGCGACCGGCGATGATAAAGCGCATGTTTTCGCTGGTATGGGTTCTACGATAGTGTTCTTTTACATCAGAAAGTGTCACGTTGGAAATCGTTTTGACAGCTTCTGGAAATGTCAGAGTTGCCTCTCCCAGGACCTGCTGCATTTTTGGCCACAGCAGACGTGGGTGAGAGTTCAAATAGCCGTTGAGCTCGTTACGGACATTACCTACTTCAGCACGAAGCTCTTCCTCGTTGAAACGAGGCTTTGTGATGGCAACTTGTTTGAGATCAAGGATTCGTTCCCATTCGAAGTCGGCGCAATCGCCGTAGTACACCATGCTGTAGTCGCTCGTGTAGGCGTTGTGGTGAGCACCGTTTTTGGTGAATTCCGCTTCAAACGCATGGCCGTCCTTGAACCGAGCATTGGCGCCAAACGCCATGTGTTCCATGATGTGCGGGGTCTGCTCTATCTCTGGTCGTTTAGCGTAGCGATTGCCAGCTCGGAAATGAAACTGAAAGCTCATGACCGTTGCACCTGGTATGTCGATTAGCAGCCCGCGTGAGCCGTTTTTGAGTGTCACTTCGTGTACGGTGTGTTTCATGAGGTCGGTCTAGTGTCGTTTACGTGCGGCGCGAGTAGCTTTGCGTTTCTTTTTGGCGGCAGCTTTTTTCTTGCTACCAGCTGTCGAGGCTTTTTTAACTTTGTACTCATCCTCGGTGTGGATGGTTGGGAGTCCGGCTTCGTTGACGCCCCGTTCGACAGAACTTTGGGCAGCCTGAGTCAGCTCTGAGTCGTAGTGATCGTCGGTAACCTTGTCGGCGTTAACTTCCTGCTTACGAACGTGGAAGATGGCGCGAAGCACTTCGTCTCGCAGGGTTGCCTGCAAACCTTCAAACAGTTTTTGACTTTCAGCGCGGTATTCAACCAGCGGATCACGCTGCCCGACGCTACGCCAGTGGATACCTTCTCGAAGATGCTGCATGTTCTCGAGGTGCTGCATCCAGAGTAGGTCAAGCACCTGAAGGTAGATCTCACGCTCGACGCCGCGCATCACTTCGCTAGTTAGCTCTTTTTCTTTGTCGCCGTATAGCTTCTCGGCAGCCTTCTTTGCCATCTCGAGTCGTGTTTTGTCACGCTTCTCTAGTCCGATTTTTTTGATCGTTTCAGGATCAATTGGCAGCACAGCCTCGAACTCTTCGGCATACTTCGGGTTGTTCTTTGCAGGAACGAGGGTTAGTTCACTCAGTTTGGCATCGAGTAGTCGCTCAACTTCTGGTTTGATGTTTTCACCGTCCAAAATCTCGCGACGGATTTTGTAGACAACTTTGCGGTGCCGGTTGATAACATTGTCGTACTGAACAACATTTTTACGAGTGTCATAGTTGTAGCCTTCGACGCGCTTCTGTGCAGATTCAAGCGTCTTGCTGACAGCGCGGTTTTCGATAGGTGTTGTGTCGTCGACACCCAGACGATCCATGAGTGCAGCAATTCGCTCACCCTGGAAGATTCGCATGAGGTCGTCTTCGGTCGAGACGTAGAACTGGGTCACACCTGGGTCACCCTGACGTCCACCACGACCACGTAGCTGGTTGTCGATACGGCGAGCTTCGTGTCGCTCGGAACCAAGTACCACGAGTCCACCGAGTTCACGAACTCCTTCGCCGAGCACGATGTCAGTACCACGACCTGCGATGTTGGTGGCAAGCGTCACAGCGCCTTTCTGGCCAGCTTCTGCGACGATCGCTGCTTCACGCTCGTTGTTTTTGGCGTTGAGTAGTTCGTGTTTGATGCCGGCTTTTTTGAGTGCCTTGCTGATCAGTTCGTTCTTCGCGATGCTGGCAGAACCGATCAGAACCGGTTGGCCTCGCTTCTGAAACTCAGCAACGTCAGCAACAAGCGCAGCAATCTTGCCTGCTTCGCTTTTAAAGATCTTGTCTTGTCGGTCAACACGAGCAATCGGCTTGTTTGGTGGTACCTGGATAACATCCAGTCCATAGATCTGCTGAAATTCCTCTGCCTCTGTAAAGGCGGTACCGGTCATACCACTCAGTTTGTTGTAGATACGGAAATAGTTCTGGAAGGAAATGGTAGCCAGCGTCTGGCTCTCCTGCTGCACTGCCACGTTTTCTTTGGCCTCAATCGCCTGGTGTAGCCCTTCGTTGTAACGACGGCCATGCATGAGGCGTCCAGTAAACTCGTCGACGATCAACACTTCACCGTCAGTCGCAACCACATAGTCTTTGTCGCGCTTGAACAGCGTCTCGGCTTTGAGCGCCTGGTCGAGGTGGTAGACACTTCGAACGTGCTCAGGACTGTAGAGATTTTTGATACCAAGCATGCGCTCAATTTTGTCGACCCCTTCATCGGTCAAGCTGACACTACGGCGTTTCTCGTCTTTTATGTAGTGTTCAGGCTTCAAACTGGCGGCGACTTTGGCAAACTTGATATACATCTCTGGGTTTTCCATGGCAGGAGCCGAGATGATAAGTGGAGTACGGGCTTCGTCGATAAGGATGCTGTCCACCTCGTCAACGATGGCGAAGTTTAGTTCGCGCTGACGAAGCAGGTCTGGGTCGTTCACCATGTTGTCACGTAGGTAGTCAAAGCCAAATTCGTTGTTGGTTCCGTAGGTGATGTCCGCTGCGTAGGCTTCTTTGCGTGAGCATGGGCGAAGCCGTTTCATGCGTGGGTCGCTGTGAAGCGCGTTTTCAAATTTGCCGTCGTACAGATAGCTCACGTCGTTGATGATCACACCGGTGCTCATGCCCAAGTAGTCGTAGAGTTCACCCATCCAGCCAGCGTCGCGCTGTGCCAGGTAGTCGTTAACCGTGACCACGTGCACACCTTTGCCTTCGAGTGCATTCAGGTAGGCGGCCAGTGTGGCCATAAGCGTCTTACCTTCACCGGTCTTGAGCTCGGCGACGTTTCCTTCGTGGAGCACCATTCCACCGATGAGCTGCACGTCAAAATGGCGCATCTTGAGTGCGCGATCACTCGCTTCACGAACGAGCGCAAAGGCATCTGGCAGCAAATCGTCGAGCGTTGTGCCTTTTTTCGCCAGGCGCTTTTTGAGAACGTCGGTCTGCTTCTTTAGATCCGCGACTTTCATGTCGTGGTATTTGTCTGCCAGGTTGTTGATTTCAACTACTTTTTTACGTAGTCGCTTCAGGATCCGCGCTTGTGGATCGCCAAACACTTTCGTCAGTGCCTGTTTCATAGTCGTTTTGCACCCCTCATCTGTTAGTCGGTAAATGAAACTAGGTTCTAGTATACCGCTCTAGAGGTGGAAAAGAAAGTATTTGAGCGCGCAAGAACATCACTTCGCAGCTCTCGTAAAGCGACTGCAGTTTCTGGGAATCCAGAAACGAAAGGAAGGGAGCGAAGAAGCGTGTTCGTGACGTGCTCAGCTCTCAAAACTAGGTCGATGCAAGCGTCGTTTCAGGCGCCCTAGTAGGTTGTGGTTTTTGCGGTGATCTTTGCGTGTGTCGTGGTACTTTTTGAGCTGCTGGCGAAGCTTTTCTTCGACGATGTCGACGGCAGCAAGCATGTTCATGGTTGAATCTTTGGCGGTAACACTATGTTCTGGCAGCTTGATGACAACATCACACTCATATTTGTTACCGTTGGCGCGGTTTACTTCTTTGAGCTTGACGTCGATATAGGTAGATCTGCGCATGTGGCGCGAGAGGTAGCGATCGAGACCTCCAATCTTTTTTCGCACATACTTTTTCGTCTGCTCGTCAGGTGTGTAGCGGACTCCAGTGATGTCGATATGGTTGATCATAGGTGACCCCCTTTCGCTAGGCAGCCTCAAGTGGCTGCTCGTATTTCTAGTATACGCCCTAAAGCGTTTCGCGACCAGCGAGGTAAGGACGAAGCACCTCAGGGACCGTCAGCGTACCGTCTTCGTTCTGGTAGTGTTCGATCATAGTGATAAGGCCACGAGCAAAGCTTATCGCGGTGCCATTTAGTGTGTGAACTGATTCGATTTCGCCACTCTTGCGTCGGAGGCGAATGTTTAGCCCCCTGGCTTGATAGTCGGTGCAGTTACTACAGCTTGTTAGCTCCCGGTAGGTGCCATCAACTGGCGACCAATACTCCACATCGAATTTCTTGGCAGCGGGCGCTCCGAGATCTCCGGCGGCGATGTTGATGACATGGTATGGCACACCAAGTGCTTGCCATATCTCTTCTTCGACAGACAGTATCATGTCATGCATCTTCGGTGAATCTTCCGGCGCACAAAAAACGTACATCTCCAGCTTGTTGAACTGGTGCACGCGGAACAATCCGCGCGTGTGCTTGCCATAGGTGCCAGCCTCTTTGCGGTAGCAAGGGCTGTAGCCTGCATAGAGGAGCGGAAGCTGTTTTTCATCTATAATTTCGTCCGCGTGGTAGCCAGTAAGCGGCGCTTCTGCGGTACCGATGAGTGTGAGATCTTCTCCGTCTACAAAGTATTCGTTCCCGCTCGCATCACCTTTTGGTGCAAACCCCGCCCCTTCAGCAACTCGCGAGTTCACCATGTGAGGCACCGTCATGTAGGTAAAGCCTTTTTTGGTCACCATGTCGATGCCAAACTGGAGCATAGCGTTTTCAAGCAGTGCAAGATCGCCTTTTATGTAATAGAACTTGGTCCCTGCCGCACGCGCTCCTCGCTCAAAGTCTACCCAGCCTCGTGCAAGCGCAAAGTCCAAGTGGTCCTTTGCGCCGGTTTTTTGTTCGCCCCACTTCTTGATTTCGACGCTGTCTTCTTCCCCCCCGAGTGGCACGTCATCAAAGATGATATTTGGAACTTTTCTTAGTAAGCTTTCGGTTTGTTCGTCCGAAGCACTGAGTAGTTGCTCTCGGTCGGCGAGCTCTACTTTGATCTGTTTACCCTCATCGATAATCGCCTGGTCAGGCTTGCCGCCCTTCATCTTTGCAGCGTTTTGGTTGCGTCGTTCACGCAAATCATCGACTTGTTTTTGCAGCACGCGACGGTTTTCGTCAGCCTTCAGTAGCTCGGCGACATCAACCTGGTAGCCTTTGTTGGCCGCAGCGGTTTGTACTAATTCAGCATTTTCACGAATAAAGCGGATATCTAACATATCCGCCATTATACTCCATGAATCACCTTAGCTAAACGGAGCGACTTACTGGCCGCGAGCAATCACTCGTTCGAGGCCATCAAGTGACAGCGCCAACACTGGCATCTGAAGGGCGTGGAAACGTTCCAGCGCCTCTGGTTTTCGAGCCGGGTCATAGCCAAAGACAGTTACAGTTCGGTCGGCCGACAGAAAGAAAGCATTGTCACCCTGAAAATCATCACGCTGACGAAAGCCGTCATAGCCGACATCGGGCCGACCGCTAAGGTGAAAGTGATGAAACCGCTTCCTGCCAGCCCTCAGCAGCACTGTCTGGACTGTCTGATCTGGTGAGTCGATAACAAGCCCGTTTCGCTCGTACTGGCCTTCGACAAATTGGTTAAGTATGCCATGCACTGCACCGGGGCTCACTGCCCGCATGTCGATAGATCGTGCGTGTCCCGCAGTGGGGTCACCGTCGATTCGGCTAGGGCGAAATGCATGAATACTCATGTATATCTACATTATAGCACAAGTAGTATAAATAGTCAATCTACTCTGTTCTGAGGGCTTCGATAGGGTCAAGTTTGGCCGCCTTGCGGGCCGGCAACCAACCGGCGAGCATAGCGATCGCCATCAGGGCCAGCACGAGACCGACTATAGGAACAATCTGGAAGATCAACAAATAGTTGCCATCGCCGAGGCTCAGCTGTTTCGTGATCCATGGGTTAAGCGCCGTGCCAATTCCCCAGGCCAGCGTCGAGCCGATGACACCACCGAGGAAACCAATCCAGGCAGCTTCGAACTGGAACAAGCGACTAACACTTTTTCCACGCATACCGAGCGCTTTCATGAGTCCGATCTCGCGAGTTCGCTCCAGTACCGAGATGTACTGTGTGTTGATGATGCCAAACACACTGGCGATAAGCGCGATGACCCCGAACCCAATCACAATTCCCTGCAGAATGTTTACGATCGTGAACAGTAGCCCCTGCAAATCCTTGGCGGTTTTTGCGATGATGTAGTCTTTGTTGCCGACACGCTGGTACTCGGCTTTAAACGCCGCCTTCACATCCTCGGGGTTATAGCCATCTTTGACGCGAACCGTAGCGGTGATGTATTTCTGATACTGGTCCGTACCTGCAGTGATGTACTCTGACAAGTCCTTGGCTGCTTGGTCGGAGATGAAGAGCGCTGCACTGGCCGAAAATGAGGTGCTTGATTTGGCACTCACGGCAACCACCTTGAACTCAACGTCCTTTGACTCAACTTTAACGAGTGATTCAACCGCCGCAGTTCCACCGCTCACAAATGCCGCCTGAATCTCTTCTTGGCTCGGAGGGGTCGTCGACTTCACGACATGGAGCGTGACGTTCCTGCCCACCAAGTCAGCTGGTTTTACCCCTATAGCTTCGGCAAATGATTCCGGGACGATCACTTCGTCCGCGGCAATCTGTGTCCCTAGTTTTGGAATCACACCCGCCGCAGCTTCGGCCCTGACGCTCGCGTCATAGGCAGTGATATCCGAAGTGTATTTTTTGTCTTTGCCCTCAAACGTAAAGTACTGTGCGCTCACGAGATACGTCGGCGCAACCGAAGCGACACCGGCTGTTTTGTCGATGAGCTCTATGTCGGTTTTGTTCAGTGCTTTGAACGTGGCGCCACCATACTGCGTTGCGTCGGCCGAGTATTCTTTCAGTCCGCCACCAGGTCCGCCGTTGGCGCCAAACAGCGAAGGGTCTTTTGCGACAAAGATAGACTGAGGGTCGACGTTACTGCTGATAAGCTTGTCGGCGTACCGACGAGCACCCTCACCTGCCGCCAGGCTGAGTGTCAACGTAAACGCCCCAACGGCAATTGCCAAACTCGTAAGCGCTGTACGCGCCTTAGCGCTGCGAAGGCTCCTTGCAGCACGCTTGATGATGTCGGTCAGTCTCATATGGCACCTCCTGAAAGTGGTCGTTTATAGGGCGCTTCCAGTATCTTGACGATCTTGCCATCTTTTATAAGCACCTGATAGTCGCATTTGCTAGCCAGGTCATGGTCGTGAGTCACGATCACGAGCGTGCTTCCAAGCTTACGGTTGAAGTCAAACAAAAGTTTTTCAACTTTCTCTCCAGTCGCACTGTCTAGGTTTCCAGTTGGTTCGTCAGCAAAAAGGATGGCGGGTTTGTTGACGATAGCTCGTGCAATTGCCAGTCGCTGCTTCTGTCCACCCGAGAGGTTTTTGGCTTTCTGGTTCAATTTATCTTCGAGTCCTACGGCTTTGAGTGCCGTCAGTACTCGCTTCTTTTTAGCCGCGCCTTTGACTCTCGAGATCTCTAGTGGCAACGCGACGTTATAAAAACAGCTTTCATTTGCTTGCACGAAAAATGCCTGAAAGATAAAACCAATTTTTTCACTACGAAAGCGATCAACCGCCTTGGCTTTCATGGACGATATGTCGGTTCCATCGATGACGATAGAGCCACTACTGGCGCGATCCAGTCCACTCATGACATGCATAAGCGTACTTTTACCCGAACCTGACTTACCAACGATTGCAACGCTGGCACCTTTTGGAATCTTGAAGTTGATGTCTTCAAGAGCAGTAAACGCCTGATCGCGCTTCCCGTATACCTTACTGACTCCTTTGAGCTGTATCACATCTTTCCCCTCATCGTTAGCTACCTTACAGTATACGCTACCCTTGCAAAGAACTACTTATGCTTCTACAATTATCTCAAAGAGACTAAACAGAGAAAACAAACATGGCCTCATCGGCTCACAAACATCTGGCAGCAGCTATCTTTCTGAGCATTGCCGTGCTCAGCGCCTGGATGGTTGGGTCATTTGTCCAAGCTTCTTCTCAGATACAAGTCACCGTCGGCCCGCCTGACGCCTGTCTCAACATCCCCGGCTACCAGATGTCAGTGCCGCTCGGCATGTCAACTGATGGCAGCGGTAACTGCTTCACGCCGCCACCGCCTGTCGTGGATGTTTGTGACAACATAGCCGGTGCCCAAGCGACTATCCCTTCGGGCTATTTCCGAGACAGTAACGGTAACTGTTTCATACAGCCTGCTCCGCCTGTCGATGTCTGTCCGAACCTCCCTGGCATACAAACTCTCGTCCCACTCACCTATACGAACGACGAAAATGGAGACTGCGTCCTTATACCTATCGATGTCTGCGAAAACATCCCGGGTATCCAAACCGTTGTTCCAGTCGGCATGGAGCGAGACGAGGCTGGCGTTTGTAGCACTCCAATCGTCATCACACCCACCAAACCCACCGACACGACGCCCGATCCCTATGTCGCCCCCACCGAAGCGCGCCCGACGCCTGGCGGTGAATCAACACCTCGCTATATAAATGTACCAACGTTTCTGAATGACGCCGTAAAACCCCTAGTGATGGCTGTGCCGGAATCGGTCAGGACAGCACTGCGAACACTGCCCCCTGTTGTCGCACAGACGTTTCCTTACTACATCTTTAGCGTACTTGGCATGGGAGCCGCGGTGCTTTCCTGGCAGTCGGTACGTGAAGTCGCTGCAGCACGCAGACTGTTTTTGGTACTCAAACGTGAACGTGAACTCGCCGAAGAAAAAGACAACTTCGTTGCACTTGCCTCTCACTACCTCCGCACCCCTCTCACGGTCATGACAACTGGCCTCGACACACTCGTTGCCATAAAAGAAGTAACGCCGGAACAAGTGTTACCACTCAAAACCCCAATTTTGGCACTCGACGAAAAAATCAAACTCATCCTGGGTGACATCGACTCAAATGCGGCACTCCAAGGTATCGCTGCACCGCCGGAAGCCTCCAATCCTCCGAGCTTCCTGCGATCTGGCTTCTTCTGGATTCCAATCATCGGTGCGTTTGTACTCACGGGACTCGCGAACTTCTTCCTCGCTATCGTTGGAAATGTCTCGATCGGAACCGCAAACCTATGGATGCAGATTTTGATATTTTTCGCGGTCGTTTTCTTCTTTTACTCTTCGGTACGAAGCCACTATCTACGCAAACATGATCGTGCACATCATGAACAATTACTCGAACATGAGCGAACTATCGACGCCGCTCGTAACGAATTTATCGAGCGTTCTACAGCAGCGCTATCCGAGGGGCTCACCGCTATCAACGCCGGGCGCGGTGCTATCGCTAGCTCTCCCTCTGCCCACTTCTTTAACGATGGCTACGAACGCTTTGCGGCCATCCTCCAAAAGTTTGCATTGCTGAGCCAAATTCGATCGGGGTCTGAGATTACTAGCGAGTCATTTAGTCTTCGAGAAGCTGTTGACGCGGCCATCGCTAAAGCACGTCCTCTGCTCGAACAGCAGCAGCTCACCATCGTTAACAATGCTCGCGACACCACGATCACGCAGCGACGCGTGCTGTTCGAATTCGTGCTTGGCTCACTCATCGACAACGCGGTCAAATTTAGCCATACTGGCGGCACCATTCAGATCAACACTAATTCGCTCGAACACAAGCTGTCACTGAAAGTGTCAGACTACGGTGTCGGTATCCCTGCCGAAAAACTACCCCAGCTCTTCAAACCATTTTCACGCGCCGACTCTGCGCTCGAGTTTAACTATGAAGGACTTGGCTTTAGCCTGTTCCTCGACAAAATCATCATGGACTACATCGGTGGGAGCATCGAAGCAAGTTCCGAACCAGAAAAAGGTTCGACATTTACCGTTACTGCTCGCAACGACAAAGCTGTTGTGCGCCCGGCTACGGCTTAGTTAGGGCGAACGTTGATATCGCTCAGTGTATATCCGTAGTTTTCGAGTGTTTCTACGACGAGCTCACGATCACCATGAGTGTACTCGTGCGCCAAAGCGTCCAGGAACTCCCCTTCACTGTCAAATCGTTGTCCGTCAAATTCAAATGCTTGACCCATAGGTACCTCCTGGTGTTAGGTTCTAACTCTAGTATACGCCTAGAGAGCCAGGTCAGGATAGATGGCTTTGGTTACCTCATCGACTTCGTGACGGAGCTGAGGGAATGGCACACCCTCGCGAGCAGTGACCCCTTCAAAGATCCAAAAGACGCGCTCACTAAAACCCCACCCACAAGCCGGTGGCATTCCGTACTCCAGCATCTCGACGTAGTCGATGTCGAGCATCATAGCTTCTTCATCGCCAGCATCACGCATCTGCTGCTGCTCAACAAAGCGGCCAAGTTGATCGAGAGGATCGTTTAACTCAGAAAAGCCGTTACCTAGTTCACTACCGGCGATCACTGGCTGGAAACGCTGCACAGTATGCTCTTCGCCTGGGCCACTTTTTGAAAGTGGTGAGATAAATTTTGGCGTGTTGATGAGCCATACCGGTCCGGCGACGTCTTTTCGGATGTTTTTCCAAAGTTTGTCGATACCACGAGCCAGGTTTTCGGTCTTTTCAACTTCAAGTTTGTTGTCTTTGAGAGCTTTTTTGACTTCCTCTATCGTACAGTCAAACGGATCGATACCGTAGCGAGTTTTGATAACTTCTGCGTAGTCCCACTCTTCCCAGTCTTTTTCGAGATCGACGTCAAAGTTGCCGAGTTTGAACTGGAGCGTTCCAAATGTCTCTTTCAGCACAAAGCGGTACATCTCGGTCATGAACTTCATGCCATCACGCCAGTCAGCATACGCCCAGTACCACTCCATAGCCACATGCTCGGGGAGATGTTCGTCAGAATAGTTTTCATTTCTAAAACGCGGCCCGATGTCATAGACTTTCTCAAAGCCCGCCCCGAGCAGACGCTTCAGTGGAAGCTCATGGGAGATACGCAGGTAGAAATCGTTGTCGAGTGCATCCATATGAGTCACAAACGGATTCGCATCGGCTCCCCCGGTTGTATGCTCAAGCACTGGCACGTTGATCTCATAGAACCCGCGCTCATCGAGAAACGTACGGGTAGCGGCCCAGAATTTGCTACGGCGAATGAAACGATCCCGGACATCGAGGTTGACGTTCATGTCGACATAACGACGACGCATGCGCTCTTCTTTGTTCGTGAAGCCGTCCTGGGTGGTTGGCATAGGACGCAGGCTCTTTGTGAGCAGCCGCAGCTCACGTACATCGACAGAAATCTCACCGGTTTTAGTTTTGATAACTGGGCCTGTTGCTTGCAGGAAATCACCGGTATCAAGAAGTGGCAATTGTTCCATACCGACCCGTGACGTCGCTGCGTCCAGTCCAGCAACGGTGTCGGACTTCAAAAACAGTTGCAGACTGCCGCTCATGTCGCGCAGCACGATAAACGCCAGCTGGCCGAACTTACGGATACCTGTGACACGACCCACGACTGTCACTGTTTGGCCTTGGAGGTTGTCGAAGTCTTTTACGATTGCAGAGAGCTCGTGAGTACGCGCCGAATCGGCCGGATACGGGTTAACGCCCAGTTTTTTCAGCTCCTCGAGTTTACGGAGGCGCTCGTCACGTAGTTCTTTCAGTGTTGCCATGCTGTCGTACAGTATAACAATTTATATCTGTTATGAAAAATGGAGCACCCCCGACAAAGTCGGGGGTGTAACGCTAGCTCTGCTAGCTGGCCACTGCTTGCAGAACCACTACGGTCGCACGAAGTGCATAGTTCAGGTCTTCGGCCGAAGCAAACTCCTCAGGGTAGAGCGGCGCGCCAAAGACTATGACAACCTCCTGGCGTCGATCGATAGCGTGCGTGCCAAGCGGCCACAGCCGTTCAGTTCCCACAACAGCAGCCGGGATCAGCGGGGTTCCGGTTTCAAAGGCGACATCGGCCGCCCCTGACTTGAAAGCCTGGAGTGTTCCGTCCCGTGAGCACTTGCCCTCAGGAAAGATCAGCACCAGTCCGCCCCAGTCGATCACCCGCTTCATAGCTCGTCGCACGCGCGCTCCGGAATCCCTACTCTTGCGATCGACCGGAATGTGACCGAGCAGCCACAGCAGAAACACCAGCGGTGTCCGCCACAACTCCTTCATGGCCACGGCCACCAGGTTTCGCGGAACCGCACCCCATGCCACCACCGGATCGGCGAACGACAGGTGGTTACAGGCGATGATTGCAGCGCCGTGCGGGGGGATATGATCTTTGCCGATGACACGGACATGAAACAGCTTCCAGCTGACGAGTTTGCGCAGAAACTGTCGCAGAACTCGTGTAAGCAGCCACGCATGCGGCTGAAGACCGCGAGGTTTCATAGCATCTCCTAGCTCGAAAGTACGTCCTAAAAAGAATAGAACATATTTAAGCATGAAAATAAGATGTAGTCAATCCTTCCCTCCTATCGACATGAAGACTCCCACGCCCCGAGGCGTGGGAGTTGATTAGATGGGAAACGTCCGCACCTGAACCCGGAAGTTCTGGCGAAGGAACGTGGCGATAGCCTCCATCCTGGTTTCATCAGGCTGATAGGTGCCCGAGTTTGAGTTGATACACAGCACAGGCTTACCCTGCTCGTCACGATACGCCCACAGCTCACAGGCATACACCACATCTGGCGAGTAGTTACTGAGCAGCACATGCTTGGCGGCCACCCAGTCGATCCGATGGATCAGCTTGGATCGCTTGTTTCGCTCGAGATCAGTGTGCAGCCCAGTGATCCGAACTTCATCGGAAGTCACTACACAGTTGTACAAGACGGCTGTGTCGTAAGTTGCCGAAGAACTCGGTCGAAGCATGTCGATGAGCGTGTCAGCTTTCAGGCCGGTTTCGTACCAGTCCATCGACCGAACTCTCATGCGATTCATGAGCGCAATCACCGGACGTGAGAACAGAACATACCGCTTGAGCGCCGTCACCCAGTCGTTAATGGCGGGAAACGGCGGAAGCGGCGCCTGAAGCTCGGGCACGTCCCGAAGGCCGGGTAGCTTGACTGTGTAGAGCGGCTTCTGCCCAAACAGGTAGCCCAGGTGACTACCTAGGCGACTCGACCTGGCCATGCCGACCACGACATCCCGCCCCGTCCAACGCTCAGGATTGAGCGGCTGAGCCGGTCGAGGCTCAAACACGGGTGCTGGTTCGTGCTTCACGTGCCGTGTATAGAGCTTGCGAATGGTTCGACCAACGCTACTTGCCTCTCGAGACCAAACGTTGACGAAGTGTTCACCAAACGGTGTGTGACTTGCATGGACCACCCTCACACCCACGGAGTGGGTCTTGCCCCACTGGTCGGTGTAACTCAGGCCGCGACGCCACAGCAAGCTGGCGAACTTGGACGGTCGAGCGATCCTACGAAGACTGCGTCCGTTGCCGAACGCGAACCCAGCATCGGCAAGCGTTTGAGCACACAGATGCGCGCAACTGATCGATCGCTGACCAACTCGAGAACTCATGGCACTGCGAAGCGCTTCAAGCGCACCATCGGGCAGATCCCGGAGCTCATAAAGCACTCCCGCTTGGACCCGGCCCTTCGTCGGTACCACCGCTGCCCGCTGGCGCCAAAACATGAACGCAGCCAGCTTGGAGTGACCGCCGACTTCATCGGGAACGACCAGGTAGGTGTTGGGAGTGCCGAAGCCGATGGCCGCCACTGGTCCGACGAAGACATCGTCGAGCGGAAACAGTGTCAGGCCACTCGAGGAATCGACAGCCGTGCGAAGTGCTGGAGACGTGATCGCCAACCCTGTCCCACGCAACCCGAACTCGACGAGTTCGGGACGGCATGGGTCGGTCAGGCCCTGCATATCGAGCGTTTTCGCTCGGTGAGATTCGCTCATAGCCCCCTCGCTATGTATCGAAGGTACATTCTGAAAAAGAATGGGGTTATTTAAGCATAAAAACACTGCCAAGTCAATAACATCACCTCAAGAAAACACCTCTCGTTATTGCTGAGAGGTGTCATCCTTTTGTAGACACGAAACTAACTGACAACTTCGACAGTGTACGTAGTTTCACCCTTTGGAGTGGTGATAGTTACTTTGTCACCGGCTTTTTTGCCCATAAGTGCCTGGCCGATTGGTGATTCGTTTGAGATCTTGCCTTCCATAGGGTCAGCCTCTACTGGACCGACGATTCGGTAGGTTACTTTGCTGCCGTTTTTCAGCTGCACGGTTGAGCCAACTTTGACGGTTGAACTCTTGGTAGCTTTGATGATGTCAGCGTTCTGCAGGATGTCTTCAACTTCGTTGATACGGCTCTCTAGCATCGCCTGCTCTTCACGTGCGGCGTCGTACTCAGCGTTTTCGCTCAGGTCACCGTAGTCACGTGCGTTGGCAATCTTCTCAGCGATTTCACTTCGTTTTGCAATCAATTCAGAGAGCTCTGTTTCAAGCTCGGCTTTTCCTTCGGGGGTCAGTTGGTATTGTTTCTTCATAATCTTTTCCTTACTGGTAGGACCCGTTAGTAAATGCACACGCTTTATCGTGTGCACTCTCATAAAATCCTTAGTCCTACCCTCGCTTATTCAGCTGCACCGAGTGTAGCAAGGAGCTGCTCTTTCGTCAAGATGGAAACGTTGTCATTTGTGCGAGATTTATACTCAAACGACCCCTGTTCTACGAGCTTTGGACTAAGCACCACACGGTGAGGAATCCCGAGCAAATCAGCGTCTGCAAATTTCTCACCGGGGCGAGCATCGCGATCGTCATAGAGCACTTCCACGCCGTTGGCCGTCAACGTGTCATATAGCGCGTCAGCTTGCTCGGCGACGTCACCGATTGTCGCCAGGTAAACCCGGTACGGCGCAACCTCCTCTGGCCAAACTAGCCCGCGATCATCGCTCATTTTCTCAGCAAGAACACCCATCGCACGAGTGATGCCGATACCGTATGAACCGGTGTAAAGCGACTGTTGTTTACCCTCGTTATCGGTGTAAAAGAGCCCCATTTCATCTGTTTTTTGCGACCCAAAGTTGAAAATGTTACCAACTTCTGCTGTTTTAACTTGCTCCAGTTCAGAACGCTCGATGCCAAGTTCCTTCACGGCATCATCGATCACCTCTTCGTTGACGGCGATATTTTTGCCACGATGAAGATAGATGACGTCTTCGCCAGCATCAGTGATGGTCTGAAACTCATGAGAGAACTTGGTAAACGCGCCACCGCTAGCAAACGTGACATACGTGTCATCTCCAATACCCAGACGGTTATAGACACGCTTGTAAGCTTCTATAGTTTTTTCATAATACGAGTCGAGGTCTTCTTTGGTGGCATGGAACGAGTACATGTCTTTCATGACAAATTCCCGCCCACGCATGATGCCACTTTTAGCACGTAGCTCGTTGCGCATCTTTGTCTGGAACTGGTAGAGACTCACCGGCAAGTCTTTGTAGCTATGAACATACTGCTTGAGCATCTCGACAATCGGTTCCTCATGGCTCCAGCCGAGGCCGACCTCGGTACCATCCTGAAGCTGAGTCTTGAACCAGACATCGACTACTTTTTCATCCCAGCGACCGGTCTTTTCCCATATCTCACGTCGCTGCAAACTTGTCATGATGAGCTCGTTGCTGTGAAGAGCGTTCATTTCTTCACGAACAATCTGCTTGATCTTCTCGAGTACACGAATCCCAAGAGGCAGATACGCGTACGCTCCTGCCATTTCTT
The DNA here is from genome assembly GCA_964383465.1 of uncultured Candidatus Saccharibacteria bacterium. Taxonomy (GTDB): domain Bacteria; phylum Patescibacteriota; class Saccharimonadia; order Saccharimonadales; family Saccharimonadaceae; genus CAYLGT01. Next base: position 9,434 of record CAYLGT010000005.1, on the reverse strand, counting down.
TGTAGACATAGCCAGCACGGATCAGCAGCTGGGCATTTTTTGCGACCTCGTCCGCCGGTGCGTCACGAAGCGTTTTGGTGAATAAGTGTGATACTCGCATAGTTACCGCTTATTATAGCAAGTTAATCCCTATGAGCGGCCCGATAAACAAAAAGAAGTAGGCTATGCCGTTTTTGAGTGCGTGCAGCACCACACCTGCCCATATGGAACCCGTGCGTTCACGTAGGTAACAAAGAAAGAGGCTGAGCACGAAGACGTCGATACCGACGTTCCACTGACCGTGGATGAGCCCAAACACGATGCTGACAAAAATCGCTGCTGTCCAGGGCTTCAATTTTTCACGCAGCCTTCCTAGCAGGTAGCCGCGAAACATCAACTCTTCAGCAAGTGGCGGCAGTATAACCAGGCCAAAAAACGCCATGACGTATTCCCAGGGCTGATTGATGTCCTGAAACCCGACTTCCTGCATCTGATTTTGGTCAACCCATGGAAGCAAATACTGGGACAGTACCGCGACCACAGAGGTCGCCAGCATATAGAGTGGCCAGAGAGCAAACGGCAGCCACCACAGCTTGAGGAGTGGTTTTTTGTCGATGCCTAGTACTTGAAATACATACCCCCTCCCCCTGATGGCGACAATCGGTGCAATTGCTGCGACAGCACCACCAACATAGATGGCCACGGTTGCATACAGCTGACCCATGGTCGTTTCGAGCCAGTCGTTGAGGCCTGTCGCGTCTGCGAGCGCAAACACGACCACCGACGCTACCACAAAAGTCAGTACTACCCACGCCGACTCGGCAATAACTGTATAACTTTTTGATGCGTTAGCGCGTAAACTTGGTGACATCGGCGATAGTTACCAGCACGAACAGCGCCATGAGGATCATGAAACCGGTGCCATGAATTTTCTCTTCAAGCTCTTTGTCGAGCGGCTTTTTCATGAGACGAAACAGAACTGTCACGAACCAGCGCCCGCCGTCGAGTGCCGGGATAGGCAGGATGTTCATGATCGCAAGCGCCAGAGAAATCAACCCTGTCATGAACAAGATCGCAGATGGTCCTGCTTCACTGGCTGACGGAAACAAGATGCCGAGGATAGCCAGCGGACCCGCCACTCCCGTCCCAACTGCGCTCAGTTTTTCATTGGCCTGAGACTGAGTTGACGGGTTCAGTTTTTCGATGATTCCGCTGCCGAGCTTCACAACCATATCGCCAAGTCCTTGGAGTGTCGCTTTCGCTAGTTGACCCGTCAACGCCACGCCGACGATAGGCGCCGACCAGGTAGAACGGTAGGTGGTTCGCTGTTCAGCCGAAACGCCTAAGTAGCCTTTGCTGTCCTCATTTGCTGCACGTAGTGTCAGCCGTACGATTTTTTCACTACCGCCACGGCGGTAAATCATCTCAACTGACTGGCCTTTGTACTTCTGCGTGAGCGCGCTCAGATCGCTCGGCTGATCAAGTGGCTGGCCCGCGAAACGGATCATGGCATCACCCTTTTCTAGTCCAGCTTTGTCGGCCGGTGAGCCTGGCGTGACACTGGCGATACTGACGGGTTTACGAATTTCGGTTGTGTCACTTTTTACGGTGTACTGGTTATCGATAACTTTTGGCAGCCCACTTAGTGCAAGCCCTGTAAAGATGAGTACTGCAAATGCCCAGTTGATAAAAACACCCGCGAGCAAAATTTTGGTCTTTGCCCAAAGACTTGCGGCACCGTAATCGCCCTTCTTGTTTGCGGCGTCATGCTCTCCCTGCAGCTTCACGAACCCACCTAGCGGTAACCAGTTGAGCGTAAAAAGAACGCCATTTTTTAGCTTCTTCTCCCAAGCACGAGGCGGAAAACCTACCCCAAACTCTTCCACTACCACGCCGTTACGTTTGGCGACGATAGCGTGGCCTAGCTCATGGATGACCACCAAAAAAACCAGCAAAAAAAGTCCTAGTAGGACAGACAAAACAAACCCGATACCCTCCATGCGCTTCTAGCCTCCAAATCTGCGATTACGGCGATTATATTCTTCTACTATAGCAGTTACATCCCCGGCTTGCATCTCTGGCCACAGCTTATCGAGAAACAAAAACTCACTATAAGCACTACGCCACAGCATGAAGTTGCTGAGTCGCTGCTCACCACTAGTGCGCACGACGATGTCGCACGGCGGAATGTCCGGATGATCGAGATATTGCTCAAATACTTCGGCCGTCACCGTTGTCGGGTCGATACCCTCTTCGGCGATGCGCTGCGCTGCCCGAACTATCTCTTGCTGGCCGCCATAGTTGAAGCACATGGCGAGCGTTGCGCGTGAGCCATTTTTTGAGGCTTCTTCAGCTTCGTCTATCATCTTCACGACGTCTTCTGGCAAGCGATCACGCCCGCCGAGCACGACGAGCTTGAAGTCATCTTTAACGAGTTGTTTGATGTCGACTTTGAACAAACGACGAATCAGTTTCATAATTCCCCGCACTTCTTCTTCGGCACGAGCCCAGTTTTCTGTCGACCAGGTATAAAACGAGATGTATTTGACACCTGCCGCCGCACTCGCTTCTATGACATCTTTGAGCGCGTTGTAGCCGGCCAGATGCCCTTCGTAGGTTGGTAGGCCATGTTTTTTGGCCCAGCGACGGTTGCCATCGAGTATGTAGCCTATGTGAACTGGGGGTTTGAGCTCATCGCTCATTAGATCGTCATGACCTCTTGTTCCTTGGCTTTGAACGTTTCGTCGATCTTTGCCTGGAACTCGTGCATGAGCTTGTCGATCTCTTTTTCGACTGCTTTGACGTCGTCTTCTGACAGTTCCTTGTTGTCCTTCATGCGCTTGGCATCTTTCAGGGCGTCTTGGCGAACGTTACGCATAGCGATACGGCAATCCTCCACCTTGTCACCAAGGCTTTTAACCAGCTCGCGGCGTCGCTCTTCGGTGAGCGCTGGTACTGGTACGCGCACGATACGCCCGTCGTCACTTGGGTTAAAGCCAAGTCCCTGAGATTCACGAATAGCCGTAGCGATCGCCTGAACGTTACTCGGGTCGAATGGATTCACCTGCAGGAGCTGTGGTTCGGGCACGGTGATGTTTGCTACCTGGATGAGCGGCATACGGCTTCCGTAGACCTCAACCATGACACCGTCGAGCATGTCTGGGTGCGCTCGGCCGGTACGAATCTTTTTTAGTTCATCATGAAAATGGCCTAGTGCGCCGTTCATCTTGTCTTCATAAGGTTTTGTGTCGAACATATCACTCCTTAGTTTTCTCGTTTCAATTATAGCAAGGAAAAAGAAAAACGACCTCTCGCCTGAGATAAACATCTCAAGCGAGAGGCCAAGGTGCGCTCACCCGTCTTCGCTCGCTGCCTGAAGCGCCAGCGACCTGCGTATGGCACGTTTCTCCACCCACAAAGCCAGGGTGATGAGGACAACTGCCCAGATAGCAAAGCAGATCCAGAAGGTGGGAGAATTCAACAGCTCCGCCATTGCATATACCTCGATTCTTCGATCAGTGATGCAACTAAGTGCAAATTTTACAATATATGAGCCCTAAAAGCAATTATATGACTTGATTTATATGAAAATCACTGTATGCTAACTAGTATCGTTATCCCCGACCACGAGGTGACTCATGCGCACTTTTCAGTTCTATGCGATCGCTGTAGCTCACGCGCTTCGATCCGCCTACCGCTACGCCTTCGGACCTGCCGTCGAGGCTGAAGTGATGACTATGCAACCTCGGCTGAGGTTCCTCAGGGCAGCCGCGTCAGTGATCCTCATGATCAACATCATGACCCTTGCCCCGGCCGTCCTCATCGAAATCGCCACACCGCTCAGTGTGCCGTTCCGGTTCGCGACCCTCGCGCCGCTGATGATCCTGGGATTTTCGGGCTTGCTGCCCGGGGTAGTCAGGGTCAGATACGCCAACGGTACGGCCTCGTACGCCTTCCGCCCCGTGCGAGCGGTGACCAGAGCGCTGTCCTTCATGGCGAGCCTCTGGATGGTCACTCTGGTTCTCATGGTGGTGCTTGACGGATGGCATGCCCAGACCGGTGCTCAACCCATGGAGATCGTTGCCGACGTCTGGAACACGACACTGACACTCACACCAGCCTTCCTGTATCTGTCGATCCTCACCGGCTGCTGGAGGCTCACGTGGGCGCTCTTGAAGTTCGTGATCACCCCGCCGCGAGTCGCCACCCAGTGAGCAGCTGAGTCCGAAGCTGCGCAAGCAGGATAACGAAACCCGCCTCCGAATTTGGAGGCGGGTTTCTCATATATGTGCGCTTTTTTTATTCGCTGGCGCCGAGCTCAACTCGCTTCAGTTGGCGAACAACGATGTTTTCACCGAGCTTCGAGATATGCTCTTTGACAAGCTCACCGACAGTGATGTCGGGATTCTTTACAAATGGCTGCTCAAGCAGAGTTTTTTCTGCAAAGTATTTGTTCAGCTGCCCTTCGACGATCTTGTCAGCCATGTCAGCTGGCTTGCCTTCAGCAACTACTTTTTCCTTGAACTCAGCTGCTTTGGCATCACGAACGTCGGCAGGCACGTCCTCGGTAGAGATGTACTCTGGAGCGGTTGCCGATGCGTGCAAAGCGATGTCGTGCACGAGTTCTTTGAACTCGTCAGTTTTAGCCACAAAGTCAGTCTCACAGTTTACTTCGACGAGTACGCCGATGCGCCCACTGTGAACATAGCTGTCAACGATACCTTCGCGAGCTTCTCGCTCACCACGCTTTTCGGCCTTGGTCAGACCCTTTTTGCGCATAGCTTCGAGTGCTTTATCGAAGTCGCCGTCGGCTTCGACGAGCGCGCTCTTTGCATCGGTCAGTCCGACACCAGTCAGCTCTTTGAGCTTCTTGATCTCGTCGATAGAAATAGCCATGTTATTTGCCCTCCTTTTTCTCTGCAGTTGCCTTTCCTTCATCGATTGCCGCAACGACGTAGTCGATGATGAGTTGAAGACCCTTGATGGCGTCGTCGTTAGCAGGAACTGGGAAGTCGACGAGGCTTGGGTCGGTGTTGGTGTCGCAGATTGCGATCACTGGCACGCCGAGCTTCTTTGCTTCACGAACTGCGTTGATGTCCTCGATGATGTCGGTAACAAACACTACACCAGGCTTACCGCTGAGGTCTTTGATGCCGCCATACTTTTTGTTCAGGTCATCGATTTCCTCTTGGAAGCGCTGGATTTCCAGCTTGTTGTAGCGGTTAGCAAGCTCGCCGCTGTCCATCTTTTTCTCAAGCGACTTGAGGTGCTTGATACGTGCGACCATCGTCGTAGTGTTGGTAAGCATACCGCCCATCCAACGCTCAGTGACGTATGGTTGGCCAGCTTTTTCTGCAGCCGCGCGGACGATGTCCTGGGCCTGACGCTTAGTACCAACGAGCAGTACTTGACGTCCACGTGCGACAGCGTCTGTCACAACAGGAAGCGCTGTCTCGAGTGCTTCAACGGTTTTTGTCAGGTCGATGATGTGCGAATCCTGACGTTTACTGTGGATGTATGGCGCCATCTTTGGGTGCCAACGGCTCGTTTTGTGTCCGAAATGAACACCGGCTTCGAGCAAAGCCTTGATATCAACCTTCACGGCCATGATATCCTTCTCCCTTCACGCGTACCCCTGTTATAGGATATCTGTACGCGTTGCTTCGTTAAAATTTGATTTGACCGAGCAATTGTACCAGGTGTGAAGTCGTTTTGCAACAGATGAGACCATGGACAAATACAAGAAATGTATTATAATGTCATTTAACTGTCCACCCAGAGAGATAGAGAACCCTGTGATTAAGATCTTGACCTACGGCCTCGCCGTCGTGCTGCCTGTCGCCCTGGCGACAACCATCATCGTGGTTGGCGGCAACGACAACGGCAAGCACGTGGCGCTCCGCCTGCCCTACCGCACCCGCTTCGACCGCTGGCTGAACGTCTTCGCCGAGAGGCATCCTGACTCGTATAGGGCGCTCCGCGTGTGTCTGTACGGTACGCCAGCGGTCATCGTCATCATGGCGGGAGCAGCCGTCGTTGCCAGTTTCATCGCCGACAGCAACCCCGAGTATGCCATGAGTCATCAGGGCATCGCGTCCATCGGACAAGATATCCGGTCCGTGTTCGGGAGTCTACGCGATCTCTTCGGCTAGGCCTCCCTGGACAGCAAGCCCGGTACCTGTGTGTACCGGGCTTTGTCATTTCGTACTCATGCCGCTGGCGAGTGTTGTGCAACTTTCTTGAGCTGTTCACTTCTCTTTGTCCTAGAACCCGATGAGGACGCTTCAGGGATAAATTCAAAAATTCCCCTGCGCAGTGGCACGATGACCTTTCCTCTATATTCTTGGCGTTCACGACTTTGCCGTTGAAGCTGCCTAATAGCTTCTTCCTGTGGCCTTCTAGCCTCTTTTACGCGCAGCCTGAACTCTTCATCACTCAAGTTAGTTTGCGGTTTTTGAATGTCCGGTATGACTACTTCGCGCGCATAGCCCTCACCGTGCCCAAACGTCATGCCAGTAGCTTTTTCTGTCTCTGTCATCAACACCATACCTGTGTGACCAAATTCGATGTCATAGTTAGCGGCAACATGTGCAAATGCCTCCCGATAGTCCTTCATGAAAACCCTATCCTCACCATGTAAGCCATAGTTATCGGAGCCCTGCGAACCAATGGAACCAATCTTATCCAAAATAGGTACTTTTGCTAAATCTGTAGGGTTCTTGAATTCAAGCACCGCATACTCAGCATCGCGAGCATACGGAGCCACAGTAATAATTTCCGCCAATGGCACTGCTGCGGTGGCTGCAGAAAGCGGCTCATCCTCTTGCCGATTCCCATGCCCACTAAGCTGGGCCTTGTATTCATCATGGCTGTATGTCTCAGAAAAATGCACCAGGTTAGAGTGCATATTTGCTCCCTCTCGCCCATGCACCACCCCCATCTGTGAGTAAAAACTACCCGTCAGCTCTTTCTGCCTGGTCCTTGAACGAAGAACGAATCCCTCCCGAGCAGAGTGTGCTAATCGACTAGAATTATGAAACTCTAACTGCCCAGCATGCCTCGTATCATTCCATAGTTCTTGCAGGTCAAACTGTGTAGGAACGACTATGTCTGTTGGTTTGCGCAATTCGCGACTTGAATACTGCGGTAAGTGACCTATGCCCTCGGCCCAGTCATAGCGTACCTCTTTTGTGTCCCAGCTCTCATACGCTACTGCCAACCCTTCTTGCACAGCTCTTTGACGCAGCTTCTCGGCTAAATTGCGAGCAAGATCTTGTTCGACCTCAGTCAGCGTCTCAAGCCCTACGGCATTCTCTTTGAAAAGGTCCGTATGAATCACCTCTTCGGCGGCAAAAAGTGCCGCTCCTCGATCTTTAGCCAGAAGTAATTTTTTAGCCGTCTCTCGCAAAAAATAGTTATCAATCTTTCCGTCTACGGCCTCAGGACGTATAGATACCCCGTCGATTATTCCCTCTATGACTCGAGCTAGTCGGTAATGGTCTTCGTAGTATGTCTTGATTGCTTCCTGAAGTTCTGGTGACCGTTCAAATGAAGATGTCTCGTAGGCTTCGGCTATTCGTTCTCCGAGCGCTTCTGGGAGTGCGAGCACCTCCGCTTCATCGATCGCCGCCTCCACTCCTTCGGCCACCAGCTCCAAGTCTTTTTCTGGCACACCTGCTACAACAGCATCATCAAAAGCCTCAGTCAGAAGATCGGGATTCTTTTCATCTGCAAACTTAAGGGCCTGGATTGTTTCGCCCTCTTCCGCCTCAACAGCGTCTAAAATCCCAGCCAAATCAAGCTCACGCGTAGCCTCAGGCGCGACACCGTCCATATTTGCCGCCTCCACCGCATCTGAAACCGCGCCCTCGCCCGTACTTCGAATTCGCCGCAACAGATCAAGCGCTTTTTCAAGCTGCTCCTGTGCAGGTGTGACAACCTCTACGGCTTCACCATGGCGTGAGGTATGTGGCATCTGCTGCTCAAAGCCAAGTTGCTGATGTGAGTGTTCTGTCATGTTTGTTTCATTGATTTCTAACCTAAGTATCCTCTAAAAAACATCTATTATCAAGCACCAGCGCGATATATACTATGAGTAATGGTCAACTCCTACTACCGTAACGATGCCATGCTCGGCATTAGCGACAAAAAGCAGCAAGTGCCTTTGGGTTACGTTTTGCTCATCGGATTACTGCAAGTCTCTGGATTTTTTCTTCTTAAAAGTATACTGGGCCTGATTCTGGTAAGTCTTATGAAGGATTCAAGCAGCTTCTCCGGATTGTCTGGTGCCGCTCTGCTTTTGACGATCGCAGGACCGCTTCGGTTGCTAATCACGGTCGTTCCGATACTCATCATAGGGGCCCTCAGCGCCTACATACTAACTAGCTTCAATGCATCACGCTCATGGCTGATTGCAACCACAGGTACACTAACTTCTTTCTTTGTGCTTGTTTTACTCGCCCCTAGCGCCCCATGGTTTAGCTTACCAATCCTCATCGTTTCATTGCTTTCGTCTGTCATGTACGGTGCCCTCTATGTAGTTTTTGCTTCAGACTCAACAAAGCAAAGACTGGTCGCAGGTGTTGTACTAACAGCATGTTTTCTGGGACTACCGACACTTGCCAGTTTTCTACACTAACGGATTCTTTGAAGATAAATCTTTTAGTTGCCTAAATCATGAGCACCATCGATCATCGCGCGTAACCGCGCTTCAACAAAAATTCCAGAATACCTGCCCGTCTCTACGCTACTCGCCACCAGTATCTTGTCGACGATGCTCGTGTAATTACCGACATTTTCAGGGGTCACCCCACTAGCAACGGCAAGTGGCTGCCACGTTACGTCCCGCATAGCTCTCAGTTTGTCGACCGACGCCTCACGTCCGGTCGCAGGACCGCTTGTCGTGACAACATCGACGTTGTGAGCATACCGTGAGGCCTGATATGCTGCGGCCTCGGGATTTTCGGTGTGATGAGGTGTGTATTTAAACGCGATCCCTCCAAAATACTGCGTCCGACGCAGCCCATTTGAAGCCGCTAAGATGTTTTTGACACCTGGAAAACTACGGTCACTTACCGCGTCATCCACCCAAAGCGCGTCAGGAGCACGGTGAAGCATGCCTGAGCGCCGGGCTTCTTTCAAAGCGTTGGTAGCAGCCGACGCAGCAAACCCAAGCAGGTTCACGCCCACCCAAACTCCTTCCCCGCCAATTTGATTAAAGACATTGAAGACTCGTTCGGTATCCTGAAGTCGCACATGGTCAATCAAAAACACGCCATCCGCACCAAGACCAAGTGCCAGCTCTGCTTGTCGACATGCTGTTGTTTCGTCGTTTATGTGAACGACCGGATACACCTCTGCCATGTCATCAGTATACAACCTTTGACTTTTTTATACAACCTTTGACTTTTTGCTTAAAAACAGATAGAATCGATAGCTGACTATGAAAAAAGATT
>CAYLGT010000004.1:18971-73930 GCA_964383465.1 uncultured Candidatus Saccharibacteria bacterium | reverse complement strand
GGACGGAGTTATTCTATCCGTTGAACTACCGAGGCGCACGAGTCGCCCCACTAGTATAAACTACTTTTGCTAGGGCTTGCGGCCGTGGATGGTTTTCGCCTGCGGGTGTTCGTAGTCGTGTAACTCACTTGAGTCAAACCACAGAGGAATCTCTTGCTTTGCCTCGTCGAGGTCTGCGGATGCGTGGATAATGTTTGGCAGCGTCATGTCGTTGGCGATAGCGTATGCACGGCTGATATGCGTGAAGTCACCACGAATCGTGCCAGGAGCCGAATCCTTAGGGTCAGTTGCACCAACCATTTTGCGTACATGTTCAACCGCATCGATTCCTTCGAGAACGAACGCGAGCACTGGAGACTCGGTCATGGCAGCGAGTGTCACGTTATAGATATCTTCACCGCGACGAGAAATCAATTTCCCGATACCTTCGTAGTGTTTACGAAAATGCTCTTCGCTCGGCCAGACAAGCTTCATGGCGACGATTTTGAGCCCTGCCCGCTCAAAACGCGTAATGATTTCACCAGCGATACCACGCTGCACGGCGTCAGGTTTGAGTACTACGAGTGTTTGTTCCACGTTTCAGATCTCCTTTTCGTGTTCAACTATTGTATCCAGTATAACAGAGAGTACGTCGCAAAATATAACCAAAACCGCTATCATAAGTGCATGTATCTGTCTGAACTCATCATGGATTTCATCGAGCACCTAGAGGTTGAACGAGGACGTGCTCAGAAAACTGCCGAGAACTACCATCTCTACCTAGAGAGGCTTATCGAGTTTGCGGGCGACATAGAGGTTGAGAAAATTACCAGTGAAACGGTGCGTAAATGGCGACTCTGGCTCAACCGTTACGAAAACGAACAGGGTCAAACTATGTCAACACTCACGCAGAGTTATCACCTCATCGCTCTGCGAAGTTTCCTGGGCTACTGCAGCAAACGCGACATCCACACCCTCACTCCTGAAAAAGTCGAGCTACCTAAAGCCAAACGCAAACAGGTCACATTCCTCACCCAGGAAGAGACCGAACGACTCATCGAAGCCGCACATGACCAAAGCCCCCAAGGGCTTCGCGACAAAGCTATCCTCGAACTTCTCTACTCTTCTGGACTTCGTGTCAGCGAGCTGTGTAACTTGAACCGAGACCACATAAACCTGGAGCGAGGAGAGTTCATGGTACGTGGAAAAGGCCAGAAAGACCGCCCGGTGTTTATAAGCCCTGAAGCAACCGAGTGGCTCGCCTCGTACCTAGAAACCCGCCACGACAGCGCAAAACCGTTGTTTATACGCTACAGCGGCATGAAAACTGGCGACGACGAGAGTTTTCGTCTGACACCACGATCCGTCCAGCGCATGGTCGCACACTATGCCACTGCCGCCGGCATTACGAAAAAAGTCAGTCCTCACACTCTTCGGCACAGCTTCGCAACTGACCTTCTCATGAATGGCGCCGATATACGAAGTGTGCAGTCAATGCTCGGCCATAGCAACATCGCGACCACACAGGTCTACACCCACGTCACTGATCAGCACCTCCGTGAAGTGCACCAAAAATTTCACCGTACCAAAACTGACTAATTACTACATTCACTGTTGTCGAACACTGCCGCCGTCCGACCAACTGAAAAGCTTTTACAGAGAGATTTGCCGAGATCGAGCGTAGCACCACTCAGTGCCCCGTTACCTCCGAGGTGTGCTCGAGCTTCGACACGACGAAACGCTGTACTTGCGTAGCCCGTTGAGTCTATGGAGTACTGAGCGCCATCAAACGGCAGGTCGGCGCTCGTTCCGTTGAGACGAGCAACGATCGAGAAGCTCGTGGAGCGATAGATCGGCTGAACAAGTATGTAGCGATTGCTTGATTGTTGGAGTGCCGACGCTCCGTCGGTAAAAGTAATGCCCACACCACAGGTGTAACCTTCGTAGTTGAGTACGGCTAGACCTGAACACGTAACTTCACCACGCTGCGACCCGACTGTCGGGTTGTTTTTAACGTTGTTTGCATCGGTGATACCAAACGCATAGTTAGGTGAAGCGGTCTTTGCCGGGTACAGGAAGTAGGTTTTCATGGTTGCGGCGTCGAGGCTAAACGTGCCTTCGGGCATGGTGATGAGCGTAATGCGCATAACGGCAGGAGCGCTGGTTACGCCGCTGCCCGTTGTCGTCCAAGCACTACTACGAGGATTTCCGAAGTCCAAGAATATGCGCGCGCCATCGGACGTTCGTGGTGAATCAGGAATAGTCGGTACACCGTCCTGGGAATTGTTATGCCAAAAAAGTTTCACTACCGTGTAGGGTGACGTCGTTTTAAGTTCGTACATGGCTGAGTTGTTGTCGCCGTATGGGCTCAATTTACCGAGGATGTTGGTGGTGTTCTTTTTGACGATCACACAAGAGTAACCCTGGTTAAGCGCACTATCGCCCACACCGCTACCCGTTGGTGCGTTAGCGTCAATCGTAGGAATGCCGAGATTTGTTTCAAATAGTGTTGTTGCTGCATAGCGATTCGAGGCAAACCCAGGACACTGATCGTTAAATAGCTGTTGGTCACATGAGGACTTCAGCCCGGCGTTACCCAGTACGGCTGGTGAGTTGCAGTACGCGATTGCTCGCTTCGCATCTTCTATGCCCGCCTGTGCAGAGTTGTAGGCGCTTTTGCCCAGTGCATCTTCGAGTGTTTGCTTCTGTTCGATGATCATGATACGCATGAATCCAACAGTCAGAATGGCGAGGAGCATACTGAACATCAGAACAGTTAGGATAGAGACTACCCCCGCTTCCCTGTTTACTGTGTATGCTTTACTCATAAAATCCTTATCCTTTAGTTTGGCAGATACAGGGCCGTTTCGTAAACACCAAATGCACAGTAGTTACCAAGAGTGTTGGCCGGGCAACTCACCGCCCCCGTTGTTCCGTTGACGACTGGATTTACGTTGGCATTTGTTTGATACGTCCCGAGGACGAGTCGTAGACGCAGGACATTGGTGCCGACACTACTAAAGTCAGTCGCGTATACCTTCACGTTGTCACTCAAGATACGTCGATATTGGTCAGTCGGTATCCCTACGGACGGATCGTCAGGACAAGCCTGATAGTTGGTGCCAAGTTTTGAAAATGGTATGAGGTTACCACTCGTATCTTTAAATGCTTCGGGTGTCGTGGCGGTGTCATCTGCATACCCCCAAAGGTATACATTTGTACCAACCTGCATACAACGGACTCGTTCAGCCACTTGATAGCTTGCGCCCGACGATCCGTTACTCACCTTTATAAGGTCATCTGTCAAAATGCGTCCAACTTGGTTCATCTGTTTCACTGCAATTCCTTTGTTGTAGATGCCAAGTACCTGAACAAATACCAAGGTGCTCAAAAGAAGCATAGAGCCCAGGAACGTCATGGCCAACATGAGCTCGATCAGCGTAAAGCCCTGGGTGCGTTTAGTCAGTTGAGTCATATAACCTCACTGTTGTTCGTTCTTGGCTCGTCACTGAACCCTGCGAAGTATAGGGTGAGACCCAACAGGACTTTATGTAAAACACGTAGTTGTTTTTCTTTGTGCTAGTTTGGCGATAGGTGTGTGCCTCGATCCACAGGCCATCCCCGGCTTTTGGCACCGCGCCAATCCGCCTGAGCGACGGAGAAGCTATGTTATAAGAAACTGGTTTGGGCATATACGGGCTGATGCCATCGGTCCTGAACAGGTCAAAATAGAAATTCCAGCCGTTATAGTTGGTAAATGATGAGCTGCAGCCATCACCTACCTGCTTTCCAACCGCGCCAGCTTCCGTGGGCGCACTGGCGTATGGTGAAGGTGCTGTCAGCTCCGTTGGTACATATTTGTTTTTTATCTCGTTCCAATAGGCTGCGTTGACGCCGTCGATCGCCATGTCATGAACCGCACGCAACATCGACGCCTGACCATTTATGAGCGCCTGGGTATTTGTCCTATCAAGCGAAGATTGTGCTAGAGAAAACCCACGAGTCATCACAGCATATGACAGCGTGATAAGGATGCTAAGTACCCCCATGGCAAGCAGTACCTCTACAAGAGTGTCACCTCTTTCAGATCGTGAAACAGGTTTTAGCATTGTACCCCCGTATACTTCAAGCTCGTTGGTAGATAGTCTGTCCAATACGCGCTCCCTGCAGTATCAAGAGAGCTCGATATGCTGTCGATACCGAAAGAACCTCGGCCGTTGTTTCCTTCAAGCTTGATGACCCCTTGCAGACCTGGGCTTTGTGGCGAAGTAATACATATAACGCCCCTAGGATTTCTGACTGCACTGTAATCTGAGAGGTTGGAGAGAGCGATATTTGTAGCGAGATTTGAGGCGCTAGCAGGCGATCCGTACGCCGCAGACGGATCCCAGGCGGGGTTCGAAAATGCATAGGCGAGCATCGTGCCGCTGCTAGGACTTTTTAGGAACGCTAGCTTTTCAAAAACACCCGTATCGGTCGATGATGCCGGTTTGTTTAGCCATGCTTGCGACTGTGAAGAGGGCCTGAATCCTGACGGAAAGACGTATTTGTCGATGGGTTTCTGCCCCCACACGGTGGGTTGAGCTGAGTTTAGCACTGTCTCATCTGTTCCAGACGTTATGCCTCCCGCATAGCCAAGGACAGGAAATACTGTCGCATCTTGCAGGCCACTTACTGCGTCATAGCGCAGGTCAATGAGTACACCCAGCACCAAGCAGCTGTCTGAGTAGCCTTTCGTCACTGTGCCAGTAACAGGTGTCGTCGTGAGCACATAGCTACTGTTGTTCTGGCAATTGACTCTGTTTGAGGTGTCCAGGGAAATGCTCGAGGTCACGTTGCCAGTTTGAGCTCGGTTGTACTGTTGCTCCAAAAAGGCTTCAAAGGTCTTCACGACGTCGTTATACTGCGTCACTCTTACGGTGTTGGACGTATACCGAAAGGCAACGACGAACAGAGCAGCAGAAATCGCTAAAAACAAGACGACTTCAATGATTGTAAACCCTCTGTTCTCACCCTTCATTTACCCATGATTATAGCACAAGCATAAAAGCAAACTGACTTATGGTATCTGAGCAAAATACCAGTCGATGATCTGCTGAGCGCCCAGAAATGCGATGAACGTTGCGACTATCAGAAAAGGACCAAATGGGACGTGATCCTTTCGACTTAGTCTCCCGAGCAGTATGCCTGGAAGTATGTAGAGTGTGCCGAGGACGTTGGACAGAAAAAGCGTAAATATCGCACCCTGCCAGCCGAGGACGAGCCCGATAAACACCCCGAGCTTCACGTCACCAAATCCAACCCATCTTCCACCGGATACCTTATAGAGCACCCAGTAGACTCCAGAAACTGGAAGTAGCGACAACAACGCCTCTACGCCTGCTTGCGTGAGGGTCCAGTGCGCTATCTGACTATGAAAACCAAGTAGTATGAGCCCTAAGGCCATAAGCGGAACAGTGACAACGTCCGGCAATATAAAGTGTCGGGCATCATACACAAACAAAAACGCCAGCATCGTCAGCGCGACAAGCCAGATGGCGAAATGTGGCCAAAACAAATCATACGCCATACCATACGGCCAGAAGAGGTACGAAAACACGAAAGCTACGCCAAGCAGCACCTCGAGAGCAAATGTCTGCACGCCGATAGCGTGTCCACAGTAGCGACACTTACCCCTAAGCCATAGCCAGCTCACAACCGGCAGCAGATCCCCTACCCCGAGCTTGTGATGACACTGTTCACACTCCGATCGGTCGGTTGTCAGTGGCATAGCGTGTTTGTAGCGCCACGCCATTGCGCCAACAAAGCTGCCGAGTACCGCGCCGACGAGAAATAGATAAGAAGAGATAAGCAGTTGCATACCTGCTTATGCTAGCAGATAATCGGTAAATCACGAAAAAATCCCCTCTGTTACAGAAGGGATTTCTTCGTGAGAATGTTTCTCTAGTCTGTAGCCTTACGTTCGCTACCGACTCTCACCTAATTTGTCTGACAGATGTTCGTACCCTGCTCAACAGCTATCTTGAAGATAGTCTTTGTACCGGTTGCGCTTGCTGCTGAGGCACAGTCGGTGCCCTTGTAGATAGCGATCTGCCCTGGTGTGGTTGGGTTCGTGTTCGCAACCGTACTGTAGGCGCTGTTAGTGCTTGGGTCGTTAAACGTGTCTACGTAGCTTGGAATCAAGTTTGCAAGCGTTGTTGTCGTAGCACCTGCGGCAACAAAGGCGGCAGGCGTACCAGCGGTCAGAGCTGCTGGTGTACTGTTGCTGTTGTTGCTTTGGTATGTCTGCCATCCAGCAACGAGACGACCGAGGTCACTTCGACGCTGAGTGTCACGCTGGTTACGCTGCAGTGCAGGCAACGCCAGGAAGACGATCAGGAAGATCAAGCCGGCGATTGCGAGCACCAGCACGACTTCGATGATGGTAAATCCTTTAGTTTTTTTATTCATTATTCTTTTCCTTCCCACCGATGGTTAGAACTTATTAGGTGGACCTTTTTTGGTCCATCTTGCTTATGATTATACCTCGCTTGTCAACGATGGCAATAGGTTTAACTAGCTTGTGCCGTTCGTACCGACCAACTGGTAGATTGGAAGCAAAATCGCTCCAACCATACCACCCGCTACCACCGCTAGTACCACCATGAGAATTGGTTCGATTGCCGTAGAAATCGTCTTGATGGCGTTGTCGACCTCGTTTTCGTAAAACGTTGCTGCTTTACCGAGCATGGTGTCGATACCACCTGACTGCTCACCAATACCTACCATCTGAGGTATCAGGGGCAAAATATAGGGCTCGGGCTTTAGGGAGTCCGAAAGCGCTTTTCCAGTCTTCACTTTTTCACCCGCACGTAAAATCGACTCTTTTACGGGTATGTTCCCTGACGAATTAGCGGAAATTTTCAGCATTTCAAGCATCGGTACACCACTCATGATGAGAATCTCGGCCGTCCGGGCAAACCGCGCCATATACAGCTTACGAAACAGGTCTTTAAACAGCGGCATGTTGAGTTTTAGGGTGTCGATCTGCTTACGTCCTGCTGGGGTCGAAAGATATCGTCGCAAGAAGTACCCTGCGAGTCCGATGACGATGATCAAAATCCACCAGTACTTCGTCATAGCGTGGGCGCTCGTTACCATTAGTTTTGTGAGTAATGGTAATTCTTTGTTGAGACTCTTGTAGAGGTTTTCTACCTGAGGAACCACCGTCGTCAGCATAAAGATAATCACACCGGTGATAACAGCCAGGACGATGGCCGGATACACCATCGCTCCACGTACCTTGTTGGCAATTTCAGCATCTTTTTCCTGCTGGTTTGCGATGCGTTCTAGCGCTTTGTCGAGTGTACCGGAGACCTCACCTGCTGCAACGAGCGCGATGAAAAGATCGTCGAAAATCTTGTGCTCAGAAAAAGAATCCGCCAAACTTCGCCCACCCTCTACGCTGGTGATGATCTCCTGCACGATAGCTTTGAGCTTTTTGTTAGCAGTCTGCTCCTGGACCGTATGAAGGCTCTGTGAGAGCGGTAGCCCAGCGTTGATCAGCGTTGCCAGCTGTCGGGAAAAGATAACTTTGTCTTTGGTAGTGATCCGGTTCTGGATGCCAGAAAGTACGCTTTTTTTGTTAACTTCTGGAACGATGTCGAGCGGTACGAGGTTACGATTCATCAGGAGTCGACCGGCTTCGGCCTCGGACTCTGCCTGAACCGTCGATTTGACGATCCTGTTACTCGCGATATCTCGCGCTTTGTAGGCAAAGGTTAGCATCTAGCCCCTCATCATCCTGTCGAATTCACCGAGGTCAACAGCGAAGTTACGTGCTTCCTCGTACGTCACCTGTCCTGCCTGAACCAGACTGACCAGAGTTTTGTCCATCGACTGCATGCCCATGTCGCCACCGGTCTGGATAACGGCGTCAAGCTGGTGGGTCTTTCCTTCACGGATGATGTTGCGAACGGCTGGGGTTGCTACCAAAATTTCGGCCGCCACTGCACGTCCACCGCCGATCATAGGCACCAGGCGCTGCGAACAAATCGCCATGAGAATGTTCGCCAACTGCGCCCTCACCTGAGGCTGCTGGTGAGGTGGGAAGACGTCGATCATACGGTCGATAGATTGTGCAGCCGAGTTAGTGTGAAGTGTTGCAAAGACTAAGTGTCCTGTTTCGGCGATGGTGATAGCTGCCGAAATAGTTTCGAGGTCACGCATCTCACCGATCAGCACCACGTCCGGGTCCTGACGAAGTGAACTACGAAGTGCTGCCGAGAAGCTGTAGGTATCATAGTGAACTTCACGTTGCACCACGACAGACTTTTTGCTCTTGTGAGTAAACTCGATCGGATCCTCGATGGTGATGATGTGATGCGATTTGTCGCTGTTGATCTGATCAATCAACGCCGCCAGGGTTGTGGATTTACCCGACCCGGTTGGCCCAGTAATGAGCACGAGACCACGTGGGTAATTTGCAAACGTGTTGATGACATTTGGCATACCGAGTTCGGCAATCGTTTTGATCTCGTTCGGAATCAAACGAAGCGCAGCCGCCAAGTTACCGCGCTCATGAAAGGCGTTCACACGGAAACGACCGAGGTCACCAAACGCAAAGCTAAAGTCGAACTCTTTGTCCTTCATAAGGATCTGTTGCTGATCAGCATCGAGAATTGCAAACACAAGTTTCTCCACCATCTCCTCGTCGAGAGCCGGCGCACCAGCAACGGGAGTGAGTGAGCCATCGATACGAAGCATCGGAGGAAGTCCTACCTGAAGGTGTAGGTCAGAGGCCTTTTTTCGGATCACATCTTCGAGTAGTGTCTCGATTCGTAGTTCAGGTGTTTGTTGCATGTCTCCCCACTCCCTCTTATGCCATGTTTGCCGCAACGCGGTTTACTTCTTCTATCGTCGTCAATCCCTGCAGAGCCTTTAGGTACCCGTCCTGGCGCATGGTAATCATACCTTCCGCGATAGCCTGTCTCTGAATTTCGGCGCTGGTTGCGTGTTTGATGATGAGGTTCTGGATGTTCTCACTGATATCCATCACTTCATACAGTCCGACTCGTCCCTTGTAGCCCCCAGGCGAATGCGGGCTATCTTCGCCTTTGACTAAAGTATAAGCGGTTTGGTTCGCTAAGGGAAGGTCTTTGTACCCCATATCGGCCGCCATTTGCTGCACCTGGTCGGCGCTACGTGGCAAAATCGGCCCGAGTGTTTCCTGGATACTCTTGGTTTCGAGTTCGGTCGACTGTACCTCGGTATGATTGTCGGCCACGCGACGGACCAGACGCTGACCGATAACGGTGTTGACCGTGCTAGCGATCAAAAACGGTTCAATGCCCATGTCGAGTAGGCGCGGTAAAACTCCCGCCGCCGAGTTCGTGTGGAGTGTACTAAACACCAAGTGGCCCGTCAGAGCTGCCTGAACAGCCAGCGTCGCCGTTTCTTTGTCACGAATCTCCCCTACCATGACAATGTCCGGGTCCTGACGCAGGATGGACCGCAAGCCTGTCGCAAATGTCAGCCCCACGTCGGCGTTCACCTGGATTTGATTTACGCCAGCCATTTTGTACTCGACAGGATCTTCGAGTGTCACAATGTTCACGCTGTCGTTTTTTATCTCCTGGATCAGTGCATAGAGACTTGTTGATTTACCTGAGCCGGTTGGACCAGATGTCAAAATCATACCGTTTGGCTTTTGAATCCCTGCACGAATTGCCCGAAGGGCTCGTCCCGCATAACCCATCTCTTCCAGGCGAAAACTCGACCCGGATTTGTCGAGTAGACGAATCACTACCTGTTCGCCCCATACGACCGGGCTGATCGCTATACGAAGGTCAACGTCCTTACCGGCAGTACGAACAGCAAATTGGCCGTCTTGCGGCACACGGTGTTCGTCAATTTTCAAGTTCGACAAAATTTTTATGCGTGAAATAAGGGCTGGTTCAATGCTCTTTGGTAGTTTCATGATCTCGCGGAGTACTCCGTCGATTCGACAGCGGATTTTGAGATCTTTTTCCGTAGGCTCGATGTGAACATCTGAAGCACGCGAGCGCACCGCATATTCCAGGATGGTGTTGAGGGCGCGCGTAATCGGCGAATCCTGCTTGATAACCAAACCACTTTCGTCCCCTGCGACCGGCTTGTCCTCTTTCACGACTGAAGTGATGGCTTCGTTAACGCCCTCTACGAGATCGGCTTTGTATTGGTCGATAACGTGCTGAATCCCCTCCTCAGAGGCCATATAGACCTTGAGGGGTCGTTTGATCTTGTTTGAGAGGAAGTCAACAGCCTGGATGTTGTTTGCATCGAGCATGGCTACTGCAAGTCGTGACTGCATACTGCCACCAGCACCCTTTAACTCACCGAGCGGAACAGCCATATAGCGTTCGGCTATCTCTTTTGGTAGTAACGCGAGCACATCTTGGTTGATGTAGGTGTCTGTCAGATTGACGTATGGAATTTTACTGACCGTCGCAATCGCCCTTGTCAGGTCTTCGTTGCTAAGAACTTTTGTCTGAACCAGCTCAGTGATAAGTGGCATACCATTTTGCTTGGCATTTTTTCGATGCTCCTGCATCTGTTCATCAGAAAGAATCTTGCCATCGACAAGCAGTTTCTCTAGCTGAGCCTGGAGTTCCTCGGTAAGCGCAGCCATGAGCGGCTAATTCCCTAACGGATTTTGAGTATTTTCGCTGATAGTAATCGGAACAGTTGGGTTGATAGCCTTGCTGTTAAAGACTTCTTTGCTCGGCTGTGTGACAGTAGTGCTGATGGGCGTCGCGGTCTTAACAGTGACTGGCTGGGCCGATTTCTGCCCAAAGACGAGCTGTCCGATACCGTAGCCGATAAGCGCGGTAAACAGAACAATCGCTACAAGTACGGCTATGTCATTTTTCTTCATGGCTTTTTAACCTCACTTCCGAGCTGTACGGTACTCTCTTGTAGATAGTAGGTGTCACCGTTAATCGTTACTTCAAGTGCACCATCCGCCCCAGCTTTGATGTTCAAAAGCGTGATGTTAAATGGTCGCAGCACCCGCTCTATGTTCTCAAGCGTGGTACGAATCTGAGCGAGTGAGCCTTTAACACCAACCGAGAAAGTAACCGGCAGTGGATTTTGCGGACCGGTTGCGGCAACTGGCACTACCGTGGCAGTTGTAGGTACACCCTCAGCTTGCGCCCCACCAACACTTATCGAAGTAACCTCAACGCCCGACTTCGCCAGCACTTGTGAGTACAGTGAGTTAGCGATGGTCGTCGTGTCACCAGAGGTTGGCAAGGCATCGAGAATGACTTTTAGGTTATTGTCACTCGGTGCTGCCTTTGCGGAACTTAGGTCGTTGTTGGCCTGCAGGGCGTCGACGTTTTGCTTGAGCGTCTTTGCACTCTCTATATTCTGGGCAACGATAGAATTTGTTTTGCTCTGCGTTTTGATGATTTCTGCGTTAAAGATCCCCTGCCTCACTACGAACTGAAGTGCAACGACTGACAGCGAGATAATCGCTGAAGCAGCTGCGACCCAGATAAAGATCGCTTTGTTGACTTTTGCAATCTGCTGACGCTTAGTGATCCCTGACAGAGGATCGACGGCCGGTTGTAGTTTTGGATCTTTCGGCATACTAATTTCCTCCTACTGACGTTGGCGCGGCAAATGTGTCGGGGGCAGCCTCTTTCGTCTGAGTGGTTTCTTTGTTTGGAACTTTGACTTTGTAATCACCGAGGTCTCTGCTAAATACTTTCGGGTTGTAGGTCGCGACGAGACGGAATGACACCACTTGTTTACCATCGGCATCTTTACTAATCGAATGCGTATCAATGGTGACGGGATTCTCGCCTATAAACAAATTTTCGCTCCCAGAAGCAGTCACGATCTGTGCGTTTTTTAACGTGTCACGGAAGGTTTCGAGACCGGTGTATGTCGCCGTTTCACCCTGGAAAGTAAGTGTCTTTTCGGTTGCACTGGCATCGAGCGAGGTGATGCGAACGTTGTTTGGAGCTTTTGGATTCACACTAGAAACTACGTCGAAGATACGCGAGAAGATACTCTTTTGCTGATGGAGACTGTCGATATGGGTCAGTTGATTTTGGATCGTCACATAGCCGTCGAGATCTTTTATAGAGCGAAGTTCGTTCATGTTTTTGTCGATACTACTCGAAAGCATGTTCATCTGCAGAGTTTGCGCTCCATAGACCCATAGTGCGGCAGCTACCACGAGACCAACCGTCGCCATGGAAGCAATGATAGCTATGCTGACCACGCGGGCTTGAATCTGACGAGTACGCAGATACTCACGCTTGACTTCAGGAAGTAGGTTGAGACGAATCATCCTACTCTACCCCTCGTTGCGCCAGGCCAACTGCGACCGCTAACTGTGCCGACATAGGCTGCAGTGTTGTTTGATCACTACTACTCACACGAACTCGTTGCCATGGGTTACCGAGCGTAACCGGAATACCTGCTTGCTTTGAAAGATAGTCGCTAAGTGCTGGGATGGTAGCACCGTAATTTGAGCAAATCATACCCCCGACTTTCACACTCGGGTACCTAGTTTGGAAAAACTTGAGTGATTTGTCGATCTCACCGGAGAACTGGTCGACAGCTGCTTGCAGAGCGCGAAATACTTGCCCCTCTAGCTTGTCGGGTTGCAAACCAAATTTCAGGATGAACTGTGAGGCTTGTGCACTCTGAATGTTGAGGTTTTGTGACACAGTTTTTACCAAACTCTGCATGCCAGTCGGCAGTGAACGAATAAGCCGAGGTGCGTCGTCGTACGCTACTACGATGTCAGTGTTAAAGTCACCAATTTCGACGATAATGCGTGCATCCTGGAGGCCACCAGGCAGCAGTGCCCGTGTCAGTGCGATAGAATCAGGCTCTATGGCAACGGTATTGAAGCCAAGGCCTTCTATGAGATCAAGTCGTGACTCGCTAAAGCTGTTCGCAACACTCGCCAGTAGCACTTCCCGCTTCGTTGCATCGTTGACTGACTTACCGAGCACCGCCCAGTCAATCTTCGCTTCATCGAGGCTCATCGGGATATATTGTTCGGCCTGGTACTTCACGGTAGCTGCAAGCTCGTTCGCTGGCATGTCTGGCAAGTCGATGACAGTCGCAAACATCTTGTCAGACGGGATCCCAACCACAACGTTACGCGCCTTGATACCACTCTGCCCGACCACTGTCATGATAATCTCGCCAAGCTTTTGTTGATCAGCTGGTGCATCAGAGCTAGCGATCTTTATGTCGACGGGCGCAAACCCGTATCTGGCCAGTGACCAGTTACCATCACCTCCACTGAGCTGGATAGCACGAACACCTGTCGTGCCTATGTCCAATGCAAAGTATTCGCCCACCGAAGAAAATAGCTTCATATTACTTGAAATTATACATGAGTGTTTTAGATATGCCTAGCTTTTACAACCTTGGGGGCAGCTCTGTCTGTACATCGACAGTAACCCCTGGTTGTTCACGCATGTGGTCGTAGTTACTGAGAAGTGTCTCGGGAAGCTGTGACATAAGCTCAGCGACATTCGTGTCGGCAGCCGTGTCGTAGCCTGCAGTCCTGAATGGATAGAAGTGTCCAGAGGTGATGATAGAGCCGTAGTATGTCAGCGCTTTGGTGCAGATGCTCGATGCTGTCGTTGTAAGCACCGGCGCAACTGCCGCTATGCCATCATAACTGCCACAGGTATATACATTGTCGCGGGCACCTATGACGCCGTTGATGGTTGTGACGTCAGGGTCGATCTTTATCACAATCCCTGGGTCGGTAATCAGCACAAACGAAGGCAGCTCGTCGATTGACGCATAGGTTGTACTCACCCGGTTCGGGTACAGAACATTTGCCTTTATGACAACTGTGTTTTTGCCGAGTGCTGGGTTAAAGCCGGCAGGCTGAGTCACACGCAGTATGACTCGCTGGTTTTTGTTGATAGTCACCGATCCACCCGCCGGGCAAAGCGCTGTACTACAGAGCGTAAGTGTTTGGTTGTTGCCCGTAAATTTGTAGGCTGTGGCGGTTCCCGGGGTGATCACCGCGGTTGCTGGAGCATTCACCGGAGCGCCCGTGTCGGTGTCGTACTGATCGGCGAGATCCGGTAAACAGTGAGTAGCTTGATCCGCATCGAGCGGCGGTAGCCCTAGGAAATACCCGCTTTCATTGTTGGGCCCAGGAGTATCAAAAGCATACTTGGTAAGCCATTTATCGGTACCGAAAAGCAGTTTTATGGAGTTATCGTTGTTGAGCGATACGGGATTGTATTTGTACGGAAGTCCGACTGAACCGAAGCTTCGAATACCACCAGGTGTGCGGATAGCGTTTTCTACTGTCGCACCTTTTGTGCCGCCATACTCATGAGCACGAATCATGTACTCGACCCCTGTCGAATTCACCCCTAGTGTACAGGTCGTGTTAGTGCCCGTAGTGTAGGTACCACCAGATCGCACATCGCCGCCAGTTATCTTTATGGACGGGTACTTACCGATTTTTACGCAGGCAGGTGTCGAAGCCTGGACGATGGTTTGAACCGGGCCTACCGTGACAGGTGCTACGCTATATACTTCTGCACACAAGAAGGCGTAGTTGACGTCGCCCGTAGCCGAACCACTCTGTAGTGGAAGTGTAGCATTTGCGTTGATAGCAGTATTTGCATTTACCAGGTCCCATGGGCTACCCGGTATCGCCGCGTCACCCGCGCCAAACGTTTTGCTGCCCTCATCTTTCCAAACACGAACTCTCGCGTCGTTGATGGTGGCCGTTTTCGCGCTGACGTTATCAATGCTCGTCGAAAAGTTCACCGACTGGCCACCTTCCACGGCCGTATCCGACCAACTTGCTTTTGGCTGCACGACAGCGTCAGTCAAGTTACAATCCCTGTCGTAGAAGGTTGAGTCAAACGGCACCCCATACTGAAAGACTAGACCGTTTTCAACGTTCGCCAAGTATAGAACATATTTATGGTCTTTAATGGCTGGAAACGTCACGATATAATACCCGTTCGTATCATTCGGTGGTTCAATTAACTCGTTAAATGTAGGCACTACCCCTGCGGCACCCCAGCTACCGTCGTTTCGATGGTAGACGTCGCCAGTTGTAGCGTCTGTCACTGTACTATAGCCTTGTGGATTTGCGGCGTTTTGTGGATACAGCCACCGGTTATTCGTTTCATCTTTCAGACGAATCTTTGCCGTGCGTAGTCCTCCAAGCTGACGGTCGATGTCATAGAAGGCTATACGATAACGAGTGTTATTGTTCGGATTCGCAGTATCGTTACTTGTTACCGTACAGTCAGAGCCAAAGCGCATAGTGTAGGTCGAGTAATGAGAAGCATCGAAAGGATCCCCGATCGGCAACCACCCATCGTAGCCATTTCCTGCTCGCTTAAGTGTCGCTACATACCCCTCACCCTTTGTGCTGTCGAATACGTCTGAGCGAAGTTTGGTCGTACCGGCCGGACCGATGAGAAGCGACTTGGAGCCTCCGACAGTTATCCTATATCCATTGGCAATACCGTCACATGGGTTATTTGGCATCCCACGACAATTTGATCCTGTTACGCCTTTGCGTTCAGTAACATCGATATGGCGTACGACGATGTCGACATACCAGAGGTTGTTTAAACCTGTTACGGGATAGATATTGACGGCAGCATTTTTTATATCAACTGTTATGTCGGCATTTCCACCAGAACATGCGTCAGCACCAAACCGAATCTGCCCATATACTTTTCGACCGCCAACATCATACTCGGTCACATCTGTCCCCCCAAGGTTGTTGTACTTTCCAGGGTTATCGGCATAGTAGCCTTCGTTTATGATGTCACCTCTGTTGGGCTGGTAACCGGTTTCGCCGGCACACTGGTGAGCACCCCGTATAGTTATAACCGCCTCGCCGTCTCCTAGAGATGCTTTCTCTACTTGCCCATTGCCATCGGCGTCAGGAAGGTTCTTGAAAACTGCACGGATCTTGGAAGTAGGCCGCGAGAGGATCTGCTGTCCACCGTAATTAACCGTGTTATCGATGGGAAAATTAACGTTTTGTGATTGTCCTGCCCATAGCGGAACGCCGCGCGACGTAGTGTCACACATTTTTGCAGTAGTGGTGTCTCCCCCTGAAGTGAAGGGGTTGTACAGGTCACAGTTTGGGGTGTCTGTTATGTCGAAAAAGACGTCGCTAAGGCCTGTAGCTGGCCATACCTTAAAGCCAGCGATTACAAATCCCACGAAAATAACTGAAGCGAGTAGTCGACGACGAGCGTGCCTCATGATTCTGCCCCTTCTGCCCGTGCACGCAACAATTCATAGGTAACCGTTGCTTCTTTTTTGGTTTCTTCGGAGCGGAGAGCATCAATCTTTGGCTTGGCAACTTTTAGTTGAGCGAGCGCTACTTCATTTTTATTTTGCGCCAGAGCTTCATAGGCATACTCTAGGTAGAAATTGTAGTCACACTGGTTCGGCCATGACTTCGTGATCACGTCGTAAGCCTCGAGTGCCTTCGTAGGATTGCCGTATGCCAGGAGCGCTTTGGCGGCCCGATATGCGTTGTCATAATTTCCAAACGTAGTTCGGCTCAGTGTCTTGTTTTTCAGCTGCTCAACACTCAACCCCGTCTGACGCTTGAGCTGGAGGTCTATCTGCTGCTTTGTCATTTCCGAGTAATTCGTATCCTCTACGGAAATGGTGTCCAAGACGCTCGGTACTCTTGCTTTTTTCACCTCTGGGTTGAGCTGTGCATACATAATGAACACAACGGCGCTCAACACTAAAACTGCGAACATAACGCCGACTATCACAGGCAACGACCTCTTTAGATCGCCACGTGTAAAAGTCGGTTTGGTGTTTCCGTGAACTACCGTCTCAACTGGCTCTTTCACAATCCGCTGTGCCACCTTTTTCTACTGCTTATACGTCATGAGTAAGCATAACAAATATATACAGCCCTGGAAAGTGAGAAGGCCGGCCCAGCCCGCAGCAAAGCTGCGGACCGGACCGGCCAAATGGGACTCTCAGCGGCAGGCCTTCGGAACCTTCTTGAGCCCGATGAGCTTGCCGATGTTGTCGTTACCCGACCAGTACGCGGTCACGCGCACCTTGCCGGGCGGCCGAACGGCCACAGAGCGACTCCAGGACTTGCCCGGAGCAGCCTTGCCCGCCCCGATGACGCCAGGCGCAGCCCAGGACATCTCGACCGGGACTGTGCTGGCACGGTTGTCGACGCGCATGATCGCGCGGTGACGCGGACCCTGGCACTGGAACGAGATGGAACCGGTGGGACGGAACTGAGCCAGCGCGGTCAAACCGAGCTGGAGCACAGTACCGTCCTCCTTCTCCATCGCCCAGTGCAGCTCGGCCAGGCTCGTCCGGACCTTGAAGTCCTGAGCCCCAGCCGGGATACGCACTCGACCATTCTGGTAGCGGAACCAGACGTCGAACTCGTTGTTGTTGTCCAGGCAGACCCCGTTGTAGCACTGGACGTCCGATTGTGGCCGGAGCATCCAGGGGGTGTCAACCCGACCACTCGTCGCGCCGGTCAGCATGACGCTGATACCGGGGCACGGAGCCGCCGTCCACTCCCACTGCCGCCCCTCGGAGAGGTACTGAGTGCCGATCATGAGATCGGGACCCAGACCATTCGTCAGGTCGGCGAGGTAGTAACAGACAACACCGCTAGTGTCGGGCGGGGTCAGCGTGGCCAGCTTGTCGTGCTCGACGTCCGTGGGGACGAAGAGCGGAGGCTGGACCTCCAGCTGAGACCGGGCCTTGACCATGATGCTGACGGACGCCTGTGCGGTCAAGCCGGCGGCGTCCTCCACCATGTACTCGAACGAGTCGGTTCCCGTGAACGACGTGCTGTCAGGCACGTAGGTCACCTGGTCGCCGACCTGAGTCGCGGTACCGTAGGACGGCTGCGACACCAGCGAGTACGTGAGCACGTCCCCGGCGTCCGGGTCACTCCCCTTCAGAGTGAGAGTGGTGGACGCGTCGTACTGCCACATACTGTCGGCAACAGCCTGAGCGGTGGGCGCACGGTTCGGCCGAGGCGCACAGTCGGTACGGTTGATGACCACCGAAGGATCGGTGAGCACAACCCCGCGGCCACTGTCGACGACGGTGATAGTCACCGTGTCGTAGGGGTCGTAGGGGCTGTTCGAGCCATAGGGCTCAAACAGCGTGCCGGCAACGATGTCGCCGTGACGACTGCCGTCGTACCAGTTCGAGCCCAGGATGACCGGGGGCAGTGCGCCGTACTCGGCAACGACGTTGAACGTCGTCGTCGTGCTGGTGGGGTCGTACAACGTTGCGGTGAAGTCCACCGCTCCGTTGTCACCCACGCAGGTCTTGTCGACGGTCGCCGAAGCGGCCACGACAGCGTCGGCTGCACGAGCCGGTGCCACGAAGGACACCAGTCCGAGCGTGGGGAGCAGAAGTGCGGCCATATGCCGCAAGGTAACTCGATTGAGCAGCATGGCCGCTCCTTCCTATGAGGTGATGGAACGAGTTGTTGCTGAGAGCCTAGTTGTCAATTGCCCCTGCGGGCGATTGACCGCAAGGCACCCATCAACAGCGCGAAGCTCCATTGATGACTCTTTTATTATAGCACATAAGTCAATAATTGTAAATAACCCTTTAGCCGTGTGAGCTGTATCACAAAAATAACGCAGGCTCGTTGGCTACCTGCGTTATTTTGAAAATGAGTCTCCTTTAATTTGCCCAGGTCCAGAGGCCCAAGTTGTTGTGACCAAGCTCGTCGTTGAGCTTGTTGGCGTCGCCGACATAGATGAGTCCCTGCTGGGTAAGTGCCATACGGACATGCATGGAACGCTGACGGCTGGTTGTACCATGCCAGGCAGTCACCTTGCCAGTACTGACGTCGATCTCACAAATTCCTGAGTGATCTTCTGGGGCGATTGGACGGCCGACGGTCGAGCTACACCATCTGTTATGCCCTGCTACCCATACCGACTTCGCAGTCGCCACCACGCCGCTCAAGCTGTCGGTATCGGTATAGTTGATCCAAGCCGGTGTGACATCGGTGTCGTCTAAATCTACTGGTCGTGCAGGCCAGCGAACCACGGCATCACAGTCAGTGTCTCCACCCGGATCACCACCGGTTGCCGCAGTATAAAAGTACTTACTTGAAGGTGCAAACGTGAGGCCCAACTCTTCATACTGCTTGTTTGTACTACATTTGTCCTCGGTAAAGTGCGTTGCCCATTTCTGTAGAGCTGGGTGCGTAGCGCCATATTTGAACACGGCGATTCGGTGATGGACTTTGCCATTTACTTTACGGAAGTTGCCGGTCACGACAAAAATTGTTTCATCCGGACTCGCGACTATGTTAAAACCAAGCGCCGGTGCATCTGGTCTAGGGTCTGAAAGTACCGCATTCATCCAGTCGTTGGCTACTCCAGTAGATGGGTTAACGCTGACGAGGCCGACAACGGCATCGCCACCCGCCTGCGTGAAGCTGCCGGCGAGTACCAACTTCTTTTCCACCAATTCGATGTCATATACCCTGTTGTTTGGGTTTGGATCCCAAGACATCAGGGAACCGTCGGTTAGACTGATTCGCGCAGCGTTATTGCGAACCGCACCGTTTACCCTCGAGAAATCTCCGCCGATGTATACAGATGCTCCGTCACAGGCCATCTTAGCCGTAAAGACTTCACCGTTGATATTTGGGGCAAAAGAATTTGGCTGTCCTGTTGCGGTATCAATGATGACAAAGTTATTACGAGCGTAGGTCGTACCTTTCCATGTATAGCCAGTAAATTTACCGACGATAAGTGCTTTGTTACCAGGCAACACTTGCACGTCGTGCGCGCGGTCTGCACCATCCCACTCGTGCGCAGGGTCGTCAATAGGGAGATCAGACGGCAGCGGAGCAATTTCACCGATGTTCGGCGACAAGTTCTCACTGAGTCCCGATGGGCTGATAGCGGTCGCAGTATGCTCGAGAATCTGCGGCGTTCGCACGCAGTCGCTCAGCGCTGAAGCTTTCGGCGCCGGCACATTCGCAACGGCAAATCCTGCCACCACAAGCATCGCGGCCGATAAAAGTTGCGTGGTTCGTAGTACACGACGAACCGGAGAGGAGACCATTTGAGTTACCACTGCTCGTTTCATACACACCTCACTGGTTACTGGCTTAGTCTTTTTATATTATCATTTCTGATAACTTTTGTCAATCTAGTGCACATTTGCTTCACCTCTGTTATAATCAAATCACTATGAGTCTATCCATCGGTACAGATATTGCGTAACCCAACAACCTTTTGAGCTAAAACTGACCATGCCACCGACCGATAAGGGTGGTCGTGGCTATACCGACGAACTGGTTAATAAATACAGACAAGAACTAAGTATTTAACCGACTACTTCGAAACCGACTGCTCGACAAGAGCACGACCAAGCCTACTATTTCTTTGCCGACGCATATTTTCGCTCAGCCACTGCTCGATTATTCTTTGCTGCTCAGGCGAATAGGCTGGCGATGGGTTATTTGAGAAAAGTGCCATAGGAACATCACCTAGTTCTTCTTGAGTAGCCTCAATTGCCCTAGTGATGGTTTTTGAGTGGATGCCCAATCTACGAACAATGTCCATTTTTGACTCATAACCTTCAGGGGCTTCAGACAGTTCTCGGGGCGTTTTGCTGTGATGTTTTTCAACTAGCTGACCTATAAGCTCGTGCTGTGACGCAGGTACAAGAACTCTCCTACCAGACCCCACTAACGGCGTAGCGGTGTCTTCATTGCTCAACTCTTTGCGTATCTTATTGATAATAAAGCGGCTGGTATTAAATTTCTCAGCCAACTGCAATTCCGATAGTCCACCTTTTTCATTGTCTTCCAGCCATTGTTTGACAATTTCTTGCTGTTCAGGAGAATAAGCGGAGCTGATTGAGGTTTCAAACTTAGCCTTAGCTACATCGCCTATTTCCACCCCAAGCTCTTTTAGTGCTCTTAGAATTGCACTCCTCGGGACTTCAAATTTTTTTGCCATACCAAAAACAGCTAGCTGGTCTTCTCTAGCTCGTGGAACAAGGACACCTTTCTCTTCAAGGTAGTCATGTATTTTCTGCTGGTCCTCGGGTAGGTAATACTTTGCACGGCCACGACTTACAGGACTTAGCTGATCTTGAAGCTCTTTTATAGCCAGACTTACTGTGCGAGCGGCCACTTCAAGTCTCTCTGCTATCTTGGCATAGGCTAAAGAGCCTTCGGGTAAGTTCTCGTTAGGCTTCAGGAATTGGGAAGTGTTGTTATCAATAATTTCAGCTTTATCTTCTTGGGGTATTTCTTCGAGTAAGCTAATCATTCTCTCCACGAATTGCGGTGAGTACACTACACGACGACCTAGATTGCCTTGCTGTTCTAAGAGTTCGCTTAGTTCGTCTTTTGTCATACGAGCAAGTATCGAACTGTCCAGCTTTGCGTCAGCCAAACGAGCCGTGTCGAATACAAAAGTTACATTACCCTCTTCGTCACATACAAACACTGCACGGTTCAGAGCAGGACTTTCCACTAGGTTGTAGCTCAGTCCACGCATCATATTGTCACCGAGTGCACCAGTTGTAAGCGTAAATTGCTCTGGATCACGCAGGTCAATATCAAACTGATTTTCAAGAATAAATGCTAGCGTTTTTGTGCGAGGAATTGTTTGCTTTTCCTGAAATGAACCATCGCCAGGAATTATCTCAACCGCCTGGCCTTCATTTGGCGGAATAATAATGTTACGAGAATTTACAGTAGCCTCGGCAATTACGGTATCCAGGCCGTGTATTTGATCCGCTACATTGGCAATATGGTCAAGTGTCGCTTCGACCACATTGGCTTCCATTCCATAATATGAAAAAGCAGCCCGCTCCTCTTCTTTGGGGTTTGGGGCATCTATAGTAGGTTGACGCTTATAGGTCTGAACGGCTTCATCTACTACACCTACAAGGTCGTTAAGAGCCTCATCTGCATATTGGTCAAGATTTTCAGGCGTCAGACGGCGACTAGTAATAGCGTCAATGCTGGCTTGGAAGTTGGGCTGTTCTGGTGTGGTGAGGGTTTCGGACATTTTTATTTTTAATTTAACTACCTAAATACTAGCATAGTTCGCTTGCTTTGTCAACAAGCTACCCCTGTAAACTAACCTCGTTCAGATGGACGAGCAAACGGTGTACATTGCAATCGGTTGTCAGGGTTAAGCTGCTGTAGCGCATGAATAACCTGGGAGCCTATCTTACGACTTGCGACTTCTGCCATTCGTTGCTTCATTAAATGTTCACGCATACCCTCAACATTAAACTGATGCAATAGCGGATAAGCATCTGACTGATAATTTGCGAGAGCGTCAGCCGCTTTCATACCGAGGTCGGTAATTCGAGTGTCAAAAACTGCGAAACCGTCCTTATCAAAAATGCGAGGCACGGTCGTAACTAGAGCATGTAACTTATCAGGCTCAGAAAACTTAACTAGACCAGGATTGGTACGCATTTCCCTGCCTGGTGCGCTCTCAGGTGGTTCAATACCGATAGCCTTCATTACTTCGACACCACGAGCTAGATAGGCACGTCGAGCCTTATCTACTTCCGATGAGTTCTTGCGCTCAATCTTAAGCTCAACAGTATTAGAAAGTACAAACTCACCAACCTGCTCACCACGACGTGAATCAAGTTTCACACCCCACGATTCCAATGTAGTCGGTACTGTGCCATCTTTATTTGTTTCAGTAGTAATAAATGACCGATGAACGGTTACAATGCCGCCTCTTGGCGTTTCATACCAGTCTTGCCAGCTAACGCTCTGTGGACCATCGGCTTCTGCACCAATTTGTCCAATACGACGAGCTTCGGGGGTAAGTCGCTCAACTTCATCAATGACGGTAGCTATTTGCTCGTCACGCATAGGGGCATTAGAAAATCGATCCGTAAAACTCATAATCGTACTACTATAGCTTATTTATACTTGTTTGTCAAATATGTTTCTCTAGTATTTCTGCTTTTCTGACGGCATATCTTGCGAAAACACAGAGAAAGCAGCGAGTTTCTTAATAGATTGTCAGAAAACTCATGACCACCTTATTCTGATTGCTTTTGGCGATAGCCATTTTCTCTGCGAAGACTGGCTGATTTAAGTGACGATAGTAAGTGTCCCTGCTAATTCCTGCAAATCTACACGCTTCGGTAACCGTAGCGTTGTGCTGGATGGCATCAGCTAACTTTATGATTGTCTGGTAATTTATTTTCGTTGGTCGTCCATTGGCTTTCTTGACCATAGCTGCTCCTTTTTGTATTAGCCTCTACTTCTAATTATGACAAAGAGGGGTCCGTGGCAGACGTTATTTATCGCTCCATCACCCCATTGCACGTCCTAGACGCTCCTCCTGCGTTCCAGGGGTTGTCTTTAAGCCCGTTCATCTTTTTGCCCACTAGGACGACAAGGTACGTCACCAAAATTTTTTTCCCAGATTTTATACCGTTACAATAAATCTATGATTTTGTATGATATTGAGCCGACGAGCAACAAGCGTCTACTCTTCTTGCGTGAACTGGACGCTCATAGGCGGCACGTCGGGGAGACGGTGTACGTTACTCCCGAAGTCCTCAAGCAGCAGTACGATATTGACCTGCAAACCATACAGTCCGTGCTCTCTGACCTAGAAGAACTTGGACATATTGAGATTGAACAAACACCTAATCGCAAACTGACCTACGAGAAGAGAATCAGGAAAGACGACGAACAGGACTATTACCTTATTACCCTGAACGATAGCTTCACCAGCTACTATGAAATGATTGAGCAAACCGAAGCGTTTCACCGTGCAGATGTATCAGAGCCGACGACTAACAAACCCCACCCGATGACCGCCACGCTATCTTTTGAGAACATATCGGTGCCAGTCATTTCTATTGGTAACGAAAAATATCGTCTATCCTCTATGCGTGACGGTTTGCCATTTGCCATTATTTCTTACTGCCTAGACAAACATCCGAACCGAGATATTGACCTAGCAATGCTTAAAGCCGAACTCAAGGCGGCAGACATAAAGGCTCACGGCTTAACTAATCTCCGTGAAGATATTCGCAAATCGCATTTTGGTGACAAAAAACCGTGCAGTCCGTTTGTGGTTGTATCGCCAAAGGGAATCTTAGTCAGGCAATCTACTACCCTAACTCAACAGCAGTTAGACGCTATTAAAGCTGCTAGTAAGTAGCTAATTTTCGGAACAATTCGGAATAACAACTGGTGGTTCAGACCACTTCGGCGTTAGCAGATTTACCCCTTATAAACCTCTAAAATTAGATATAGAAACTACAAGCTATATAGAAAGTTTGTAGTTCGCAAAGCACCAGACATTTACGGTACAGCACCCAGCTCTATCGGCTTGTTCAGTGCGCCAAAAAATAGTAACTAAACGAGGTTCAAAAGATGGTGGTAAACACGACGGTAGAAAGTCCTATCCAAAATACACAAAAACAAGCTGGACGCACAAATTATGCTCTAAGCACCCAAACGCAGGTTTTAGACACGACATCACAGCGTAACGTTTCGCCCAAAATCGAAATAACGTTAGGTCGTAAGCAATTCAATGAGACACGCTGGCTTTTTAAGCAGTACGGGCAAAAGACGCCTAGCTGGTTGCGTGGCAAATTTTTGCTCAACCAATATCGCCGTAAGCTCCTAAACGATAATTTGCGTGAGGCACAGCTCGACAAAGCCTTCTGCGGCCACTGTCACGATAAAAACGACTGGTCAGGTATGCTCCACTCACTGTGGCACGACATCAACGGGAGTACGTCATGCATATAGACACCACTAGTATCACAGCAAGGGTCTATGCAGAGAACCTCAGCAAGAGCGTTCTATACGTTTCCGTCGCCATACCGAGCCTTAAAATGTGGATTGGTCACTGCACAGTCCGTCCTTCTACTAAATATGATGACCTGTGGTTTCAAATGCCTCAGTTCTGGATTGGCAAAAGTTGGGCGGAGCCGATTGAGTTTCGTGGCGACAGTCCCCTGCTTGACCTTATACGAGACGCAGCTATGAGGGCTGTAGACCAATACATTCACGATAATAAGTTGGAAGCACTGTTCAAAGGCGCTAATCACACCCGAAACATTGACGAGGTGCATGATGTGTAGTCAGCGTAATTACATCTTCCATAGTTCTCTATATAGCAAAGAAACCTATATAGGTAACTTACCTAAACAGCATATAGGTATCTGTATTGTAGGTTTCTGGTTAATAGGTAACTTCTATTCTTTATTGGTTACTACTCATAAGGCGTAAGTAATGAAAAGAAAACCGTCATACACGCCGCCAGAAGAACCGACCGTCGAATACACGGTCGTGGAAGATGAGTTCAACATCTTAGACGAGATATTCGACAAACTATTTGAACAGGTGGAAAAGAAAATAGGACAATAAATTAACAGGGATAGTATTGATATTTATTTATAAATACTTATAATCTAAATTACTATGGTTGCACATAAATTCTATACGGTTCAGGAAGTCGCAGACCTCCTGCAAATCCACTGGCAAAGCGTACTCACCTACATCAAAAGCGGCAGGCTCGAAGCCGTTAAATTGGGCAAAGGCTACCGCATAAGTGAAACGGCTCTACAGAAATTTATCGCCGACCATTCTACGAGGAAGAAGCAATGAAAAAAGTAGCAATTTATATGCGTGTCAGTACGGCACATCAAGAAGAAGAGCAAACCATTCAGAACCAAAAAATGGAAATACTAGAGCGTATCAAAAAAGATGCCGATGTAGTATTGGTCGCCGAGTATAAGGACGAGGGTTGGAGCGGAGCGATTATAGAACGTCCTGATCTTGATCGTATGCGCTCTGACGCTCGTGAGGGTAAGTTCGATATTCTGTACGTCTATGACCGTGGACGCTTGTCCCGTAAATTCGTACATCAAGAAATTATTCTAGAAGAACTCCGTGAATGCGGAATTGAGTGTATCAGTTTACACGATATTAACGGTCAAACCACCGAAGAGGTGCTTATGGGCAGCGTTATGGGAATTTTCCACGAATATGAGCGTGTCAAAATCACCGAACGTATGCGTATTGGTAAGGTTCGTAAAGTGCGTGAAAATAAGAAGTTACTCGGCTATCAACCTAAGTACGGCTACGACTACTTCCCTCGCATTAAGACGGGTCCTGATGCTCGTGACGGCTACTTTGAAATCAACGAAGAGCAAGCCGAAGTCGTGAAGCAAATTTTTGAGTGGATTGCAGCGGGCGTATCTAAGCATGAAGTAAGGCGTAAACTGTTCAAGATGGGTATTGCCCCACCCAAGGGCAAGCGTGACCAGTGGAGTGGCGGGACAATAGACCGTATGGTGCGTGATACCACCTATATGGGCGACCACTACTACAACAAAAGCGAGAGCGTTCCTACAAAGAATCCCCGCAATCCAGAGCAAAAATACCGCAAAGTCACGAAAGGCAGTCGTAAACGTCGTCCAAAGGAAGAATGGTTCCACGTCAGTGTGCCAGCAGTTATTAGCCCCGACCTATTCCATAAGGTCCAGGTGCAGCTTGAGAAGAATAAGCGTACCAATACCCGCAACAACAGTGTAAATAACTACCTTGTAGCAGGTCTAATTGAGTGCGTGTGCGGGAAAGCCCGTACTGGTGACCCTGTGAGTAATGGCAGCCTATACTACCGTTGCACAGATCGTTTGAGCAAGTTCCCGTTAGAACGTGAATGCCACGAACACGGCATTAACGTACCTGTGCTCGACGCATTAGTATGGCGCAACATAAAAGAACTGCTCTTAAACCCACAACTAGTGGCTGAACAGGCTAAACGCCGTTTGAGCACTTCCCCACTTCAAAGCCAATTAGACACGCTTCACGAGACGCTCAAGAAGCAAGAGGTTGAACAGTATCGCTATGATAAAGCCTATGGTCAAGGCTCAATGTCTGAACGCCGCTACAAAGATATGATGTACGAGCTTAATGAAAAACGTGAAGCTCTGGTGTCTGAAATCTCTGCCCTGGAAGATGAAATGACCAATCAGAAGCCATTAACGGTCGAGCAGT
The DNA here is from genome assembly GCA_964383465.1 of uncultured Candidatus Saccharibacteria bacterium. GTDB lineage: Bacteria > Patescibacteriota > Saccharimonadia > Saccharimonadales > Saccharimonadaceae > CAYLGT01. Next base: position 46,902 of record CAYLGT010000004.1, on the reverse strand, counting down.
ACTTTGACGGAACGATAAAACGTGTTGAAAGCTTGAGTTTTACAGAGAAGAAAGCGATAATTAAGAGAGTTATAACCAAGATTGTGGCGACAAAACAGGAAGTCAGTATTTGGGGACGTATACCGTTGTTAGCTACGCCCACTGGTCAAATTATAAATAATAATGGAAATGGAATTTATGCAAACTATCTGGAAAATGAACGTGAGGTTGGGTTAAATGTTAAGCATAGGCATCGTCGGGCTGCCAAACGTCGGGAAATCGACGCTTTTTAATGCACTCACTGACAGCGAGATCCTGGCTGCCAACTACCCTTTCGCAACCATTGAACCAAACACCGGCATCGTGCCAGTTCCTGACGCTCGACTAGGCGTACTCCAAACCATGTATACAGCTGAAAAAGTTATCCCAGCTACCGTCACCTTCGTTGACATCGCTGGACTTGTGGCGGGAGCGAGCAAAGGCGAAGGACTTGGCAACAAGTTCCTGCACAACATCCGCACCTGCGACGCCATCGTCCACGTTGTGCGCGCCTTTGAAAACAGTGACATCCTTCGTCACGACGACGCACCCGTCAATCCACAGGCCGACATAGACGTTATCAACACCGAGCTTATCCTCGCTGACCTACAAACTATCGACAACCGCCTCCCCAAGCTCGCCAAAGAAGCAAAGGCCGATCCCAAAAAACGCGAGCAAGCTACGTATCTCGAATCACTAAAACGACACCTAGACGAGGGCACGCCACTGTCTGCCCTCCCCTCGCTTGATGGCGAAACAATTGCCGATCTTCATCTGCTCACCGCGAAGCCCGTCATCTATGTGTTTAACGTTGACGAAACTGGTATCGCCGATGCCGCACATCAGGAAAAACTAACCGCCCAAGTAGCACCAGCAAAAGCGCTCTTCGTCTGCGCCAAACTAGAAGAAGAGCTTCGTGGTCTCGATGACGCCGACGCCGCCGAACTACTTGAAAGCTATGGCGTCAAAGAACGAGGCCTCACCCAGCTCATCCACGCTGCGTACGACACTCTGGGGCTCCAGAGCTATCTCACGGCTGGCCAGAAAGAAGTCCGCGCCTGGACCATCCACCAGGGGGATACTGCGCCTCAAGCCGCGGGCGTCATCCACACCGACTTCGAAAAAGGCTTTATCGCAGCTAGTATCGTCTCTTACCCCAACCTCGTCGCCGCGGGCTCAGAAGCTGCTGCAAAAAGTGCCGGAAAAGTTCGTACTGAGGGTCGTGACTACGTCATGCAGCCTGACGACATAGTCGAGTTTCGCTTCAACGTTACGAAATAACCGACTTATTGCAACTGCTGTTGAATCTGACGAGCCACGTCAGCGATTGCACCCCAAGTACTTCCCTTGCTCATGACCACGAGCACATAGACGCCACTCGGGCTATAGACGATGGCAGCATCATGAAGGTTACCGGTCAAAAAGCCAACCTTGTCTGCCACCGGAACACCAACCCCGGCTGGAATTCCCTGGCGAAATACTTGCTGCCTCATAGCAGTGAGTAAGCGTGCACGCGACGGCTCACTAACACCGAGCTGATTTGATTCGAGCTTCTGCAGATAGAGGGCGAGATTGTTCGCCGTCGTGTAAAACGTTGACCCAAGCGTCGTCTGGGAAAGTCCCAATGCTCGTACTTCATTTTGTACAGTGGTCCAGCCGATAGCTTTACCAAACCACTCCGCACAGGCGTTATCCGAGTTGATGATCATGTTGTCAAAGCACTGGCTGGCCGTCTGGCCACCACTCGTTGTCTGGCCCCAGTTCATCTGGCCACCATCGATGCGTTTTAATACCGAGTAGGCGACAAAAAGTTTGTAGGTGCTGGCTGTTTCATACTGTTTATCGCCATTTGCATGTACCCCACTATCACCCAGTTTGCGTACCGAGATAGCAAAGTCGCCTTTATCCTTCACGAGATCGCTGACAAGCGCCTGGAGACCGGCTGGAGTTTTGCTGTAACTGCGGTTATAGCTTAGATTCGCCGGGATACTCGCCAGTGTCGCAGTAACAGTGCCGCTCCCGGAAAGTACTTGGGTATGAATAGCACTGCTCGTAGCGTCCATGTTGATGCCGCGCCCTGGCGCACCGTTTACTCGTCCCGTCTCGATCCCGTCGTAGGTCGTGATAACGGTTGTACCTGGGGCTACATAGACCTCTTTTTGGATAGTCGCCAGATAGGCCTTTACTGCCTCATCATTGACGCCGACGGTCAACTTTTTTGTCGTAGGATCTTCAGGAAATGCCAGCCAGCTCGCCAGCGTTGCCTGGTCTATAGGGTAGGTCTTACCGGCAACCGAAACCACGATTTCACGCTCGGCTACCGTTTTCGCTTCCTTGAGCAGGCCGCTCACATCACTGTCCGAACGCTCAGGTTTGACTGGCTCAGTACGTACCGTCACGCTCAGCCCTTCTGTTGAAAGCACCTGCGAAGTAATCTGCTGGCGTAGCCCCTCTTCCGTACACTTCTCACCGTCCTTCGCAGGGTCAAGTACCACTTCGCCATTTTTCACCATAACACCAGCGTTTTTCGGCGCAACCGCACACTCTTTTATCCGCTCAGAGGCATAGAGTGAAAACTTTTCTTGTTCAGTTTTCAGCACGACGTCTTGAGAAGTGAAGGCTCCTTTGACCAGTAAACTTCCTGGTAGCAGGCGGAGGTACCATGGGTAGCTAGTGAGCCCCTTTGCGACCACCTCATGGTCCACGGTCACTCCAGTTTGGTTGAGAGCTGCTGTTGTCTTTTTGCCACGTATGTTTGTCGTGAGCTTGGTCGTCTCGTACTGGGAGAGTAACTTTTTGTCTAGATTTACCTGAGTCATAAAGCTGACCGGCGTGTCGTCTAAGCGAGCAAGCAGCAGTGCTCTGTCCGTCGGGTATATGCACTGAACAAAGATTACAGCCACTAAAATACCGGCTGTAATCTTTAGCCACTGCTTTTGTTTTCGTGTCCGAGCGCTCCAGAAGCGCTGCACCCTGTTTTCTCCATGACTCATAAGCACGATCATTATGTATTATACCCTGAAAATGAAGAACGGGTCCGCTACTGCCCAGGATAACCCTAGGTTAGTAGCGGACCCTTCGTTCTCCGACTCACGTGTTCTCCTGGTTGTTCACGCAGGTGCGAAACACCAGCGAGTCCAGCTGGACCCCAGGTGAAGACGTGACCACCGGCCAGGCCGTGTTCTGATCCGAATCCAACTGGACTCGAGTCTTGCGACCGGCGACGAGGGTGTACTCGACCAGTCGCTCCGAAGAGACGTGATCGATGATGCCATCGGCCGCGAACGGGAATCCGCTGAGCTTGGTCAGCTGAGCGGAACCTCCGCGGACGATATAGCCGGGCGTGCCAGTGCGCACCCAGATGCCAACGATGAACAGGCTGTCGCTCCCCTTCGGGCAGCGCTGGTTGACCTGGTCGTCGTAGGAGCTCAGCTGCAGACGCTGCTTGAACACGCAAGCCGCTCGCTCGGGACGACGGAAGGTGTAGCGGTCGCCGACCTCGATGCTGCCGTCACGCTTGAGCGCAACCGCCAGCCACGAGACCTTGCTGCCGAACGCCTGCTTGGGCAGGTTCAGCCGGTAGATACCAGCCGCGACACCGCCCTTGCGGGTCCAGACGATGATGTCACTGTCCGGGATGCCATAGCCGAGCCGACGAATCGGCTCATGCACGACAACCCGGATCTGACCACTTCGCTGGTCGCAGTCGGTGTCCCGCTGCAGGTTGGTCGCCATGACCGGCGCAGCCTCGGCGGCGTGAACCACCGAAGCCAAGTCCGGGCAGAGACCGACCAGCAGAGCCATGCTGACGGCTGCGCAAAAACGCTTGAAAAGAGTCACAGGGAAGCTCCTAGGATAGAGAGTCGGAGATGAAACACTCGAGTATTTGAAGCCCGAGGGCTTTACTGCAGAAGACAGATCTCCGACAGTAACCTTTTTATTTTATCATAAACAGTATAAATTGTCAATCTTTACCCTATGGACACAAAAAAAAGACCCCTCGAGGTCTTGAGTAGTGTTTGGGTGGGCGACGGAGTATTCCGTCGCCCACCCTCTGCCGGTTACGAATTAGTCGTGATGGAACCGCACTCGATCCAGCAGCTTGTTGTTGGCCCTGATCTTGATGACAGTCCCACCATGGAAGCGCCGATCTCCACCGAGAGAGATCTGCCTAGCCTTGCCAGCTCCGACGCTATAGGTAGCGTCGAAGAGCACCTGCCCCGTCCGGCGTTTGAACGCCCAGACGTGGTAGCGGACCGCGCCATCGGACCAGCTGTTGTTGAGCCTCGCCCAGGGATTACCATGATTGCGCCAGATGCGACCGTAGGGGCGCAGACAGACGAAGTCGTTGGTAATCGTCACCGACGACACACCACCCGCCTGACGAGAGATGGTCTCGTCGATGATGGCACTGAACGTGACGGCCTCACCCTGAGCCAGAGTGACAGCACCGGCCGGATCCCAGGTCAGACCCGGGAAGTAATCGGCACCCTTCACGATGAGGTCGGGGTTAGCGCAGGTTGCACTGCGAACCGTGTCCACTACCGGACTAACCGGGAATCGGCAGTCCTTCGCCGCGTAGGCAACCCCCCGCTCGTCGTTGTACCCGGAGCCATCGGCCCAGGTTTGGATGAACGTGATGTGCCCCGCAGGCACCTGAGCCATCCCGGTGGGGACGACAAAGGTATGGTAGCTACCGGGATTCATGACGAAAGGACCATCGGTCGGAGCGTCCGGTGCATCCCCAAGGCGCGCCGTCACTGACAAACTGTTGTCGACATCTGACACAGCCGGCAGGCTGTTGTGGGTTGAGATGACGACGGTTCCCTTGCCCGCCGAACACCAGACCTGTGCCTGGAGGGTCTCGAGGGAGCTGGGGTCGATATGACGGTCATCAGCCTGAGCCGACGAGGCCGTAGTAATCATCAAGGCGCTGGCGATGAGCGTGGGGACAACCAGAGTTGCCACCGCACGTCCTGCCACGCCGAGAGCGTTGCGCTGGAACATGGTTTCTCCTCATGCTTGTCTGGCAAAAAAGCCAGGCGACCTACCGTAGGCCAGCGGTGGGCACACGAAATCATTGCGCCAACAGCGAGCCTACGATACGGCAACAAGACATGTGCCGAACGAGTAAACGATCAACCGAATGTATGTATTCGATCTGTAAGGACTATGGCATAAAAATTATAATTGTCAATATATCGATAAGAAAATAGCCCGGGTTTCATACGCTGGAATGCGCACAAAACCCGGGCCAAATTCGGCCTTAGCGATCGATGACGTACCGCACCAGGGTCTTCCAGTTATGGTATGACCCGTTGCGATATTTCTTGATCCAGCAAGTGGCGATCCACTTACCTGTCTCGTCGGCGTAGATCCGATTCATCTGCTTCGGACTGATGCCATGACGATTGATCACGGTAGTGACGTGACCGGTCAGCCGCGTACCACCCCGAAACTCGTAGACACGAGATCCAGGGTGGAGCGTATACAACCGGTTGCACACTCCCCCGCCATCGTGCTTGGTATGGCACGCCATCAGCTGGTCGCTCAGGCGCCAGGTGTAACCCACCTTGACGCTTGACCCCATACTGATAGCGCCCGCGGCGTTCAAAGACCTAGGCAGCACCCGAAACTTGCCCGGATACATACTTGGAATCTTCATCCCATAAGCTTTGACGGTCGCCTTGCGACCGACCGTCGTCAGACTTTTGGGACCGCGGGAAATGCCTCAGGCGCCTGCTTGGTGCCGCTGTCCGGGGGACCCGGGCAACGAGGCAGCACGGTCTCAGAGTCGAGCACCTTGCCACCCTTCAGACGGAGCACGACACGTGAGCCCGGCGGATACTTGTGGTGGCCGCCGAAACTGATGTCACGCTCCACCCCTGCCGCCACGTTGTAGACGTGACGGTACAGGAGCTTGCCGCTCGGAGCCACCACCTTGGCGACCACCGAGGCAGACACCGTGGACTGACGGTTGTTCAGGTGACCGCGAGGGTCACCATCGCACCCACAGCTCACGTTGCCACGCGGCTTGACCACGGGCGGCGCCACACAGCCGTGTCGAACCTGCTGCGCCTGGTTCCAGACGGTGATCTGGAACCACGGATCCCAGTTGACGACACCGGAGAGAACCCAGTCACGAAGCTCGGGGCTCCAGACATAGGCTTCCTTGCCGGTGCGGCCGATGGCTCCCGGCACGAAGCCGTCACCATAGGCGCTGAGATCACAGCCGCGTGCGGTCTGATGCCGCGTCACGTCAGGCGGCTGAAGCGAACGACACTCGGGATGGTCGTTCGGATCCAGCTTGTCTGACAGTGTGCCGTCGAACACCTTGGTGCTGCTGCCGTCGCCGAAAACGTGCGGTGGCGGCCCAGGGTCTCCGGTCGCCACCACGTGGTAGCTTCCAGGACCCTGAGTGCCGTCGGGCGTACCCGACCACGTCGCATTGGCGATCGCTCCATAGACCAACGCCTCGGGGGCGTCACAGGTCGCAGGAGTCGTCGTCAGAGACGCCGAGGCGTCCTTGACGACGTTCGGCTTGCAGGCGTCGAGCATGGCCTTCGTCACCGTCACAGTGGCGGTGCCACTGATCGGGCCAACGTTGACCGTGTCGGTCGTCACCGAGGTGAACCAGGAGGCGCTGACCGTGAAGTCATAGGCCTTGGCCACCGTGACGTTCGGCAGGACCGCCGTGAACGAGTTGGACTCGTTGCGACGGTTGGCCTTGCCGAGCTGCCAGTTGAGGCTCGGTGATGCCGAGTTCAACTGCCAGAACTTGCCCCTTGAGGGAGCATCCGACACCGCTTGCAGCTCGATGTTGAGCTGGCCGGTGGTCTTGTCGCAGACCGCCGACCCACTGAGTATGGGGTGATGGGCGCTGGCAGAACCAGCGCTGATCCCCACGATCGCAGAGGCAACTAGTACGACGGTGGTACCGCCGATGGCCGCCCTGCGTAGGCGCGAACTCATGTCTCAATTCCCCCCTTGGGATATTGTTTCTCGGGAAACTGACCGTTTGTAAACGACAGACCAAGCTGAGATATTTTCGCTAAAACCGAATTATGAAAGCTGCTGCTGCCGAGCAGCGCAATCATAACAATTACACTCGGCACACCTCAGCATCGCCAACCAATTACAAAAGGTTAGTCTTACAATTGTATCATGATTATGGATAAAAGTAAAGTTTGTGTATGAAGAACGCCCGCCTCTTTGCAGTCAGACTGCATCGAGGCGGGCGAACTCTTTCGTCAGGAGCCGAAGCTCAGATGATCAGCCGAAGAGCGTGAAGGTGTCGCTGTCGACAACCTCCGGCCCGACCTTGAGAACAAGGGTGTGCTTCCCCGCTCCCGGGTAGGCATAGCCCTCGAAGTTGACACCGAGCGAGACGCCGTCAACGAAGTACTCGTAGTTGGCCTCGGGGGGCGTCTGATTCATCGGCGCCTCGACGAACAGCATGGTGGAGGAGATGCTGAAGTCCGACACGCCAGAGAAAGCTCCCTGGCAGGCCAGAATGCGCACCTCGTCACTGTCGACCTGCTGTCCGGCAACACGGAGCGTCAGAGTGTGAAGCCCTTGCCCGGGGAAGGCATAGCCGACGAAGTTTTCGCCGAGCGAGACGCCATCGACCAGGTATTCAAACGGCGCGTTGGCCGGCGCCTGGTTGAGCGGATAGTCGACGAACAGCATCGTGCATGACGCACTGAAGTCGGACTCGCCGGCCGGCTGCACCGGTTCGGCGCCGATCGGCTGCGGGCAGCTCTCGGCGGATGGCCTGGGCGCCACAGCACGACCGATGACATAGAGCCTGTCGGTCGTACCGGGCAGCCATCGCCCGACCTTGCCGGTCCACCCCTGGGTGCGCAGGGCTGAGGACTTGAGCTTGACGACGCCATTGAGGATCTCGTCGACGCCCTTGGTGCCGTTGTAGGCGCAGGCGTAGACAGCCTTCTGCTTGTGTACATCTGCAGCCTGAGCCGGCGTTGCCATGAAGGATCCCATCAGGAACCCAACCACAGCTGCCAGCACGACGCGGGAATAGTTCATGTCACTGTCTTTCTCTCGAGATGATGTTCGTGTGACTGATCATAAAACTGACTGTGAAAGAGCAACTGTCACCCTGACAATGCTCTCTATCCACCTTCGGATATTCACTTCAGTCGTAATGGGTGATCAGACACCAAACTTGGTCTGGTAAAGTCACTATACCATAGAATTAAACTATTGTAAATCTTTTTCTCTTCGGAGAAGATAGAATCGTTCACGATTCCCCTTCGCACCCGCTACTTCACTGTCCGCTTTCTCCATGATGACAAAATACTGCCGCACCCACGACTCAAAGTCCTGGAGGATACTACGTCTGACGGAGTCGTTTTTGATAACCCCTTTGTTTACCTGGTGCCGTCCAGCTTCAAACTGCGGTTTTACCATAGCGACTACTTGAGTCTTTGGTCCAGAGATGCGGGCTACATGACCTAAAATTTCACGCAGACTAATAAAACTCACATCGATCACTACAATCCCAGGTGTTTCACTAGGAGTAAAGTCACGGATGTCAGTTTTTTCATGGAGCTCAATACGCCGGTCGGACCGGAGACTGGGGTGCAGTTGGTCGGTGCCAACATCGACTGCGAAGACTTTTTGCGCCCCATGGCGCAGCGCGAAGTCCGTAAAGCCGCCAGTACTGCTGCCAACATCGAGCACGACGGCATCTTTGAAATTAAGAGACAAAGCGCGCGCTACGCTGGCTAGCTTCAAGCCCGCCCTCGAGACATACTGCTCTTTTGCGAGCAACTGTATAGGAGTCTCTGGCGTTACTTGTAAACCAGGTTTTTTCGCGACGCGGCCGTCAACCAGCACCTGACCGAGCTTGATCCAGCTTTCGGCCTGAGACCGGGACACGACAAGTCGCCGTGCAACTAACTCAACGTCGAGACGCCGCCTCACTACTACTTCTTTCGTTCGCGATATTCGCCAGTTGCGGTATCGACAGAGATGATGTCACCCACCTTGATAAAAGCAGGAACTTTCACGACCTTGCCGGTTTCGAGCGTGGCGTCTTTGAGAACACTACTCGTGGTGTCGCCTTTTACCACGTCTTCAGCGTAGGTAACTTCGAGATAGAGATTTTTCGGCAGTTCTACGTTGATAACCTTGTCACCGAAGAACTGAAGCCCGACTTCGTCTCCGTCCTTCATGTAGTCACGAGCTTCTTCAACTTCTTCGTTTGAGAGCTGAAACTGTTCGAACGTCTCTGGATCCATGAAGTGAAAATCGGTGCCATCGTTATACAAATACTGCACCTTGCGAGTCCGCACTTCAGCCGGTTCGATTTTGTCCTGGCCTTTAAACGTTTTAGGGATTACCGCTCCCGTCATGAGGTTACGAAGTTTCACGTTCACAATTGAACCACCTCGCCCCATAACTTTCTGGGCGTACTCCATAACACGAAATGGCTGTCCGTCTATCTGTACGACGGTGCCTTTTTTCAGATCAGTCGGTTGATACATCTGGTTTCTCCGTTTCGTTAACTGCGACGTCACCTAACTCGCCCAAAAGTCGCATATGAGTCTCGCGATGAGCATGCTCACGCTGTCGGACGATGGCTTTTAGCAACTCTTCGGTCGATGGTGGTCGGTAGCCTTCACCTTCAGGCATGAAACTACCCCTGAGCGACAAATGGCATGAGCGCGAGGTGGCGGGCACGCTTGATAGCGACAGCCAGCTGGCGCTGCTGACGGCTGTTGAGGCCGGTTTTTACAGATGGTTCAATCTGTCCGTAAATGTTTACAAACCGCTGCAGAGTTTTGACGTCACGGTAGTCAAAGTATGCAGGGATATCTTTTTTAAATCTTCGAGCCATAAAATTTCATTCTCCTTAAACTAAAATGGGATTTCACTTAGATCAATTGGTCGGTCATCGATGTCACTCGTGGTGACTTCTTCGTTTTTAGCGCTGACGGTTCGTGAAGCTGCGCTGTCGCCACCACCGGCTCCGCTGCCGCTGTCAACGAAGTTGAAGTCTTCGACAACCACTTCTACTTTTGAGCGCTTACCGCCGGTTTCTTTGTCTTCCCAGCTGCGCTGGTCGAGACGACCGCTGACGAGGACTGCACGTCCTTTGCCGAGGTATTGGGCGATGATTTCGCCGGCTTTACCCCATGCCACACAGTCGATGTAGCTGACTGCTTCTTGCTGCGCACCGCTGGCGTCGCGCCAGGTTCGGTTGACGGCAAGACTAAAGTTGGTAACACTCTGGCCGCTTGTGGTGCTTTTGGTTTCTGGATCGCGGGTGAGGTTACCCATCAGGATAACTTTGTTGAAACCTTTTGCCATAGTTCTTACTCCTCTTCTTTATCGGTAGCTGCTTCTTTGGCTTCAGCAAGGGCTGCTTTCGCCTTTGGATCGACACTGACGAGTAGGTGTCGGATGACTGGGTCGGTGATGTTGAGCGTACTGTCAACTTTCGCAACAGCTGCGCCTGGGAGCTCGACGGTCATAAAGACGTAAACAGCAAAGTCTTCGCCTGCGATACGGTAAGCTAGACGCTTCTTGCCCCAGTTGTCCTCACTCGTGACTTTACCACCGTTTTTGGTGACGATGTCACGAACGATCGTTAGTTGGTTTTCCAGATCTGCTTCGAGATCTGGGTGAATTAGTACGGTTAGTTCGTACTCTCGCATAGGTAACCTCCTTTGGTATCCGTGCGGATGCCTACCCTGTTTCAGGCAGGCTTAGGTTTGTAACAGAGGTATTATAGCAGAAAACGAGTCGTCTGAAAAGACTTAGTAGAGACGTTGCCAGTCATGCTGCGACCCAGTGCTCACCGCAGCTGACTCGGAGCCGTCGACACCTCGAATGGTTAGTCGTGCACGGATGCCGTTGATCCCTGGGGCGAGTGCTAACCCCAGGGCATCTCGCGCTACAGCTGAGCCACCTAGTACCTGTCTCACTGGGAGCGCATTGCCATGATCGTCGAACACGCGGTAGCTATACGTCGTACCATCCTGCTCCCGAGCCACTACACCGTCGGCGCAGTGCTCTGGGGTCAGTGCCTCCCCGGCGCCTTCAAGTCCGTCAAACACAAATACTCCCCTGGGGTCGCGGGTTGCCTCTCCGTCCGCAGCCGCCATAGCGAGACGTACTAGACGTCCATACGCCTCAACGTGTGAGCGGAGCGATGGGTCGACGTCAACCCTAGTACCTACGATGTCCATTTGTGTCATTTGAGTGCCTTTTTGTTTAAAAACAAAGAACTATACCTCCCGGTATACGCCTGACGTAACTAAAACGCAAGCACTTTAGAAACCGAGCACTATACATTGACTTTTTATGCCATTTATGATAATATAGTATTTAGGCTTTCTCCTTCTCTATAGTAGTCGAGAGAAAACAGTCTGTCCGACAGAGTTCACAACACGAGGAGGCGTCCATGACGCAGACCACCACCGCCACCCTGTCCGTCGGCGTCCGCAAGATCCGCCGCGCGCTCCGCGATCGTTTCGGCGAGCAGGACGTCAAGTTCGTCCTGACCCGGGACGTGACAAACCCCGACGGCTTCAACCAGCAGACCCCCGCCCTGTTCGGGTTCTGCTTCGACGGCTACCAGCACATGCGGGTGGTCGTCGAGTTCGACTACACCACCGATGAGCTCGTGCTCACCGGCTGGGCTCGTCGTCTCGGCGACCTCATGTCCATCGACGACGAGATGGCAGAGGCCAAGGCAAAGGGGCTGACCATGGACGTCGGCGATTACCGCGACTTCCTCGAGTACCAGCCACGCCAGCAACGTTGGCCGGCCAAGGAGGTTCACACTTTGCGCTTCGAGGACGAGTGGCCCAGCGGCCTCAAGCTCGCGCTCATGCGCGAGCTCGGCCTCCGCGTCTAAGTCCACCTGTCGGACGAGCCCACCCCTTTTACGGGGTGGGCTCGTTTGCTTTTCTAGGACAAAGTTCTAGCGTGGGATACCGTACTCGTCGGTATCATCCTCGGCGGCTCCGCCACCACCGTAGATGTCATCGACACTGGTCACAAGTACATCTCGTGGTCGTGAGCCCTCTTGAGCACCGATAATACCCTGCTCTTCCATCTCTTCGATGATACGCGCTGCGCGGCCATAGCCGATGCGCAGACGACGCTGGAGAAGACTTGTACTAGCTTTGCCGGCCTCGACGACCACACGGACGGCGTCTTTGTACATATCGTCGTCGCCACTACCTGCATCATGATCCATAACGATACCACCACGGCCGTTGAGCTGCACCGGTTGCGCTACGATCTCGTCGTCGTACTGTGGTGGTCGTTGCATGCGCAAGTGATCAGTTATCTTCACGACTTCATCGTCGGTCACCCAGGCACCCTGGATACGTTTTGGCTTACTCATACTCGGTGTCAGCATAAGCATGTCACCTTGCCCAAGCAGTTTCTCTGCCCCGACCTGGTCGAGGATAGTTCGTGAGTCAACCTGTGCAGCAACTGTGAAAGCGATACGTGCCGGCACGTTAGCCTTGATGAGTCCAGTGATGACGTCGACACTCGGACGCTGAGTCGCAAGTACTAAGTGGATACCGACAGCACGGGCTTTTTGGGCCAGGCGGACGATGAGTGCTTCGACGTCGCGGGCAGCAACCATCATGAGGTCGGCAAGCTCGTCAACGACGATGACGATGTACGGCATGGCCTCTTCCTGGTTTTTTGCGTTGAAGCTCTTGATGTCACGAAGTTTCTGTTCAGCCAGCAGACTGTAGCGGCGCTCCATCTCGTTGACCAGCCACTTGAGTGCGCTGATAGTCTTTTCTGGTTCGGTGATGATCGGCGTAAGCAGGTGCGGGATGTCTTCGTAAGGAGCCATTTCAACCTGTTTTGGGTCAACGAGGATGAGGCGCATATCACTCGGGCTATTGCGGTAGAGCAAGCTGGTAAGCAGCGTGTTGATCATAACCGACTTACCTGAGCCGGTCTGTCCAGCGATGAGTAGGTGTGGCATCTTGTTGAGCTCACCGACCACCGCGTCACCAGCGATATCCTTACCGATCGCAAACCCGAGCGGTTCGGCCATACTCTTCCACTGCTTGGACTCCAAGATACCAAACAGGCGCACGTCAGCAGCTTTGCGGTTTGGCACCTCGATACCGACCGCACGTTGTCCTGGAATCGGTGCTTCTATACGAAGGGCCTGAGCCGCTAGGTTCAGGGCGATGTTAGTTTCCAGCTGCGTGATACGCGTCAGCTTGACACCACTTGGTGGTTTGAGGGTGTACTGGGTAACTTTTGGACCGATGTTAGCCCCTTCCATCTCGACATCGATGCCGAACTCACCGAGCGTGTCTTTTATGATCTGGGCGTTGTGCTTCACGTCACCAGCGTCAGCCGGAGACTGCTTCTTTTCAAGTAGGTCAACACTTGGACGTTCCCAATCAGGATCGCTCACGGCAGTCAGTGCTGCCTGCTCTTCAGCAGCTTTGTCCTGAGTCACACTGTTACGGAGACTGCTTAGACGGGTCGACTTTTTGTCTTCGTCCATCGAATCGATTGTCGGCACGCCCTGGTTTAGTTTGAGCTCGCCGATAGCTTTACTCTTTTCGCCACCGGCAACTTTTTCAGCAATCGCAGCGTTACCGGCCAGTGTTCCAGCCTCGTCACGACGGAAGAGGTTAAGGAACCAGCTGATGACACTGTATGGTGACACACTCAGTACAAAGAGGCTCGTGATGAGCAGAAGAACGAAGCTGATAAGAGCACCAACCGTCGGTGTTGCAAGAAGCAGCATGCCCTGTGCAAACAACCATCCAACAACACCACCACCCTGTCCCTGCGTAGCGGGCTCATAGGCAGCTGGCTGGTTACTCAGCAGTTGCACAAAGCCGGACGTAAGCGTGATGAAAAGTATAGTGGCACCGGTGACAACACCAGGAACTTTGTTGTGTTCAGCCTTAAATATCTGAACCGCCCTGTAGACGAACAGGAACGGCAGGACATACACACCCCAGCCAAACAGATTGCGACCGACACCATAGGCGGCTTGAGGAAATGGCCCACCTGTCGAAAAGATACCGAGCGCCAATAGCAGTGACAGCAGTAGCAGAACCAGTGCCCCTACTTGTGGCCAAAACCCTTCAGGAAGCGTGTGCTTCGAAACAGGTTTGACGACCTTCTTGCTCTTTGCTGATTTCTTTTTCTTTTTTGCCATATACTTCGTTCATTATACGTTCTCGAGGTCATTGCTGTCGAGAACTGTTTATGGTTAAATTGTAGCATAAATTGCTACAAAATGCAACACCCCTTTCGAATACTTTAACTCCTTTACATTGATTGACGAATGTTTACTTTGGTGGTATCATAGGTATTTGATGGAAGCACCCTGCTTCCACTAGCTCTTTTTGAATCGAGGTGAAATACAGTGAATCAGCGCACTCATGTGCTCCTGAGACTCGTCAAGTACTCCGTGCTTGGGATCGTGCCGACCGTCACGAACGTGAGTGTGTTTACGCTCGCGCTGCACGCTGGCGTTGCCGTTGGGCTCGCCAACATGCTCGGCTTCATCACTGGTGGTCAAGCGAGCTTCTGGGTGCATGACAGGTTCACCTTTGGTGATCGCCATCCCACTATCCATGGTTGGCAGCGCCGCTGGGTGCTGTTCATGCCAGGAAACCTAGCTGGCTTGGGCGTCAACTCGGTTGCCGCCGCCACGCTGTTGCAACTAGAGGCAAACACTCCCCAGGTCTATGTTGGCGCTATGGCCTGCAGCCTGGCGTTCAGCTTCACCTGGAACAACCTGATCTCTCACCGAGAGCCCCTTCCCCCGCCTACAGACGTCGAGTCCAACTAGACTCCGTCACAGTTTGGCGGGGTTTAGTTATTTGATGAAAACACTGATTGACCTCAGAAAGAAAACTACCTACGATATGGACATGGATCATGAAGCTTCAGATGGTACGCCCGAATTCTCAGTCATTACATTTTTCAAGTTATTCCAAAAAGAATTTGAACGCGCGAAGCTTGATAAGAATCTCCTCAATATCCAGGCGGATGCTTACAGCCGTATTCCTCGGTCCGAGGATGAAGATGAGGTATTCGCAACCTACGAGTCAGGACGAAAAGCCAGCGATACGACGCTGCGGTTCGCTCTCGAACTCACAAGCATCGCCTTTGCCCTGCATATAGAGGGTGGTCCGCTGATATATGGAGGAATGTACGAACTAATTTTTGAGGACGAAAAATCGGCTGCACTTAGTCTCGTGGACACACTCCTTCTTCTGCACAGTGGACAAATCAAAAGTCTCGTCACGCTCCGAAATGGTGAGTTCTGCGCAAGTGAACTGCTACTAAAAACGTCCGCATCGTCATACACGGTGCTGTCTACTGAGGCAGATTATCGATGGTGGTGGCCACTGGAGAATGACGAGCATGCATATAATACCGTCTTGTTATCGAATAACGACATACCACCGTTACAAAAGCTTCCTAAAAATATATTCTTGGCGGAGTATGACGAAGAAGGTGTGATACAAAATCGAGGCCGTCTACTCACAACTATTTCACCTCTAACAAAGGCTGATTATCAGTACATATTACATGAGTTTCAACAACGAGACATCGGTAATGAAGGTGGAGAAAATGAATGGAGCTATCTCTACAAACAATGGGAGTTCTGGCTCTGCAGCATTATCATAATTGTTGTAAGTTTCTGGCTGACTGACGCATTTCACCTGTGGGATGTATTGGTAGCGCCACTGGTAGCGGGGGGAATATACCTCATCTCCACCACGCTACTCGCTTGGAAGCATAGAGTCGCGCTCACACACCCCGAACATCGTTGGATACGATTTGGCGAATTTATACGACGAAACATAGTCTCAGGTGCGCTAGTACTCCTTGGTCTCACTATGTTCAGTCTGCAATTTACACCAATCTACACCCCGTTGGGCTCCAGTAATGCAACAACACTGCAGCCGTTTCTAAGTTCAACGCCATGGCTTTATAGCGCCCTACTAGCCCTTGGTGTCGCGTGCGTCTTGGGGCTAAGCCGAGCAATGGTAAGGAGGATATGGTCCTTTGTCATGCTGTTTATAGGAACTGCAGTTCTAGTCTTCTTCAACTTTGCCTACACGAACTCCGACGCAGACACTCCCGAACCATACATGACACTCGTCGGGCTGTTGTCGCTCGGCATACTTTGTACGGGAATTGGGCTGGTTATTTGGTTGTTATCCGATGCATTTCGTCATCGTAAGCGTCGTGAAAAACCCCTCACGCAAGTTGGTGATACGTGGTTTTCTCTCTTGCTTACTCTCAGTTCGATAGCTCTCATAGCTGGAGCCCTTCGAATGCGCGATGAGGTCAACCAGTCGATGCTCATGGTGGGGACGCCACAGCTCTTGTGGATCATAGTATCCACAACGGGTGTTGTCGGCATACTTTACAGCCTTGGGCTTCTAGCCAAACGCCCACTACCCTTTTCAGATATTGTGTACACCCTGCTGTTTTTTATCGTGGTTGGGGCGCTAGGTTTCGCAACAACCGATAAAATAAATGATCTTCCAGACATCACCTGGGTATTAGTGTTTGGTGGAGCACTGTCGATGCTGTTCCTCGCCGGAATACGCGCCTGGCTTCGCGCAAATAGACAGGGTGCGATATTGCGAGAGCGAAACTTTAGCAATCCAGACGATCAATCTTCACTGCACTAAAGCGCTGGTTTAGATTTCTCGGATATGTCGGTTTTCAGCTTCCTGAGCAAACGGCTGAGCCTTCAGCTCCGGAATCACTGGCTGCGGGCGGAAGCGCTCTTCACGAATTGGTTGGCGAGGCGCTGGTTTTTCGTTTGGACGACGAGCCGGCTGACGTCCGGGTGCGCTCGTCTGACCACCACCGTTACCACCAGCGCTAATCTCGTTGATCACAGGGATCACGATTGGCGTACGGCGAGTCTGGTCATAGAGGATGTGCGTGATCTCGTCTTTCAGTTCTTTCTTCAGCTGGTCCATGTCAGCTTTGCGACCACCGAAACTTCGAGCAACTTTTTGCTTCAAGTACTGGCGAATGAGGTTCATGAGCTCTTCGCTGTCACGCAGATATATGAAGCCTCGAGAGATGATATCTGGGCTAGTTAGGAGCCGTCCACTACCACGAGCGACGGTTAGTACGACAACGAACATACCTTCGTGCGACATGTGGATGCGGTCTTTGAGAACCACTTCTGACACCTCTGCACCACTGTCGTCATACATGATACCGCCAACTGGTACACGACCAGTTTTCTTGGCGCTGCCGTCGTGGTAAAACTCGACAACGTCACCGGCGTCACAGACAAAGATGTTGTCACGGGGGATGCCGTTTTCTTTTTCAGCCAACACTGCGTTGTGATGTAGCATGTGGAATTCGCCGTGAATCGGGAGGTAGTACTTTGGGTTAACGGCGCCAATCAGCTTGACGTGGTCGTCATAGTAGCCGTGTCCTGACAAGTGGATAGGACCGATGCCAGTCAGGTGGCTCTTGCCGTTTTGCACGACATCGCTTCCCTCACGCATAAGGCCGTCGACAGTTCGTACGACGTACTTTTCGTTTCCAGGAATCGGGTTCGAGCTAAAGATAACGACGTCAGAACTTTTCACCTTGATGTGCTTGTGAGCACCAGAGGCCATTCGGTTAAGTACGGCGTTGAACTCACCCTGTGAACCAGTACAAACAAGCAGTACTTTGCCGTCAGGTAATTTCACGAGATCTTCCATCTTTACGACGGTGTCTTTCGGAACCTTGATCACACCTGTGCGCAGCGCCAGCTCGACGTTTTGGATCATGCTATAGCCGGCAAACGCAACTTTGCGGTCGTGCTTCTTGGCTTCGTCCAAGATGAGCTGAATACGGTGAATCTGTGACGAGAAGGTGCTGAGGATCAGGCGGCTGTTTGGATACTTGTCCATGATCTGGCCAAAGCTTTCCTGGATGTCGAACTCACCGTGCGTGTGCGTTCCGTCGCTTTCACAGTTGGTCGACTCGTTCATGAAGAGCAAGAAGCCTTCTTTAGTTGCGACTTCGGTGATTCGCTCCAGGTCAAACTTGCGACCATCAACCGGGTTTTCTTCGAAACGCCAGTCACCACTGTCGAGTAGGTTACCAACCGGAGTGCGGATGATAACTGCAGTTGCATCAGGGATTGAGTGGTTCACACGAACCAGCTCAACACTGAAACTATCGCCAAGCTGTACTCGCTCATGAGCTTCAGGGTTCATTTCGTGGTATTCGGGCGTATACCCACTCGTAGCCTCTTCCATGGTCTTTTCGATCATACCGAGGGTAAATTTGCTGCCGTAGACCGGCGCAGGAATCTTATGGATGAGGTGGCGAAACGCACCGATGTGGTCCAGGTGCCCGTGGGTAAACACATGTCCACGGATTTTGTGCTTATTTTCTTCGAGATAGCTGATGTCGGGCGTGATGTAGTTGATACCTGGGTAGTCAGCACCCGGGAACAAAAAGCCCATGTCGAGCACGATGATGTCCTGGTCATATTCCAGGGCCATCATGTTTTTACCGATGCCCATTTCGCCCAGTCCACCGATCGGGATGACGCGAAGGCTTGGGCGGTTCGGGTTTGGCCGCTGTTTTTTAGCATCTGCCAAACTAAACTGCTGACCACCGTAGCCGTTGTAGCGCGATTTGTTTACCGGGATGTCGATGACATGCTGGCTAGCGCGAACGTTGACGTTCTCGCTAGTACGACGTTGCGCACGGAAGACTTCACCACGACGAGTCGAGGTGTTGTTCAGCACGGTGTTGTCTGATTTTTTACGTTGTTGGTTAGGCCGCTTAGACATATCGTCTTTTTGCGGTCCTGCGAGTCTTCGTTGACCCATAGGGTATTACTTTTGTCCTTTCTTTTGTTGTAGCAAATAAAGTAATTTCAGTTTCAGTTTCCGAGGAAGTATATCTGTCACTTCTCCTCTAGTTCGTTCTATGTAGTATAGCACGCCGCCCCTGTTTAAGCAAGAAAGTACATCTGCATTGTGTAACGTTGACATTTTATCTATTTGTGATTAGATACTTTCGTTAGACTTTTGAAAGAAGTTTGTACCTCGACATCTCTTCGAGAGATAGGAGTTTACGTGGAGACTACACGCCAGGCCACAAGCAGGAGGCGAACTACCCTTCTCATGGTGCTACTGATGTGCCTGCCTATGACACTAGTCGCCTACCAAGTGAGGCCTACGCAAGCTACTGCGTACGACATGTTCCTGAGGCAATCCATGGAGTCATACCCAAAGTGGATCTCTCAAGGGTGGTTCCCCATGAACGCGGTCGTCGCAATGACCATGATCTACCTGGCCATCAGCGTAACCACTCACCTCTATCACGCTCCGTTGAACGTGCTGACCATGATCAAGGTTAGCTACGGTTTTCTAGGGGGCATGATTGGTGGTGTGATGGCGATGGTTTTGGGGTGGTACGTTGGTATCGAAACGTTCATCTTCTCTGGTACCTTCTGTACGATCCTTCTGTTTATCATCAGCGGCATGGCATATGTTGCGTGGTGGGGAGCCAATCGTGCACAGAAGTACTACCAGGCGCACATGGCGACCAGGCTTGCGCCAGTTGTGCGGCCCCTCAAGCGTTACTTCAACGCCGAAGACATCCCTGATGAAGAGCAGAACTAACACCATTCCGGCCATCCCTCACCTCGAGGGGTGGCCGCTTTACTTTTCTAACCCCGGCTCGCCAACTGAGCTGCCGCAAGAAAATCATCGATCAATGTTTGACGCATGCCACCGTTATACAGCGCGGCTGCTGGGTGGTAGAGCGGGATGACGAGAAACTCATGCTCATGATATTTGACCTTGCGGGCATGACCGTGGTCTTTAGATATAACAAGCTCAGGAATGAAACACATGCCACTATGACGGCCAAGAGTGATGATAACTTTGGGCGAGATGATTTCGAGCTGCTTCATGAGGTACGGCCAAAACTCACGCTTCTCTTCCGGGGATGGGTCACGGTTATTTGGCGGGCGATACTTCACGATGTTTGTTATATAAACGTCCTCCCGTACTAAACCAGCTGCCGCCAGCATCTCGTTAAGAAACCGTCCACTCGCCCCGACAAATGGCAGGCCAAGTTCGTCCTCTTTCTTTCCGGGCGCCTCACCGATAAACACTATTTCAGCTCCTGGATTGCCGTCACCCAGCACTAGCTGGGTTGCCTGCTCGCGAAGATCTGGGCAGACATCGTCGGTAACGATATCTGCCGCAAGCTGCGCGAGAAGCTTTGATTTAGTGAGATTTTTTGCTGACACGACGTCCATCTAAAAATGCCAGCAACAGCATTGCAACCAGTGTCACGACGATTACAACCTTGGACACATTCGCAAGACTGTTACTCAAGTTCATCAAGGGACTATCCATCCCGTTTTGACCATTTACGCCCATGACGTTCGTAAGTACTGAGTTGATGCTTTCATTTGTGTCCCCGCCATCGACAAGCGTAACGCTATGGACACCTGTTGCTACCAGGAAAATACCTAGCGCAGCCTTCATCCATCGACTAAATACATATCCTGTTTTCTTCCAGCGAACGTAGACAATAGCTGAAACAAACAGCCCATAAAAGGAGAGAAATGGGGCAACCGTAAAGATATAGAGTATCGTCATCCACCCGCCAGATCCTAGGAAACTTCTACCTAATGTCAGCATAAATGCTGCCCCGATGAACCACAGCACCATGAGCTTCTGAAGAGTACCTGGTTGCGGGCGCTCGATATTTTGCGATTGAACTGGACGTGACTGCGTAGCGTTAGTTGGCTGCATAGCTACAGTATAACCCGCTTGTGGTTAGGCGGCTGCATCTTTCATACTAAGGTTCAAGCGTCCACGCTCATCGATTGCTGTCAGCTTGACCTTTACGATGTCACCTTCGTTTACGACGTCGGTGACCTTTTCGACACGCTTGTCGGCCAGCTGAGAGATGTGGCACATGCCATCGATGCCAGGCATGATGTTAACGAAAGCGCCAAACTCCATGACTTTGACAACTTTTCCTTCGTAGATGCGACCAACTTCTGGTTCTTCAACAAGGCTCTTGATCCAATCGACAGCTTTCTTGATCGACTCCAAGTCAACCGCAGCAACCGTCACAAGCCCGGTGTCTTTGATGTCAACTTCAGCACCGGTTTCTTTGGTGATCTTGTTGATCATCTCACCACCCTTACCGATGATCGCGCCGATTTTCTCGGGGTTGACCATGATCTTTTCGATCTGTGGTGCAAATGGCGAGATACTGAGACGTGGCTGGGCGATAGTGGTCAGCATGTGCTCGAGGATATGAGCACGACCATCACGCCCCTGCTCCAAGGCTTGGCGCAGGACTGCGACTGGAAGTCCGTGAACTTTCATATCCATCTGAAGCGCCGTGATACCTTTGCTGGTACCAGCGGTCTTGAAGTCCATGTCCCCTGCGAAGTCTTCAGCGTCAGCGATGTCAGACAGCACATATGCTTTGTCGCCATCCATCATGAGCCCCATGGCGATACCGGAAACTGGAGCCTTGAGCGGCACGCCAGCATCCATAAGTGCGAGGCATGAGCTACAGGTAGCAGCCATGCTAGTTGAACCGTTTTGGCTCATGATCTCAGTTACGCTACGGATCGCGTATGGGAAATCTTCAGCAGCTGGCAGCACTGGTTCCAGTGCTCGCTCTGCCAGGTAGCCGTGACCGATTTCACGTCGACCAGGCGAGCCGAGACGACGTACTTCACCGACCGTGTAACCAGGGGCGTTGTAGTGGTGCATGTAGCGACGCTCATAGTCGTTTTGCTCCATAGTGTCGACCATCTGTGAGTAGCTGAGTGGTGCGAGGGTCACGATGTTCATGCCCTGGGTGACGCCGCGGGTAAACAGGCTTGAGCCGTGAGTTCGTGGCAGGACGCCCACTTCACTCGATAGTTGTCGCACTTCAGTGAGCGCACGACCATCTGGGCGAACTTGCTTCTCGACGATACCTTTTCGCACGTCCTTGTGCAGCGCCATAGTAAACGCTTCGTCGTACTCGTCACGGACTGAGTCGTAGTCTTCGACCTTCTCCGCCATGGCCTCGTGGAATGCCCAACGGATCTCGTTGACCACTTCGTTACGCTCTGGGTATGGACGACGGATAGCGTCGCCAAATTTGCCTTCAACCCACGCGTCAACTTCTTTTTGGATGTCTTCGTTTGGCAGGATGAGTTCGTACTCTTGCTGAGCGACACCAACCTTTTCAGCTAGTTCACGCTGTAGATCAAGTGCAGTTTTGAACTGCTTGTGTGCCCACTCGATAGCGTCGAGGACGACGTCCTCACTCACTTCGTTGGCGCCGGCTTCAACCATCATGATGCCACCTTCGACACCAGCCACGACCAGGTCGAGGTCACTCGCGTCGCGCTCTTCTGGGCTCAGAAATGCTTTAAATTCACCATTTACGCGGCCAACACGCAGTCCTGCCACCGGACCGTCAAATGGCGTACCTGACAGCATGAGGGCGCTACTGGCAGCAATCATACCAACCATGTCGGGGCGGAAACTTGGGTCCATAGACAGGACACTTGCAACCACCTGCACTTCTTGGCGATAGCCTTTTGGAAACAGTGGGCGAATCGGACGGTCGATGAGACGACCGATCAGGATAGCGTCGTCACTTGGACGACCTTCGCGCTTGATAAAACGAGAGCCCGAGATTTTGCCAGCTGCATAAAACTTTTCTTCGTAGTCGACACTTAACGGGAAGTAGTCGAGTGTGATCGGACGACTACCCACCATGGCAGTGCCGAGCACGACAGTGTCGCCGTAACGGACCATGACGCTTGCAGTAGTTCGGAAGCCAACGCGGTTGACTTCCAGAGTAAGTGGGCGACCACAAAAATCGCCCGAAACAGAGATGATTTCTTTCCCTGTTGGGTTAATAGTAGACATGAAATATGTCTCCTTCCTTCAATTTAGTCGCAGAGTGTAACAGGTATGAAAGCTCAACTGAGCACTCGTATCTATCACGCTCCGCGTTTGTACGCATTTAGTATAGCACCTCCCTTCACAACTTGGCATATCATCTCTGTTAGAACTGTGCTATGCTAAAACCAAAGCATAAGTACAAATGGCAACGAAAAAAAATCAAAAAACGAGCGCTTCTCCCCCGCGGTCAAAGACCTTAAAAACGGTGAAAAAATCCGATCCTGACGCGTATGAACCGATGGTCTATAAAAGTGACAACGAAGACCTGCCGCCGGTAGAGGTCTTTCAGTTCAGCATTACCGACGATCTCCCTGAGTATGCAAAGGTTGAGGGACTCGATGATGTAGAGGGTGAAACTACGGTTGAGGTCGTTGATCATCGCGACAAGCCGCCGCGTCATCGTAAACGTCATCCGCTGCGATTCGTCGCTTTGTCTCTCTCGCTCGTCGCCATTGTGGGCATAGCCTGGACATGGTGGTCGGTTACAGAACAAGGCTCGCTTAGCCACTACCGTGTCGCTGGTGTAGAAGTACTAAAAAACTCAAATCCAGAGAAATTGAAGGCTTCTCTCGTGCAGGCGCTCAAAGATTACCGATTTAGTATCAGTGCGCCAGGAGAGGCTCCTAGTAAATTTAGCCCTAGCGACGCCGGTCTGGCGCTTGACCCGGATAAGACACTTGCTATGGTCCAAGCTGCTCAAACCCAGAGTAGTCTATTTGCCAAACTCAGCTTCTGGAAAAGTAGTGACCTGCCTGTTCAGCTGAAGGTCGACGAGCCTGTTTTGTCGGCTTTCATAAAAAAGCACCTGGTAAAAACCAAAACTGAACCCAAAAATGCCACCCTCAGTACTGAGACGGGACAGCCAATTATCACCGATGACATACCTGGACAAGGCATAACGATCGACAAACCGCGCGAAACACTCCTCGACGTGGTCTCGTCACTGGAACCCGAGGGTTCGCTAAAGCTTACTGCTCAAACCATTCCTGCCAAAATTGACACCAAGGCATTAAAGCCTCTCGAATCTGCTATTGAAGCAATTAGTGCCACCCCTGTAGAGATTACGGTCAACGAACGGGTATTTCACCCTAGTGAGGCAACCATCGTTACATGGGTCGACCCTGTCGATGCAGGTGCGACGACCGCTCGACTAGAAATCAACAGCGGTAAAGTGGCCGCGTGGATTGACAGCATCACGTCACAATTCACAAGCCCTACTCGCAACGAAGTAAAAGCCAAAAACCCTGACGGCACAGAAAAAGTATTAACTGCGGGAAAAAACGGCTCCGAAGTCCTGGGCGGCGATCAAGCGGCACGTGATATTGTGTCGCAGCTCGGGAAGAAACAAGCCGTTTCGAAAACCCTTACCATAGCCGATAAGTCCTACAAAGTCGTCGACGTCAACACCTACGACAAATGGCTACTCGCTGACCTCACGAACCACATGCTCTACGCCTATGAGAATGATCAACTGGTTCGATCGTTCCCTATGAGCGCCGGTGCACCAGAGACCCCAACGGTTGTCGGAGAGTTCAAAATCTACTCAAAGGTCCGCGTCCAGACTATGCGCGGACCAAATGCGGATGGTACAAGCTATAACGTTCCAAACGTGGAATGGATCAGTTACTTTACCGGTAGTTATGCGATTCATGGCAACTACTGGAGGCCCTTGAGCACATTTGGAAGCGTCAACACTAGCCATGGCTGCATCGGTATGACAAACGCCAACAGTCAATGGGTCTATGAGTGGGCGCCAGTCGGCACCCCAGTTATCACGTACAACTAGTGATCGTGAGCACTGTTTTTCCGAGTCGCACCAAGTCGCCCACCTTTTTGCTAATCAACGCAACTGCCAGTGGTGCCTGACAACTGATCCAGGTCACACCATCAGCATGCTTTCCCGCCTTATGCGTCCAATCACCCGCGACCCGATAACGACTCCCGTCGCTGAGTTCAACGTAGGATCCTATCTGTACCGTTCCCTTTTTCGACGTCTTCTTGATGAGCGTCGCTTCACGCAAGATACGGCGCAGTTTCTGCTGTTCAGCAGCAAGTACCGACTGCTTGTCCCTGGCCGCATCAAATGGTGCGTTGTCATGCCAGGTCTCGTTACTCTGGTACAGAGCGTCATGAAACTCGGGGCCCATGTCGAGGATCTCCTGCTCAAGCTCATCAATCCGTTGTGTTATATATTCTCTATCTTCAGCAAGCAAATACAGCTCTTGCTTCATGCAGCTTCTCCTGTTTATGTATTTTTGAGATAGCATTGATCCGGCTCGTCCGGATGTGCCCGTTGAACCTAGTATAACAAAAAGAGAGCTACCTACAGCTAAAGATTTGTGCACCAGTTCGTGTAGCGATTGGTGTAATCAGTCACAACGCGATCAACACCGTCCACAATGATTCTCTTGTACTGTGAGTCCTGTGCTGCACTGCGAGCACCTACCATAAAGCCATGGTCATGAAGGGTACTAACATACGCTTTTGTAATCACTCGGTAATCAACTGTCACAAAATCAACTTTGAACTTCTTTAGTGTTTTGATGGTTGGCTTAGAAGTACCAGAGCCTATAAAACCAGTCTGAAGTGTACTGTCGATACCCTTGATCTGCAGTAGGTTTGCCCCTTGTGAAGAAGTAAATGAGACACGGTCATGCAGACCATAGGTATTCACCATATCGACTAGTTCTTGCACGCGCTTCTGGTTGAGGTTGAAACCTTTGAGCTCCAGTTGAAATTTGATGTTCGTAGGAGCAAAAGTACTCAGCAGCGTGTCGACTGACGGTACTCGGGCGCCATGAGTTGTTTTCAGCTGGGAAATCTGATTGTACGTATGCGAGTGGACGTTACCGTGTCCGTTCGTTGTGCGATCAACGGTAGCGTCGTGCATAAGTACCCATACCCCGTCTTTTGTGAGCCGGAGATCGGTCTCGATTTCGTCAGCACCGTGCCGACGTGAGCTCTGGAACGATTCTATGGTGTTTTCGTCGTAGTGAACGCCTCCTCTAAAACCGGGCTCTCCTCGGTGTCCTATGAGCGAGGCTTGTTCACACAGACGCGCAACTCGGGCTTGCGATGCGGCACTCACAGGCATGCTGGGGGCAACTGCTACGAAAGCTGTGGCCAGAATAAGGGCTGATGACTTAGCGAATTTCATGGTGGATACACTGTCTTTCAGATAACTATTATTAATAAAAACAAATTAACACCTTATCGCTAAGGTGTCAATAGTTGGCGATAAGTTGTCCTACTTTCGGAGACCGAGTTTGGCGACTATGTCTTGGTAAGCTTTGAAGTCTTTACTCTCCAGGTATTTGAGAAGTTTTTTACGCTTCCCAACCATCTGGATGAGGCCGCGACGAGCCATGTGGTCGTGCTTGTTGGCCTGCAAGTGAGCTGTCACCTCTTTGATGCGAGCCGTCAGAATTGAGACCTGCACCTGAGGAGAGCCAACGTCATTTTTACTCTGAGCGCCGACTTGAATAGCTTTTAACTTGTTATCTGGTGTAATCATACCGACCTACTCTATCACATCTACAGGGATGATTCAAGGAGTGACGTGGCCGATTCGATAGTGAGCGCATCCGACACATCGTAGTCTTTTATCTTGGCGCGGCGCAGCTCTGTACAGTACGCACCGGTGCCGAGTACTTTACCTAGGTCGGACGCGAGGCTGCGGATATACGTCCCGCTGCCAACATGGGTCCGTACCTTCACTTCAGGGTATTCATAGTCCAGTAACTCGAGACTATAGATGTGTACTTGCCGTTCGGGGACATCCACCTCCTTGCCCTGCCGAGCGAGCGCATATGCGCGCACGCCACCGATTTTTATAGCGCTATGAGCTGGAGGTGTTTGCGTAATTGTTCCCACAAACTGCTCGAGAGCGGTTTTCACTGCTTCTTCAGATGGCTGCTCTTCTGAAACTTGCGTCACCTCTCCTTCAGGATCACCAGTACTGCTGATTGCTCCCAGTACAAAAGTTGCCTCATAGACTTTATCGAGTTTGAGAAACTCCCCTGCTTGCCTGCAGGCATCACCGAGTAGCACCACAAGAAGCCCAGTTGCAAATGGATCAAGCGTACCGGCATGCCCGACGCGAAGCTGACGTTTGGTGGGTTTCTCGCCGCGTGCCACATACTGCGCACGGATAACACCACGTAGCTTTGCGACCACATCAAAACTAGTCCAGCCGGCCGGTTTGTCGATAAGAAGCATGTCTTTCATCGTCACCAGTTTATACTAGAACCTATGAAAAAAGTGATCATCGGTATATTTGCTCACCCTGATGACGAAGCATTTGGACCATCTGGAACACTCATGCTCGAAAAAGACGCGGGAGCAGATATCCACCTTTTTACCCTTACAGCGGGCGAATCAGGCGAAAATCCAGATGGGCTACAAGACCTCGGACAGACACGACTTGGCGAGTGGCATGCTGCAGGAAAACTCATCGGCGCAGACAGCATGCATCACATGGGCTACAAAGATGGCACATTGTCTAACCTGAGCCTTCTCGAAGCGACTGAGGCAGTTGAGACGAAAATTCGCACACTACTGAAACATTGCGATTCATCTGCACAGATTGAGTTTATGTGCTTTGATCTCAATGGTATATCTGGACACATCGATCACATCGTCGCTTCACGTCTCGCCTGCCTGGTTTTCTACCGGCTAAAAGCCGTCGATCCCCGCCTGACGCGCATCCGCTTATTTTGCGCGCCCGAAGAGGCCATACCAACGATGAACGTCCACTGGCTCTATATGGAAGCTGGTCGAAGGCCCGATGAGGTAGACGAAATCGTCAACGCAACCCATTTAGCAGATCGCATCACTGAAGTCATACGCTGCCACCATACCCAGCGAGGCGATGGTGAAGGCCACATCGAACGACGCGGCTCGTCGCTCGGCATGAACTACTTCCTCATCAAGACCTAGTTTTT
>CAYLGT010000004.1:0-18871 GCA_964383465.1 uncultured Candidatus Saccharibacteria bacterium | reverse complement strand
AACGACGCGGCTCGTCGCTCGGCATGAACTACTTCCTCATCAAGACCTAGTTTTTACTGGCCGGGAATTTTAAACTGTGCAGGGTCAGATGGAGCTGGTTCCACCGGGATACTCGGGATAACTGGCGTCACCATGCCAGGATCGCTCATCGGAGGCACCTGTGGGGCTGGTTGCTCATCCGGAAGTGGAGGAAGCGTCGAGAAGTCTGGCAGAGGTGGAAGCAGTGGTGCTACCGGCTGCATAGGCTCTGGAGTTGCCGTTTGTTCGACTGCCGGCACGACAGGAGTCACTTCCACATCAGCATCATGACTCACTTCAACTGCGGGCATTGCGCCGCTACTCTCGGCTGGCTGACCGCTTGGGTCAAATGGCATAGAGTTGAGAACGGCATCGACAGCGGCACGCGCATCCTCGGCGGCTTTACCCCTGGTTTGCGAATCAATATCGGCTAGGGTTGGTGCGTCGCTCCCGCTAATTGGCACTGGTTCATAACTGAGATCTCCGTCAGTCCTGCTCTGAAATGGGTCAGCCGTAGCAGCTGCCGTATCGTCAACAGGAAGCTCTGGCATTGACATAGGTTCTGGCGCTGGTGCAACTGGAAATGGCTCATCCATGGCGTCAATACCGGGTAGCTCAGGCGCTACTGGAGGCTCAACACTTGCTGGCGCGGCATCGTGGCTTAAGATCTGATGATTACTTGAAAGCTCTTCCTCGCGGCGCTTCTCTTCTTCGGCCTCTGAAGTCGTGGCATTCAGGGTGCCTCCAAAGGTCGGCGTGGCAGTAGAGCCATCACCGCTACTACGCCATGTTTTGCGCCCTTTTTTGATCATCGAGCTGTCCTGAGCGGCTTCACTTACCTCTTGGTTCGCTTTATCAATGTCTTTTTGAAGCTCTTCTGCCGAAAGACTCGCTTCAACCGGTCCAACCGTGGCCTGAGCTAGATTTTCAGCGAGCTCATCTTCGGCAGATTTTGAAGCCTCCGTAGCTGGTTCTGTGTGAGCTATCTCAAGTGCGCCATCAGGTTCAGTCGTCTCCTCTGAGGAAACCTTTGCAGACTCGCCTTGTACTAAAGGAGTGAGGCCATCTTCAGCGGGTTGCGAAGCTTTCTCTACCCCTTCTTCTAGCTTTGTAGCGATGAGTTGCTGGTTGGCGCCAGCCGCCATCAGCTGCGCCGACATCGTCATCACTCGAGGCGATGTGTGCTCGTTACGGAACCGATCAGTTGCTGAAACAATTCCCGTGAGCAGCGCGGTGGCAATTTGCTCATCCAAAAGCCCAGATTGCAGTGCTTCACTGAGGCTCATCAGCATTTCACAAAGACTACTTGCACCACTGTCAGTCCAGTCGATACTGCCTAGCGAACTCTTTTGCCCGTCGTCGTTGATAGTGACAACTGTTGCATCGTGCAAAATTCGTCCGTGAGCTGTGATCGCTGCATCCAAATCCTCTCGCTTCTCTACACCGAGAGCGATGATAAGCTCAACGTTGAAGTCACCCTGAGAAAACTGGAGGTCTTTTTCAGATATAACTGTTTTGTACGGGGTGATGAAAATTCGTACCACATCGTCTTCGACTTTGTAGCGCAAACGGTCTGCTTTTTCTTTGTCGAGAGCGATGATGAAGTCACGTAGGCTATCGACGGTATTTTCAAACGTTTTTTCAGGCTGCAAAAAAGTGATTGCAGGTGGTGTTGCCCCACTAAATACTGCTGTAACATGCTTGTCGAGCCGGTTAAGCATAAGGCTCAGCGCCAGCGCAGCGCTCAACTCGTCTACCGACGGATTGTTACCCACTGTCACGAGGATATTTGTCGAACTTTTTATACGTTCAACGATTTGCTGTTTTGCATTCGGCTCTGTTTGCATGTTTGTCTCTTAAACGTTTTTTGATTTTTATAGCGTTTCTTGGGGTAAGAGTACCATAAGCACCTTCAAGTCGTCAAGGGTTTTTACTCAGGGGTACACCCCTTTACAGATTGGTCAACTTTCGCTATAATTTTGCATTGATTGTTTTAGCAGCTCTAAAGAGTAAGAAAAGGAAGTAAATCACAGTGCCAATCATCAAATCTGCCATCAAGCGTATGCGCCAAACGACCAAGCGTCGTGACCGCAACGTGGCAACGAAAAAAGCCATCAAAACAGCTATGAAAGCTTTCACCGCAAAACCAACTGCCAAGAGTCTCTCTGGCGTTCAGAGTGAAATCGACAAAGCGGTAAAGAAAAACTTGATCACAAAAAACACCGCTGCCCGCCGCAAAGCAAGCGTCGCCAAAGCTGCAAAAGCAGCTGGCGTGAAACTCGAGAAAAAAGCCAGCAAACCAGCCGCGGCGAAAACCGCTGCGAAGAAACCGGCCGCCAAAAAGCCAGCTGCGAAAAAAGCCCCAGCTAAAAAACCTGCGGCTAAGAAATAGCTCGAAAAACACCTCCATCACGGAGGTGTTTTTTTATATGACGATACTCTGGAGGGTACGCCGTAGCTGTACCCACGGCTCAACGCCGCTCGTTTTTATGCGCACGTCGCAGTCCGCAAGCTTGTCTACCACGACCGAGACTCGGGACCTACCTAGCTTCGTAGCGATAGAGGAGAGTTTGCGAACAACGAAGGGATGAAGTCCAAAATCTTTTGCGACTTCGTCAGGTCGCCGTGAACCGCCCGTTGTGATGGCGAGCAGCGCCAGCACCTGAGAGCTCACTAACCCAAAGAACATGTAGGGGTCTTCCCTTTCTGCTAGCAGCTCTAGTAAGCGATCCACTTTATCTGTCTCGCCCCGGAACAGGCTATCGAGCAGCTCAAAGGCACTCGCTTCAGGGTAAGGCTCTGCGATGTCTTGGATAAGGGTTCGAGTCAAAGGCTTACCACTCAGTAGCAGCTTCTCGAGCTCACCTGTCAGACGCCATTGATCATGGCCGACGTATTCGAGTAAATATCGGGCAACATCGTCAGAGATATCAACTTCTCGTGCGCGCGCCTCACCCTTTAACCACGACAGTAATTCGGACGTTTCCAGTTGAGTATACTCACGAATCGTTGCCTGTTTAGCGAGTAATTTATACGTTCTCGTGCGCTTGTCAGGCTTGCGAGCAGTAAGGACAAGCTGGGTATCTTCGGAAATTTTTTCGACCCATTTTTCCAACTCTTCCCAGAGCTGCTTGTGCTCATCGACGTTTTTTATAACGATATACCGCTCGCTACTAAACAGGGTTACTCCAGCGAGCAGATCAGGCAGCTGAGAAACTTCGAGATCACCGGCTTCAAAAACCTCAGCCTGAGCGCCGTCGTCTCGAACAAGTGTCCGGAGCGCAGCTGCAAGCGCAAAGTCATTTTCCCCAGTCAGTAGCGTGATCATCGTCTCTTATTGTACCTGACAGACTGGACAGCTATGCGTTCCTCGTCCAGCAACACGTGATTTCTCGATGATGCTGCCGCATCGCGGACAAGCGAGGCCCTCTCGACGAAACACCCTCGCAAAGTCGATGTAACTCCCCCGCTTACCTTCTGCGTTTACATAATTACGATCGGTCGAGCCGCCTTTTTCGATGCTCAAACTCATCACGTATTTCACTTCACTCAGCAGTAGCGCTAATTGTTCGTCGGTGAGTTCTTTTACACGGCGTGCCGGATGAATTTTGGCACCCCACAGCGACTCATCGGCGTAGATATTGCCCACGCCGGCGAGCACCGTTTGGTCAAGTAGCGCCGCTTTGACCGTCGTGCCATTTCGACGTCGCATGCGCGCAGTGAAGTCGGCGGCAGTGAAACTGTCTTCGAGGGGCTCTGGACCGACTTTTTTCATGAAGTCTATGTATGGGATCTCGATGGTCGGATACAGCTTCATCCAGCCAAATTTTCGCTGATCGTTAAAGTACAGATGGCTCCCGTCATCAAACGTGACTGTCACACGTGTCGAACGGTCTGGCAGTTCACCTATCAGGCTGTCGTTTGGGTGTCCCGCGCCGAAGTTCTGGTGGCCACGAAAGACTAACTGCCCTGTCATCTTGAGATGTACCAGAAGACTATACTGACTCGACAAATCGATCATCAGAACTTTAGCTCGTCGCCGTACATCGAGGATGGTTACGCCGAGCAGAAACCGTTCTACGTCCGCTGGTGTATTCGGAAAACTTTTCGGCGTGTCATACGTAGCCGCCTGGATACGACGGCCAACTATCAACTCACGCAACCCACGACGAACCGTCTCGACTTCTGGAAGTTCTGGCATATAAACAGTATAGCCCAGGGGCTATAGAGTACTTGAAACCACATTTACCACCGAGCCCGCACCGCCCGAACCACCCTGCTCCGCAGTGGCATGGTTACTTGTTGCGGTGACATTCACGATAACCGCAGGTGAACCAACCAAATTTACACCATATCTCTGACGTACGCCTCGGTTACTTTCGTTTTTGTCACTTGCCGAGCCTTGAAGATTGGTGCCCCGACCAGCAACATAAAAACCATCATAGAGATTATTGCCCGTCATCGAACCAGAAGGACTGCCGTCATATGAGTTCGAGTCAGCGCAACAGCTTGTCAGTGTGTTTCGAGGTGAACCGATATAAAAACCATGCTGAGCATTGTCTTGAGACTCGCAGGCCGAGAACTGGTTGTCGCGACCAGTCGTTATGTAAAACCCTGAGCCATCGGAATACCAGGACTTGCAGTTTACGTAACGATTGTTGCTGTGTTCACAGTTAAAGCCATGGGAGCCAGCTGAACCGACATCGATACGCTCATAAAACGAGTCGGGGCACTGCGAATATACCCCATGCACACCGGGATTGATTACTCGAATTTCAGAGAAATGGTTACCTCGCTGACGGCCGCCTGAACCATTCTGTACCCGAAGACCATGCTGGCCAACATTCCAGATATAGAGGTTTTTCACGACGTGAAAGGCATCGAACTCTTGTCCGGTTGCAGTATACAGATATACCCCGCACACCGAGGCGTTATTGCCATGAAGTCCTAGATCACTGATCTCAATGTACTGCGTATTGGCAGTTGCGCACTCTATAAGCCCTCCTGCTGCCCCAGGAGCATACCCGCCAGACTGGTAAATCCATGTCCCCTGCTTGCCATAGGCACCGCGCAGCGTAGTTTGTGAGGGTACAAGTATCGGGCCAGCTACGTTAAAACGACGGCCCACGAGCACTACAATTCCACCATTACCACCCTTGTTGAGAGTCTCGACACCGACATCAGCAAGCGCCAGGTTGATCTGTACTTCATCTGCTACGCCGTCACAGGTATAGTCAGCGACGCTTTTTACTGCTGCGCTTTCATCGTTGGCCGCAACTACGATTGTCCGCTGGCCGCGTATGTCATAGGCTGTACTTCCCCCGCCCCCACTTGGGATAGCCCAGGTTCCGTCACCACGAAGGAACGTTGTGTTATCGGCAGTCCCAGAGCCAAGACGCGCACTCGCCACGGTACCCGAGGTGATATCTGCTGCCCCGTGGGTATGTGTGGCGCTTGCTTTACTTGCTAGGTCAGAGGTTAGGTTCGTGATCTTGCTCTGTGCGATTCCAGTCGCTACTTTTGCGTCGGTTACAGCCAGTGCAGCAAGCTCGTTGGTACCAACGGCACCGGCAACGATCTGTGCATTGCTCGCAGTACCCGAAAGGTCTCCGCCCATTGTTGGATTTGGTGGAGTCGGAGCAACGTTACGCCATTTATCTACTGCCTGATCATAGGTCAGCAGATCACCGTCCGTTTTTGTGTTGAACGCTACGTCGCTCGCACCGCCGATACCGGATACAGATGGATTAAATCCCATATAGTGCCCTTCTCATAATTTACTTAGCGTCGTCAATCGCTTTCGCAACCTTGCTATCACCCTTCAGGTCCTGCCAAAACAGAACCTGGTCAGAACGTATCATCATGATATTTTCTGGTCCATACACTTCATCGCCAACTTTAACCAGGGAGATGTTGTTTTCGATTGCCTTTTTTTGTTCATCAGTCGCCGTAGCCGGTACGTCCTGCTTCTTTGTGTAGAATGCCCTTTCTAGTTTCAGATACGTGCCGTTAACGTTCTTTAACTTACCAAAGAACACCTGGCCATTGTTCATGAATACTGCCTGGTAGCGATCGCTTGCAGGCTCCTTCATGCCAGCACCCTTCCATAAGTACATACATATCATCAGCCCAACGATTAAAAGGGCTATCGCAACGGCCAACCAAAGTTTTTTTCGACCTCTTCCTTGTCGTGCAGGTTGATGAGTTGGCGCTGGGGAGGGAGTGCTCACGTGCGGTTGTGAAACCTGACCTCTCAGGGCGCCTGGGCGCGCAGTGTTTCTGTCCATTTCTATAAACTCCTTATAGAGTAAATTATAGCACTTATGGCAATCACTCTGTGACCTACATGACAAACACTGCTTCCAAGAAGTTATTCAGTAAAGAAAATACTCTGTGCTGCTGTTCCCCAGGCAAAATACTCAAATGGAGCCGAGCAATAATCACTGAATATTGCGACCTCATTAGGGTCGGACGAGTAGACCGAGTAAACTGTTGCAGCAGATATATACCTTGCGCTGAAATCAAGCTGTATACAATATGCAGATCCGTAATCCCCTGTTTCTATGCTTTTAATAGCTTTTATATCTCGTGACCGAGCGCTGTTGTAAATCCCCGGACCATACGGGTCATTGAAATCATAGTCAAATCTGACTATCGCTGACTGCATTGTACCAACATTGACAGGTTTACTCTTTGGGGGGCACTTGCGATCTCTTTTAGAATCGCTATTAACCATCTGCCCAGACTCTTCACTTTGACAGAGAGTTATGTGATTTGATCTCACCAAACCCTCTCTAGCGTTCACAAATGTACCCAGTATTAGCCCCATACCCAGCGATGCCATCACCACGGCGAAGGCTTTAATAACATTGCTCATCCCGCCCTCCTTACGTATATATGCAAAATTATGCGCGGATGAAAGCTAATGTCAATCGCCTAAAGGTTCACCGCCTGTGTTTCAACTTTTTGTATGGTTATTGTCGACCCAGTGCCAGCAGTTATAGATAGGCTCGCCTTGGTTCCCGCTGGAGTCGAGTTAAACGAAGTTTGGGTGCTATATGCCTGTACAAAATATGCAGCATTGTTGAAACCAGTCGTAGCAAGCATGTGCGACATGGTTCCAGCACAGTTAAGCGTTGCTGTTGAACCTCCCGCAGTTGCATATGCGGTGATCACCACATCCGCCACATCCACTACCGCCGTAGCTGTACCAGTGCTAAATGCCGTGCATCGAGCCGTATCGGCCGTGGTACCCGCAGTACCGAAGCGAATGGTAAAGGTAGTCGCACCAGTACCGGCTGCCGTCTTAGACATCTTGATCCTCCACGTGATCAACGTTCCGTTTTGGTTTGAGCCTGTCGGACCGATAAGGCCTGCTGTGCCGAGCGGCACTGTCGATCCGTTAACAATGGTGTCCGTACCAGCCGCAGGAGCTTGTGTAGCAGTCGATACAGCAACCCTTGTTGATGGCGTACAGTTAGTCCAAGCACTTCCCTCGTAACACCTAAATCGAGCAAGTGCGGAGTTATAGTACATGGCGCCATTCGTAGCAGCCGCGCCTGTAGGATCAGCCGAAGTGTTTTTGGTGTCGAGCACCAAAACCACGCCAGTCGCGTCAGCCGTAGCGCTACCAACACGCACGATGCTATTTCCGGAAGCGGTCGAGAAAATACCATTACCCGCGTTTATGTCGCCCGCGACACTCACGGCTGCGCCAAAGTTTGCCGCACCTTGCACCTGCAGACTACCAGTTGAACTTATGTCTCCTGCCATGATGTAACCGCCTGCAGTGCCTGCTTGGCTCTGAAGAGTCACGAGGTCGATCCCCCCGCCCACGCTGACCGACGCACCAGCTTTAGCGTACTGAGAAGTCGAAGCGATTGAGTAAAGGTATCCATTTGCTGCGATCGTGGTACTGACAGATGGTGCACCGGTCAAAGTGCTCCAGGAGGTAATCGTACCGTTAGTGGCTGGGCGAGCATAGTAGACGCTCGTACCACTTCGCACATAGATGGTTCCATTTACTACCGCGGCAATAGTGCCAGAAGCGGCACCGGGAATTGCCGTCGTTGAAGACCAGCTAGAGATTGATCCGTCTGCAGCAGGCTGGGCGTAGTACACTTCGGTACGGTTGACCGACCCATCATACCCTCCAATCGCGTAGACATAATTTCCAACCGCCACGCCCGACTCATTGGCATAGGCGTTAGTCGTGCCAGCGGCACCAAGACTCGTTAGCGATCCGTCGGCATTAGACCTATAGGCGACAACGAGGTTCTGTAGACCAGAGGGGTTATCGTCACCAGCGATGAGGTATATGTAGCTGCCTTTGACGGCGATACCCGTCTGTGCAAAGTTCCCAAGCGCCATGGACGACCAGGTGCCAGGAGTACCATCAGCGCCTAGCTTCGAGTAGTACGCTAGCGCTGTAAACGCACCGCCCGAAGCCCGCCCGCCGAGAACATAGAGATAACCGTTTACTACGGCCGAGCTGGCGTTATAAACTGGCTGCGGCAGGGTATTGGCAGCCGTTTGCCACGCTCCGAGGTTGCCGTCAGGCTGAAGCCTCGCATAGTAGACCGTACTTTGAATAGTACCTAGATTATCTCCTCCCGACACGTAGACGTAACCGTTACCGGTAGCTGTTGTTGAGCTTGGCCACATGTTCGGTATATTATTACTAGCTGTCTGCCAAGTGCCAAGTACACTACTGCTACTACCAAGCAACGTTACAGTACCGGCACCTAGCGTATCAACATTGAGCATCGAGGCGCCAGAACTACTTTGGACTTCAAAGGCTTTCGAGTCAGCAGTGGCAATAAGACCTTTGCCAAGAATACTAAGAGACCCATCGCTTTCTATACCGCCGAGCCCTACGCGAAGCGTATCGCCAACTATCAAATCACCGCCAATATCCGCGTTGGTGCTGACCTGTATATCATTGGTCTGAAGCGTACTCGTACTAGTAGCACCCAACTTCGTTCCGCCTGTGTCTAACACTCGGATATTGCTTGTACCTGCACCAAATGTGTTGTTGTTTACGAAGAGATAGCGCCCACTCATCTGCGACGCTGTCGGTGTTACCCCGCTGAACGTATACGTAAGCGAAGTTTGAAGCGACGGTGAAGCAGGATTTGAGATGTCAATTACGGCTATCGTCCCGGAGGTATTTGATGCAACATAGGCATACTTACCGTTAATCGAAATGTCATAGGGCTCATCCATGTAAGTCGAGTTTGTAACCGTACCAGCGATGGTAGGTGCGGCAGGGTTTGTGACATTGATCGCGACAAATGAGTCATCGCTTGACCCAACCACATATACATACTTACCCGCATAGACCACGTCCCTTGCACCGTCCATGTAGGTATTTGACATGACGGATCCTGTCACCGTGGGCGCTGCGGGATTGGAGATATCGACGATAACAAGGCCGCCTGGTGTTGCTGTAGCGCCCGACGTCACGTAGGCGTATTTATCCTGAACATCAACCTGCTTCGCATCGCGGAGGTTGGAGTCGTTTACTGACGCAACCCTAGTTGGGGCAGTAGGATTAGAGATATCGATGATCGTCAGGTAACCATTTGCACTCACTCCGTTGGTAGCCGTCACATAAGCATACCTACCCTGCAAATCTAGCCCATGCGCCTGATCGAGGTAGGTCGCATCGGTCAGTGTACCTACTACAGTTGGGCTGGATGGGTTTGAGACATCGATTACTGTAAACGTGTCGTTAAACGACGCCACATACGCGTAATGACCCGAGACCCTGATATCACGTGCCGTCGTCATACTCGAGTTACTCACGCTTCCGACAACCGTTGGCGAAGTTGGATTGCTGATGTCAACAATCGTCATTGGGCCATTGGTCCCTTGGTTAATCACATACATGTAGTTGCCGGATATGTCGAACTCTCTGATGTATGCAGTGTTGGCATTGGCGGCGAGTGATCCCACCTGGGTGAGCGTGGTTCCGGTCTGATCGATACTTCCGTTAATCGTCACACTCATTCCCGAGGTGTCGGCCTTAAGAAGCGAGACACTCGAGTTATTCTGGACCTCAAACGCGTTAGCGCTATTTGTTTTAAAGAGATTAGTGTTCGTAAAAGTATTTGCCGCAGTTATCTGGGCGAAATCTGCGCTGTCGAGCCCATCCAGAGTTTCAGAGTTAAACGCATAGGCACTACTAGCCATGAGGCTACGGGGAGACATGGGACTCTCCCAGACCATACTAGTGCTCGCGGTGTTCGTCGTCGCGTTCGCAGGTGTGGCCATGGTCACCTCTAGGTAGACGCTACCTGAAGCAAAGTTCGCAGGGTTTAGTGGCGTTGAACCAGTGCTAGCCCCGATAACATCCCCTTCTCCGAGCTTGATCGCAAAGAGTCCGTTTGTAAATGTCACGCCTTTTGTATCATTGACTAGGCGTTCTTCCGACCAAAGCAGTGACCCACCCGACGATGCGCTATAGAGACGAAACTGCATGTTGTAGGTTCCGTTAGCAACAATTACCCCTGACGAATCTGTAAGTCGGCCCTGAAAATTCATCTTTGTCGGCACCGTCGTCAGCGCCGAGGCATGTGGGCTAGACAAATGCGTAACATCGAGAAACAGACTCGCCACCAAACTGAAAACAAATGCGGCACCACATGCAAACAACACCCGTACGGGCGCCTTCATGTCCATGCCACGAGCATACCCCTTTGGTATGGGGATACTCGCCAACTGATGTTGGCGTTTTATTTTCATGATTTACCTTTTTGTCTCTACTTACGCGTGTCTCTAACGCTGTACAGGGTTGAGTGTAGCCTCTTCCGTGCTAAAACGCAAGTGTTTTTTGACTAAAAGAAGTCACTCTTGCGACGACGCTGCTTACGCAATATAACCAGTGCGACAGTTATGCCGGCAAGTATCCCTAAGCTCACCAGAAACAGCGGGTGAAGCACGAGGATCCAGTTGGTTTTACTACTACCCCCATACGTAGCGGTAACTTTGTAGAGCCCTAGCGGTGGAAGTTGCAGCTCGAAGTCTGTTGCTCTCGTACGTCCCGCAAACACGAGCCGTGAAGTACTTTTTTGAGTCTTCCCGAAGGGCCATGAGGAAAGTGTGACCTCAGGATAAAACCCGGTCGTCTGTGACTGAGCGGTATTTTTTATCTCATAGCTCCCCTTTGTCGTGGCGCCAAACTGAACAAAGGACGTATTCAGTTTTTCTACCACGGCGTCACGTGAACCAGGCGTTTCGTTTACAAGGCTAAGTAGTGTCCCTAGTCGGACTTGTTGATTTACCATGCCTGAAGTAAGCCCGTCCGTGGAAGTGAAAAAGATTGCCGCAAATACATCGCCTTTCGGAAGTTTCGTGCCGTCGAGCAAAAAATACATCCGAACAGCTTCACGCCCCTTAAGCTCAAACTCGTCCAGATCCAACTTCACGCCTGCCGAGACTTGTTCGCTGTCAAAAAACTCCAGTGTCCCGTTGTCATCAGTTTGCCTAAACGCTTGAACGGACGTTTTTACCCTGATGGTTTCGAGATTTGGATTGCTTATATCTATAAAGCCTTTTTGCTTCTCGCCCTTGCCGATGGTTGCGCGATACTCAAGAGGTGCAACTTTCAGCCCAAGTGCCTGTACAGTCTGAGTGCTGGCTACCAGTGCAACCAAAAAACATAGCACGACACCGAGCACACCGAGTCTACGCGTCATGGTGTGATCGTTCCTTGCCACGTCGCAGTATTTTGGTAATCACCCTCCACTTGGCTAATTGGTACGTCAAGACGA
This sequence comes from uncultured Candidatus Saccharibacteria bacterium, assembly GCA_964383465.1. Classification (GTDB taxonomy): domain Bacteria; phylum Patescibacteriota; class Saccharimonadia; order Saccharimonadales; family Saccharimonadaceae; genus CAYLGT01. Next base: position 7,079 of record CAYLGT010000004.1, on the reverse strand, counting down.
AGCCTCATGTTCATGATAACTTCGGAACCAGACGAAGCGGTAAACGGGATAAACGTCGTCATAGTGCCCGGAAACGCTGCATAGGCATTGCCACTACTCCACTTGCCAGGCACGGAACCAGGGTTTATGGAGGTAATAGTGAATCCCAAACCTTTAGTAGTCCCCTCTACCCAAGTAACTGGGGAAGCTATGGATCCGCTAACAGAGCTAATCGTATCCACCCCTTTTTGTAAGTCATGATCCTGCACAACACCTATGTCATAATGCTGCGCGTCAGAGCGAATCGTCATAGTCAGGGTTCTCGTCACAGAAGTATTTGGGGTAAGCGGAGGAAAGGTCAGAGCGGCTGGCACACCTAGTGCTTCAGCGTTGTACATAGTCTGAATTACTGCAGCCGTCTGAGCGATACTGATGTTTTTGATTTCATCTACCGCGCCATCAAGAGGATTCGAGCCACCACTCCGTGCGCCAACTGTTATGTTGGTACTCGGATAGCTATAGGAAAAAGTGACTGAGTTACTAGCGGTACTAGCTCCGTTTTGAAATAGTCGCATAGTTGTACCGTTAAAGTTAAGGCAGGCATGCACCCAAGTCCCGGTACCGACAGATGTTGAGCCGGTAAGCGTATATACCGTTCCCCCGAGGTTCATCTTTGCCTGTAACCTCGTACCGGTGGTATTGAACCCAAGGGACCACATACCCGAAGTTGAAAGCGTAGCGTCCGACTGAGCAACAATGGTTGGCTCAGTGCCGGTCGAGTTGATCTTTCCCCATGCACAAGTAGTCATTTGCGAGCCTGAAAGAGGCGAGCTTGAGCTCGACTGCAGGTAATTGCCCGAGCTCGTCGCTATGCCGCCGCCAATTTTCCCCGTTGTCCATGTCGGTGTCCCCGAGAAGGACAAACTTTCGTTACTTCCCGCGAAATCATTGGCAACAGTGCCGGCACCTTCTTCGAACGCATAGTAGACCTGAGAGTTGCCAGATTGCACCGAAAGCTGTAGCGAGCTATCCAGCTGTGCCACGTAGCCTTGGCCTAGTTTATAACTACCCCCAGACCCCTCACCGATAACAGATTCTCCACCAGCTGCCACCAGCCCGTAATTCGTCGAAGAAAACCCGTCACCAACTGAATTACCAGCTACCCCGGCATCGATGCGATAATTTGTGCTCGTGAACCTGTCCGCAAAGACAGGCTGAACACGCGACGCAACAATCGTAACGACGCTCAGCACCCCCAGGACTATGAGTAGTCTCCATTTCATAATCTATGTTAGTAGTATACCGTAAGCACTAACTATGTGTTCGATACGAGAGTAACTGGGTCGAGCTATAGCGCCAAGTATAAGTAGGGGCGGCGTTATGATTTGGGTCGATACTATATACCTGAGCACCAAGACCGGCCGATCCCCGAAGCAGCGCGGTACTGTTTGCTGTAAAGCCAAGCGCCGATTCTAAACCTGGGCTTCCCCCACCGGACTGCGTATCGGGAACTTGCTGCTTACCTATATAGCTAAAATCGCTCGTGCTGTATTTATAAATCGCATCTCCCAAACCTGCGTCGTCTTGTGTCGTCAGGTAGATGGCCGAGTTATCACTCGCCCAGTCTGCCGCAGTCACAAACGAAACATCTGTCCACGAAGCGACTTTAGTGAGTGTATTAACGGCAGGAGGCGGCGCCAAAGACGCAGGTGCCTGGTAAAGCCCTGTATCGACGCTATTCTCCTTGTTCACGAAGTAGAGTTGTCCGCCAGGATCAACCATCATTGCCTCACAATCCCAACCCCCTGCCCCCGCATCTGGCCATTGGAACAAATACTGTCCCGAGATGGTTACATCGAGTACGGTACCCGATGACCCAAGTGTCCCCGGCTCCAAAAAGGAATAAGCCCAAAATGTATCACCGCCATGGCCAGCGTTCACGCTGTTAGCGACCCATATCGTTGTGTTGATTTCGTCATAACACATGTCACCCCAGGCCTCGTAGAGCGCTGGACCACCCGAGACATTACTGATACCGATAAGCCTTAGCGTCTTCTGATGCGAGCCACTATAATCGATCCCATAAACATACGCATTAGGAGAAGCTGTGCTATCGGTCGTTTCGATGGCCCAAAAAAGCGAAGCTGTCAGGCGACTATCTGCGATACCTGACAACGTGTCGAGTTGAGTTCCGCTTGGAAGTGAAGCGGTCGGCAGCGTGCAAAGAAGAGTAGAAACAGCCATTATGGTGTCGGTTGGAGCCAGACATCAACACCAGCGATATAGCCGTATGCGCCACCGTAAGGATCAAATGACGAAATGACATATACCGTCTTCGTGCTGTCGGCAGTTACGGTTGCTCGCGTGACTAGGTTGCCCGCATTTTCACGTACAGTAAATGATTCGTACGCTCCACCACCCCCACCGCCCGCAGGAGTTGCCCAAGTGCCATCGCCGCGAAGATACGTCGTGTTGTCGGCGGTTCCAGAACCGAGACGGGCAGAAGCAATTGTTCCAGACGTGATGTCGCTTGCCGCATGTGCATGAGATACGTTTGCCTTATTTGCCAGACCCGGAACAGTCGGAGACGCGGCAGTGCCGCCCAAATCACCGGCGAGTTGAACAATACCCTTCGAAGACGTGGTTGCATCTACCCCACCACCGCCACCAGCTGGAGTGATCCATTCAAGTGCACTTCCATTCCATGACAGTACTTGGCCGGTACCTGCAGCATTTGAAACAGCTAGTTTAGGCTCGGTAACTGCGTCACTAGCGAGTTCCGTAGCCCCTACCGCACCCGCCACAAGCTGCGCATTGCCAGCAGTACCAGAAAGGTCACCGCCCATAGCTGGATCGACAACTTTGTTACGCCATTTATCGACAGCTGAGTCATAGGTCAGAACATCGTTGTTCTGCTTGTTGTTGAGTGCAACGTCAGTAGCGCCACCGATTCCAGAAGCTGCTGGGTTGAAGCCCATACACACCTACCTTTTATATGTTTATGCTTTTCTAAATGAAGTATACCATGGTCAAAACTAGCCGACCAGGCTACCGCCGCGCATAGTCTTCACGCGTCGCGGCACGAGCGTACCGCCGCGCATAGTCCAAAAGTTGTGAGGTAGCACAGGCACCTCACCGCTCCCGGTAGCAGGTGAGCCAACAGTTGGAGTTGCCTGACATTCGAACGTAAGTGTTTCGGCGTTTATAAGAGTTGGTGCCGTAAACGTACGAGTTGCACCACTCCCGCTCAGCGTCACTGTAGTTCCAGTTACCTGCGTCCAGCTGTAGGTATACGGACCGGTACCGCCTGCCGCAGTAGCAGTTAGTGTCACAACATCGTCTGCCTCGGGCGATGCCGGCGACGCTGCAACCTCGACACTTACTGCCGTTCCACTGTCTGGGACGGCCGCTATTTCAGTGGTCGTATCGGCGCGCAGTCGGTCGATTGAATAAGTGGCGTCACCACCGCCAGCCAGGTAGCCAACTCGAAGGTTGTCCATGGCAGTCGCTGTGGTCGATGTCGCGACACCGTCACCCGAATCATATACCTGCACCGCCGCACGGTTATACACCTTCAAACGTGAGCCTGTGCTACTCCCAGGTGTAAATTTCACCGAGATCCAGTACCACTCATTTGTCGTGAGAACTGGTGAGGTAAAGCGGGCTACTAGTCCATCTCGAAGCTGAATACTACCATCGGTCATCAGACGAACCGCGAAGGCAACTGTCGTGTTTTGATACATCTGGAAAACGGTCGAAATAGTACTAGGGTTTACGTCAAATCGTAGTGCAAAACCAAACCAAGCGCTCGTCTGCGAAGTATAGTCTGCCCTATAAGTTTTCACCTGCCCCGCAGTAACGGACACGCGCATACCGAGATCACCGGTATAGCTGTTATCGACAAATGTTGCATCCGGAGCGGTGCCGCTAATGTTAGTAAAGATCGTACTCGTAGTCGTCAGCGCGTCGCCGCTCGCGCCATTTTCAAAATCTTCGGTAAGCTGTGTGATTTCTGCCATTACGGTGCACTCGTATATGGCGCGGTGATCGACAAGTCACGAAGCGCCCTAAATTTTATCAACTGAAGCTCTGTCATCGCAGATCCACCCTGGTCAACAAGTCCTTTACTGTTTGTACCATTGTAGGCAGGGTATACATCTTCTATAAGGCGCCAGTCCCAGCGGCTGTTTGCAAAGTTGTTGAAGTAGAGTGTAATCGCCCAGACGTCTCGGCGTGACATGACAAGGTCAAATACTGCCTGCATCTGCGTGTCAGTAGTCGTACCAAACTCGCCACACCCCATGGCGACCGTGCCACCGTAATTGTCCCCCCACTGGATAAAGCCTGCCATTTGCACGGACGTACGGTCGGCATCAGACGGATACCCGCCAGGGTTATCTCTGTTATTGTTCGGCGGATTCGCATCGTAAAAGTCTGCCATGAGAATAGATTTGTTTTGTTCAAACTTTGCATAGAGCGCTTGCGGGTAAGCAGCCGCAATTCGATCTGGTTTCGGGAACTTACTCCCAAACCAGTGGCCGTTTGCGATAGCGCACCATGCAACCATGTCAGACACATCGTTCGCGGCATTATAGCTACTATTCTTTATGCCTGCAAAGTAGTCAGAGCAGTACATTTGCATCTGACCCCATGCCTCCAGTGATGCTAGCCTATCTGCATTGTTGTTAGCTGGATCTCCGATAGGACCATTGCCGTCCGGTTCATGGTGAAGTGTAAACGCAAACGGCGGCTTACCCTGGGAGCGTCGTGTAATCGCAACATCCCTGACAATGTTGAGCATACTGTCTTTGGTCCCGGCGGCTACCGCATCCCAAGCGTCTGCTGTAACTTTGGCCGAAAGTACTGCATACTCACCCGCTGCGTCGGTAGCGCTCAGCTGAGTGTTAAGCCAACTGGTAGTGACTTCAGAGCTGGTGAATTTGCGGTTCACGTAGATGCTACCGCCAATGATTGTCTTTGCCTCTGCCTCAAGAGGCCGGCTAGACGTGGAAGCATTCATGCCCCAAAAGTTTCTCCAAGGAATGTGACCTGCAAACAGTGCAGTGCCACCAGAGCCAGTGCCTGGGTTCAAAATCACAGCATTGCGACCGCGATAAACCAGCTTGGTCTTGTTCTCCACCATTGACCAGCTTTCCAGCGTGCTCATGGAAGAATCTGCCAGTCGTCCCCGTCGATCATAATCGACTCAGGACTTGTTCCCGTCCCCGCCGTGCCTGGCCCCTTAAATATGAAATAGATATCTGTTCGTGCAGAAGGCCGAGCTCCTGGCCATGAGCCAGCAGGCGCTTTGTAGACAGTAAACGTCGAACCGGCAGGTACGTCTGCGTAGGTGACTGAACCGCCACCGCCGGCTGGTGTTGCCCATGTGCCATCACCACGAAGGTATGTCGTGCTGTTTGCAGTGCCGGAACCGAGGCGCGCACTGGCGATCGTGCCTGACGTAATGTCTGACGCAGCGTGGGTGTGAGTAGTGCTTGCTTTGCCGGCGAGATCACTCGTCAGGTTCGTTATCTTGCTCTGTGCGATACCGCTCGCAACCTTTGCGTCAGTAACAGAGCTGTCCGCCAGTTTTGCCGTAGTCACGTTCGCGTCAGTAATCTTCACGGTCGTTACAGCATTCGTTGCAAGTTCGGTACTGGTGACAACACCTGCAGCGATTTGTGCGTTAGAGGTCGTACCCGTTAAGTCACCACCCAAAGAGGGGTTAACTGCTTGGTTACGCCATTTATCTACCGCAGAGTCGTAGGTCAGAACTTCGTTGTTCTGCTTGTTGTTAAGTGCAACATCGCTTGCACCAGCTACACCTGACGCTCCAGGGTTAAACCCCATCTAGTAGCCCCACCACTGCGAACTATCGCTATATAGGTTGATGCTTTGTCCCTGGTTGTTAAGCACCACGGTTGTACCGGTGTCGACGTTGTGACCGGTGTGGCGAATTAACACAGCGTTTGAAGTTGCATCTGTCTTCTTGACCAAAATCTGTTGACCAACCGAAGCCGGGTTCGGCAGGTCGATAAAGATAAGACCAGCACTAGCATTGACGTTCATCATGTCGCCAACCGCCGCAGTTGCATCGGCCGACACAACCCGAACGTTAGAGATCGCAGCACTTCCGCCACCACCGGCTGGTGTCGCCCATGTACCATCACCTCGTAGGTAGGTAGTGTTATCGGCGGTTCCCGAACCAAGTCGTGCACTAGCGATCGTACCTGAGGTGATATCTGAAGCAGCATGAGTATGAGTCGAGTTCGCTTTGCCAGCGAGATCACTCGTTAGGTTCGTTATCTTGCTTTGTGCGATGCCACTCGCAACCTTTGCGTCTGTAACTGAGGAGTCTGCTAGCTTAGCGGTCGTAACGTTTGCATCGGTGATCTTAAGCGTTGTCACTGCATCGGTGGCAAGCTCGGCAGTGCCCACTGCACCAGCTGCAATTTGCGCATTACTTGCCGTGCCAGTAAGATCGCCACCCATACTTGGGTCAGACGCGGCAGGAAGTTGAGCGGTTGGTACTTTTCCGGTTGCGTCAAGTGACGCTACACCATTTGCAGCACCCTTCTGAGTAGTATCAATTTTTCCGTTGAGAGCGGTTTGGGTTGCGGTTGAAACTGGTTTGTTAGCATCACTTGTATTGTCAACATTCGCCAGGCCGACGTCTGACTTCGTGAGTCCGAGGTTAGCAACAGCGACATCGAGGTCAATCGTGTCATTTCCAGTATTGTCGACGACTGTCAGTTTTGTACTGGCTGCGCGAACTTTTTTCAGCTCGAAATCAACCCCAACTTTTTGCTTGTAAACACCGACACCGCCAGTACCAACGTTAGAGGCTGTGTTTGACTCGCCACTACCACTTGCAGCAGCGGGGGTAATCCACTCAAAACCACTTCCGTTGTAGCTAAGCACTTCTCCGGTTGCAGGAGTGTCACTGTTAAGCTTGTCTGGCGTAATCGATCCAGCCGCACCACCCGAGTTAATTCGTGAGTTAACGGTCGCATCTAGATGTGAACCAGTAACGACGCCGTTTTTAAGCGTACCGTCGGCGTTATGAACGGTACTCAAATAATCATTGAGGACATCTCCCC
>CAYLGT010000003.1:51638-75890 GCA_964383465.1 uncultured Candidatus Saccharibacteria bacterium | reverse complement strand
GCACTGCTCGCGAGCTGCTCGACAAGTGGAGTGGTCAGTATGGTGGTTGTTTTCGGGTCCATGCCTTCGCTCAGTACTTTTTGGGCAACATAGTCGTAGATACTGTCATGGTAGGACCAAAACTTAGACTGGTCGACGGCGCAGTAGGCTCCCATGCCAGCGATTCGTGACCCCTCAGCGATAAAGGCCATGGGTCTGAACTCAAACTTTACTTGATTTGTTTTTACATATTTTTCGTCAAGAGCGGGCATAACTTGGGTGCTGAAAAATGAGCACGAAGGACAGAGAAAATCTGAGTACTGGATGAGTGAAACTGTCGCGTTTGAGTCACCTCGAGACATGGGTGAGCTTGACTGTACTTCTATGAACGCAGCTTTGTCCTTGTCGTAGGTAGAAGTGGGCTTTTGCGTGACGATAAAAAAGATAAATCCAATCGCCATGAGTAGTACTGTCACGAGTAATCGGTGGTCTAAAGCGTATTCTTTCAGAGCATGTACTTTTTGAATCATTTATTGTAAATCGTTTACATTAAGGCTTTGAATTAGTATACTACAGGTAGTTATGTCAGTGTCAACCATCACGCCGCGACGATCGAAATACTGTGATGCAATTGGTATCGCTATGCGTCAGCTTGGCCATGCTACTAATGCCGAGATTCTCGAATTACTCAGTAAGAACTACCCCGGCATCAGTGCGACAACTGTGCATCGTGCGACGGCACGTATGGCACTCCGTGGTGAACTGGCGATGGCGCCGAGCGATCCCACTGGAGCGATGCGCTACGACAGCAACGTGTCGAGCCATGACCATTTCATGTGCGAGCGTTGCGGCAGGCTGCGAGACGTAGATATGCCGCGCGAACTTGTACAAATACTCAAGACACAGCTAGATGGGTGCTCGGTTGATGGAAATATGACGCTAACCGGACGATGTCACAGATGTAAAAAAAGGAGTGAACATGAATAAAATTTGGGCAGTAATTATCATCATCGTTGTGGTGGGGCTTGGCGCGGCGCTTTATTTTAAGCCTGCCGCAAACGACAAGACCGATCAGCTGAGCTTTGCGACCGTACAGAGTGATGTGCGTGCAGGCGCACAACTCTACGACGTTCGCACGGCAGACGAATTTTCTACGTCGCATTTTGAAGGTGCAAAGAACTGGTCGTTGCAGGATATGCAGGCCGGAAAGTTGCCGAACGTCTCTAAAGACACCAAGCTGTACGTCTATTGTCACAGCGGTAATCGTTCTGGCCAAGCAACTCAGATTTTAAGGCAAGCCGGGTACTCCGAGGTCGTTGATCTCGGCGGAATTCCAGATGTTGAGGCAATTGGCGGAACACTCACAACCAATTAGAAGGAGACGAGATGAATATCACAATCTATAGCACTACTACCTGCCCATACTGTAACCAGCTGAAGCGATGGCTCGACGGGATGAAGATCGAGTACACCGACTATCTGGTCGACAAGAACCCATATGCTGCCCAGACCATGGTGCAGCTGAGCGGACAAATGGGGGTTCCTTTTAGCACCATCGAGTTTAAGGATGGTCGAGTCGAAAAGATCTTTGGGTTCGATCGTGGCGCATTTGAACTGGCGCTCAGTAGTAAATAAACACTACTTCGTTATACTGGCGATATGAGATTTATCGCGCTCCTTAGGGGAATCAACGTTGGCGGTAAAAGCCGCGTGGAGATGTCGCGCCTGAAAGCCTTGTTTGAAGGGCTGGGGTATACAGATGTAAGGACGTACATCAATTCTGGGAACGTTGTGTTTACCGCCGAGGGCACACCGGATGTCCAGAGGATAGAACGAGGCATTGAGCAGGAGTTTGGTTTTTTTGTTGGGGTGATTGTTCTTAGTGCGGCTGCATTTCGTTCGATCGCAGAGAGCATCGAGTCTACATGGCAAAACGACTCCGAACAAAGGACGGACGTCTTGTTTTTATGGCCCGTCGTCGACGATGAGAGCGTCCTGGAAAAGGTTTCATTTAACCCTGACATAGAAATAGCTCGCTACGTTCCCGGTGCGCTCATCTGGAATATCCGGCGGGAGTTTGTGAGAAAAGGTGGAGCAATCAAGCTCATCAACACTGATATCTATAAGCATATGACAGTGCGAAATTGTAATACTGTCAGGAAACTCGCGAGCTTCTTGGACTAAACGGGAGGCTGGTCGGCACTCGCCGCCTGTTGCTCCATGCCCTTGTACTGTTGTTCAAATTCTGCAATCTCGTTTTTATGCTTTTGTATAAGGAGTTGGTGGCGCTCGACTTCCGAGTTGTTGTCTCGCAGAGCTCGCTCAACTTCATCGAGCTGCTTTTCTAGATCTTTTTTACGCTGGGCAAGGTTAGTCTGATCACGCAGGAGCTGTTGGTAGCGACTCTGTGCACTATTTGCCTCGCTCCGACTCCGAATCGCGGCGTTTTGTAGTTCGCGTGCTGCTTGGCGCAACTGATCTCCGATAGCGGACAAAGTGGGGCTCCTTTCATATATAGACCTCACCAGTTTATGGGTCATAGCGACAATCTTCTGTGGCATAATTAACGTTTTTTGAGTCGAGATGGTTAAATGGAGGGGTGTATAGATATTCAGACACCCCGATACTTGCTCAGAAATTACCCCAGCTTTTGACCCGCACCTATGCACGAGGCGAGACCATCGCCACGAGCAGTGATATCAACGCGCTTTACTTTATCAAACAAGGCTTTGTAAAACGGTTTGCCATAAAAAATGATGGCTCGATTAACGTTCTTGGTATTTCCGGAAGTGGCGAAATGTTTGGTATCACCTACCTACTTCACACGCTCTCTAGTCGCCGCGCGTATGATGGTGAAGAAGTGTACTACTGTGAGGCGATCAACGATGTAACAGTCTACACCATGGACGCAGATGAGCTCCTGGCTTCACTTACCGAAAATGACGCGCTGTATAAGGACTTGTTTACGATGATCTCTTCTCAATACGCCTCCGACCTATGGTTGCTGGAAAACCGTAGTCTCTCGACAGCAGTAAAGCGTGTGGCACATCTGATGATTTTTTACCTCGCGCGCTATGGAAAAAAGGACGCATCGGGGTGGCAGCTGGCGGTCCCCCTAACTCAGCAGGACTTGGCCGACATTCTCGACCTAACAAGAGAAACAGTCTCGCTTGCGATATCGGAGCTCCGAGCGCAGAAGCTCGTACAGGGCTCGAGAACTCTCGTTATTCCAGATATAGACGCACTGCGTGCGAAGGCATACTCGTAAGTTACCTCTCAGGGGAGGTATGAAAAGCCGTGCCGGAGCTTCCAGAGGAAGTATTTTTCTAAGATAACTTTACTAAAGTCGTTAAAGACATTCGGGATCATGATTGCGAAAATTCGTGGCTTAAACAGGGTATTACTAAGGAGTAGGATTTCCTTGTGACCAGCATCCATGATGCAAACTCCCGGTATTTTACCCCAGGGTTTTTCTTTGAAGTCTGTCCGTCCTTTAAGTGCCTTTACGACGTTGTTGGCAACAATTTTTCCAGTTGTGTCACTCGGGTAGCCAGTTTTTGGTGAGCCAAACGGAACAGCTCCTGGTGTGAATGGTGGCTTGACATCAACGGCAAGACCCGCGCCCCATATGTTGTCGTATGTTTCATGTTGATAGCTTGGTTTTGTAGGAATAAAGAAGTTCTCAGGAGTCTTGAGCTTTGGAGAGTTAGCGATACAGTCCACGCCGCTAAACGGTACCATGAGCATAGTGAATCGACTCTCCAGGACTTCGCCGGTAGACAGGACGACTGAATCTTTGGTGACTTTTTCGACCCCCACTTCGGTACGGAAGTGGATGTGGAACTGTTTCATGAATTTCTTTAAGTAGAATTCTCCAAGCGGCATACCGTCGATACCGAAATGTCCTAGGTAGGGCTCGGGAGTAATCCAGTAGAGGTCGACTTTTTTGCGGATTTTTTCTTCGCGCAGCCATTTTTCCACGTTAAAGAGGAACTCATAGGCTGCTCCCATGCAACTTGCTTTTTGGGTGGCGCCGATAACGATTGGTCCGGGATTGTGTTTGAATTAGGCTAAACGTTCACGCGCCTCACGAGCTCCGTCGATAGAGCCGATGTAGCAGGCGTTTTCTGCGACCCCCGGAGCGACGTCTCGGTGTACTTTAGGCCCCGTTGCAATAATGAGCTCATCATACGCGTAGGTTTCATGAGCTGTTTTAACCTGTTGCGTGTCGGGGTCAATAGACAGGGCACTGTCGAGTACGAAGTTGATGCCACGTTTCTTGAAGACTGGGCGGCGAGGAATGAGTACCTGGTCAAGCCGTCGGCGGCCGATAGGTACCCAGATAAGAGAGGGGAAATAGAGGAAATTTTCGTGAGGGTCGATCACCGTCACCTCTACTTCTTGTTTCATGCGACGTTTTATCTCCAGTGCGGCGGTTGAGCCTGCAAAGTTTGCCCCGATAACAACGACACGTTTCATAAATCCCCCTGATTAAGTGTTTGAGTACATACGGCCGTAGCCGCTGATACTTTTCAGTGTATACTTCTTAACAGACAATTGCGAGTAGATACCCCTTATGGTATGATGTTAAACAAGCATAATTGCATAGTGATTACGGAGGATAAATAAGGTATATGGATAGAAGTCAGTCTGATGCATCAGAGATTCCGATGACGGCTACCGAACGAGCCATTCAGGAACGTCTAGCGATGCGCAAACGGGGAGGAGGACGCGGTATGTCATTTCGGCCATCAAAATGGGTAGTAGCGGTCATTATCGTAGCAGTTGTCCTGCTTGCCGGCTGGTTCTTCATGCTCCGAGGCATCGGTATTGGTAGTGGAGTCATAGACTCAAGCAAATACCAGGCCGTGTTTTTCACAAACGGACAAGTTTACTTTGGAAAACTTCAGACTATGAGCGACGGCTACATGAAGCTCAACGACGTATTTTACCTGCAGACCAAAACTGCAGCCGCAAACTCTGACAATCTCCAGAGCAACACCACCAAGGCATCTGACGTTGAGTTGATCAAGCTTGGTAATGAAGTTCATGGGCCAGAAGATGCCATGATCATTAGTCGTGACCAGATACTGTTTTTCGAGAACTTGAAAAAAGATGGAACAGTCACGAAATCAATCGACAAATACAAGTCGTCTCAAAACTAGTAATAGCGGGCGTGTATGAGCCTGAGGATGCGACGGCGCCTACGGGACGGGTATCCAGACCCGCTGCCACGCAGGCTTGAAGCCCCGGGCTGGTTACGACCACTGAGGAATATCTTCCTTAGCGCTATCCTGCTGCTGTTTGTGTTGATCGGAGGAGGAATTCTCTACACGTGGTATAGCGATGCGCAGCCGAAAGTGGTCGAGGAGACTCCAAAGCAAACAAACACAAAGGTGACGTCGAAAGCTCCGGTAGTCGATCCAAACGCTCCTGTGAGCGTAGCAATTCAGTCACTCAGTTCACCTGTTGCACCTGGTGATAACGCGTCGCTGACGATACGAACTAAGCCGACAGCAGTATGCACCTTGGGGGTTAGTTACACCGGGGCTACAACTCCGGCCAATGATTCGGGTTTGGTTGAGAAGAAGGCTGACGAATACGGAGTTGTTACGTGGTCATGGACAGTGCCGTCTGCGGCACAAAAAGCGCTCAGTCCTGTCGCGGTTCGTTGTGAGCTAAACGATAAGTCAGGTGAATTAAAGACAAACCTCGATGTTCGTCCTCTTCCTCAGACCTAGTTGAGGTTCTCTATATAACTTGCCCAGGAGTCATCACTGATTTTTTCAGTTGACTTGATGAGGATGAGTAGTTTATTTTTCGTAAAGATAACCGACTGCGGGCCTTTTACTGACGTTCCTATGTATATATCGCTACCATGGAGAGTGAAATGCTTTTGTGCGCCAAAGTCAGTGGCAAGTGTTCGAACATGTTCAGCTGTGTCTGTTTTGAAGTCTTTTGGTAGTGGTTGCTGACTGACGTTTATAGAGACGCCCGACAGAGTGTCGTTGTAGGCGTAGACTGCGTTACTATCTGGAGGACTTACCCTCGTCCATTCACCGACGTCTTTGGCATCTTTTCCTTTCGGGAGCAGTGTTTTGAAGTCAGGGGTGCCTTTTTGTAGTTTGGCGCCCTGGCGTGAAGTGGTCGATGCCCCTGTCGTTGTTTTGGAGATCGTGAAAGACGAAGTATCTCTTTGGGCGTGAACGATAATGAGGGCAATCAGACCGAAGCCAACTATCATAACATCTCTTCGGTGTGTTTCAAGTAGCCTTAACCAGGCACGGTACGCCATGAGCGGATACGGTTTAATTCTCGTGAGTAGACGTTGCCAAAGAGGCGTGGAGTTCGTTTCATCGAGGATATCGAGAAATTCACCTTTGGGCGCTTCCTGTCGTTTTCGCCGTCCGATCTGGGGTATGGGACGATTTGGTCTCGTGTCTCTCATGGTCTCTCTATCCTAGTTGCTATACTGCGGGGTATCAAGTGGTTGCTGTTCGCCGCCTGTAAAGGTTCGACCGTGCATAAGGCGCTTACTCGGGTCGGCAGTAAAGAAGATGCTGAGGTCGTCGATGGTCGGTCCGCGAGTCACATCTTCTGGGTATCCGAAGGTTTGCGAGGCGTCTATGGAGACGAACATGTCATACCAGCGTGCATATGAAGAGTTGGTGCCGCTGGCGTCTTTTGGTGTGTAGGTGTTTAGCGTACCTAGGGTGACGTCACCAAATGCGGTGCTTTGCCCCCACTGAGGGAAAGCTGCGCCTGGCCAGTTGTTGAGCGAGGCTTTGTGATCGTCTACGTAGAGATCCCAGGCCGTAGTGTTACCTGTCACCATTCCGAGCGTGGTGCGGTCGAAGCTGGTTGCGGTTGAGACGTTGATGGTGTAGGTAGCACTGGTAGTCGGAGTAGAGGAGTGAAGGTTAGCTCCAGAGTAGACGCGCACGGTCATAGTCGTGTTTGCACGGTCAAAGAACACCTCGATGCGGTTCCATGCACCGCTAGCAAGTGCTAGCTGAGTTGTTTCTCCAGTTGTTTTGTCACGTACCTGGAGGTTACCCGTGGTCTGCATGATACGAAGTGTCGCAATCGTTTCACCGCCCGCACCCTGGTTTGACCACTGGAAGATGGTTGTGTCCGATGGTGGCGGTGTCGTGTATTTCACATAGAAACGATCATAACGGCTACTGACAGCCGTAAAGTCATCGATACAGGCGGCTGAACCATTTGTTCCACCCGGTGCAGAGTCTTTCATAGATAGCCCTCTAGTGACGTATTGACTACTACTGTAGGTATTCGTACCGCTTCCCGACGCGTAGCAGTTGTCGTAGGCGGTTGTAGTTTCGGTTACTGGGCTGCCGCTAGTGCCTTGGTCGAAGGTTGCGTGGTGGATGACGTAGTATGAGTCGTAGATGGACTGGTAGCTCGCTTGCCAGCGCGCACCGATAGAGTTGTCAACACCGTTTAACAGCCATTTCGTTGGGAAAACGTTCGTGTCGGTGTCGATACGTCTTGAGTACTTTGCAACTTGAGGCTGCGTAAGCAATGTAGTCTGCTGGGTGACTGGGCTCGCATAGGTGAGTGTAGACCCGCACCCTCCTCCAATAACGTATGCCTTACCGTCATAATAGGCCGCGGCATTACCGTAACGCGCGCCAGTGTAGCGCTGGTTAGTCTCGTACCATTCGCCTACTCCTGTAGGGTTATTACCGCTCGCAATAGTAGTGTTGGCACTAATTGGTGCAACAAGTGTTCGCGGGTTGCACACCGTGTCACTCGTCCGTCCGCCTAGGATGTATATATAGCCGTTCACGGCGAAGGCGTCACCCTGTGAGAGTGCCATAGGCAAGCTGTTCGTATAGGTCCAGCTACCCGCTGTTCCGTCGGCAGTACTTATCTTTGAGAATTGCGCATCGCTGAGGTAATTACTGCCATCATAGCCACCAAATACGTAAAGGTTGTTAGCGTATGCTACGACAGCCGGGCCACTTCTGGCTACATTGAAGCTAGTACTTGCGGTTGACCATGAGCTGATTGCGCCTCCGCTGTTTTGCTGAGAGCTGACATAGACTGTGCTGGTTGCGGCAGCACTTCCGTCCAGTCCACCAACGACATAGATACGGTTGTTCCATACAGCCGCTCCGAATTTAGTTCGCGCAGCAGGAAGGGATGTTGTCGCAGTCCAGGTCGTGACGTCTCCACCGCCCGCAGGAGTTCCATAGTATACGGTACTTTGCTCGTTAGTGGAGGTGCTGTCTTGACCGCCTATGTAGTAGAGAGTTCCGCCGGCTGCTACCAGTTTTCCCCAAGTTCTGACAGCGCCTGAAGGGAAGGTTCCGGATGCGTTTGACCAACCCCCAAGTCCTCCATAGCTATCGATGGTGGTGTATGAGACCGTATTCACTGCTGTCGTACAGTCAGTAGCACTCGTACAGCCCCCAGCTACGTATAACTTACCGTTTACGATTGCCGCACTTGCCCCGATACGGTTTGGGTTAGTTGCGTAGGTATTTGCTGCAGTGGTATATCCCGAAGGCGCACCACTGTCATTGTTATAGATCTGGAAGGTCTGAATTTTGTTTGTCCTCGTTGTACATCCACTTGGGCTTGCGCCGGCCGTACATCCGCCGATGACGTAGGCAAATGAGTTAGAGACCGGGACGGTTAACCCCCAGCGCTGGTTGATCTGCACTGCCGAGACATGGAAGCCGTCCGTTGCGGTTCCCAGACTGCCGTCACTAACGTTGATTTTGATGAACTCGATGTCGGCGAGGACTCCCGTTGCCGCTTCATATCCACCGACCGCATAGAGATAGCCGTTATACCCAAATGCCGCGGCACGTCGCCGTCCAACCGCCATCTGGTAGGGCGACTCTGTCCAGCCGCTGACACCGGCTGTGACGATGTTGTTACTGTTGTCGATTTTGGCGTAGCGTACTGTCTTGAGGTCCTGCTGGCTAGCGTTTACACCACCGATCAAGTACACATAGTTTGCATAAATAGTCCCGCTCATGATGCCAAGTCCTGTACCACCGCCAGGAATGGTGCCGATTGGGAGCTGACCAGAGGTGCTACAGCTTGCGATGGTGCCAGCCGTTTGGATGTTACATTTGTAGACATTTTGGCTATACGCGGTACAGCCGGCCGAGCTCGACGCTGTACAACCACCAAACACGAAAAGGTTGCCTGGGTTTGAACTGGCGCTTGCGGGGTTGGCGCGGGCAGCTGCAAACAGATAAGAAACTGAGTTCATACTGAGACCGCTCATAGTCTGCGATGACCACGAGCTGATACTACCGTCATTGTTCAGGGTTGTGCGCACTATAGAGTCAGTGTTGCCACCGCCATCGAGACCACCTACTAGGTAGAGTACGCCACCGAAGACGACTGGACTTGCAGCGGCGATACCGCCGGCTACGGTGTTGGTGGTGTCCACGCACCATATGTTACCCCGGAGGTTATTTGGTGCATTACAAGTGGGAGCTGTAGTTTTACCAGTTGATGAGATTGCGGTGTAAGCTACATTTCCCAGTGTCGTGGAACAAGTGTTGTTTGTGCATCCTCCTATAACATAGAGATAACCGTTGGCGATAATCGACGAAGTAAGCATGTTACCTATATAGGCTGTGCCGGGTAGGTCACAGCCCGAAGGGCTACCCCCACTACATGGAGATGTCCCGGAGGGTACTGACTCATCTACCGTAGAGGCATCGCCGTCCTGGTTGATTTTTCCATAGTTGATAGTGCTGAGCGTGGTAGTACAGGCGCCGCTGCCGGTGTTTTGGGCGCTACAGCCACCTAGTTCATATATATACCCACGCCAGGCTACCACGCTGTGGCCAGTGCGGGTGTCGGTGAGTGATCCGACAGAGTTCCACTGACCAATCGTTCCATCGGCGTTGATACTCGCTACATAGGTGTTTCCTTCTATAGTTGTACAGTATCCACTGGGGTTTTTTGCGGAGCAGCCACCACTGACGTACATATAGGCGCCCCACGCACTACTCATTTCGCCACCATCAGTCATACGTGCGGCGGGCAAAGCAGTTGTTGGTTGCCAGCTACTAAGTGTGCCATCGGTGGAAGAAATCTTGCTGTAATAAACTGTACTGAGAACAGCACCGTTAATAGCGCTTGAGCCCCCGATAAGATAAATGCGGTCATTATAAATTTGCGAAGCGTAGCCGTAGGCGGCATAGGGGAGGGCGGTTGAAGTTGACCAAGTGCCCAGCACACCGGTAGCTGAGATGGATGCAATTTCAGACGTACTAACGATCGATTTCGTGCTACTGGCGCTCGTGACGCCACCCAGGAGGTAGAGACGGTTGTTATAGGCGGAAACTTTCATGCGGCTTCGTGGCGAGCTAAGGTCGTCGGCCCTATACCAGTACACCCAGTTGCTTTTGACCGAGTCACTTGGATGCCAGAGTTGTGGCTCACCATTGGCGCCCAGTTTCGCGACATAGACAGTTTTACAGACACCTCCATCACCAGTTCCATTTCCGGTGGTACAGCTTGAGTCTTCACCTCCGATTGCGTATAGGAAGCCGTTGTAGGCGACGACAGCTAGGTTAGAGCGAGGCGAGGGAAGGTTGTATGCAGAGGTGGTGCACCAACCACTACAGGCTCCGCTGCCAGGGTTGGCGGCATCGATAGTTCCAGACGTGGTGTTGAACTTCGCCCAGTTAACAGCCGAACTAGTGCCAACTCCACCGTTATAGGTGATGATAACGATACCATTATCACCAGCAGTACCGTTGCCAAGTGCTGCCCCGCCCGATCCACCGTCTGCCGCTCCATTGCGATCCGTGTCGCTTGATTGACCCGGCGTTTGTCCTGATCCAACACTGTTTGTCACACTGGTCGCACCAGCGATAGTGTAGCTGGAGCCACCACCTCCACCACCACCGGCTGCGCCGTTGGTACTTGAGGTTGCACCACCACCAGCACCACCGTAGAGGCCAGCGCCACCACCTCCACCACCAGCTCGAGTGGTGTTGATGTTTGGTGAGCCACCGCGACCACCCGAGGCAAGCCCAGCTGCAGCACCGCTTCCGTCAGTACCATCATTTGTTCGTCCGTCACCACCTGCACCACCGGTGAGTGAAGCCCCGTTTGCACCGTCGTTACCAGTGGACGTTCCAGCTGTCCCAAATGTTGATGGCGTACCAGCGCCACCTCCACGGCCATCGCTCGTAAGTATGCTGGCACCTGCTTCACCGGTCGTTCCTCCACCAGCTCCACCGGTACCACCAGCTGTAGCATTTCGCGCACCACCTCCACCACCACCTCCTGCAGCGATAGCCAGTGCGGTTGAACTTCGGTAGAGGCTGGAATAACCACCACCACCTCCACCACCACCAGCGTCGTTACCACCGTTATTAAAGTTACCACCACCTCCACCACCACCGACGTAGACGTTGAGTGTTTCAAGAGGGGTTACGGAGTGGGTGGAAGTGACATAGCCACCACCACCACCAGCACCACCTGCGGCAGTGTTACCACCACCTCCACCACCTCCACCACCACCCCACATCTCGACAGTGATGCTTGTTACACCTGCAGGAACAGTGAATGTACTAGCACCCTGTGTCGTATAGATCTGTCCATAAAATGAAGTACCCCCGATGGTATAGAGGTAGCCACCAGCGGCAGTTGAACCTGCATTCCATGTGGTTGTAGGGAGTGAAGTGGTTGCATTCCATGCGTCAAAACGCGCTCCAGTTGTTGAACCCTTTTTGATCAAGGTATTAGCAACGTCAAAGTCGATGTTTGTTTCGTTATTACCTGCCATAAACTGTTCTGCACTTGCCACATAGATGCTTGGGTCGATCGTGAGAGGATAGGTGGCGCGAGAAAGGTTGTCGACCTCGAGCTGTATCTCTGAGCCCTTCAGTTTGTAACGCGTACTCACACCAGTTGTTTGTTTGCCATACTCATAGACGACCGGTTTCGGTATGCGGAAGATCAGGGTGTTTTTGTCAGCATTTTGACGTGCTTTCTGGAGAAGCGCAGCATCTTTTTCGGTGGCAGTGGTTATGTCGCCTGACAGTAGTGTGTTACCGTAAACACCTATAGAGCCATCCTTTTCGAGTCGGGCTTCGAGGCTCTTGTCGATTTTTAGTGAGTATTTGAACGTTTGCGAATCGGAGTTGCTGCGTGTGAGCACGATGTCTTCTTTGACGCCAATCGCCTGGACACTGTATACCAACCAGCCGGTGTTGTTGCTAAGAGGATAGACGACGTGACCACCGTTTTGTTTTCCACTGGCGAGTCTAAACTTCGGGATCAAGGAGCTTTTCTGACTCGAAGTCGGGTCAGTGATAGTCACTCCTTTGTTTGCATGGGTTGGAATGACCGCAGAGATGGACTTGGCGCCAGTTTGCTTCGATTCTACAGAGTTACTTGAGCCATGTTCAAAAACATAGCCACCCTTTTTCCAATCGTATTTCAGACTATTTGCGACATTTTCAGGCACTTGCGGTAAAAGACTCAGTTCTTTGCTGCCAAGCGTGTAGTTTGCAGGGAACAGAAGCGGCCAAACAAGAGGTAATACAATGAGGCTAACGAGTGTAACGGCAACACCGGCGAGGCTTAGTCGCCAGGCTGTTTTTGACATACCGAACATAGGCCGAGGGATACGGATGCCCGTACTATACGTTCGACTAAATGTATGTCTATTTTTTTGAGTAAATCGCCTCACGATTTTACCCAGTTCCCTCACTGTGTTCACTCAGTTATTTTAGCATAAACAGGTTGGTTTTTGCTTAGCGGTTACTGAAGGCGAAGTTCAGGTTTCCGACGTAGGCGTTGGCGTTGCTTTTCGCGGTGACGTCGATCTTGAAGACGATGCTGTCTCCCCCCGCAAAGCCACAGGTTGATGGGTCGGCGGCGCCAGTCGCAGTTTGCGTCGTCCAGGTTGAGGAGACGCCGTTCGATACTTGTATTGATGAGCCACAGGCAGTAAGTCCGGTACTACTGTTGCGATAGACTTGGTACGCCACGGTTGAGTTGGTGCTGTCGGTACGTCCCATGAGGGAGGTTTGACCGGAGTTGAAGTCCTTGAAGGTCGTCGGCAACTGGTAGGTGACGTAGATACTGTATGTCTGGGAAGATGCTTGAGGTGAAGTCCACTTATAGAAGTTATATGTTTCGTTCGTACCACAGATGGTTGGCTGGCTGCTACTTCCGTCGTTGACATTCAGGTTGTCAGAACAGAGGTCGCTCGTCATCGTACCGATACCGGTTCCGTGTAGGACGGCGTTTGTGTACTCTGGGCTGATCGTAATGATGTTATCTGGGCTCGATCCACAGGCACCCCAGCCGTCAGCTTCGTAGCACTGGAGTTTTCCGAGTGATGTGTCGTAGTACATACTTCCAAGAAGTGCGTCGTTATTGGCGGCAATTGGCGCTGAGGCTCCTCGGTCGAGCGTGAAGAGGGTCGTTGGACCACCGTTGCTACCACCACCGATTTGGACGTTCGGCGTAGAAGCCGACGTGAGTGACATAGAGAAGGTGTCAACGATGTAAGTACGGGCGCTGGCTGGCGCTGTTGGCTGGATAAACTGCATGTAAGGGTTTGTCACCGTGGTACCGATCGTCTTTATGTAACAGGTGACCTGTGTCCAGTCAGTGGTGGTGACTGTTTGTGTGTTGTAGTCGACACAGTCAACAAACGTTGATCCATTGTCAGGGGTGTAGCGAATTTTGAAGTCAGTGAAGGCCGTGCCTGAAACGAGTTTGGCATAAACACTGACTCGGTACAGCGTACTAGTAAGAGGGAAGACAGAGAGCTTGTTCTTTAGCCCGTTGTTTGCAGTTGTTCCTGCCGCTGCCTGGGCGCTGTCGCTGGCCTCTTGTCCGTCGGTAATGTTGCGCGAAACAGTGCTGGTACCAACTGCACTCCAGTTAGTAGCGAAGTTGATGTCATCGTTGACCGTACCATCGGTAGCGTAGTTCAGGTCGGCAGCCAGGGTGACGCTGAGGTTATCGACGTAGAAGGTGCGTACTGCAGCTGCGGTCTGGCGGATAAAGATTGCGTTGCTTGAAGTAATACCGCTTGCAGGTGCGGTAAAGGTACAGTTAACCTTTGTCCAAACACTTGTCACGCTCGTTGCTGCGGCAGTACAGGTAGCACCTCCTGTCGTGGTGCCGTCGCGGGAGTAGTAGACGTTCATATCGGTAAAGGTGCCAGATGTAAGACGCGTCGTGAAGCTAACGTTGTATGTCATGTTGGCGTTTAGCGTGGTCGAGAGGCGGTTTGACAACCCGGTGTTTGCAACTGCGGTAGTTGTCGCAGAGGCAGAGCCTTGTCCGGTTGCGATGTAGTCACCGGCAGTCGTATAGCGACTTATAGTAGTTCCAGTCAGTGCCGTCCAGGTATTTGCCGGGTAGGTGTTGTCGGTAAGTCCGCCACCAGCACCACCTGTTTCAGAACCAGCGTTTGTTGCGTACTCAGTCACGTTGCTGTTGACCTGGAATAGACCGGCAGCACTTGATGACTGGACACTCATAAGCGTCCCGTTAACTGGGCTAGTTGAGCTGTCTCGGATAGTAAGACCCTTCGTGTTGCTCGTACTACTAACGACAAGTTCGGCTCCACCAGCGCTCTGTAGGGTGTTGTCATATGCAGACTGTAGGGTGGTCGAGCTTGAGGCTCCGGCTGCAGTCCAGTCAGCACCGTTCCAGATCATAGTTGCGGTGGTATTTTTGCGCATTGCGATGGTGTTTCCTGTGCCACCGCCGTTCACAGACAGGGTGAAGTCTTCCGAAAGGTTTGCAGCGGTGATGTAGACGACACGACCAGCTGTGGTTATGGTTGGGTCTGGCAGAGTAGCCGTTTTTCCAGTTGTGTTAAATCCGACGATGATAGCACCAGAACCGTTGACTGAGGCGGCAGTGATCGAACAGCTTGATGCAACGAGTGAGCCACTCGTGTAACAGTTGGCATCTGCTGCAGCTGTCGAGAAGGTTGGTGTGTTGATGACAACGAGTCCGGTCGACGTACTTGAACCGCCCGCTGTACCACCTGTTAGGTACAGGTTTCCACCAGCAGCATTCGTCGCGCCACCAGTTCCACCCTGGATCGTCACACTACCTCCAGCCCCGCTTCCGTTTCCGGTGGCTCCCTGCATCGTAAGGCTACTTCCTTGAGTGTTGGCGGTCGTTTGTCCCACTGCTTGCATAGTGGTTGCCGCAGTGGCGATGCCGAGGTTAACAGTACTTGAAGAGACGTTGACTGCTGCGGTGCCGGCAGCTTTTCCGATGGTGACACTTGTGGCGTTCGTGTCACCAATTGCGAGTGCAGTTGCCGTGTTGGTGTCGAGGCGAGGCGTCAGGACGGCGGTGTCAACTTTACCAGTGCCGCTTACCCAGAAGTTAGAGGTCGATTGTGCGGCGGTGTTTTGGTTCTGGATGAAGTTAGTTGCCGTTGGTGCGAGGTAGGTTGCGTCGCAGGAGCTAAGTAGTCCGGTGCCGTTTTGACAAACCATAGTAGTGCCGGTTGTGCCGTTGAGTGTGACGCCAACATTACCCTGGATAGTTGTCGTAACGCCAGAACGACCGATGGTGATCGCACTTGTGTTGGCCGTACCGATTGAAATTGTTCCTGCGGTAGTTGTTGCCGTTCCGACGTCCAGGGAAATGTTACCACTGGCGCCTGCACTTGCATTACCCGTGCTGATAGTGACGTTGCTTGACGTTGTGCCAGCGGACGTGCCAACTTGGACACCGCTGGCGCTCTGGATGGTAAATGCACCAGAAGAGGCATTTTGCCCACCATATACGGTAGGAGTCGCCACGGAAATTGCTGCATCGTTGATGGTCGCCGTGCCGATAGTGTTACCTGCCAGGTAGTTACCTGTCGAAGCTGCGTTATTGATGTTTATGGCATAGTTAGTTCCACTAGGAGTACCGTCGGTGATGGTGTTACCGGTGATTGAGTTGCTTGTCGAACTGGAGAGGTAGATACCGTTATTGTCTGTTGCGCCTCCAGAATCGACGATACGGTTGTTGTTGATGGTAGTGCGGTCCATGTTGAGTGTCTGAATACCGTAACTTGAGCTGTTAGAGATGTTGTTGCCAGTGATATTGCCGTCGTCCGAAGATGTACCAGAAATGTAGATACCAGTTGGGTTCGAGTAGATGCTGTTGCCGCTGATGGTCGTAAGTCCTGAGTTGTTAGCGTTGATACCATTGACAGTGTTTGAGTACGAGGTATTGCCGGTCACAGAGCCACGTCCGGCGCTGTCAAGCATGATGCCGCTCCCAGTGTTGCTGCTGGTGTTGTTAGAACTTACAGTTGTGTAGTAGCTTGAAGCACCGATATAGATACCGCTTGCACCGTTACTGGAAGCTGTGTTACTAGAGATATTGTTACTGGTAGAGCTACCAACCGAGATACCGTAGCTCGTGTTATTACGCGCGTTATTCCCAGTGACGTTGTTTGTGCCGGAAGTGCTTGTAAGGCTGATACCAACGCCTGTATTACCTTCGGCGGTGTTTCCGCTGAGGGTGTTAAAGCTGGCGCCATCTAGCGTGAATCCATTTGCGCCGTTGCCCTGGGCGAGGTTGTTGGTAAACGTGTTGTTGTTGTTTGAGGCGCCTGTGCCACCAAGGTAAAAGCCGGCACCAGCAGCCGTGACCGACGTGACATTCGAGATAGTGTTATTTGCGCTACTGTTTGTGATTTGGACGTTGTTCGTGCGGAAGTTGGCTATGTAGAGGTTGAGCAGTTTAGATCCTTGTTTCGCGGTCGAACCACTTCCATTGCCAGATTTGTTTAGGTAGATGCCATTTTGTGTTCCAGTGAGGTTTACGGACTTGTTACCGTCCAGCTGCATGTCCTGGATGGTGATGCCAGTACTGACCGTACCACCAGTGTCTGAGTTTGTGATCATGTTGACACTCGTGCCGGTAATGTTGGCGAATTTCAGTAGAGTGCCACGACCAGATCCAGCCAAGACTGTGTTATTTTTGACTGACAGCGATGCTGCAATGTTGTAGGTTCCTGCGAACAAGTACACCTTACCGCTTTTTCGTGCACCGGACGTTACAGATGCGGGGTCGGCCCTGTCGAGCGCTGACTGAATCTCGACATCATCGGCCGTACCATCCGCCACGAAGTCGGCGGCGTCCTTGTCTTGCTGGGAAGAGTCATTGGCGGCGACGAGATACGCTTCGCTTCCGTTATTTACCCATTTCGTACCGTTGTACTGGATGAGCTGGTTGGTAGTCGTGTCGTAGTAAAGCATGCCTGCGGTCGGGCTAGCTGGACGTGATGCCGTATTGCCTCCGGTTACCGTAAGACTCTTACCAGCGGCAACCACAACGTTTTGGTTGAGATTGATCTGGTTTGCGTTTGTCGTACCGATGTTTAGGGCGGTTGCCGCAGTCGCCGTGTCAAGCAGTGCGGTCATAACTTTTGTCGTACCCTGGAGAGTATCTGCAGTACCCGTTCCTGAGATATTGAAGTTGGCCGAGGCTTGTTGCGACGTGCCATTTTGGATGAAGTTTGTTGCCGTTGGGGCGAGGAAGGTTGCGTCACATGAGCTTAGGTAGCCTGAAGCGTTACGACATACCTGGGTTGTGCCAGTTGTACCGTTGAGCGTTACGGCCGTGTTGCCCTGGATGGTGGTTGTGGTTCCTGCGTGGCCGATTGTAAGAGCGCTTGCGTTAACGGTACCGATTGAAATTGTACCCGCTGTTGTTGAAGCGGTACCGACGTCGAGTGAGATGTTACCCGAAGCTCCTCCGCTTGCGTTTCCTGTTGAGAGTGTTACGTTGCCCGATGTTGCACCTGCTGATGTTCCTACTTGTACACTAGCCGCATTTTGGATAGTAAAAGTTCCAGAAGAGGTCACTTGGCCGCCATAGATTGTTCCTGTACCTTGATCATTGATGGTTGCCGACCCATACGTGTTAGCGGCAAGATAATTATCGCTCGACGTTGCAGTGTTAGTGATATTGATTGCATAGTTGGTTGTTGTCGCCGAACTGTCGGTTATATCGTTGTTGGTAATGGTGGCGGAATCTGCATTCGTCAGATAAATGGCATTATTGTTTGAGGCGCCACCAGAGTTCGAGATTTTATTTGAGCCGACCGTGTTGAAGTTTGAGTTGTTAAAGTAAACACCGTACGTGGCATTATTGCGAATGAGGTTTCCGACGAGAGAAAGAGAGTTAGAGTTATTTGAGTTGATGCCTGCGTTTGTGTTTCCTTCAGCAACGTTGTTTTCAAGCGAGTTATATGAGGAGCCAGATGTGCCACCGTCGGTGATCTCGTATCCGTCACTACCGTTTGTGTCGGACGTATTACCGGTTACCGAGTTATACGAGGAGCCGTTGGTAAGCTGGAGCCCGTCGGCAGTATTATTCGCAAAGGTGTTCCCAGCTATGGCGTTATAAGTCGACCCATTGATCGTCATACCGTTCGTGGCGTTGCCGTAGAAGGTATTACCGGTAAAACTGTTGTGGTTTGACGAACTTATGAGGTATGCACCCGAGCCTCCAGACGCTTGACTGGTAACTTTGTTGAAGTTGGCATAGTTCGAAGCCGTGAGATAGATGTTCGCAGTGCGGAATCGAGTCACCGTTACTGAATCGACCTTTACTCCAGCACGGGCGGTCGCGCCCGTTCCACCACCTAGGCCATCGAAGTATAGACCGTACTGGGTACCGGCGGTATTGAGATCGTTTCTTCCGTCTAGCTTCATATTTTCGATGATGATAGACGTTCCACTAGTCGTGTCGTTGTTAGTGATCAGGCTTGCGGCAGCGTCAAGATCGGCAAGCTGTAGAACTGTTGACGTTCCTGCGCCAGAAAGGGTGGTATTGTTGTAGATACTCAAGTTCGCCGCTATGGTATATGTACCTGCAAATAGGTAGACCTTTCCACTCTTTCGAGCTCCACCGATTGCCGAGGCAGGGTTGGCACGGTCAAGTGCTGACTGGATCTCGACATTGTCCGCAGTGCCATCCGCGACATAATCAGCAGCGTCTTTTGCAGTTTGGCTACTGTCACTTGCTGCGACTAGGTACGAGTCCTCGTTCGTCGAGACCCACTTCGTCCCGTTGTACTGCAGCATTTGGTTTGTACTGGTGTCGTAGTAAAGCATGCCTGCGGTCGGGCTAGCTGGACGTGATGCCGTATTGCCTCCGGTTACCGTAAGACTCTTACCAGCGGCAACCACAACGTTTTGGTTGAGATTGATCTGGTTTGCGTTTGTCGTACCGATGTTTAGGGCGGTTGCCGCAGTCGCCGTGTCAAGCAGTGCGGTCATAACTTTTGTCGTACCCTGGAGAGTATCTGCAGTACCCGTTCCTGAGATATTGAAGTTGGCCGAGGCTTGTTGCGACGTGCCATTTTGGATGAAGTTTGTTGCCGTTGGGGCGAGGAAGGTTGCGTCACATGAGCTTAGGTAGCCTGAAGCGTTACGACATACCTGGGTTGTGCCAGTTGTACCGTTGAGTGTGACAGCTGTGTTTCCTTGAATAGTCGTGGTGGTTGATGCGCTACCGATTGTGATAGAGGTGGCGTTTGTTGTACCAATCGAGATGGTACCTTTGGTACCAGTAGCAGTTCCAACATCCAGACTGATGCTTCCAGAGTTTCCGGCACTTGCATTACCGGTAGAAATGGTGATATCTGAGGTTGTTGCCTGTGCGCTTGTAGAGAGTCCGATGCTTGCAGCGTTCTGAATAGAGAAGGTGCCGCCTGTCGAGACTTGCCCGCCGAGGATCGTACCGGTACCGATGTCCCGGATACTCGCACCACTGTCTATGTTGTTGCTCGCGATGTAGTTATTTGTTGAGCTAGCGTGATCGATGTTCACTGCATAGCAGGTAGTGTTGCATGACGAGTCACCGACGACGTTGTTGGTGATGTTGTTGTTACTTCCGATGTTTACGTAGATGCCGTTTGTAGCGCCAGCACCACCGGTGTCATAGACATTATTGGCGCTAATGGCGTTGTTCGATGAGCTTGATGTGATCCAGATTCCGTATTGGTTGCTTCCACCGCCTCGGATCGTGTTCCCAACGATGGTTGAGCGTGTTTCGCCTGCAAATTTGATGCCAGCCGTTGGGTTATCTGTGGCGGTATTTCCGGAGAAATTATTTCGAGATGAGCCGGATAATGAGCTTATACCGATAGTGCCATTACCCTGGATGTTATTTCCTGAGTAAGTGTTTTGTGATGAGCTGGAGTTGATGATTCCTTCTGCCGTGTTACCCTGGCTCTGGTTGTTGGAGATCAAGTTGTAGTTTGAGAGCGCATTGACACTCAACCCGGCGCCGCCGTTGAGGCGGAAGGAGTTACCGGAAATTTTGTTGTTACTGGACGCCGTCAGATAGAGTCCGTCATTTCGGAATCGGGTAAATGTTACACCGGTAATGCTCGCACCAGCGACCGCGCTAGTATCGGTTCCACTACCCATGTCGCTAAAATAGACACCGTATTGAGTGCCAGCAGTGTTGAGGTCTTTTCGACCATCAAGCTTCATGTCTTGTATGCGAACACCGCTCCCTGGAGTGGCGTTGCCGGCGGTACTGTCTTTGTTTTCGATGAGGTTGTCAGTAGCATCGAGATCAGCTAATTCAACGACAGTGCCTTGGCCGGCACCTGCGAGAGTGGTGTTGTTCGGTATGAGGATGGTAGCATTTGCAACGTATGTTCCTTCTGCGAGGTATACTCGGCCGCCGGCTGCGGCCGTGAGTGCGTTGTTGATTTCTGTTTGGTCACCAGTACCATCCGCCACATAGTCGGCAGCATCTTTTGCCGCTTGAGAACTGTTATTCGCGGCAACAATTTTGGTTGCCGCAGATCGGTCGGCCTGCCACTTGCCGTTTGAATAGACGAGGAGCTGCTTTGTTGTCGAATCGAAATAAATCATGCCTTCTGTCGGACTGGCGGGACGTGAGGCGGTATTGCCACCGGTGACGGTGAGCGACTTGCCAGCTGCCAGGGTCGTGTCTTGGCCAAGAGCGATACTACTGGTGTTGCTCGTACCGATCGAGATCGTTCCATCGGTACCGGAACCGGTTTTCGCACCTGCGTTGAGGGTGACGTTACCACCGTTGGCGTCTGTTCCGCCAGCCGCACCACCTTGGAGCACCAGGTTTCCTCCGGCGCTTCCCGTGCCACTTCCACCCGCACCGGCGCTTACGGTGAGCGCGCTACCGGCAGTAGAAGCGGCCGCAGTCGCAACAGAAATCGTCTTGTCTGCGTTTGACCCAAGGGTAATGTTACCCGTGTTACTGAGGGTAAAGACGTCAGTACCGCTTGACTGGAGCTGGAGGAAGTCGCCGCCGGTACCGGTTTTGTTGACGAAAATGCTCGAGGTGTTTGTCGAGGCGTCAGTTTGGACTCCTTGGGCAAGCTGGAGGAACTGGGCGCTTGTGAGACCACCGAGCTGTGCTGAGTTGAGGGCGTAGGGAACAGATGAGAGACGTTTCATCGGAAGCATTTCGCCGTCACCCGAACAAGAGGCAAATGGGGTACACGACACGTTGGTGTTGCCGATGTTCAAACTGAGCCAGAGAGTGTCCTGGTTCCAGTCGATACTCGTTCCAAACGGAGTGACCGAACCAAGCTCAACTGACATAAAGCCGTTTTTGACGGTAACACCCTGGCTCGCAGCGTTTAAGTGATCCTCGGTCCACTTCAGAGTACCGGCAGGTGAGCCAGTTGAGTTGCCGGCCGACTGACCGTCGCCATCCTGATAAATCTTAAACTGGACGTTGTAGTACCCGTCGGGCACAGTTGCGCCCTGAGCGTTGTACAAACGTCCTTGGAAGTTGATTGTCTTGTTGATACCTGTAGCCGCGTATGCGGGGGTTCCACTATTTGTTAACAGGAAAAAACTACCCATTAACAGAGTCAGATAGCAGAGCCTACGCATAGTTTGCAGCAGTGCCGAAAGCATACTCGCCTCTAATTTTTTAGGTATTTTTGTTTAGATAGAAATTTACTCACTTGTCTCTCAATTTCGTATCTGTTATAAGCATAACTATTTCAGGGGTAATTTGCAAGCAAAATGTGTACTTTTTTGCAGCATTTATCGCGCACTGACAAGCAGGCCGCGTGAGCGCAGTATTTTCTTCTCACGACGTTCCCCGAGCCAGAAACTCACGACAGCACTTGAGCTCGCAACAAACAGGGGCCAGGCAACCATGGCGAGGGTATTTGCGGTGCTATTTGAGCCTCCAGAACCGGTCGTGTTTGCAGAGGCCACTTCAGGCTGGCCATTAACGACCACCACCACGCTCAAAAAGGCGACCTTTTTCTCGCTATCAGTGGCCTGAATGTTGAGCTGATACACACCGGGTTTGTCGTAACTGTGCGATGCCGTGAATTCGACATTGTCACCTCTGGAAACGAGGTCGTTCTTTGTGTCACCCCACGAGATATTCAGTGCATACGGAGGGGTACCGCCGAGTATGCCGATCGGCACGGCGAGTTCTTGCTTTGGGAAAATACCGCGAAAGACGGCCTTTGTGTTGAGGATGAGCTGAGGTGCCCCGAAATCAAGCGAGGTGAGCGGTCCGGCTTGTTGAGGCAGAGCGTCATAGTAGATAGTGACTTTCGTAGAATCAGGGCCCGGTTGGTTCAGCTCGTCATACACCCGGGCAATGAGTGCGTTTTCACCTACGAGAAGGTCGATTTTTAGAGAATAGGTTCCGTCTGACTCACACGTAGTCGAGCCCGCAAATATCTCGTTCTTAAACAGCTCTACCAGTGTATTTTGTGGACAGGTACCAGCGACTGTGACGGGTGATTCACTAAAATGTTGGCCATTATTAGGTGTGCTGATGGTAGCGGCTATGGTGGGCGGTTTGGCAGGCATTGTTCCGGTTATACCGATAGAGCCTGCTTCAGGTCCGGTGTATGGTGTGGCGGCCGAAGCCGTGTATACGCCAAGTATCGAGCCGACAAACAACAGCAACGCGCCCAGCGAAGCATACGATGTATGTTCGTGAGCGCGCAGCTTCCCTGTGTGATGGTGATGTAGTATTTTTTTTCGGCCCATGGCGTTATGCACAGTATAACATGAGCACTATGTAAAGCGTATGTACTACCAGCGACGTCGCTTAGGTCGAGCACTCTTTACAACGTGTTGGTTGTAGCGTCGCATGACGGTCTTTAGGATAAAGAACAGTGCGATAAGTCCTACCACGATCACGATGATGAGTGTGTATGGGATGACCCAGAAAGTGACAGTGTCGGTAACTGACTGTCCGTTGGTGCCGTAGGTAAGTTTCAGTGTAGCCGTGTAGCGACCAAAGAGCATAGTGTTACCGATGACAGATTTGTCGAGCTTTTGCTCAAATTTTCGGATACTGTTTGGCAGGATATTTCGGGGCGGCAGGTTGACGTTAACGTTTGCTACCTTTTTGCCGAACATGTTTGTAACAGTGATGCTACCAGATGGTTGCTCGTGAACTGTTCCGTTGTTCTTGAGTCGTTCTACGAATGTAATAGGCGCTGACTCGAAGAGAGAAGACGTTTGCCCGTTGGTTTTTACGGCAGAGAACTGCTCAACCTTAAGCTCTTCTTTTGCGTCACCGTTGACCTTGAGCAGGATCAGGGCGCCGAGACTCGCTGACAGTGAAAGTCCCTGGCTCGTGTTGTCTGGAGCTACTGCGGTAAAGCGGACTACGGCATAGTACCCACCAGGTGCAGCATCTTTTGGCACGTTTATCTTGACTGGGAGTCGCTCGATCTGACGTGATTTAAGTGTCAACTGAGGAAGTGCAGAGATCCAGCTCTTCATGGAGTAAGGACTTGTTTGGTTTTCACCAATCAAGATCTTTGGCGTACCATCTTCACCACCTGCCACGAAGTCATTGACTTCACTTGTGACAATGAGGTTACTGCTCGAGACGTCGCGGAGACTTATCTCGGTACCGACACTTTGTCCAGGGTCGGCGCTTAGGTTGATGACTGGTGGAGCAATTTCAAGTGCTTGTCCGGAGCCATTTGCTGGTGTGTCGGCAGCGTGTGCGACCGCACCTGGTAGGCTGGTTGTAAATGCTAGTAGTGCCGCTGTAAAGCTGAGTACTAGTGAACGAAGTGTATGTTTCATTAGGGTAGGCTTTCGGGTAATTAGAAGGTTGGTGTACAGATGTACGTTAGGGTCGTAGTGTAAGTACCCGCTGCCTGGCTACCAGGTACGTTCACCATGTAGCTAGCGGTAAAGATCTGGGCGTCGGTTGGTCCAGCGCCACCGTTGGCGCTGTTAGCGACGGTGTCACCAGATGTGAACTTAAAGGTGTCGA
>CAYLGT010000003.1:21974-51538 GCA_964383465.1 uncultured Candidatus Saccharibacteria bacterium | reverse complement strand
AGTCGTACTGACCGTTGCTCCTGTACAGAAGACGAGTGATTCAGGCATCGTTCCGTCCAGTACGATCTGAGTAGCAGTGCTGGCTGCGACTGCACCGAGGTCAGTCGAACCACCAGTGGTGTCAGTTGAAGCATAGCTGGTGATGCGGACGTAGAATGTCTGATTGGTAGTCGAAGGGTTGGTGATCGAGTCAAGACGGTAGGTAACCGCGGTGTTAGCACCAATTGCTGCGGCCGTACGGGTTAGATAAGGCGCACCGTTTGTCGCGTTAACCATACTAAATCCGGTTACACCAGTTTCAGCGCCCAGGGTAGCCGCAGTTGTAGTGAGGCCCGTGGGTGTCGTACATGCGCCAGCTGCCGTCGTACAGTATTCAAATTTGATAGATCCTACAGTACCTGCTGTTGGCAGCGTGAAGCCGAACAGGTGATGAACAATTCCACTTGGCTTTGAACCGCCATCGCTGGCGCCAGCCTGAAGCGTTAAACTACGCGACGTGATCTGCGCGGCTGAAGCCGTAGGGATCTGAAGAATGAGCTGCGAAAGCAAAACTGCACTCGCAAGCACAAAGCTCGTTAAGCGTGTTGATATTGAAGAGTGTTTCATTGTGGTGGATCTCTTTTTCTTTTTTGTTTTAAGTAGTACTTGATCGAATCTTAGCACAAGGATTTTGGCCAGTCAATAGCTTTTTTCATCTGTTTTTTATAAAAAGTTGTTAGTAGGTACCGACAACTATGAGTGTCTGGGCGGCAGTATAGATACCTCCAGGGGTGAGCGTGCCGACGTTGACGATGTAGCTCATCGTGTAGTTCGTCTGACCAGAGTTTTGTGGGGCGCTGGCGATCGTCTCACCGCTTACGAAGCGGAACTCGTTAGGAGTGTCATAGTTAGTAGCCGCCTGTCCATGACCAAACTGTCCGTTGTCGGGGTTCGCGCCAAAAGAAGAAGGAGAGGTGTTGGCGACCAGATTGACACCGAATTGTTCAACACCCGGCTGGGCAACTGCGGTAGTGCTCATGCCTGGTATGGTATGCGAACCATATTTTGGCGTAGTACCAATGACCTGAACGACATACCCCCACGTCGTGTAATTGATGACATTAAACGTGGCACTTGCAGTGGTTGTTGCGGCTGAACTGAAGCTTCCGAAGTCAACGTCGGCGTTAGTAACGGTAAAGGTAAGTGCCGGGTCGGGAGAGGTGTGAGTACCGCTGTCGACCTGAAAGTTCGCAGAGGCCGAGTTGCCGATAGCGATGTCGCCACTAGCACTTCGGGCTTGAAAGTTGGTTGAGCTTGACTCGATGAGACTACCGGTTCCGATGGCGCTTTCTTCGAATCGATAACTGCTTGACTGAAGTGTCTCCGCATAAACAGGGCTTGCTAGTGCAAAAAGCATAGCAAACATATATATCCCATAGCGAACCAGCTCTTTTTTAGTCATAACCTCTTTTATTTTCATATCTAACAGGATATTTTGCAAGTTATCTCAGATGATTGCGCGAAAGAGGTGAACTTCGCTATACTAAGCATAAGAACTACTTATGGAGAATCAACCGAATTCACCGACTGATGCCCCAGAGCCAGAGGCCTTGAAGCCCCAGGTTGATGTTGAGGTGGCGAAAGTTGACACTACTAGTACTCCGGGTAAGCCATCGAAGCGAGGAAGTTACAAACCTGGGCACAAAGCGACATTTATAGGCCTTCTGGTCGTTGGTGCAATTTTAGCAATTAACGGAGTTATCATCTGGTTCGTCCTCAAAGGCCAGAACGACACAGCGGAAAAGATCGCTCAGGAGTCTGTGGTATTGAGTCCGGCCACGCTCAATAGCCTCGGTCTCAACAAAACCCCAGTAGGGAACCTGGGTGCTGAATTGGTTGTTGGTCCGAACAGTAAATTTAAGGGTGATGTCACGGTAAGCAAGAACATCAACATCGGCGGCCAGCTAAACCTCAACAGTAAACTAACGGCCGGCGATGCGTCACTCGCAAAGCTAAGTGCTGGCGACACCTCTGTGAACGCCATTACGATTAACGGTGATGCTTCGGCGACAAATCTGACGCTTCGAAAAGATCTGACAGTCGTGGGGACGACGCGGCTCCAGGGTCCCGTAACAATGAGTCAGCTACTTACTGTCAATAACAACGTAAACATAGGCGGTAGCTTGGCTGTAGGAGGCACCCTTACAGTACGCTCTTTCCAGGCAAGCTCGTTGACTTCTGACACCACACTAACGATTGGTGGTCACATCATAGCGCGAGGAACCGCACCGAGCGTTACGGCCGGGCCAGGTGTCGGACCTACCGGAACAGTATCTATCAGTGGAAGTGATGCTGCCGGTACAGTCGCAGTGAACACGGGACTAGGTGCGCCGGGCGGTATCGTGGCGACCGTTACATTTCATCAGGCGTATGCGCAAATTCCTCATGTTGTGCTCGGAGCAGTAGGGGGTGGTATCGGTAATGTCTATGTTAATCGCAGCTCTACCGGCTTTAGCATAGGTATCAATGGCGCAATTCCTCCAGGTGGCTACGCAGTCGACTACGTGGTAGTACAGTAACTAGACGTTCACGAAGATGAGGACTTTGTTGTCCTGAACGGTTACAATGCCGCTGTTGACTGGAAAACTGATTGTGTCCCCCTCGTCAGGTTGGATGGTGACATCGCCAGGGCTGAGCATAGAAAAGAAATCGGCATGACCGGGTAGTATGTCGAAATCTCCGATTCGGTTACGAGCCGACACCGCCTGCGCCTGACCTTCGAAGTACACGTCAAACGGTGCTCTCGCGATGACGTGGATGGTTGGTACGTCAGACTCCGGCATCTTTTGACTCTTGCGGTGGACTTTCTGCCTCGGGGGCAGTCATTGTTGCTAGGTCGCCAGGCCCTTTTTGTGTTTCTGACTCTTTCGCCTTTTCGTCTTCAGATTCTGGTGTTTGGTTGATGATTGCTTCTATGCCATCAAGTGTTTGTTCGAGTGTGAAGTACTCGCCAGGTTTACCGGAGAACTTTTCAGCGACCGCAAAATCCTGGGAGAAGAACTGGATCAATTTTTTGGCATTTTGGTAGTCAGCGCGGTCAGCAGGGCTTAGCTCATTTTCACCAACGATGGCGATGATGTTTTTGAGGCTATCGTATTTTTGCATAATTGCCTGGACACGTTCTGCCAGGTGGTAATGCCGTTCACCAACGATGTCTGGGGTGAGTAGGGAGCTGGTTGTTTTTAGGAGGTTCACTGCTGGGCGGATACCTTGTTCGGCGATGGAGCGGTCGAGTACAAGGACACTGTCGAGCTGCTGGGATATAGCCTGCACAGCCGGGTCCGACAAGTCGTCGGCGGGGACATAGATAGCCTGCACGCTCGTGATGGTGCCCTTTTCGGTACTGGCGAGTCGGTCCTGAAGACGTCGTAGGTCCGAAAAGACCATTGGGCTATACCCACCTTCGGATGGAATCAGTCCTAGGTTGGTAGAAAGCTCGGTCATAGCCTGGACATGTCGATAAATGTTGTCGACGAAGAAGAGGATGTCTCGACCTTCCTCGTCTCGGAAGTATTCAGCGGCTGTTGCGGCGGCAGGACCAACCATGCTACGAATCGCAGGGGTTGCGTCCATCTGACCAAAGAACATGACCGTGTTTTTGAGCACGTCTGTATCGCGCAGCGTCTCATAGAGCTCGTTACCTTCACGGATACGTTCACCGACACCGCAGTAGACAGACAGCGACTTACTTTCCTCACCATCCTTACTCTGAGTGACGTTGTGGATCATCTCCATGGTGAGGACCGTTTTGCCGACACCAGCACCGCCGATAACACCAATTTTTCGTCCCTTCACAAACGGTGTCAAAAAGTCGATGACCTTCAGTCCCGTTTCGAGGAGCTCCAGTTTGGAGCTGTCGCGGTAGCTTTTCGTGCCACTCGGCACCGTAATTGGTCGACGGTTTTCCAGAATCGGTTCAGCTTTGTCGAGTGGTTCGCCGAGCGCGTTAAACACGCGACCCATCGTAGCCGGTCCGACCGGCACGGTTACTTTTTCATGGGTTCGCGAAACTCGCTGACCGCAGCGTACCAAAGAGCTGTTGGTTAGGTTGAGGCAGATTGCTCGTGAGCCACGGAAGAAGTTGACCTCCAGAAATATCTCTGGATGACCTTCAACCGCCAGAAGTTCTTTTGTGTCTGGCTTGTCCTCACTGGTGAGTTCAATTTCAACGGTTAGACCGCGAATGGTGGCGATGGTGCCGACCCAACTAGCTATTTGAGGTTTCATGAATTGCCTCCACTCATTGCACGTTCGCGACGCTTCTTTTTAATGCCCACAAGGACCTCTCGCAGACGACGGTCGCTTTCACTACGCTTCGCGCGGTGGTATTCAAGTTTATACTCTCCGAGCAGCTCACCTGCACGATCTTCCGCGACGGTCATGGCATTGAAACGACTGGCGGCTTGCGCGAGACTTGACTGTAGAATTGACTGAGCCAGAGCCAGGCTCATCATGGTTACTTCCATTTTATCGGCAATTTCTTCGAGTGACGGCTCAAAAATTGTGTCAGCGTCAGTCATGACGTTGTCCGGGATATCGTCGCTCATGGCTTGTATATGGGTCACAAGGTTCATGCTTCGAACTTCTTGCTGTCCCAGTGAGAGATACTCAGAATAATACACCGTCGTTTCGTCGTAGGGGAGAACCGTGTTGATGATAGGGCTGACGTCGATGTAGTCATCGGACTCAGGCACCTGGAAGAATTTGATATACGGTATGCCGCGCTGCGAAAGCTGGTTTGCTCCGTGGCTACCCAGGACGATGACGTCGGTAGTTTTTGGGTCAAAGTCGCGTTGCATCACCTCGATCATGCGCATGTCTAGGTCACCACTCAGACCGGCCTCGGCAGAAATGACGATTGAGACGCGTCGACCATTACCACCCATGTCACGGGTGCCGATGCGACTGGCTGGGTCAACGCGAAGTGCGGTGTAGCGCTGCCAGAGTAGGTTAAAGAATTCCTGACTGATTTGTGCTTTAGTCTTCACTTTGGCCACCTGGGTGCTTGCCAGACTCTCGAAGACGTTGGTCAGGTCTTTGAGTGTTTCGATGCTTGCGGCATCTTTCTCGATAACATTCGCCCTACGCACTTTTCACCTCTTTGTCTTTTTTCTTCGATTTCTTCTTGTCTTTTGGCTCTTCGGCGGCGGCTGCGGCAGCTTCCTCGGCTGCTTGCTGGGCGGCGATTTCTTCTGGTGTCGGCAGTGGCTCCGGCCTAAATTGCGTGAGGAATTCTGCCTCGATACGGTCGAAATCCTCCTCGGTACTTATTTCACCCGAACGAGCTTTCACTGCAGCACGGAGGCCTGCTACGTCGATTGGACGATCATCGTCTGCCTTCATGATCGTTTCGAGCATGAGTTGCTGCTGG
The DNA here is from genome assembly GCA_964383465.1 of uncultured Candidatus Saccharibacteria bacterium. Classification (GTDB taxonomy): domain Bacteria; phylum Patescibacteriota; class Saccharimonadia; order Saccharimonadales; family Saccharimonadaceae; genus CAYLGT01. The sequence continues at coordinate 46,128 of CAYLGT010000003.1, read as the reverse complement.
GTGAGGGTGAACAGCTCTTCGACAGGCTGCAGAAGCGCTTCATAGAGGTGCTTACCTCGGGCGAGGTCGAGACGTGTTTCCGCACTCAACTGACTCGAGAAGTGAGAAAATTCCTCAGCTTGCCTGTACGAGGCGAGGGCTTTAAAGAGGGCGGTCGAAAGTTGTTTTTGTCGTTTAGTCTGCGCCTGACCACCGACACGCGAGACGGATAGACCGGCGTTTACGGCAGGACGGACACCTTTTCGGAAATAGCCGAGGTCAAAGATGATCTGACCATCGGTAATCGACATGACGTTGGTTGGTAGGTAGGCGGTGATGTCATCGTTTGGGGTCAGGATGACCGGGAGGCTCGTGAGGGTTTTGCCGGTGGTGAGTAGTTTTCCGGCACGCTCCAGCAGGGAGCTGTGAGTGTAAAAGATATCACCAGGGTAGCTATCGCGTCCCGGGTCAACTTCCTGTAACAAGCTTAGCTGGCGGTAGGCTTCGGCGTGGGAGCTGAGGTCGTCGTAGATGATAATCACGTCGCGGTTATCGTTGTACCACAACTCTTCCGCCATTGCACAGGCCGCGTAAGGCGCCAGGTAGCTCTGCGTTAGGCTGTCGAAGATGTCTGCCTGGACGACGATTGTATGCTCCATGGCTCCAGAGTCGCGGAGTCCGCGTGTCAGCTTTTCGACGTCAACTTTACGCTTGCCGATGAGCACGTATACGACGATGCGGTCGAGTCCGTCCTGAGAGGCACTGAGCTGGGAGAGAAACGCGCTTTTTCCAGACTTACTGTCTCCCAGGATAGCGATACGCTGCCCAAGGACAATAGGGAAGAAGCTGTCAACAGCCGACACGCCACTCGCGAGCTGTTCATCGAGCATTTTACGATCCATGATGCCTGGGGCAGGGGTAAAGATACCAGAAGTCTTACTGGCGCCGACAGGACCTTTCCCGTCGAGCGGTACGCCCATTGGGGTAACAACTCGGCCGATAAGTTCTCGGCCGACCGGAACTTGCAGCTCATCGTACTCTACGACAGCCAGGCTGCCGAGTGCTAAATTCTCGGTGTCGATGTTGTAGAGGATAACTCGGTCGCCATAGGCTTCTCGAACCATGCCGCGCTGTCCATCTTCAAACAAAATTTGCGAGCCCACACAGGCACCTTCCAGGCCCTTTACCTCTACGATGAATCGGTTGACCGCGACGACTTCACCAGTTAGTCGATCGGCTTCAACCAGCTTTTGAAACAGGCTGTTATCAAACATCACCGAGTACCTTCAAAAAACTCACGTTACTAGCGAGGAGCTTGCGCCGAAATGACCAGTCGTATACGTGCGAGCCAACTCGTATCACCATACCCCCTAGAAGTGTGCGGTTGAATTTAAACGAGATGAGCATGTTGCCGGCCACATTTTCACGACACCAGGTGATGAGTGTGCGTTTCAAGTCACCCCCAGCAGGAGCAGCCAGAGTTATAGTCATCGTTGGAGCGCTGCGGCGGAAGGCCTCGAGCGCTTTGAGAAGCTCGCTCAGGCTGTCATCGGTGAGTGTGCCACTTCCTACCCAAGTTTTTATGACCTCAATCGTTACAGGACTGATGCTAGGGGCGGTTTTGCCCGTTGGAGCTCCTACAGTTGCTTTGATGGTGTTATGCGTGAACCACTTCGCATAGGCACGGATCTCCGTACTAAGTGCGCTCACATCTCTGGGTGAAACAATATCAGGCGGTAGGTGTAGATTCCCCATGACCCACCTCTTTTTTTAGTTCATCTTTATGTGCTTCAAGCTCAGCAATTAAATGCGGCGTCTGGGCGCCCAGGTCAACTTCACTCTCCAGAGCTTCAAGCAAAAACGATGTCATTGCGTTCGACAGCTTTGTGTCGAGCACACTGAGCACGCGGGCCTTCTCAGCGGTAATCTCGGCTTCAAGTGCCTGTTCGAGCTCTATGCGGCGTGCTTCGATTGCCGCTTCAAGCTGCTGTTGGTGTTCGGCAGTTTGGTTTTGAACAGTATCGATTTTTGTCGCGGTAGCTTCACGGATTTCTTTGATCCTCGTTTGGAAGAGATTCATTTCGTCATTGACGATGTCAGAACCAAACTTTTCCAACATGCCGTTGAGGTGGCTTGCGGTTTTGTCGAGGTCCTCTTCAAAATGAGCGCGGGTGCTGCGCAGCGTCGCACCTAGGTCTCGAGCTGACGCTCTAAGAAGTTCTTCCTTGAAGCCTTCAGGAAGTTCGAGCTCAGTGTGTGCAGTAGCGTTTTCGACTTCTTTGGGGGCGTTTGTGGGACGAATGTGTTTGTGCCAATGGGTATACGCCCAGGTCGCAACTACTCCTAGTACGAAGGCGTTCAGGCCTAAAAACAGTTGTAAATACATATTCCCACTCATAGTTTCGTTAATACCATATAGATTGATGCGACGCCGATAGTCAAGATCACAAGCACAAGCGCCGACAGCTGCAGCAGATCACGATAGATGGCAGCTTGGCTCATTGGGTTACGGCCTACAGAGATTATGCTACTACGAATCATGGAGTAAATGATACTCATAACGACCACCATGGTAATGAGAAAGATACCACCACTAATCAAAATAGGCAGAGTTTTTACTTCTTTGCCAGCCAGCGCATTTGCAACGTTTTGAATTCCGCTAGGAATGATAGTTTTGTCCGGCTGCTTGAAGTAGTAGGCGACATTCACGAGTACTGGTATCTGTGACAGATTGGCTGATTTTTCGGCGCCCGATTTTTCTTTGTACGTTTCTTTGGTCCCTTGGCCCATGTCTCCTTGGGCGATCCCGATAATGCGCACGTTTCCGGTCGCTTTCATGCCAACACCGGTGAGCGGAGAAGCAGTGATGTGATCGCCGCGCTTGATCTGTCCGTTGATATCAGACACTAGCACGGGGACGGTACCGCTTGTTGCTACCTGCACTTGAGACTTGCTTCCGTTCGAGACACTCAGAAGGGCACTGTCACTGTTAACGACGATACCGAGCAGGTTGTCGACAGATTCAGTTGACGCAGCAATCACTTCATCAGAGCTATTTTTTTTCAAACTGACCAGGGAGCCGACGGCAAGTGTGTCTGTGGTCGCATAGCCTTCGGTGATGGTACTGACCGCCTGGACAACAGGGGTCACAACAAAACCAAGCATGGCAACAACGACTCCCCACCCCAGGAGCGATACGGCCGTTTTTTTGTACCGTCGCGTTTGTTTCCACATAGTTCTTATGCCTAAGTATAACAAAGTTTCTTCGGTATACATCAGGGAAAATGCCTATGCTATGCTGTGAGTATATGAAACGATTTGTCGAGAGAGAGGGTGGTTTTACGCTTCTTGAGCTTGTCGTAGTGATTGCAGCGGTTATTATCCTCGCGGCGCTTGCCTGGTCGCTACTGAAAGTGTGAGATACTTTACAAACTCCTCCCATCGGGCTTATGCTAAAACCATCGAATAACAAGGTCTTAAGAGAAAGGTTCGTATGAACGGCGAAAGCATCAACGCGGCCCGAGTCCTCATGGGGGACAGTTTGGGTTTTCACATCATTTTCGTACTGTTCGGACTGACGCTGCCTATTTTGGTGAGTTGGTTCGAATGGATGGGTATTCGGCGACGTGACCCTAAACTGACGAGCGTTGCCAAGTTTTGGTCAAAAATCATGGCGCTGCTGGTGATTACCGGTGTTCTGTCTGGTACGATTATCGCTCTTCAAATGTCCCTCGTTTGGCCGGGAATTTTGAAGTTTGGTGGACAGGTCATCGGGCTGCCTTTTATGTTTGAAACTTACTTCTTCCTCATCGAAGCGATCTTCCTATCCCTCTACATGTTCACCTGGGGTAGTAAGCGTGTGTCGCAGTGGCTACACTGGTTCTTCGGTCTCATGGTGATCGTCGGAAGCACAGGAAGTGCCTACGTCATCACGTCTATCAACGGATGGATGAACTTGCCAACCGGCTTTGACATCGTGAATGGTAAGTTCGCAAATGTTGACGTCGTCTCTGCCATGTTCTCGACGCCGGCACTGGTGACCTTCTTCCATTCTCTGCCGGGCTACTATGTTGCCGCCGGACTCTTTATCGCTGGACTCTATGCATTTAAGCTCTTCAAGACTCGTAAAAGCGAACTTGGTAGCGCCAAAAACAAACTGAACTACTTCATCATTCAGAAAATTATGTTGTTTGTACTCGTAGCTTTTATCGGTTCATGGATTACGGCCGATATCACAGGAAAATACCTGGCGACTCATGAGCCAGAAAAACTCGCAGCTATCGAGCTGAACTATGAAACTTCTGGTAACATCCCACTCATCGTAGGAGGAGTGGCTGACGGCAATGGCGGGATTGCGGGCCCTCATTTCAAGATTCCAAGTGCACTAAGCCTGCTGTCATGTAACTCACCTGGCTGTACCGTTGAGGGGCTAAACGACACACCGAAAAATGTTCAGCCTCCGCTCTACATTCACACCTTCTTTGACATAAAAATGACTCTCATCACCATCCTTGTTGTTGCCATTCCTGCTTACTTCGCTGCGCGCAAATGGCGACCAGAACTTCTAAAAAGCAGGTTGATGCTCGGACTATTTGCTGTTGTGAGCTGGTTTGGACTGTTTATTGTAGAGCTTGGCTGGATGATGACAGAAATCGGTCGCCAACCATGGGCAGTACGAGGCTACGTTACCACTGAACAGGCACTGACAAAGACCCACGACATCACGACGTTTGGATACCTGTTCCCGGCTGCATATGTCGTACTATTTGCGCTCACTATCGCCGCTGTTATGAAATTTGTAAAAGCTGAAAAAGCAGGCAAGGGAGGAACACTATGAGCTCGATGATCTGGGTTTACATCCTCATCTACGTTCCAGTTTTACTGTTCGTGTTGGGCTTTTTGTATGAAACCTATCTGAGTTTTGCGCGCCTATGGTCTCCAAAGGCGGGACGGTACGGCTATGTCGACGCCACCTGGGAAGTGACCCACACACTACTTGTTTTCGCTGTTGTCATGCTCCTCATGCTTTATACGCAGGTACTTGATACGCTCGCTGACAAGATTTTTCTCTCGACCTTTCTCGCCGCTGTGGCGCTTGGTCTCAGGGGGGCTGCCTATATCTACATCTTCTTCATTCGTGATCGCAAAGCGAAGACTGGGCTTGTAGACTGGGTATTTGCTCTGTCTCACGTTCTCGCCGCTGGGCTGCTCGTCACGACGGTCGGCCTTGCGAGTTGGTATATCGTGACGGAAAATCCACCAGTCAACGATCAGTTCATTGCACCATTTATCCCAGGACTCGTGCTGGTACTGGGTCTCTGTGCGCTGCCTTTGCTTCGTCTCTACCGAGAAAAAGCATAGGACGATCACCAGCTTTGCTCTAAAATAAGCGTAAGTAAAAAGAAAATTATTTTAGAGCATGCAACCAAACGGCAACCGAAAAGTCATCGTTAGCTTCCGGTGGGAACATTTACTGGGGTGGGGTGTCACCATACTACTTTGTGTGATTCCAGTCGTTCTGTGGTTTAGATTACATCCGCTCAGCACCCTCGAGGGGTACATCCCAACCATGCTAAATCTCGGCAGGGTGGCTGGACTAGTCGGTACGGTCATGTATGCACTCAACCTGGTTTATTCAACTCGACTACGATTTCTCGAAGGACTGTTTGGCGGGCTAAACCGTGTCTATATCGCGCACCACATGCTCGGCGGTTTGGCGCTTGTCATGCTGTCGCTGCACCCGCTGTTTCTCGCACTGCGCTATGTCACAACGAGCATGAAGCAGGCGGCACTTATGCTGGTGCCAAATGGGCTTTTACCTCTCGATGCCTTGTTTGACACAAGCCACCTGTACCATAGTCCGGTTATGCAACAATGGGCGCTATTCTTTGGCATCATCGCCTTTTGGGGAATGGTGGCACTCCTGCTTGTGACGTTCTTTGTGACCATTCCATACCGACTATGGCTGATCACGCATCGCTTTTTAGGCGTGGCGTTTGCTATCTCAGCGCTCCACATCCTGTTTATCAGCAGTGACACCACCAAAGATCCTCTTATGAAGGGCTACATGCTCACGATAGTTGCTATCGGGCTTGCTGCCTTTTTGTACAAGACATTACTAGGAAACATCATTATTCGACGCTACAAATACACCATTCGGCAAGCCCAGACGGTCGCGGGAAATGTCGTCCAAGTATTGCTTGATCCGGTGGGTAAGACCATGAGCTATCAGCCAGGCCAGTTTGTCTTCATACGGTTTCATGGTGAGGGTGTGAAGCCTGAGTGGCATCCTTTTTCCATTAGCAGTTCGCCCCACGACGATGGGTTACAGATAAGCATCAAAGGACTTGGTGACTTCACAAACTCTCTCGGCGCCCTGAAGGAAGGTATGACAGCCGACATCGAGGGCGCCTACGGTCGCTTCAGTTACACGAACTATCGAAACAAGCAGCAGATCTGGATTGCTGGCGGTATCGGGGTGACGCCGTTTCTCTCTATGATGAAAAACTTGCCTGCCGACATGAAAGTCGACCTGTACTATTCTGTCAAAACCGAGAGTGAGCTGATTGATTGGCCGCTGCTGTACCAGGAAGCGGTGCGACAGCCTCAGGTACTCCGGGTAATTCCGTTCATAGGAGACAAGCAGCCGAAGTTTTTGGACGCAGACTTCATCGATCAGACGAGTGGAGGCTTTGCGGGCAAAGACATATATATCTGTGGTCCGCCTCCAATGATGAGTTCGTTGCGCACACAGCTGAAGGCCAAAGGCGTACCGGGCACGAGTATACATAGTGAAGAATTTGCGATGTCATAGGATGAATATATGTGGTTAAAGAAGCTTGTTGCAGTCAGTATGATCGTTACCCTCATCGGCATGAATACCATCGCCGCAATCGGTATCTTTTCACCGAGTAAGAACAGCGCCTCACTCAGCCTTTCCCAGCCGCAAGTTGTGCTGCCGACAGTCACGCTTGGTGCGGATCCAACGGAGGTCCAGACGGGGCTTTATAGTGCTCTCAGTTGGACGGTCGAGGGCGAAATTGATAGCTGCCAGGCGACGGGTGACTGGACGGGACCGAAAACTCAGTTTGGCGCTCAAAGCACGGGCCGTCTAGCAACTGAAGGCAAGCGGACCTACACACTCACCTGTACTAACCGGGCGGGAACGGTCACGAAGTCCGTCAGTGTCGACGTTAAAGCTTCGGCGACAGCAACCGTCCCCGCTTCCTCGGGTGGCGGCCCCTCAACTCCCGCACCTTCGGCGCCAGTGTACTGCTTCTGGTCGCAGCCTTGCTACTCCCGCAAAGAGGTGGCCGCACACAGTAGTCCCGGGAACTGCTGGGGCTATAACGGAACGAGGGTAATGAACATTTCTGGGTTTGACGCTGCCTTTCACCAGGCAAAAAGCGGTATCGGCAGCATCGAAGTGTCAGGTGTTTGTGGTACCGACCTTGCACCATCACTCGGAGGTTCAGTCTCCGCAGGTGGACAGACTCGAAATCATAACAACTCATCAAAAGGTAACGCCGACCGCAACATGATCCCTTATTTTGTCGGCTACTTTGATGCATCAAAACCATAGGACTTTATGAAGAAAAAATTACCCAAATTCGACGTTAACTCAGGCTTTTTCTACGCCGGACTCGTGCTTTGTTTGGTATCCGTAGTACTGCTTCTAGGGGCATTTCGTCTCTCGCAGGATCGCACGAGCTCCGTTTCGTTACCAGCAGGACAGACGGTCTCACAAGGGTCCGCCGCCCTCACTCTTGAGAGTGTGCGAAGCACCGCTGGCTCGGGTCATTACAAAGCGCCCACAGGAAAGAAGTACATAATCATTTCTCTGCGGGTAGAGAATCGATCGACAACTCCGATCATGGTTGCGCCAGCGTCAGATACGTACTTGAAGGATTCTGCCGGTACGACGTATTATCTCAGTCCGACGAGCCTCGAGGAGCCCTTTCACAGTGGTCAGCTGCTGCCTGGCGACAGAGTACGTGGTGAGCTGAGCTACTTGGTTCCCGAGAAGTCAGATGCCCGACTATTTATAGAGGCAGACTGGACTGGTGGAGTGGTGCCATTTTTGCTACAGTAACCATAACCAAAATAAGAGAGAAATCGTGGCGTTAGACCCTGTTGTTATCGAATTTGAAGCCCCCAAGCAAGTCACTGGCTGGCGGCGTTTCATACCCAAGCTCTCTCCAAGAGGAGTAAAGATACTCATTGCTGCTACTTCAGCGGTCATGATCGCAAGTATGATTAGCTTCACGATCTTTAGCGTCCTGAGCACTGACAAAGAGTTCTCGAAGTCCCATGGCCTCGACGTAAACAATCAGCAGGCGCTTGACGAGGCCGCAAAGCAGCAGGCATCGCTGGGTGGTGGCAACGTTGCCAAAGGTGTCGGTGGGACGACCGGAAAAAATGCCCCTGTCATCACACTGACAGCCGAGCCAGCGACCGTGACACTCGGCGGGACCAGCACACTCAAATGGAGTGTCACCAACAACCCGAAAAGCTGTGAAGCCAGCGATGACTGGAGCGGGGCAAAAGACCCGACGGGTACCCAGGTAACACAGAAACTAGATAAGGTGCAGACCTACCTCTTTACGATTACTTGTAAAACCGACACTGGAACTGGGTTTGCGACCGTAAGTGTTGGTGCGATCGCGCAAGGCGGTACGGGAGATGTCGTGTCTCGTCCAACGGTGACGCTCGCCGCAAATCCAAACGCTATCTATATCGGCGACAGTAGCTCGCTCGTTTGGTCGACAACAAACAACCCAACCTCTTGCACGGCAACGGGTGACTGGAGCGGCACAAAAGGTAGCTCGGGGACCGCTAGTACTGGCGCGTTAAATACTGCGAAATCATACACCTATACACTTACGTGTCAAAACAAAGGTGGTTCAGGCTATGCCACGGTGACCGTGAAGGCGGACAATCCACCCCCTGATATTCCGATCGTAACGATTTCCAGCAACCCTCCGGGTCCGGTCGCTCCCGGATCAAGCATCACCCTGAGCTGGTCGGCCACCAACAATCCTACCTCTTGTACCGCCAGCGGTGACTGGAGCGGCGCAAAATCTAGTAGCGGAAGCCAGGTTATCAGCAACATTTCGTCGGTCAAAACCTATAACTTTAGTATCGACTGCGCAAACAGTGCAGGAAGTACATATGACCAAGCATCGGTGGTGGTAGTTCTTCCACCCGCGCCAGTGGTTACGCTTGGAGTAAGCCCGGGAGCAATCAATGCAGGTGGTAGCGCTTCAATTACGTGGTCGGCCACCAACAATCCCACCTCTTGTACCGCCAGTGGTGACTGGAGCGGCGCAAAATCGACGAGCGGTAGTCAGTCGACCGGTGTGCTGAACACAGTAAAGACGTATAGCTATACGCTGCTATGTTCAAATGCAGGAGGATCAAATAGTAAAACCGCAACTGTGGTGGTGAGTTCTGGTTCTAGTTCCAACCCGCCGGTGGTTTCACTGTCGGCTAGTCCATCTGTGATCACTGCAGGGGGAAGCACTACTCTGAGTTGGTCTGCAACTAACAGCCCAACCTCATGTACCGCTAGTGGATCATGGTCTGGAAGTAAGGGGGTCAGTGGCTCTCAAGCCATCACGATCTCTACGGCAGGAACGTACAGTTATAGTCTTACCTGTACAAATGCTGGCGGAACAGGCTCGGCAGTCACCAGTGTTACCGTCAATGATCCTCCTCAGACATACTGTGCAGGCCGTACTCCTTGCTTCGGGCCGAACGATCTCGCTTTACACGCGGCACCAGGAGATTGCTGGGCATGGAACATTGATTGGGTCATCAACATTACGACATTTCGTCCAGCACACCCAGGTGGAATTAAGAGTGGCTCAACGTCGACAATTGAAAATGCATCAGCAACTTGTAACCATAATTTAGCGTGTATTCTAGCGAATTCTACGCTGATACCTGGCTGCTCGGGGGCGACAACGAGTATACCTGGATATAAAGACGCCAGTGGTTCCACGACACACAACCATACTCCGGCAACAAAAAATAATTCTACCGGTAGTCAGCTATCAAGCTTCAGAGTCGGTTATTATGACGCAACTAAACCATAAGAGGTATATATGAAGAAAAACCATCATGACACACCAGTAGAATTTATCGAACACGAGGCGCAGGAGCTGCAGCGAGAGTACAAGAGGTTTCGTAAGTTTCGTGATGAGAACAGCTTGTTGTTTGGGGTGTTTGTGTTTGGCCTGGCGGCACTCATCGTTATCAACACGGTATTTTGGATGCATTGGACTGCGCAGCGCCTCTATGACAAAGCTTCGACTCACAACGTCATCGTGTACCCGAAAGTTGCGAAGTCTTTGCAAGACAGCCGAAACGACGCAGTTGAGGTCGAGGTAAAAAACGTCCAGCTGAACTCGAAACAGGACAAAGCCTTTGCGCTCGAAGAGGGTATGACCATGCTGATTATGAACGTCACTATCAAAAATACTTCTAAGCAAACACACGAGCTCATGCCGGTCAATCAACTTTTTGTGAAGACAGAAGTGGGCGATATCTCAAAGCTCCATGCCTCTATGCACGTTTCTTCACCACTGCCCGCAAGCACAGTAAAGCCCGGTCAGAGTGTGTCGGGACAGGTTAGTTTTGCAGTCCTGAAAAACACCGAGCGCCCGCTTCTCTATGTAGATACAGGTTGGGATGACACGACGCCACTAGTCATCGATGTGCTGCACTAAGCAGAATTATTCATTTCGCGTTAAAATAGATATATGAAACGACGCGGTACCTACACCCGCAAACCGCCTGCCACCATGCGCAGTCGCAATTTTTTCCGACGAAACTGGCAGAATTTTCAGTCCATGAGTCGTAAGAAGAAGATTTTGGTTATCGCTGGACCGATTGCCGCCTTCTTGGTTATAGTTCCGATCGTCACCTATCTCGTGCTACTGCGTGATATCTCTGACCCTGAGCGTCTCATGAACCGCAGCAATACTGGGGTGCAGTTTGAAGACAAAAACGGAGAAGTCTTTTTCAGTACCGGGTCGAGTAAATCACTTAAACGCCTACAGCTCGACGAAATCTCCGACTTTACCGAAAAAGCACTTATATCTTCCGAAGATAAAAACTTCTACGAGCACGGCGGCTTCTCGGTGCGAGCGATCTTGGGTGCGGTTGTCTCAAACGTCACAACAGGTGGCGAAGGCGGTGGTGGCTCGACGCTTACACAACAGCTCGTAAAGAACACGCTCCTTTCTTCTGAGCGTTCGTTCCTGCGTAAATACCAGGAATTGTTCATGGCTATGGCGGTAGACAAGCAGTACACCAAAGATGAGATTCTCGACATGTACCTCAACTCCGTGTACTTCGGGGAGGGGGCATTTGGTATCGATGAGGCAGCCCATACCTACTTCAACACATCCGCCAAGGACCTCGACCTCGCGCAGAGCAGTATGCTTATCGGTCTGCTTCCGGCGCCAGGCGTCTACTCTCCGATCAACGGTGATCCCGTCAAAGCCAAGCAGCGCCAAGCATACGTACTACGTCGTATGGTGGAAGACAAAAAGATAACGCAGGCTGAAGCCGACACTGCCAAAGCTGAAGCACTGACCTATGCAGAAGTGAAACCGGTTACGTATACACATGCCCCTCATTTTACCGAGATGGTGCTCGCTGAACTGAACAAAAAGTATGGTGAAGAAAAGATCAAGCGATCTGGCTACAAGGTCAAAACGACGCTTGATTTGAACTGGCAAAAAGACGCAGAAACCATAGTCACGAACCAGATCGCAGTCAGCCGAGCCGGAGGAGGACGCAACGCAGCACTGGTTGCGATTGACCCGAAAACAGGCGAAGTACGAGCGCTCGTTGGAAGTGTCGACTATAACGACCCGACATTTGGAAAAGTAAACATGGCGACAACCGCACGGCAGCCAGGTTCGAGCTTCAAGCCCATCTATGTCACCGAAGCACTCAACCAAAAACTGGTGACGGCAGCTACAATTCTGCGCGATGAAGCAACGGACTTTGGCGGCTACAAGCCAAACAACTATGACTTTAAATTTCGTGGTGACATAACGCTCAGAAACGGCCTCTCGCAATCGCTCAACATCCCAGCACTCAAAGTGTTGCAGAAGCTAGGTGTCGATGAGGCGGTAGCTAAAGCCAGAGAAATGGGCCTAAGCACCATCGATCCCAACAAGAACTACGGCATGAGTCTGGGGCTTGGTTCTGCAGAGGTAAAGCCGCTCGAGATGACTAACGCCTACGCTGCATTTGCCGACGGCGGACGTCAGCATGGCGTAACTATCATCGAAAGCATTGAAAACAAATATGGCGAAACAATTTTCCGAAGTAGCTCAAAGTCAAAGCGCGTACAGTCGACCGAAGCATCGTTCGTGATTTCGGATATCCTGTCCGACAACGCAGCACGGGCGCCAAGCTTCGGCTCTCGACTCAACATACCTGGCCGAAAAGTGGCGGTAAAAACAGGAAGCACCGACGACAACCGTGACGCATGGACGATTGGCTATACCCCAAGCATTGTGGTTGGCGTCTGGGTAGGTAACAACGAAAACGAAGTTATGACGTCGGGTGGTTCAGCGATGGCAGGACCGATATGGAGTAAATCGATCCAGGCCTTTTTGGGTAATAGCCCTGCCGAGACATTTGCGCAACCAAGTGGTGTAACGAAGGCCACTGCATGTGGGGCAGGAGGGGTGGCCTACGAGGAGTACTTTATAAATGGTACCGTGCCTACGGCCAACTGTAAGCCGGCAGAAGATACAAAAAAAGACACCGACAACGACGGGGTGCTCGATGAAAACGACAAGTGTCCTACTGTTGGTGGCGATGTCGATGCTACCGGTTGTCCAAAACAGGATACTTCCGATGATACTGACAATGATGGTGTCGTCGACGCCCAGGATACCTGTCCGAACACGGCCGCTAGTGTAGAAGTTGACCAGAACGGCTGTCCGGTTACTACCACAACGCTCGACACAGACAATGACGGCGTGCCTGACGCTACCGATATGTGTGCTACCGTTCCAGCAGGTACAGTGCCTGATCCAGCTCAACCGGGTTGCCCACTCACAAGCAGTGGCCCTACAGGCTTTTACGTACCACTGAGAAGAACGCTAGCTTGACACCATAGTTATACTTGTATAACATGTATAACTATGCACAAAAAACACATCGATTTAGTTGGAACGGTCACCCTTGGACCAAAAGGCCAGGTGGTTATACCGGCTGAGGTACGGGAAAAAATGGGCGTAGCGCCTGGAGACAAGCTAGTAGCCCTCTATCTGCCTGAAAAAAAATCGATAGGGTTTGTGAGCGAAAAAGACATGCAGGCACTTATCGAAAAGATGGGGAGCCACCTGAGTAGCTTACGAGAAAAATTAAACTAACTAGTTATCAGAGGGTATCTTAACTATGCTTCATCATATATCCCAGCGCCAAAAAGTTATCGTCATGCTTGCTGTTATGAGCGGGTTGTTTTTGGTTGCGCTTGACCAGACTATCATTTCAACCGCACTCGGCCGCATCGTCGAAGAGTTCAACTCATTTTCAAGTCTCAGCTGGGTCGTAACGGCATACATGCTAACAAGCACCGTGACGGTTCCGATTGCCGGAAAATTGTCTGACCTATTTGGTCGTCGCCCCGTTCTGATGGTCGGTGTGGCGCTGTTTACGCTCGCTTCACTGCTCAGTGGTAGCTCAGGCTCTATCGAGCAGCTCATCATCTTCCGCGCGCTCCAGGGCTTCGGTGCTGGTATCATCATGGCAAATGCCTTTACGATTGTCGGTGACCTCTTTAGCCCTCGTGAACGAGGTAAATGGCAGGGGCTCATCGGGGCAGTCTTCGGACTGAGCTCGGTGATTGGTCCACTGCTGGGCGGCTATTTGACTGATCCGCACAACCTCCTCGGCCTCACGACAAACTGGCGCTGGACATTTTGGCTCAACGTGCCAGTTGGTCTCGCAAGCTTCCTGGTGATTTCGCGCTATGCGCCGAACATTAAACACGCCGCCAAACATCGTATAGACTATCTCGGTGCTGGGCTGCTCGCCCTGGCGCTCTCAAGTCTCATCCTCGCGGTCGACAATACTGACAAGATTTTTAGCGGCCTGATCAGCGGTGGTACGAGCCTCGAAGCAATTCGTCTGTCGCTCTATAGCATATTCATACTTGCGACGGCAGCGTTCATTTACGTCGAAGGACGAGTCGCGCAACCTATCATCTCGCTCAAGTTCTTCAAAAACCGTACATTTACTACGATTATGGCAGTAGCGCTGTTGTTTGGGGCTGCATTCCTCGGTGCTATTTTGTACCTCACCCAGTTTAACCAACAGGTATTCGGGGCAAATGCCACAGAAGCTGGACTTATGTTACTGCCGATGATTATCGGTCTCAGTGGAAGCGCGGCCATCACTGGGCAGCTAGTAACAAAAACTGGTAAATACAAACGATTCATCATGGGTGGTTTCGTGATTGCAACGACGGCTATGTTTGCGCTCACGACACTCACACCCGAGAGTCCTTACTGGCACGAAGCCGTCATCATGTTCTTTGCAGGGCTTGGGCTAGGTGCGGGTATGCCAATTATCAACCTCGCCGTACAGAATGAATTCGAGCAAAAAGACCTGGGTGCGGCCACGTCAGCATCTCAGCTCTTCAGAGGGCTTGGCTCAACTATCGGCACCGCAGTGCTTGGTACTCTGCTAACGACTGGTGTGACATCACAGATCGGCAACCTCCAGAACGACCCTTACATCCAGACTTTGCAGAAGCAGCCACAGAGCGCCCAGATGCTCAGTAGCCTCAACGTCGACACGGCGCTGCTGCTTAACATGCACGACACGAAGTCAAAGATCACCGATGGTCTCACGACGGCTACTAGCAAGCTACCTGAAGAGGTTCGTGAAAAGGTCGTAGGTGATTTTACCGCCAAACAAGAGTCCTACTCAGACAAGATCATTCATGCATTTAGCGCTAGTTTACGAAACGTTTTCCTGACCTCGGGGATACTCATGCTGTCGGCTACGCTGATCACACTCGGCATCAAAGAGAAGCCGCTTCGTGGTGGCCACGACGACACGCCAGGTGTCGCATAGAGTAGTATTTTTTACGCTACCCAAAGGTTCTCGTGCCACGTACAATGAGAGTATTAACAAACAAACCCGAAGGCCATGCGCGGAATCACGTGCAAATCGTGAGCTGTGCCGCAACGGTGATCTCAAGCAGACTATGAGGGTAGATGCTTGAGGAAGTCCGATACGCGCTGGTCTAAAAAGGGCTTCCCGAGCAGGAAATGATACAAAGTTTGACCTCGTATGTCGTCGGACGGTGCTTTTCTCTCGAAAGCACCGTTTTTATATGTCAACAGTTTCCCAACAAGTAGAAGAGAATCGCCGAGCTCAGTACGAGCGTTTTGAAGCTGAGCGATTCGAGGTCGATGAAATCACCGACCTCTCGGAACGCATCCCGCTGCCTATGCGCAACTCATTTCGTTATGAGATGGGCTTAGATGGGCATCTTTACTACCTCGGCCAGTCAATCGGCGAAGTAGTGTCTACTAGTCTGTCGGCTGCGCAGCAGGCTGAGCTTCGAGCTCCAGGTCGGTTTACGAAGCATTTGGTGCACGCTCAGATTGAGCGACAGGAGTACGATGATCAGCGCAAGCTTGCATGCGGCTCGGCGGGTGATGACGACCTGCTTATTGTCATCTCGCCACAGGATCACGAGATAGGGAAACATCTGACCATGATTCGAGTGTACGAAAGGACGGAAGATGGTCTCGAAGCCACCTCGATTTCCTTTGATACTTCAGACAACGTCTGCCTCGACAATGTTAGTCGGTTTTTCGGACAATCGATCAGCACCACAGCTTCCGTTGAAGAAGTACTTTCTATGCGACTATGGGGAAAGCGCCAAGACATCCCTTCAGAAGATCTCCGTGGCTTTATAGCGAGACTCCACGATGTGATCCTGGAAGAAACTCGTGGTGGTGTATGGTCAGGAGGGCGTGTCGGGACGAGCACCATAGATGCGCAGACATTTATACGAAATCAAGAAGATATACTCGCTGAGCACAGGAGTGTTATAAAGGGACTGATCGCGGCTGGTGGAGATGATCTAGTCGAACGACTTGAAAATGCTCGTTATGACACCGCGGCACAGCTGACGGCCCGGCTTCGTGGCCAGGCTGAAGCATCTAGTCGTGAAGCGGCAGGGGAGTTGGCGCGAGAAAATGGTGAAACATATAGCAACAACTGTCCACCCGTGGGTCTAGAACTAGGTTTGACGAATTTTACTGAGGGTTCGTGTCGAGTCTGTCTGAAGCAAGGACTCGTAGGTGGCTGCAGCGTTTGTTATAGCTGTGAGCTCGCAGATACACATGACACGACAGGAAGGGCGCTCGAAATCATTCATAAAAATGCGCTTGCCAGGCAGGCACTCACTCGGCTAGCGACTGGACAGCGTCCGCGTACGCACGAAATAAAACAACCGCCTCGGACCAGGCATCACGACGCATCACTGGTTTCACGTCAGCGGGTAGTTATAGGCGGCATGGTGCGTGATATCTTTGACCGCAAAACCGGTCAACACCTACGCACTGAAAATCTCTAATTTTTGAGTGCGCTTTTCCCGAGCGTGATCACATGCTGCTTGCGGTAGGTATCAAATGCAGCGTGGTTAAAGCCATGTTTCTTGATGAAGTTTCCAATTCTTTCACTACCCAAGAAGTGGGGTAGCATAACATACGTCGCTCCATGACTGTAGAGAGATGCCGCTTCATCGTACCCGTTTGCATGACAGATAAACACTGCGTCTGGGTTGTGATAACGCAGATAGCCAAGTAGCGATCGATTGACGCTCATGTCTGTTATGGTGCTGACGATGAGCTGGGCTTTTCGCGCATTGATTTCATGGAGAAGTTCTTCGTCAGTAGCATCGCCGTAGGTACATCGCACACCTTGTCGATCGAGGTGCTCGATCACTTCCGGATCATAGTCTACGACCAAATAGCGCTGCTTCATCTCGCGGAAAACTTGCAAGAACTCATGTCCGCCTCGGTGGTAGCCGAAGAGGATGATAGGATAGCTAACTTCTTTTTGTGGACGCTCTTTGACCGCTTTACGCTCAAAGACGCTGAGAGACTTTTCAAATAAGCGATAGAGCTGATCGTCGTACTTCATGAGGTACGTGCTAGTGCTGATGGTGATGAGCGCCGTAAGGGTCATGATAGAGGCGAGACCATCCCCGACAAGACCAACACTTGCCGCATACACAACGAGGATGATAGAGAACTCGCTTATCTGCGAGAGGTTTATAGCCGCCTTGAAACTGGTGAGCTTTGTGTAGCCATGAAAGCCGAGGCTCGTCATGACAAACAACGGTTTACCAATGATGACGATCAGCGAGAGCACCAGGGCGGGTACGAGGCTCTGTTGAATTGCGCTAAATCCAAGCTTTTCGCCTAGAACGACGAAAAACAGCACGATAAAGAAATCACGAAGCGGCTTCAAACGCGATGCCATTTCGGTTGCGTATGGTAGCGACGCCAGACTCACACCGCCGAACAGTGCACCTACCTCGTGACTAAATCCAGCGACTTCAAACAACGAGGCAACACCAAATCCCCAGGAGATCGTAAAGAGAAACAGGAGTTCCTGGCTGCTTGCGAAAAACTTTATGACGTGCGGGAGGACTTTGGTACTGAGAAGCACCAGTCCCAGGCCTAGGGCGGCGCCCTTGAGAATCAGTAGACCGATGTCCTCTATACCGAGCCCACCGGCTGTACCTGCAGCAGCCACAAGCAGCAGTGCAAATGTCGCAACGATGTCGTCGACCAGGATAACTCCCATGGCAATCTGTCCATGGAGTCGTCCAAGCTCTCGTTTGTCTGACAAAACTTTAAGGATGATGATGGTACTGCTAAAAAACAGCGCCAAACCAGTGACCATGGCTTCGGTGTTGTCGAACCCAAGCAGCTTTGCGGTCCCGAAACCAACAGCACCCACCATCACCAGGATCGTACCAGCGGTTGTTACGGAGACTTTCCCTAGACTACGTATCACGCCAGCGTTGAGCCCAAGACCTATGATAAACAGCAGAAGCGTGATACCGATCTGCGAGTAAGTGTCAAAGGTTTCTTTGTCACCGATCAGGTTAAACATGCTAGGCCCAACCAGGATACCAGTCAGGATATAGCCGATGATGAGTGGCTGTTTAAGTAGGCGCATAACAATCGCAATCACACCGCCGAAAACGATGATGATGCTAAGTTGAGTGAAAAGACTGCTTTCGTGCATGTTTGTTTTTTTAGTTTTCCACCTTTTAGTATAGCGCGAGCGTTATAGGTGTGACAACAGCCAGCCGGCGAGAGTACCGACCAGTATGATAGCAAGCCCTAGCCCTGCGACTTCCAGTCCATCACGCAGCGCATGGTGGCGACGAAGCAGAGTTCCTCGGTACCACCCGGCAGCAAACAGGATACCCATAGTCATGACTGTAGTAAGGGCTATGGCCACAAATGAATCATATATGAGCAGCAGCGGTATGACGGCGATGAGCGACACGACCAGGTAGGTTGCGAATTCGACAAAGGCCGGCATGAAATACGCGCGAAACCAGCTGCGTTTTTCACGCCCATCGAGCTCATCTATATAGTGCTCACTTGCATATCGAACGGCGCTTGAGTTGAAAGCATTGATGATAAGACTGATGACGCCAGCAACGATCAGCAGGGAGTGCGATACATTTTGAAAATAAAGACCAGCCACGATGCCGACAAATATCGCAAAACCGCCCTCAATACCCTCTAGGACTGACAGGAAGTTATCTGCACCCAGCGGTATCCGAGTTCGAAGTCGTGACATAAGCGTTTTAGTTGTATACTCGTTTATAGATGATTACCTACTATTATAAAAACATTCGTTCGAAAAAACTATCGACACTGGATGAATACAAACCAGGCGCTTGGGTTTGTGTTGAAAGCCCTAGTGAGGACGAAGTAGAGGGGCTCGTCAAACGCTTCAAGCTCGATGCGGGTCATCTGGAGGACGCACTGGACGCCGACGAGATGCCGCGTCTCGAAAAAGAGGGCGAGCTCACGTATATCTTTGTTCGGTATGCCTACACAAACGACGACCTCGAACTCACGACCTCGCCGCTTCTGTTTGTTGTCGGCCCCGACATACTCATCACTATTGCCCACAACAGCCTCCCGAGACTCCAGCGCTTCATAGGCGGCAAACTCGAATTTTCCACGACACAGCGAACGAAACTAGTGCTTCAAATTTTGGACCAAATCGTCGATCAGTACGAAGTGTTTGTCAACAATATCTCTCGTCAGATCAAAACCATTCGAACTCGTCTCCGTTCTCACGACGTAGGGAACCAGGATTTTATCGACTTTGTGTTGATCGAAGACGAGCTAAACGAATTTCTTAGTGCCATGCTTCCAACTACTGCGATTCTTCGTCGACTCATGCTTGGCCGGCATATCCCACTTTTCGAGGAAGACCAGGAACTCATTGAAGACCTACTGCTCAACAACGAGCAGTCCATCGAAGGCTGTCGCAGTAACGTCAAAAGTATCGTGAACATCCGCGAAGCCTACTCCACCATCGCTAGCAACAACCTGAACCGTTCCATGAAGATTCTGACGGCTGCAACGGTCATCATCGCACTTCCAAACGTCTTTTACGGCATGTTTGGTATGAACGTTGACTTGCCATTTCAACACCAACCATGGGCTTATTTCATGGTGGTATCTATCACCGTCATTTTGATGGTGACGATTTTCCTCCTGGGTCGCGCTAAAAAGATTTTTTAACGAGTTGGCGGCGTGACGCCTGCAGCTTTGAGCGCAGCGTCGAGCTTCTTCATGACCTGCTCGCCTTTTTCTTGGACGAGTTCGTTTATAACGGCCTTGTCAGCTTTTTCGGTTCCGACGTAGACAGTTGGAGTTGAGTCGACGTTCAGGCGAGTGGCTAGTGCTCGATCTCGTGAGATCTTTTCGCTGACTCGTGAGTCGGTCAGATCTTTTTTAAATTGTTCCACGTTGAGACCTATATCTTTTGCATATCCAGCAAAAACGTCGGTACGTTTTGCGGCATCGATCGACGACCAATCGTCCTGAGTTTCATAGAGCTTATCATGCATTTCCCAGAACTTGCCCTGGAGGGCCGCAGCTTCAGCAGCAGTTGACGCAGCTAGCGCATTCGGGTGAATGGTGGTGAGCGGGAAGTTACGGAAGACGAACCGAACACTGTCTTTGTAGGTATCGCGAATAGTTTTTATTTGTGGGTAGGAAGCTCCACAAGCCGGACACTGAAAATCTGCATATTCGGTAAATGTTACTTTGGCATCTTTGTTCCCAAACGTGTGATCGCCGATGCTTGTCTCGGAACCAGCGACGAGTTCAAATGGATCTTGGCCCGACACGTCAACTTTGTCTTTTTTTGAAAGCAGCACCAACCCTCCAAGTACCGCGACACATATAACTATGAAAATGATCCAACGACTTTTTGTCATAACAGCTCCTTATGTATGACTTCCAGTATAGCGCACAGCTGAGTCGCACGGTACACTAAGGGTATGCAGATTCCACTTTGGCAACTGATTCTCGATGTCTTTTTGTGGATGCTTGTTATTTTGCTTCATTCACTTCGATTTGGGAGCTCCGGCGTGAGTCGCTACGAGCTAGAGCGTCGTTCCAAAGGTGGCGACGTTGCTGCGTATCAGGAACTAGAGGCAGTGGCACTCCTTCCTCGGCTCCGTGCGCTCCGTCAGATGCTCGAGACGCTGTGTATTGTGGCCGCTATCTCACTTTCAAATGCCAGTCTTGGCATCCTGGTTGGACTGAGTGTTTCGGTGGCTATTTTGTTGTTGCTAGACACTGTTTCGAAACTTGGGCTTGTCCATCGCCTGGCACATCGCCTCTATCTACCGTATGCAGCAGCCCTCCAGAAAGTTGCCAAAGACTGGAAGTGGCTTGAGGTTTTTGCACCGTATGTTGCACAGTCTCAGGAAGGGCAGGTTTATTCAAAAGAAGAGCTGCGCACTGTGGTTGCACGTTCCCATGGAGTGCTGAGTCATGACGAACAGCTGCGTTTCGTGGCAAACCTAGAGCTGAGTGAGCATACCGTCTCCGACGTCATGACGCCGGTCTCTGTGCTCGACACCGCCGATGTTCACGATGCACTTGGTCCGTTGGTGCTCGACGGCTTACATAAAACAGGACACAGTCGTTTTCCCGTCATCGACGGGGATATTCACCACGTTGTTGGAGTACTGTATCTCCACGAACTGGTCGATCTGAGAACAGATAAAAAGACAATTCGTGACGCCATGGATCCTCACGTTCATTACATCCACGAGAACCAAACACTCGAACACGCGCTGCATGGCTTTTTGCAAACACATCGACATCTGTTTATAGTAGTAAACGATTACCGCGAAACCGTTGGTGTGCTGACGCTCGAAGATGTCGTTGAAGCGGTGCTCGGCAAACCAATCGTGGATGAGTTTGACCAATTCGAAGATCTGCGCGTCGTTGCGGCTTCAAATCCCAGAAAAAATAATCTCCCAAAGAAGAAGACTGATATATGAGAACCCTAGTACGAGAATTAAAAGACCACATAGACTCACAAGTCACCATCCATGGCTGGCTTCACAAAAAGCGCCTCTTGGGTGGCCTCAACTTTTTAACGGTCCGTGACCGAAGCGGCTTGGCGCAGAGCCTCGTCGACAACAAAGATGAGCTCGAGAAGCTGCGCGGTCTACAGATCGGTACCGTCGTAAAGTTTACCGGCACTGTCGTTGCAGATGAGCGTGCGCCTGGCGGTGTCGAGCTGCATGATGTAACTATCGAAGTCGATGTTCCGGTTACTGACGAGCCTCCGATCGAGATCGACAAACCAATCCCTCACAAATCCGAAAACCTCGACAGTTTGTTTGAGTACCGTGTACTGAACCTGCGTAATCTCAACGAACAGAAGATTTTCAAAGTTCGCTCCAGTCTAACTCGTTATCTCCGAGAATTCCTCCAGCAAAACGAATTTATCGAAATCGATACCCCTAAGTTTCTCGCTGAAGCAACCGAAGGCGGGGCGGAAGTTTTCAAGCTCGACTATTTCGGCAAAACCGCCACACTGGCCCAGAGTCCACAGTTTTACAAGCAGATCATGGTCGGCGCGTTTGAACGTGTATTTGAGATAAACCACAGTTACCGAGCAGAGCCGAGCGCCACGACTCGCCACCTGACCGAACTTACTATGCTCGACATCGAGATGGGATTTGTTGAGTCGCATGACGAGGTGCTCGACATGGTAGCCGACATGACCAAATCGGTACTAAGTCGTGTCTATGACGAACATGCCGATGATCTACGCAGCCTCAACGCTCCCGAGCTCAAACTTGCTGACGGCCAGGTGCCTCGCTTTACGATTGCCGAGATTCACGACATGTATACCAAAGCGACCGGTACTGATACGACCGCCGAAAAGGATCTTATACCTGACGAAGAGCGATGGATCGCTGACCATGCTCGCAAAAATCTAGGTAGTGACTTGGTCTACGCGGTAGATTTTCCAGCTGAAGCGGGTAAGTTCTACCATAAATTCAAAGATGATGGCACCGTTGCCTGGGGTGACCTGCTGTTTCGAGGTCTCGAAATCGCCACCGTTCCACTTCGAGAAAACAACTACGAAAAGATGATCGAGCAGATGACAAATGCCGGGCTCGACGTCACGCATGAAGGCTTCAAGTACTACCTGCAGGCGTTTCGTTTTGGCTTGCCACAGCACGGTGGATGTGGCTTTGGGGTTGATCGTTTGGTTCAAAAAACCATTGGGCTTGGCAACGTTAAAGAAGCGACACTGTTCCCACGCGACATGAACCGTTTAACTCCGTAGCTATATGCCGCGAACTATTCACGTCGACGACAATCTCCAGAAGTATTCATATGACCTATCTGAGCCTATGGGTAAAAACTTTGACCCGGAGTTCAAACCAGAGTTAACACCAAAAGAGATGCTTGATCTCGGAGTTTTTGGCGGCCACTATTTCGAAGGTTTTCAACAGGAGTTTCCTGCAGAATGGTTTTCCGGAGATCGCATCTCGGCAGTTCATGATCCACGTATGAATTTCTTTGAGATCGACGCCAGTCAGACACGAGAAGAATGGATTCGAAAGGGTTGGATATACCATGATGACCCCAGGGGTTGGTTTCAATGGTACTGTCGCTATTACATGGGCAGGCGAATAGCCGAAGAAGATGCACGTCAGATCAAGCGTTGGAAAAACATGACGCGACATGTCGGGCAGGTGAAAGCTTTTTGTCACCCAGGAGACCTCACTTGTCGACGCCGCCAGCGCCAAGCCTTGTTGCACTGGGCCTATGACAGTCGCAAACTCTAAAGCACACGTGTAGAATATGCAAAAATTCAGACACCTTAAAGCTGTTATCATAAGGTCATGAGTAAAAAATCTCTTTTGATTGCGTCTGGAGTCGTGATAGTTGTTTTTTGCGGAAGTCTTCTACTCTGGAATTATTTGTCACAGGACTCGCCCAGCTTGAGGCCCCAGAGGATCGCTGCCCCCGCTGCAAAAACTGGTACCCAAACAAACGATACGGGCATGAACATTCTAAATGACACAGTTCTTGGCGTGACGCTCACCTACCCAAGGAACTGGGTAACATTACGCTGTGATCAGAGAGAAAAGACATTGTACATGGCCAGTGATGATCGAGGCTTGGGCCGCGGCGAGGGTGAATCGGTGCTGTGTGGAGCGGGGACAGATTTTCCTCCACAGATATACGTAGGATTACTCCCGGCCGGGAGCAGGTATGAAGGTAACGCTCCTGCAGAGACACTAACGATTAGCGGCAAATCAGCAAAGAAATACGTCGATGTCTCGAACGGTGATGAGCTACGTGAAGCAGGCTTTAAAACAACAACTTACTATATAGAAATTGAGAGTGGTGTATTGATTGCAGTTTATAATCGCTGGCCAGAAGGGCTAGGCGACTACGACACGAGCCAGGAGAGTGAAAATAGCTTTATACAGATGGTAGAGTCATTCCAATTTAACTAAGGAGTATACTTATAGTCATGCAAAAACTAGCAACAAAAGTATTTATGGTCGCTTCGGTCGCGTTTGGTGTCC
>CAYLGT010000003.1:17216-21874 GCA_964383465.1 uncultured Candidatus Saccharibacteria bacterium | reverse complement strand
ATGCAAAAACTAGCAACAAAAGTATTTATGGTCGCTTCGGTCGCGTTTGGTGTCCTGGGTATCTCGATGGTATTTTTTGACCCCACCAACAAAGAAAGCTTGCTGTCTAAGCTCCTGCTTTCGACGGTGTTTATCATCCTCCCGTCGTTTGCACTTAGCGTCGCCGGTAAGTACCTGAAGACCAAGTAGGTAGTTGTATTTTAGACGATTCACGTGGCGAAATTTGCGGCGTATACTTAGGGTAGCTACGCGAGTATGAACCTCCGGGTCATCGCACGTGAGCTTATACAAGCAATCTCAGGCAATCACACTTCGGTCCCTGTGTGTCTCACATCGGTTTCATCTGTAGAGGTTACGGGTAACGGCCCTTGAGCTCCTAGCAGACAACCAGTTTTTCTAAAATCCGTTTCAGCTGAAATTTAGTTTTAGTTGATATCTTTTTATATCGTAAAGATTCGGAGAAAAACTATGCAAACTGTAGAAATGGTAGAAACTCCTGACTGGATGAAGTATCTCGAAACCCCACCTACCGACCACGTGGTGGAGAAGATTGACACCATCCTCGCCAAACGAATGAAGGAGTTTATGAGAACACGAAAAAATAAAAAACGATAAAGACTTGGTCACAAAACAACCGAGCGAGACTAGGTGTCCGCTCGGTTGTTTGTTTTTCTTTGAAATAATTCTCAGCATTCGGACGTATTACTCGTGTAATAACTAGGAGAATCTATGAAATTTTTCAAAAACCGAAAAGGTCAGATAGTGGCGCTTAGTATCGCTGGTGTGCTCATACTCGCTGGTAGTGTGTACGCAGGGTTCGCTTGGGGCCGCGAGGCGGAGCAGTCAAACGCTTCGCTCGCCTATGGCAACCACATGGGAAATGGCAACGCAAGTGCGGGAACGCAGCATGAAGAAGGCCAAGCGGTTACGCCACTTTCTACCGACCTCTCACAGGAACAAACTGATAAACTATTGTTCCTTATAGAAGAGGAGAAGCTTGCGGATGACGTGTACGTAAACTTGTATGACAAGTATGGTGCTCGAGTCTTCGACAACATCTCTAAAAGCGAGACGCGACACGGAGATGCACTACTTGCACTTTTGGAGGCGCGAAATATAGAGGACCCACGCAGTAGCGAAAATGGAGTGTTCAAAAACGCTGACATACAAAAGCTCTACGACACGCTCATGGAAAAGGGTAACAAAAGCGCTCAGGATGCCTATGAAGTTGGCAAGCTCATCGAAGAGACCGACATCGCTGACATCGACAAAGACCTAAAGCTGTTTGGTAGTGACAGCTCGGACGTTGTGACGACGCTACAGAACCTGCGCAAGGGGTCAGAAAACCACCTGCGAGCATTTAGCCGCCAACTAGGATAAGATCGAAGTAGCATGCCAGGACCTCAGCTCACCGACAGCGAACTCGTGACCGCCATAGTGGCGGGTGACCAGGAGCGCTTCGGTGAGCTTGTGGATCGGTATGAGACCAAACTCGTTCGATACGTCGTCTATCTCATTCATGACCAAACAGCCGCCCAGGACGTCGTGCAGGAAGCATTTATAAAGGCCTATCGGAACTTACGTGGCTTTAACGACAAATACAAATTTTCTTCCTGGATTTATCGCATCGCCCACAACGAGGCCATGACCTATGTCCGTCATGAAAAACACCTCGACCACGACACGGAAGTGGAGACGCTCGACGACACAACGCCTGAGTCAACCATTATCCGCCAGATCGATCGTGCTATTTTGCGAGATCGCATGAACATCTGTCTCGACAAACTCGACGCCCGTTACCGCGAGGTTCTCATGCTCCAGTTTTACGAAGGTATGAAATACGACGAAATCGCTGACGTGCTTCATGTGCCGGCTTCGACAGTCGGGGTATGGGCGCTGCGTGGAAAAACCAAACTCAGGCAACTATGTGAGGAGAAAGGAGTCACCCTATGAAACGACAGGATTCATCGATGCGTAGCGCAGTTATGGCTCGTATAGGCAGCGGAAAGGTTTCTATGCGGCCACGAGTTTACTTCACTCTCATGTCGTTTGCGGTTGGAGCTGCGAGCTTAGCGTCAGGGCTTTTGCTTGCGTATACGACAAGTATCTTTACCTATATAGTTCGTATCCAGACAGCAGATACTCCAGCCTATGGCGCGAAAGCAAATCTCGCCTCGGCGCTCGCAGAATTTCCATGGTGGCTGCTCGTCGTAGCACTCCTTCTCGTTGCCGGTACGGTGTGGCTCGCTCGACGCAACACTCGTCTGTATCGTCGCTCATTTAGCTCGATCGTAGGTTTTCTCGTCATCGTCAGTATGCTGGTTGGTGTTGCACTCTCTTATGCAGGGGTTGGTCATCCCGACGAAACATTGCATCGCGAGTTCCAGCAGTCTGCACCGGGACGTGGTCTACACCACCTACAGTGAAATAGTTTAGCCGTCTCAGGCGTATTACATATGCAGATGAAACCTATGAAGAAAAGGAGTCACGTATATGGGTAAATTTGTCATATATAGTTCTCTGGTTGCCGCCGCTGCGGTTGGTGCGATAGCACTGACGCCAGTTGCTGCAAACGCTATGGGTGGTCGCACCCAAAACCAGGCACAGACCACGCACGAGTGCGATGGAACGGGGACAGGCGCTAGTACTGGAGGTACCACTCAAACCCAAACACGAAGTGGAGCAGGTATGGGTGGAGGCCAAGGTATCAACACTGCTACACGCGCTTCTGACCCAACGCACAACTGTGACGGTACGGGAACTGGTCAACATCTACGTCAGCAGACCAACTCCTAGTACCGGAAACAAAGAACCGAGCGAGAGTAGGCACTCGCTCGGTTTTAGATTTAGCGTGGTTTCTTCGGCTTTTTGAGCTCACGCTTTGGCCGGTCTTTACCGTGGGCCATAGGCATCCTTTCGTTTATCTCTAAACGTTGACGTGTGTCAGTTATTGGATGCTAGCTCAACATGATAGTTCTATGATCTCCTTTGCCTACTAGCACTAGTATACTCCGTTTATGACGAGTATATCGAGTACAGCACCGCCCAAAAGAGTGCGAAGATGCCGAAGATCCCGTAGCCGATTCGCCTGAGGACGGGGTTTTGTGACAGTAGCATATATGCGCCAGCAAAAGGTACGAGGGCAATCGTTAGGCCGAAAAGTAGATCGAGCATACCTGGTATGGAGGTCGTGAAAGCGACAAGTATGCGTAGCAAGAAAAATTGAAAAATACCGTATACAACAAGCATGACGGCCATGACGATGCGTATAGCTTTACTCTTATCCATGTTGGCTTGAGTATATCAAAAAAAGTAACAGCCCCGAGATCATCCGGCGCTGCTACTTGTCGTAGTGGTGGATGTTCTCGAGGCTTGAACCTCTGGTGTTTCATCGGCGGTGTCTGGGTTTCGGGCTGCTCATGTGGCGGTCCAGCGTGATACCTCGTAGTATCAGTGCGATCGCGAAGAGCTCCAGCCCGACCGCTAGCAGAAAAGCACTTGGGCTTTGCCTTTCCGGTAGGGCCACGATAGCCGCCGCGAGCACCATAGTGATACTGGCGGTGACCACTGCGAGTGCGCGGAACATACAGCCTCCTACAGGTCGTACTTGCGCTGGGTGTCGCGCAACTCGCCACGAAGTCGCGGAACAACTTCGACGTGGTCTCGCATGCGATCCCGCAACATAGCATAGAGCTTGCCTGCGATCTCGTAGGCATACATGCTGATTGCGATGACACACAAGCTAACCGTAGCACCGTACAGCACGCGGCCCAACGGGAGATACCATGCTGGCATGGTATCTGCGGGCATCTCGTTTATCACGGTGAACGGGAAGAGGTTGGGCAGGCCTGATACATAAGCCAGGATCCCAACGTACCCAGCCAGAACCAGGACCGCATATAGCCCGAGGGCTTTCAAGACCGCGATGGACATCTCGCTCCCTTTCGATAGGTCAGTAGTAATTGATCTTTCCCTCAAGCTCACGGAGTGCAGACCTGTAGCTGAACACGTCAACCATACCATCGACAAAAGCGCCGAGATGCATCGTGATGTTTCCGAATGCTACTGTGCCGACAACAAAACCGATGAAGCCGGCAACCACGCTGTGCGTGTCGTCGTACACACCCGACCCGAACATTAGTCCGAGCTTGATACCGACAAAGATGCCGACAAAGATGAACATGTGCGCTCCCTTATAAACTAGGGCAGAGGTATATGCATATTATAATGAAATTTACATACTTAGTCAATCTGAGTTACCTTAGCGCAAAAAAGTAACAGCCCCGAATCATCCGGCGCTGCTACTTGTCGTAGCGGGGGTTGATTCGAGGCTTGAACCTCTCTCTGTGTGAGCGGTGTCGACGGTGTAGTGCATGGGCGCAACATGAGCCCAAGCCCTACTCGTCGATCAGCTTGTCTTCTTGCTTGACCCATTTCTCGGCCCGCATCATGCCAGCTACCACAAGGGAGAGGAAGCCGAGCATCGCGATGACGATGACACCACCCTGTGCTATGGACATGAGCTGGTGTGTCAAGGTTGAAGCATCTGGCGGAGGTGTCAGACGGTCAAGGGCTTCTGTCAGCTTTCCGAGGCCGAAGCCGGCGAGTACACAGACTCCAGCCCCGACAGTGATTGCGATGATGAACCTGACGATGAT
>CAYLGT010000003.1:9981-17116 GCA_964383465.1 uncultured Candidatus Saccharibacteria bacterium | reverse complement strand
ACATATGCCGCGGTCGCGCTTGTTTTTATGCTGGTCGCAAACGGCCTAGCGGGGAGTACGACACTCATTGGGGGCGTCAACACCGCCGAAGTTTCAGACAGCTTTCCAAACTTGTTCGCACCAGCTGGTGTGACGTTTGCTATCTGGGGAGTTATCTATGCGCTACTGCTTCTACACATGGCGTGGCAGTATGGTCTGTGGCGTAAGCAGGCGAGCGCTAGTACGGTCAAAGCCGTAAACGACATCCTGCCAAAGTTTGTTGTTACGTCTATCCTTAACTTCGCCTGGATCTTCGCCTGGCAGTACAAAGTCCTGTGGCTCAGTGTCGTACTCATGCTGGCGCTACTGTATGAGCTCATAGACATCTCGCGTCGACTGTCCCGGGAGAAATACAACTGGCGCGAATGGCTCGCCGTAAGAGCACCGTTTAGTATCTACTTCGGCTGGATCACTGTTGCGACCATCGCAAACATCACCACATGGTTGGTGAGTTGGAATTGGGACGGAGCAGGGCTAAGTGCTGGCACCTGGATGGTGGCAGTACTGCTTGTCGGTGCAGCCATAGGTATCGTCACGGCACTACGAAACTACGACTGGGCCTACCTGGCAGTCTTTGTCTGGGCCTACGCTGGCATCCTACTCAAGCACCTATCGCCCGACGGCTTCAACGGCATGTACCCAAGCACTATCGTGACACTGACGATACTTTTGCCAGTGTTTATAGTGACCGCTTTGCTACTATACTTAAGAGTTTTTAAGTCGAGATAAGCTGACTATAAATTATTAGGCATATAAAAATTGCACTAAGAATATAACCGATAGCGACCGTCGTTTTGGTTTTTGAGCGTACCAATAGTCCACCACCAACAAGGGGCATTAGTAATACAATAAATGAAGTGACGGTATCTAGCAGCGATGATTTTTGAGATTGGAAACCGATGGCGAGTATTGAGCTTGAAACAATGAAGATCGCCCCCAATAGTAGCATGATATAGCCTAAGATTTTTGCTAGAGTTGTCGTGTTCATTACTAGTAAGTATACTCAAAATATATGGGTGGTCTAGCGTATCGTTTTAGGCTCTTGATCTACCTTTTTCTCGCTGTATCCGCAACTAGTCTTTTTGGTAACATACAAGTAAATGCATTAGCAAGTTGCTCCCGGACTAATGTGGCTGCTTTTAGAGGTTCTGGTCAGCAATATGCTGAATCGGCAGAAATAAAAAATATTCAAGAACACCTAGCGTCATTATCTGGTGTAAATTTTGTTGAAATAGATAATAAAATTGATTTCCTATCCTCTGAACCTAAGTATGCAGCAGTAGCGATAAAAGGAGGTGGCATAGAAAATTTGAATGGAGGGATCGCACTAATCGGGAGTTCCAACTTCGGTGCATATCGTAACTCCGTTAACTCTGGCAAAAACCTCCTTCGGAAATACATAGAACACTATGAGGGCACATCTGAGTGCCTGGTCTTAGTTGGTTACTCGCAAGGAGCACAAGTTGTTGGCGAGACGGTTCGCGATATGCATGCCGAAGATCCGGACTCTTTGAAAAATGTCATCTACATAGGGCTACTAGGTGATCCAGAGTATAGCCCAAACGGTTACGACACCTCTATAAGACCTCCGTGGCTCAGAGGAGATGCGCTGTATCCGTTTTGGGGCGTACTCGGTCCGCGTTCGCCGGAGTACGTGCCACACAATCCTCAAAACGCGCAGCTTCCTTTCACGAAAGTCGGCTCCTGGTGTAACTACGGTGATGTCATATGTGCGACGAACCTTACCCACTATACGGCCATGCGGGATGGTCACGGAAGCTATCTAACTTCTGGCATACCAGAGATGGTTCGCGAAATCACTGCTGCCATCGAGTACCCTGATCAAAACATAACGAACGCCATTTATCCCAAAGTGACATGTGGTCCCGACAAACAGGACATGGTACTGCTGCTCGACACCTCTCCGATCATGCGACGAAATTCAGATCTTTTTACCGATCTGCCGAATGACTGGGATGTCAGAAAAACCTCAAGTGGAGCGCGACTGCCATATAGAACAACGGGTCAGATGTTATTTGAAAGCGGATGCGGAGACAAAAGGATTGCGGTCGTGGGCTATGGCCGAAAACAGGATGGTCCACCACAGTTGCTTCTCGACTTTACAACAAACCCAGGTGACATCGATACGCTTCTAAAGTCACTCTACCAACCAAGTACTAGTGGTATTTTTGAGAGAACTCAGTACCGGGAGGCTGCACAGCTTGCTGCAGATATGATGTGGCGTGACGGAGCGAGCCATACGATTTTTGCACTGACAAACATCCCAGGAGATTCTTCACCAGCGGTTGCATGGCCAAATGCCTATGGCATCGAGACTTTTTTCTCAGACCAAATTGGACAACGGCTCATCGCAAAAACTCGTGAAAAAGACATCATGCTTACGGGTGCAGTTGTTCCCGTAAGTTATGCTGGCTACAGTAGAGCACCTGGAGCATCTTCTGAAGGGGACACTAGCAAGTTTTTGTTTGACATGGCGAGAGCAACAGGAGGCTATAACTGGGTCAAATACTATAACCAATACCCTTCGGTGCCGACGTTTCGAAACATCCAACTCGACAATACTATCCGAGCCGCCGAGCAGCTTAGGGATGCGAGCTATGCCACGATCAAACCCATTCGCATAAAGGTAGGCCAAGCAGTAACGCTGAAGGTCGATGACCCACTCAACTTGCTTGCGTCGGCAAAAGTGAGAAATGATGGCGTCTACTATGAATGGAGACCAATTTGTTCCAATCTCGTCGAGAGTCCCTACAGCCTGAACTCTACATACACGTTTACACCGTTGAAACCGGGTAAGTGCAAAGCGGCAGTTCGTGTGTATGCTCAAGGGAGTGGTAATGGATGCTATAGCGTGTGCCCGGAGCCATTTCCTCCCTATTTCAATCGCCTCCTTACGTTTGACTTAGAGATCTTACCGGCTGACTATGTACCAAAAATTCCGAGTCCTGTGACAAATGTTCATAAGTCCATCGAAGATACTCAAGTAACCTATTTATGGGATGCGCCGACCAGTTCAGTCGGCAATGTTGTGTATCTGGTGCGAGACGGGGACGGAGCTGTTTTATCTGCTACGACAGAGCGAAAATTTGTTGTGACCGATACCGCTTCCAGTGATCCCATAGTCCAGATTCAGGCCATGGGAGATGATGGCTTGTCTGGCACAGTAAGTAGCGATACGGCAATCGTGCAAGATCTCAGAACTAAAGATACTCAGTCTCAACCGTCTGTATTCTCTGAAGAAAAAACCTTGCTACAGCCTACCTATTCCTCTCCTCCTGCCATATTCAACTTTTTTGCCACAAGCCAGAGCCCTGAAACACCCCGTGTGTTGCCGGTTTCATCGGAGGGCGATGCAAGCGCCAGTAATGTCACTCAAGTGGTGGCTAGCTCAGCACTTTCAGGGGGTAAAGTAGAGAGTGCTGCCACTGAAGCGGCTAAGATAGTCGAGGGCGGGGAACTTACATTTGTGCAGTCGGACTGGTGGGACTGGGCGCTCACGGCAATAGTCACAGTCTTTGTCATAGTCATTACATCTACCATCGCGTTCCGTTTTCGTAAAAACTCATAAAGATACACGTGTACAAAAACGTATTAAACAGGGAATAAGAGAAAGCTAGTCAGCAGTTTTTGGCGTGTTGTCGAGTGACTGCCATAGGTACCAGCTGGCCACAGATTCGTACGGCGCCCAGCCGTTTTTTGCGGCGATTTCCGTGACATCTGCTGGCGTGCACGAACTTAGTTCATAGAGGCGGGCGATGGCGTTTCGGATGCCCAGGTCCCCAGTAGGCAGGACGTCGAGCCTGCCCATGCAAAACATGAGAAACATATGCACCGTCCACTCACCGATACCTTTTACAGCCGTCAGTTCTTCGACGATCTGGTCGTTACTGAGGGCGTCGAGATGGTCGAACTGCACTTCCCCAGCGATGACTTTGCTCGCCAGGTCACGTATGTAGCGAGTTTTCTGTCCGCTGAGACCGACCGAACGAAGCTCGTCTTCGTCGCGCGCCAAGATCTCGTGTGGTTCTGGAAAATGCCCAAAGCTGTCGACGAAGCGTCGACCTATGGTCGCGGCGGCCTTCACGCTGAGCTGTTGGGAGATGATGCTTTCGACTAGTTCCTGGTAGTAGTTGGTGTGCGGCGTAAACCCTGGCGCAGGAAACTGCTCTATGAGCAGGCCCATCCGTACGTCGTGTTCGCGCAGATGCTTGAGGGCTTTTGTAACGTCAGGGTTTACGGACATAGGCCTATGGTAACACTGTTATACTAGAACTATGAAGAAAGATGATTTGTCTGTACAGTGGGCTGAACTAGAGGGCGAAGGCCTGGAGCGTGTCGTAAACACCGATAGTTTTCGTAGCGGGTTTGTCCTGGTTGGCGAAGTCGGCAAAACTGCCGAAGGACTTGGTTACTTCCCAGAAGTGAAACTGGCGAGCGACAAAGTGATCATCACTATCCCATACGACGAAGACGGACTGGCGCACCAGCTAGCACTCGCCATCGACGGCATACTCGGCGATGAACCTACGGCCTGAGCAGATACACCAGATACGCGAAACAGTGTGGGGGTACTACCATGAGCACGCCAGGGAGATGCCGTGGCGCCGTCACCCAAGTCCGTTCAACGTCTGGCTCAGCGAAATGATGCTGCAGCAAACCCAAGTTTCACGCGTCATACCAAAGTTCGAAGCGTTTTTGTACACGTGCGATAGTTTCGCAGAGTTGGCAGAGCTACCTCTGTCGAAAGTTCTCGAACTATGGTCTGGTCTGGGCTACAACCGCCGCGCCAAGTTTCTGCACGCTGCCGCTCAGATGATTGTCTCTGACTACGGCGGCCAGCTTCCAAACTCTGTCGACGAACTCGTGAAACTCCCGGGCGTTGGACGAAACACGGCGGGGGCCATAGCGGCCTATGTCTACAACCAGCCGGTCGTGTTTGTGGAGACAAATATCCGCACCGTGCTGTTTCACCATGTCTTTGACGGCCAAAAAGACGTGTCGGATCGCGACATCTTGCAGGCTGCTGAGCAACTACTTGACGTCGAACACCCTCGTGAGTGGTACTGGGCACTTATGGACTACGGCAGCTTTCTCAAAAGTACTGCAGGCGGTCGTAACGACGCGTCGAAACACTACAAAAAACAGTCCCCTCTCGCAGGCTCCCTGCGTGAGATGCGTGGTCGCATACTGAAGACACTTGTGAGCGGCAGCATGGACGAGCAATCACTTAGAACTGCTGTGGCTGCGGACGAACGGTTCGAGGTCGCACTGGCGGATTTGGTGCGTGAGGGCTTCGTCGAACGACACTTTGAAACATACTGTTTGACAGGATATACAGAGCCCTCATAATAAGAGGTAGCATGAAACGAACACTCATAGTCGTGACAACTGTGCTGGCGCTGCTTGTGGCGCCACTTGTTCGTGCTGAGCCCGTCCAGCTAACCGACCAGCAAATCGCCGTTATTCGCCTGAACTGTACCAGCGCCCTTCAAGGTATTCGCCAAGTGCAAGAAACAGAGGCAGCGACGCGAGTGAACCGAGGCCGTGCCTATGAACGGACGCTGAAGCTTTTGACTGCACTGAACTCTCGTGTGGCTCTGAGTAAACTAGACGCTCCAGTACTCACTAGTACGACTGCTCGTGTCCAGCAAAAAGTGACCAATTTTCAGGAGCATTACCTGGATTATGCCAACAAAATGGACGACGTACTGGGGACCAAGTGCGCCGATGCGCCTGTGACGTTTTATGACAAGCTCACTGCTGCTCGAGATGCACGAGCGCTCATAGCCCAGGACATCCGTGACATAGACGAGCTTCTCGACCAGTACCAAAAAGCCGTCGATGAACTGAAAGTCACCATCGCTGACCTGGAAAAAGGAGTCTCCCAGTGAACGAAAGGTTACGTCAGCTCTTCGAGCGTCATCGTATAACTTTTGGAGTGGCTCTGGCACTTGGTATCGCTACCGTACTCACTATGGCTAGTATGGCTCTCTATGTTTCAAGCGGCGCCTCACGCCTAGATTTGAGCCGTCCGGGCTACGAAAAAGCTCGTAGCGAAATAGGCGTCGACGGAAAAGAAACCGACTTTAGCCCAACTGGCCCCGTCTCTACGTCTACACTGAATGACTTTCAGACACGCTTTAACAAGCAGCGCGACATGCAGAGCAAGTTAGGAAACTACGGCTCTACGGCGCTTGACGACAACGAGCTACAACTGGTCGACACAGGCACTACGGAGTAGTTATTTTTTGGAGCCCGGTGCTACTGGTATGTGTGCCAGAACGACTTTGTGTTTTTCAAATGCCTTAAGTAACCTGCGACGCATTTCGCCAGTGACACTCCACTGTTGGGATGGGTTTGTTTTTCCTGTGATGGTCACTTCGAGTGCGAGGTCGCTTATAGTACCGATGTTAAGAAAATGAGGTGCTTCGAGGATTTTGTCTTTCCATTTGTCGTCGAGTGATAGCTTGAGTCCTACTTCGTCGATCACGGCCGCAAGCCTGTCGACATCGGTTTCAGGGTCGACTGCTAGCGAGAAGTTTACTTTCGAAAAGCCCATAGTTTTGTTGATCACATGAGCTACCATTCCGTTTGGAAGAAAGTGGACATTTCCACTGTTGTCTCGCAAAATCGTCGAACGCATAGTCAAACGTTCGACAGTTCCAGTTGCG
This sequence comes from uncultured Candidatus Saccharibacteria bacterium, assembly GCA_964383465.1. GTDB lineage: Bacteria > Patescibacteriota > Saccharimonadia > Saccharimonadales > Saccharimonadaceae > CAYLGT01. The sequence continues at coordinate 10,385 of CAYLGT010000003.1, read as the reverse complement.
CCCTCTATGTCGACGATATCCCCGACACGGTACTGATTTTCAGCGATGATGAAAAGTCCACTCAGGAAATCTTTTATAAGTGACTGGGCGCCAAACCCAAGTGCGATACCGACTATACCTGCGCTTGCGAAAAATGGAGTCAGGTCGATTTGCGGAAAGAGCTGTTCGAATACCAAAAAAGCCGTGACAACGATGAGGAGCGTTTTCCATATGACAGTCAGTAAGTTTATGAGTGTTTTCTGGCGCTTTTTTATGTCGTCGTCGGACAGCGGGTTGAGACGTGTACTACGTATAGTGCGCTTAAAAATACGAGTGATGATGGCCTGGCCGAAATGGCGTCCCAGCCAAGCAAGTGCCAGGATAGCTACTATGTTAAGTCCAGTACCGAGGAACCATTTTTGTAT
>CAYLGT010000003.1:0-9881 GCA_964383465.1 uncultured Candidatus Saccharibacteria bacterium | reverse complement strand
CAGGACGGGAAGATGCTGCCTGAAAACATCGCCGAGATCAAAAAAGAACTGGGTGATGTCATGTGGTATGTAGCAAATCTCGCTGACGAGCTAGGGCTGAGCCTCGAAGAAGTTGCCAAGCTCAACATAGAGAAACTCGCCAGTCGTGCAGAGCGTGGCAAACTTACGGGAAGTGGCGATAACCGCTAAGCTTCTCCTCCTGGGATCGCTTCGATATAGACAGGCTTCGTCGTTCCGTGCGGCGTACGCTCGATGAGCACTTCGTAGTAGCCCGGCATAAAGTACCGTTCGTCGTGTGGGATTCTAAGGAGTGCGTCATGTATCTTTTCGGCCATCTGCTTGCGTGACAGTCGAACGCCAGTGTGGCAGCGAAAGAGTTCGTCAGTGCGCCACTCATCGCTAGCGAGTGGTCCTCGAAATGTCCACTCAAACCGTCCTGATGAGCCACGTTTTACGCTGATTTCAGGTGTAGTAAAGCCTCGATGAAATTGGTTGAACTCACTGTTTGTGAACTCTGCGTAGACAGTATTTGTCATAGAGTCATCGCTTTGCACGATGATGTGGCCGCTCATGATAGCTTCGCCGTTTTTGCTGACATACATCTCTTTTTGTCCGCAAATCTCTGGGTGCTGCAGTTGTGCGTTTCTGACAAACTCAACTACTTCTGCTTCGGTTTTGGCGTGAGCGATGTGCAGCCCAGGACGAATCGAAACGAAGTAGTACTCGCCAGTTTGAAAGACGCGCAGATGTTCGAGGGGATTGTCGAGGAATACTTCGAGTGTCGGGGTGGTATAAGTCTGTACAGGTAGCCCGAGCTTTTTCAGTCGCTCAGCGATGACGGTGTGATTGTTGACGCCGCTTCGGTCGCCGGGGTCGAGTAGCTCGAGGCTTCTCGTTAGGCCCCGATGACCGAGTCGTCGTGCCATGGCTTGCCAGTCACTGAAGCCTGCTTTCGGTTTGCGTTCTGTGAGCACATGTTGCTCAAATTTTTCTACTTCTCCATATTGCTGCCCAGAACTATTCATTTGTCCGCACTCCTTTTTAAGGGAACAATTGCATAGTATCGCGACTGAGAGACGAGAAATAGTGAGCTTAATTTGACTCAAATAGTCTTGATAATTTCTTCTAAAAAACATGAAAAAGGGCGGAGTGAGATGTATAGAACATACTCACTCCGCCCTAGTCGTCAGTCCGACGCCCACCAATCGACCCACTCACTGTCGATAAAGGTGAGGCTGACACCGATCGAGCGGGGAGGTGGCGGGTCATCGTCTCCGCGAGGGACCCGCTTGAGATCGCTCTTGAGAGCAGCCAGGAAGTTATTCACAATCATTTCGCGTTCCTGGCGTCGGTTGCCGTACGGTTGAACCGAAACGTGCAAGATCACGTCATGCGTAAGGTCGTCGTGCTCACCGGCCTCGACGAACTTGACCGAGATCTCTTCTTCGTTGAGATGGGCTCCGGTGGTTGAAAGGAAGATTGCAGCGGATCGCTTCAATAGGTCCGTGAGCTCACGGATCTGGTGAACCGTCAGAAGCTCCCTTCGGTATTCCAAGATGACGCGTGGCACGGCGGCCACCCCCTAGTGTTTAGGTACATAGTTCTGACGGGTAGATTAGAACAAATAATTACAAACTTGTCAATTGTTCGCGGAGCCAGCCATCTATACTTCCGGCTCCCATACAAAGCACAAGCGCTCCATCTTGGAGGTGTTGCTGGATAGATCGCCATAGCTCGTCGTTGAGATCGGCGACAGTTACGAGCTCTTTGTTTGTGAGATTTTCACTGAGTTGCTCAGGGGAAAGCACGTCGAGGTTTGGATCCTCGCGGCTGAGGTAAGTAGGGAGCCAGTAGATCTTTTCGGCCAGCTCCATGCAGTCGGTGTACTGACTTCGTACTTCATGCTGGCGAACATTTTGGTGTGGCTGATACACAAGTACGACATGGTCGCTCAGCTCGCGTGCCATCTGGAGTGTTGCTGCGATCTCGACAGGGTGGTGGCCGTAGTCGCTATACAGCTTGTCGGCGAGCTTCTCGAAACGTCGTGATGTTCCAGGGAAAGAATTTATGGCGCTTGTTATCTGCGCTGGAGTCACGGCCTCTTCGACAGATACTGTGACACTAGCGTCACTCAATCGCTCAAGCGCTTTCTGGACCAAAAACGCATTGTGTCTGACATGGTCACCAGCGAGATGTATGTGCGTGAGATCCATGAGTTCATCGTAAGCTTCGTAGTTAGCGGCGACGTCGGCTTGTCCGAGCGCTCGCAAGTCTTTTTCCCAGAGCACACTAAACTCTGACTGCTGCAAAAACTGCACGAACGCCTGCTGGTAACTCTCGAGAGTTGGGTAGGTGTCGAAATGATCATGATCGATGCTTGTGATAACACTGACGTACGGTGAAAAGTGCAGGAAGTTGCGGTCAAACTCATCGCACTCATAGACGAAGTATTCGCTGCCGGCTTCAAAATGGCCGCTGGGTCCGAAACTCAGCGTTGCTCCAACCGAATAGCTCGGTCGCACACCTAGTTTTTGCATGGCCCAGATGAGCATGCCGGTCGTAGTAGTTTTGCCGTGGGTTCCAGAAACCGCGATAAGTTTGAGGTCTTTCTCTGCAATGATCTCGGCGAGTAGTTCATCTCGTTTCGTCGCACGTATACCCTGTGCTTGTACGAAATCGAGCTCAGGGCGACCAGCGGAGAGTGCGGCGGTATAGACGAACCAGTCGACAGGGTGCTTTTCATGGACAGCAGCGATCTGTGAACCATCTTGTCCGATCTGAACGTCGACGCCTCGCTCCCGAAGTTGTTTGGTCATAGGACTTTCCTGAAGGTCGGAGCCCGAAACTTGGTGACCAGCGTCAAGCGCAATTTCAGCGAGGGGTCCTATACCAACACCACCGATCCCGGAGAAATAGATATGCATACCTCGATTATACAGGGTATATGTGGTTAAATAGACACTAAGAAACGAGTGGGCAAAAAACGAAAATGATCCGAAACATTATCCTCAGGCTCTTGGAGCGACGCCACTACTGGCGCACGGTTGGATTTTCAGAGATGGCCGAACTCTATACTAGCCGGCTATTTCGTCTCATGGCGCTCAACCTCATCTCTGGCATGGTGGGCATCTATATGTACCAACTTGGCTACCGTGTGTGGGAAGTCATGCTGTTTTTTGCGTTTTACTTTGCTATGCGCGGGCTCGTGGCGATACCAGCTGGATACTTCGTGGCGCGCGTCGGTCCAAAACACGCCATGCTGGTGAGCGGCATCCTTTACATTCCCGGTCTACTTGCGCTGTCGCAGCTCGAGGGCTCAGGTGTGGCGGTGTTGGGAATTTTCGCTTTTTTGCAGTCCAGCGCTGTAGCACTCTACACGATCGCATACCTCGTGAATTTTTCTAAGGTCAAACATGGTGAACATGCCGGCAAAGAGCTGGGGTTTATGTATATCGTCGAAAAACTCGGCTCTGGTCTCAGTCCATTTCTCGGTGGGGCTATCGCGTACCTTTTTGGCCCAACGATGACGATGTGGGTGGCGTGTGTCATATTTTTCCTCTCGGCAGCGCCGCTGTTTTACTCGCCTGAGGCGGTCATGACCAGGCAGCACATATCGTTTCGCGGCTTTAACTGGCGGGCGACATATCGTCAATTCATAGCCGTCGGTTCAGCAGGTGCAGACCAGGTTTCATCTCTCGGGGTCTGGGCACTGTTTGTGGCTGTGGCGGTATTTGGAACCAGCAACAATGCCGTCTATGCGCAGATTGGTGGCCTCACGACGATTGCCTTTGCGTCGTCGATCATCTTTTCTCGACTGTACGGTGCGCTGATTGATCGTCGAAAAGGCGCACTGCTCCTAAAGACATCGGTACTAGGTAACTCACTTCTGTATGTGCTTCGTCCGTTTGTTTCGACGCCAGTTGGCGTGGTGATGGTAAACATCACGAACGAAGCCGTGACAAGCGGCTTCAACATGCCATTTCTCAAAGCTCAGTTCGATATGGCCGACCAACTGCCGGGGTATAGGATCGTTTATATGACGCTCATGGAGTTGTCTGTAAGTATAGGAGCGCTGCTAGCGTCGATGGTTCTCTTTGGGCTGACGTATACGCTAGGCGATGTCCGTGGCCTACAAGTAGGATTTGTTGTGATTGCTTTTCTGGTACTACCTATCATGTCGCATAGATTCCCGGCGCTTCAGGAGCCGCGTTTCTTTGGTAAATAACGTATACTGGGTGATATATGGGGTGGAAAAACTCTCGAGAAAAAGTTCGCCTGCGACATCTACTGCGGTGGGTGCGAGCCCTGAAAACGTGGCAACTCGTCGTTTTGCTACTACTTTTTAGCCTTGGCGCTGCGACACTACTTCGTATGAACAGCCTCGGCATGATCGAACGTCGCTCAGCAGTGCTTGCTGCCGATGAAAAAGGCGACATGGTGAAACTGAAGTCGTCGCTCGTAGATCTACAAACCTACGTGAGCCGTCATATGAACACGAGTATGGGTAACGGATTTTTCCTGACAAAGACCTATGAACGTGACCGTGATGCGGCGCTAGCCAGTGCAGGAGACGCGACAAACCCGAGCAGTTCCGTGTATCAACAGGCGAGCATAGAATGTCGTGAACGATGGAAGGGCGGGGTGGCATCGTTTCGAAATGATTATGTGCAGTGTGTCATAGAAAGAGTGAGTGCCCTCAGCCCTGCGGGCGATGCGGCAGCCATCAAACTTCCGAAAGCAGATAACTACAAAATAACCTATGCCTCTCCTCTGTGGAGCCCAGACCTAGCGGGCTTCGTTGTCGCTATTTGCGTGCTTATCGTGGTAGTTATTGTGGGCCGTATGGTCATGATACTTGTACTCAGAGCCATGCTTCGTAGGCACTACCAGAGTACATAAAGTAGTTGACAGGGGTGTCTAGAGGCGCTACGCTAGACCTCGTAAGCCAATGTTTAAAGGAGGAGTAACAACTATGGCTGCTTACCAGCACACGAACTCAAAGGGTGTAACATATTTCTTGCACAAAAAGGACGTCACACTTCGCGGTGGCAAACAGCAGACTATTTACTTTTTCGCTAAAGCTGAAGGTGGCAAAGGTACTCCTTGCGAACTTCCAGCAGGCAAAGAAGTAACTGAGAACCCACGCAACGGTTTCCTTACTGTTCGCAACAAGAAATAGTCGTTACCAACGATAATTTGATAGCAGCGCCCCTAGGGGGCGTTGTTGTTTTTACGTGTAAGCTTGCGACGAGCTACGACGCGGTGTTAGCATAAGTACAAAACAAACAGGTGCCAAAAAAATTGTCCGCCTGTGCGCCGCCCGCCACGGGCGGATTTTTGTTTTAGTGGTACCATGGAAAGATGAAACAGATGGTACAGGTAAAAGACTTAGTAAAAACCTACGATGGCAAAAATGTCGTCGATGGTGTGAGCTTCGAGGTTGGCAAAGGCGAAATCTTTGGTATCCTCGGGCCAAATGGTGCTGGCAAGACGACAACACTTGAGATGATCGAGACGCTTCGTCCTATAGACGGTGGTACAGCAAGTATCGATGGTGTCGATGTAGCCAAGTACCCAGAAAAAATAAAACGACTCATCGGTGTGCAGCCACAGACACCAGCCTTTCAGGACAAAACAAAACTGAGCGAGGTTATAGAGATGTTTGCTGCAGCCTACGGCGAAAAGGTAGACGTTCTGCAGTTTTTGCGAGACGTTGAGCTCGAGGAAAAGGCTGACGCGTATGTCGAGACTCTGTCAGGTGGCCAGAAGCAGCGCCTGAGTATCACAACAGCACTAGTCCATGGTCCGAAAGTATTTTTCCTAGACGAGCCAACAACTGGGCTCGACCCACAGGCACGTCGCCATCTATGGGACCTCATACGTGCAGTTCGTGACCGTGGTATCTCGGTCATCATGACGACGCACTATATGGACGAAGCAGAAATCCTCTGCGACCGTATAGCGGTCATGGATGACGGTAAAATCATCGCTCTCGATACTCCGAAAGGACTCATTGCGGCGCTACTGAAAAAAGGTTTCAAGAAAAAGCAGCAAGTCGAGCAGGCGAACCTGGAAGACGTGTTTATCGACCTGACCGGAAAGGCACTGAGGGACTAATCATGCACGGATCACTCTACACCATAACGACATTTGCCCGCATCAACACGAAGCGATTCTTTCGAGATAGATTGTCGATCTTCTTCGGTATTCTGTTTCCACTGATCTTTCTGTTTGTCTTTGGAGGAATTTTTGGCAAAAGTTCGGCAAACTTCCATGTGGCAGTTCTGAACCAGTCTAAAGAACAAGCGGCGACCCAGCTCGTCGATCAGCTCAAAAGCAACAAAGCGTTTGACGTCGACAGTGACATAACCAGCCTCGATGCAGCGAAAGAAAAGATGTCCCGTTCTCAGCTGGACGCTACCATCGTCCTGCCCGAAGATTTTGGTAAAGTCACAAGTGCCGGTTACCCAAGTGGACAAGCCAAACTTCTCTACACACAGAACAACGACCAAGCTGGCCAGACTCTCACGAGTATTTTGGCTGGAGGCTTCAAAGACCTGAACAAGCAGATTACAAAGGCTCCCGAGCCGTTTACGGTTACCAGTGAAAAACTCCAGAACCGTTCACTCACCAGCTTCGACTACACCTTCTCGGGTCTTCTCGGCTTCGCGCTTATCGGTATGGGCATCTTTGGTCCAGTCAACGTCTTTCCAGAGCTAAAAAAGCAGGGAATTCTGCGCCGTCTTAGCACGACAAGCCTCAAAGTCTGGCAGTACTTCAGCTCGATTGCGATCTCACAGACGATTGTCGGACTGGTGTCGATCATCATTATGTTTATCGTCGCCATCACAGTGTTCAAGCTGCAGGTAGTGGGGAATTATCTGGAACTGGCGCTGTTTATCATCATGAGTATTCTGATGATTCTTGGTATCGGGCTATCTATCGGTGGGTGGGCGCGCAACGAGCGTCAGGCGGCGCCGCTTAGCAACATCGTTGTTTTCCCGATGATGTTCCTGTCAGGTACATTCTTCCCACGCTTTCTCATGCCGGACTGGCTACAGAGTTTGTCAGCCTGGCTACCGCTCACACCAGTGATCGACGGTATCCGTTATATTGCAAATGAGGGGGCACATCTGAGCGCTATTTTGCCTCAGGTTGGTATGATTGCTGGCTGGACGGTCGTGGTCTACCTCATAGCATTTCGCGTCTTCCTCTGGGAGTAGGTTGACAAAACGTAAGCTATTTGCTATAATAAGAGTATGTCAGAATTAACTCCATCTCAGGCAGCAGACGTCATACGCTGGGTTCACGATGGTGAAAATAAAGAAACACGTCGTCATGGCTGGAAAGATAAGGTAAGTCTAGGCCTCGCTGCCGTACATGCTACAAAAGTAGTTCCTGGTCTAGAGCCCCAAGGTGGTGGACCACTTCTTACTCACCGCGAGGCAAGCGTTGGCCTTCAGTATGCTGATCGAGTTACTCCTTTTCGTGGCGCTACGGCTGAGTCGCGAAACTATGACTGGGCAGAGCGGGCTGCAGGTGAAGCAGTTCACGGACGAAATTAGCGCCAGTGTGTTAGACTGCATGCATCCAAAAAGGAGGATGTATGGAAGACAAGCAGCAAGTTGAACGCGAAGTACAGACTACCAACGAACAAGTTGGCGACACGACCGTACGACGCGAAGTAGTTTCCGAGCGAGCAAATGCGCCCGCAAACCTCGTCATGCAACGAGTAGTTTGGTATATCGTCGGTGTCATAGTGGCGCTACTAGCGCTTCGATTTGTACTCCTGCTCCTAGGCGCTAACCAGGGCAATGGTTTCGTAGATTTCATCTATGGACTCAGTGGAGTTTTCGCTTCACCGTTTTATGGCATCTTTAGCTATCAGCCGTCATATGGTCAGAGTACGTTTGAAGTAAGTACGTTGGTCGCTATAGCCGTCTACGTTCTGGTGGGATGGGGGATTGCCAAGCTCACTACACTCGGCAGTGCCCGAGCCGTCTAGTCGGAGTTTACTTTTTCGCTAAGTCTTTGTCGACGTCGTGACGAAGTGCTATAAATACTCCGTTTGTCCAACCGAAGCCGTCCTGAAGTTCGTACTCGCCGCCGCCACCTAGTGTTCCTGGGTCAACTACGTTGTATTTCTCTATGAATTTATGTTGGTTAGCATACACCGCTTCGTTGGTGGCCAACCAGCGATACTTTATGGTGTCGGCAAGGACGTCGAAGCCATAACGCCTCAAGCCCACGATGGTTATCCACTGGAGTGGCGCCCAGCCGTTTGGCGCATCCCACTGCTGACCTGTCTTGTGGAGTGTGGTGACGACACCACCGGCTTTAAGGAATTGCTCCTCTACGTTTGCGGCAACTTTTGCTGCTTGTTCGTTTGTGGCGAGCCCACAGTACAACGGGAACATACCAGCCAGTGACCAAACACCGGTTCTTTTGCCTTTCTCGGCATGCCAGTCAAAAAAGTAGCCAGCCTCTTCGTCCCACATAAACTGCATGATTGCTTCTCGGCGCTTGTGTGCTTTTTTGCGATACCGCCGTGCAAGTGGCAGTTGAAGAAGTTTCTCGTATAGGTCAGCTAGCTCGAGCTCAAGTTCGTAGAGGAGGCAGTTGAGGTCGACAGGTACGACTAGTGTAGTTTCGATAGTTTCGAGTGTCAGGCCATCGGCGAGCCAACGAGAACTAAAGTCCCACCCGGATTCTGCACCAGCGCGTAGGTGTCGGTAAACTGACGCTGCGTCGCGCTTCGAGGCATTTGCCGTTTCGACGTCCTCGCGAAATGATTCCGGACGAGGTGTGTCGAGTCCGTCGTAGTAGCGACTGAGCGCAGTTCCGCTCGGCATACGAACGAGTCGTTTGTATCGTTTCTTGGTGGTTTTTAGAAAATCTTTGGTGTTTTTCGTCCAAAATGAGTATTCGGCGAGGAGGTACGGGAGCTTAGTCAGAAGATAACGCGTTCCGCCCCGGCGTGGTGCGATGAGCTGAATCATATGCAGGAAGAAGGGTGGCTGAGATCGGGTTAAGTAGTAGTTGCGATTGCCGGTCGGGATAAAGCCAAATTTCGCAAACATGTGCTGAGCGTTGTTTATCATGCCGTCGGCGAGTTGGTGACGACCTGACGCTTCGAGTCCCAGCATAGTGAAGTAGCTGTCCCAGTAGTACTGCTCGGCAAATCTGCCTCCTGGCACAACGTAGGGACGAGGCAGGGCGAGGAGTGAGCCTGTCGTTTTTGGGGCGGTCCGCGTCAGGACATCCCATAGATCATCTATATGCTGTTCGGGGTCTTCGGCCGCAACCACGCTTGCTACGTCGTCTGTAGCACTGACGAATTGTTCGAAGTGGTTGTTGATAAATTGGGTCAGGTCGAAATCGGGTGCCTTGGACTCGGTTTCATATAGTTTGACTATGTGTCGAACTGCCGAACTGGGTACTTGGTCGACAAAAGATTTTCCGTCTGGGTAGACGCGTGAGAGTTGAACGATTCGGAACAGCTCGCCGAGCGCTTCGTCGGGTGATTTGCCGACAGGCTCTAGAGTACGCCGCGTAGCGCTGACTGCTTCGAAAAGTAGTTCCAGCGATCGTTTAAGCGGGTTCTTTTCCATCTTTCTATATAAAAGGAAACACCTATCGGATGTCAAAGAGAAATTTAACAATTTATGGTGGGGGTACTTGGACTTGGTGGAGGCGAACGAAGATGCAGGCGAGCTTGCCCGCACTGCATCGAGGAGCCGGAAGAGCGAAGCGATAGCAAGGACCAATCAGTTATGAGCCGAGTGCAGATAGAATTTAACAATTCATGGTGGGGGTACTTGGACTTGAACCAAGGACCAATCAGTTATGAGCCGACTGCTCTAACCACTGAGCTATACCCC
>CAYLGT010000002.1:76233-77330 GCA_964383465.1 uncultured Candidatus Saccharibacteria bacterium | reverse complement strand
CATCATCGATCACGATGCACTTCGCCTCTTTTGCGATGCCTTTCGTTTGCTCATAAAGCTGTCGGATACGGTCGATGGCAATCAGATTTTTTTCCGGAACTATATGAGTCACATGCGCCTTGTCCTCGCAAACGGCTTCGGCAATTCGAACTGCAAGTGTGCCGAGCCCTGAACCAACTGGTCCAGTCAGAAAAAGTGCATGGGCAGGCTTGGCTAGAAACGCCTCGACAAATTTCTTTGTAGCTGGACTCAGCTGCAAATCATCCACGTTGAATTTCCTCTACGAGGTTCGCAAAATTATCGGGCGCAGGTGCTGTAAATGTTTCACGCTTGCTGACAGGTATAGTAATCTCGAGCTCGAGCGCATGCAGGCATAGCCGTCCTATGGGACTTTTGCCGCCTCCATACACGGGATCTCCAGCAATAGGCGTACCGATATGAGCGAGATGCACGCGGAGCTGGTGTGTACGACCCGTAAACGGCTTCAACTCTACCACACTGAACGTTTTGTTGTGCGCAAGTACTCGGTAGTCGGTCTGCGCAGGCTTACCGTTGACCCCTACCCTATGCTCGGCAGGACGTTTGGGGTTTCGTTCTATAGGTAGATCCATCCGTCCTTCGAGCTGCTTTGGCAAACCCCTTACTACAGCCAAGTAAGTCTTTTTGGCTTTGCGATCCTGAAATTGCTTCTGGAGGAGATGCTTCGTCTGTGAATTTTTCGCACAAATGATGATGCCACTCGTGTCGCGGTCGAGTCGGTGAACTATGCCGGGACGATTGGTTTCTTCCGGCTCTGTCATACGACTCTTTGCGAAGTCAGCTACAGTAAACTCTTCACTGAGAGCGCCTTTGGCGTGCGTCAAAACACCGGATGGCTTGTTAACGACAAGCACATGGTCATCCTCATACACTATTGGAAGTTCGTGCTCGCTATAGTCCGGCTCCGGAGGTATGTTGACTGCGACTTCATCGTCTTCGCCTAGCGTTCGCTTCACCGAAGTTTCAACGAGGCCATTTACCGTCACGTATCCACGTTCTATGTATTTTTGCCACGTCGAACGTGAATACTCAGGCCAAAACTGCGCCACATAGACATC
>CAYLGT010000002.1:68067-76133 GCA_964383465.1 uncultured Candidatus Saccharibacteria bacterium | reverse complement strand
AGTTCACTATGAGCGGGTACGAAACTTTGCCGATAGAGCTGGATGCTAGGGTTGTCGAGCGGGAGTCCGGCGCCCACAAACAGTCGCGCGTTTTGCAGTACTTGCTCGTACAGTTCACCGTGCTCGATAGGCGTCGTAAAGCTATGGAGATCAGGGATAAACATGTTGATCTGGAACTGGTCAGCTCGAGACTTCGCCATGTCAACCATGGGGAGCATTGCACCAAAGTAATTACCTATATGCAGGTCATTATTCGCCCGTAGTCCTGTGAGTATTACCTCTTTCATCTACACTAAGTATAACAGATCAAGTGTGCCATGAAAGCGAATCAATAATTGACATAAGCGCTTATTTAGAGTATCCTTGATATTGCGTGTTTTTTCCGGGCGGTATGTTCGGAGTAAATAACCTCTGCTACTCGTAGCGGCGCAGATATGCCGACAGTAGCACAAGAACACGGGGGTGTAAGAGAAGCTTTCGAGCCTCTCACAGAGGAGTAAGACAATGAAATTCGCCACAAGCTTGGTGGCTGCACTGGCAGTCACGCTATTTGTGAGCTCTGCGCACGTTTCAGCTGCGCCAAATACTAACACTAAGTCTGCCGACAAATTTGTCACTGTTCAAGCTGGCGACAACCTCACGGCCATCGCCGAGTCAAACGGTACAACTTTTGAACGCATGTTCTTTGCGAACACCGACATAAGTGACCCTGACCTAATCTTTCCTGGTCAGAAGCTGCGAGTTCCAAAGGCTGAGGAAAAGCTCACTGAGCGTGAAATCCCTGCCAACTACGTCGCAGCGGCACCTGCGCCAGTCTACACGACTGCAAGTGCACGAACCTACAGCGCTCCTGCAGCACCAGCTGTTGCAGACGGCAGCGTTTGGGACCAGCTCGCAGCATGTGAGTCAGGCGGTAACTGGTCGATCAACACCGGAAACGGTTACTACGGCGGTCTCCAGTTTACCCAAAGTAGCTGGAACGCAGCTGGCGGAACTGGTTCACCGCAGAACGCCTCACGAGAGGAACAGATTCGCGTCGCCCAGAACCTCCAAGCCCGCCAGGGCTGGGGTGCATGGCCAGCCTGTTCTGCCCGACTTAGCCTTCGCTAAGACTCATAGTCTCAAGCAACAAATCAGCACCCCCTACCCTGGGTGCTGATTTGTTATGATGGAGTTAGTATATGTTTCAAACCCTCAAAGCAACTCGTCTCTACACCTTTTTAGGCTATACGTCACTTTATTTTCAGTGGATGTGGGCACTTGCAGTCTTCATACCGGTATTTTTAAATGCCTCTACTAGCCCGGAGCCGAGCCTCCCCGTTGTCATCCAGCCCAGCCCAAACTCAACGAGCATTGACGTCAGCGGTATTCCTGCACCTCTGATAATCATACTTAGTGTAGTGCTTACGTTATTTGCGATCGTTTTGGTTGTGTTTGCCCTCAAGCGAGGCCCGGCGCACACCATACGGCAGCTGGACACTAAAACAGATGTCATGGCGACCAAACTCTCTCCAGTATTTCTCCCCGCCAAAGCCAGCGCGCGACGTAAACGAACACTTAGTCGTCGTTTGTCGCTCTCTATGAAGCTCTCATTTAGCCTGCTCGGCTTTCTGTGCTTGCTTACATCGTTCGTAGTTGACGTTCCTCTAGAAAGAGGTGTCGTCTTTGCTGTTGGCTTTATGCTTCTGCCCTGGCCTCTCGTGTGGTTTTCGCTGGCTTATATGTTTGACAGGACATCAAAATAGCCCCCCCTGAGGGAGGCTATTTTGGGAAATCGTTGTACTAACGCTTCGAGAACTGTTCGCGCTTACGTGCAGAACGGAGTCCGTACTTCTTGCGCTCTTTCTCGCGTGGGTCTCGTTTGAGCAAACCAGCTTTTTTGAGCGTCGAGCGAAGCTCTTCGTTCATAGCGCTGATACTCTTTGAGATTGCGAGTTTTGCAGCGTCAACCTGACCAGCCAAACCGCCGCCACTGATAACCAGTGAAACGTCGAGTTCTTTTTGCTTGCCGATAGCAGCAAGTGGGTCAGTCAGCTCTGCGAGCATCGTCGAGTTACCAGAGAAGTAGTCACTCGCAGACTTCCCGTTGATGACGATGTTACCTTTACCGCCAGTAAGTCGTGCACGGGCAGTTGCGCTCTTGCGACGACCGAGGCCGTAGAAATACTCATTCTTTGCCATGTTACTTACCTACCTTTACTTCTACCGGCTGCTGTGCAGCGTGTTCGTGAACGTCACCAGGAAATACTCGAAGTCGAGTCAAACGAACAGCAAGCTGTTTGTTGCGAGGCAGCATACCTTTGACGGCAGCGACGACAGCAGCAGTTGAGTCGAGTTGTTTTACTTCCTTGATGCTTCGCACTTTGATTCCACCTGGGAACCCAGTGTGTCGGTAGTACTTTTTCGATTCTTCCTTGTTTCCGGTCAGGACAAGTTTGTCGGCGTTGATAACTACGACGTAGTCACCGTCATCCATAGAAGGAGTGTAGGTTGGCTTGTACTTGCCTGTCAGACGGGTTGCGATGACAGTAGCGACGCGACCAAGTGGTGCACTACTAGCGTCAACGAGTACCCATTTGTGGGAAACTTCAGATGCTTTTTGGCTATAAGTTTTCATCTATTTCGTCTCCTTTTTCGCAGCTGGCTTTTTAGGAGCAGCTTTTGCGGCTGGAGCTTTGGCTGCAGGTTTCTTAGCGACTGGGGCAGCAGCTTTTTCAGCTACGGCCTTGATCTCGTCGACAAAGCTGACGCGAGCCATCTGTGTGTTGTCACCGACGCGAAGTCGTGTACGTGTGATACGTAGGTGACCGCTTGTGCGTCCGGTGAGTTGTGGTGCGATGTGATCTACAAGCTTGTAAGCGGCTTCAAGCGTACTCAGGCCAGCGATGACCTGACGACGGTTGTGAAGGTCGCCTTTTTTCGCTTTTGTGATCAGGACTTCAGCGTATGGAACGAGCTCTTTTGCCTTTGGCAGCGTCGTTTCAATCGCTTCATATGTGACAAGGCTCGTTGCGAGACCTTTGATCAGGGCTTTGCGCTGATCACGTTCGCGACGAAACTTGCGTCCTTGATATCCGTGTCGATGCATAGACTAAAACTCCATCTCGGCTAGTTTGTCTTTTACTTCGTCGAGGGCTTTGCTACCGAAGCCTTTAAGCTCACGGAGATCAGTCTCTGAAAGTGTGACGAGGTCGTTGATCGTACGAATGTCGTTGTTGATCAGGGCGTTCGTGGTACGTGCTGTCAGGTTCAAGTCCTCGATAGGAGTGTTGAGCTCTGCAGTACCTTCTGCAGCCTCAGAACCGAGTGCAGGAGCGGCTTCGACACGAGTCGAGCCAGCAAGTGCTGTGTACTGGTTGATGAGGATCGCAGCAGCTTCTTCAAACGCATCCTGAGGACTCAGTGCGCCGTCGGTGTCAACAGTAAGAAGCAGCTTGTCGAGGTCAGTGTTCTGGCCAACACGAGTGCTTTCAACGCGGTATCGTACGCGGCGAACTGGGCTAAAGAATGCGTCGAGGGCGATCATATCACCGTGCGCACGCTTTGCGCCTGATTCTTCGATGGTGCGGTAGCCGCGACCAGATTCAACGACGATGTCCATAACAACAGAAGTCTTTGCGTCATCGATGGTGCAGATGACTGCTTCTGGGTTGATGACTTCGACGTCTGCAGTTGTCTTTATGTCGGCAGCCGTAACGACGCCAGCACCTTTTTTCTCGAGTCGTAGTTCAACTGGCTCTTCAGAGTGTGAGCGAACGACGACGTTCTTGAGGTTGAGCATGATGTCAACGACGTCTTCTACAACACCTTTGACGGTAGTGAATTCGTGGTTGGTACCTTCGATCTTGAACGCAGTGATTGCTGCACCTTCGATGCTAGAAAGCAGCACGCGGCGCAGGCTGTTACCGAGAGTCATACCGTAGCCAGTGTGAAGCGGCTCAACGACAAATGTTGCGCTCGTCTTGCTGTGCTCATCTACAGATGCAAGTGTTGGGTTGTGGATTGCTTTTGCCATAGTGTTATCCTTACTCCTTTATGAGCCTAGCGTGAGTAGTACTCAACGATTAATTGTTCTGTGATGTCTGGTTCTGCTTCTTCTCGCTTCGGAAGCCCAGTGATAGTAACTTTGAGGTTCTTGACGTCGCCCTTGAGCCAGCTGAGTGGTCCTTGGACGGTGTCTTTAGTAACAGTGTCGATGTTTACAAAGTAGTTACTCTTGGTGCTCTTTGGTCGTACAACGATCTCATCGCCCACTTTGACGCGGATAGATGGGATGTCGACACGTCGGCCGTTCAGCATAAAGTGACCGTGAGTAACGAGTTGTCGTGCGGCGCGGCGTGAAGTCGCAAACCCAGCACGGTAGATGACGTTGTCGAGTCGTCGCTCGAGCAGCTGAAGAAGTACTTCTCCAGGTTGACCCTGAGCACGGTTTGCGTCAGCCATCAGGCGGGCAAACTGTTTTTCGAGCAGGCCGTAGAGACGACGAACTTTTTGCTTCTCACGAAGCTGCTGGGCGTACAGACTCTGCTTGCCCTGACGATCACGGCCGTGTTGACCTGGAATACCAGATTTTTTAACCATGATTTTGTGAGCTTTAGGGTGAAGGGCGTAGCCTTCACGACGGCTCTGTTTAACAATTGGGGAACGATCTCGTGCCATCTTAGCCTCTCCTTGCCTTTCGTGGGCGGGTACCACCGTGTGGAACACCGGTCACGTCTTTGATGCTTTCGACAACGATGTCGAAGTTGCTCAGTGCACGGATAGCCGTGTCACGTCCCAGACCAACGCCTTTGACAAACACATCTACTTTGCTCAGGCCATACTGGCTCTTTGCAGCTTCTGCGGCTTTTTCAGCAGCGATCTGTGCAGCGTAGGCGGTACCTTTTTTGCTTCCTCGGAAGCCACAAGCACCGGCGCTACTTGCGCTCAGAACTTTACCCTTGCTGTCAGAAAAGGTAATGATTGTGTTGTTGAACGTAGCCTGGATATGCAGCTGACCAGTAGGAACTGAACGGCGCTGCTTCTTCTTGGTTGTAGTCTTTGCTTCTGCCATTTACTTATATCCTAGGTCTTACTTGCTGCTTTAGGTTGACTTCCACCGACTGCTACACGCTTACCACGTCGGGTGCGGCCGTTGGTACGGGTACGCTGTCCACGTGATGGCAAGTTGTTTTTGTGTCGGATACCGCGGTAACTCTGGATGTCTTTGAGACGTTTGACGTTACCGGCAACTACACGCTGTAGGTCACCCTCGACGTTGTAGTTAGCGTCTATCTCGTCACGAAGTTTTTTCAGTTGGTCTTCGCTGAGATCTTTGACGCGGGTGGTTGGGTCGATCTTTGTTGCGTCGCAGATGTCGCGAGCAAACTTAGGACCGATACCGTAGATGTAGGTCAGTGAAACCTGAACCTGCTTTTCGGTAGGAATTACGACGTTAGCTATACGCGCCATAACTTAACCCTGCCTCTGTTTGTTCTTGGGTTTCTTTTTGTTGATGACGTAGAGGCGACCTTTACGGCGCACCAGCTGGTCATCGGGACTGATCTTTTTTACACTGGCTCGAACCTTCACAGTGTTTCTCCCAAATTAATTATTGATACCTCTTAAGCGTTTGGACGCTCATCACGCAGTCGGAAGCTGATTCTGCCCTTCGTAAGATCGTAAGGGGTTAACTCAACCTCGACCTTATCACCCGGCACTAACCGTATGTAGTGCTTGCGCATCTTCCCTGACACGTGGGCGATAATTGTATGTCCGTTCTCCAGTTCGACACGAAACTGAGCATTTGGCAGTGCTTCGACTACCTTTCCGTTCAGCTTGATGACTTCTTTTGTACTAGACATAAACTACAAGAGAGAATTATACAGGAAAGACCCCTCTTCGTAAACCCCTGACTAAAAGAATCTCGCAGCGCGATGTAGATAGGACTATTTTAACGAATTATGCCATGTCGTCAAGTCGCTCTGGCTGAGGATCTGCTTGTGAGAGTCGGTTCGCGGTAGGTGCATTTGCGACAACAATCGCCGCGCTGCCGAGTGTGGCAGAAACATCTGGGAGGGCCTGTGTCCATCCAGTTTCAACACCGTATTTGTACGTCACATAGTTCACGCCAAGCGCCACCCCCATGCCGATGCCGACCGCCATGTCTGTCATCGCGTGCCGCCAGGCATCTCGGTGTGCGTCTTGGCTGTCCACATGGTCATGCAAGCCGCGCTCGACTAGCCGATTTACGCCGACGCCAGCAGCCACCAATCCAATCGATAGAGGCGTTGCGGGATGAAAATCACCCTCTAGTACATCCTCGGCAGCCTCATAGCCGGTGTAGAGTGCTCCTGCACATATGAGACTAAGTGTGCCTGCACGCCAACGCCTGACCCGTTTTTGGCGCTCAGCTTCCGGCAAGTGGCCTTTTTGGGCGAGTTGCGCGGCTCGTGCAGAACCCAGATACAGCATGCCATCTATGTTCTCCACACTTAGCGTACGGAGTACGTTATGTCCACCGCCAGATGCAGAGGTGAAACTAGCTGTAAGCTGCACGGCCGTCATAGCAACGCTACCCAGTGCGCCATAGACAATTTTTCGAATCGGTTTCTTTTCGTGGTTCTGGTCGAGTGAAGGTCTGACCTCTGTCATGATACCTACAGCGTATCACTAGAGTATGGAGTAAACAAAAGCTGTATCGGTGAGTTAGCGAACCGCGTCGACGGCCGGTTCTACGGCGCCATAGTTATACGCAACGAGATCGTAACAAACCTTGCCCTTGGCATGCGTGTAAACATCTGGCGAAGTTGAGCCTGCTGGGTACATGTAGGTAGTCGCGTATTTGTTGTTGAACTGGTTCTTTGTGTCGGCATAGACGACGCAGAGCTGATAACTATAGGTTTTTGTGTCGGGCTGAAGTTCGAGCGTTTTAACATCTGGTGCAGTCGCAGTGGTCGGTTTAGTATTTGGGGTGTATGTTACTAAGTGCTCTGCTAGAAGCGTTTCAACTTCTTTGCTAGTTGGGGTGATGTCCGCCAGAGAGCCTGGTAGGTGGTTTTTACTGCTGACGTAGTTAGAGATATCGTTGGACAGCATAGGCAACCCCGTCTCGATCAAACGGTCCTGTTTGGTGTTGTATAGGTAGGCGAGCGGCCCTACACTCGCTGCCACTAAAACGGCACCTGTTACGACACTCATTACAAGTCGGTATCCGCGAGCTTTGCCCCACAACGTTAACGGTCGAAGGGTGCGCAGCGCTAGTAGCGCGAACAGTAGTGCGACAACCAGGCCTGTGATGAGCATGGTCTGCTTGTTCTCTACCGTGTCGTATGAGTTAACGTCACCAACCACCATACTGACAAGGGCAAAGACCGAGAAGATTGCCGCCCCTATGCTTGAGAGCGCAAATAGCACGGCGTGTATGATCATGACGACCTGGGCTACACCATGTTTTTCGCTCGGTTCATGCTTGCTATATATCCTGTCAGCTACATAGGAAACCACAAACAAAACGACGACCGCTGCGACTCCGTACGAAGCACTGGGACCGAAAGTCTCGTTTCCCTTCTGACCCAGAAAATGCATGGTCGTTGACGCCACCAGCCACGTCAGGGCCAGTATGAACCACCCCCAGAATGCATAGGTAAGCCACTGAAGCACGATTTCGCCAGCACTACTACCAGCCTTTTTTACCTCTTTCGCCATAGAACCTCCTGTTAGATACTCTCAGTATACACCGAGAGTACGGTGAAAAAGTGTGAAGTCTAGTACTGGTCGTATGTGACCATGAGGGCGCGGGAGTTGATCTGGCGCAGTGTTTCAAGACCGACTGAGACCACGATGAGTAGTCCAGTTCCACCGATAGCGAGGTTGGCAGCATTTATGCCTAGCTGAGCAAAGATGTACTCAGCGATGAACGGCAGCACCGCGATGATACCAAGCGCGATCGAACCGAACAGTGTAAGACGGTTAACCGTTCGTGAGAGATATTTCTCTGTCTGTATACCAGGGCGGACGTTTTCGACGAAGCCACCCTGTTTTTGTAGGTTTTCGGCGATTTCGTTGCTGTTAAAGACAATCCCTGT
>CAYLGT010000002.1:12087-67967 GCA_964383465.1 uncultured Candidatus Saccharibacteria bacterium | reverse complement strand
GTAGCCCAGTTAAAGATGTGGAGCTTTTCACTGTCGCTCGTAACGGTTGTCACCGACGACCAGACACCGCCGAGTGTCGACGGAAGCTGCGAGATGATACCTGCAAAGATCAGCAGCGAGATACCGTTACCAACCCCCTGCTCTGTGACCAGCTCACCAAGCCACATCATGAGGATGGCGCCAGTGGCCATAGCCGTCACCGCGATGACCCACTCATAGAGGGTCGTGTCACTCAGCACCCCGGTGTTACCGGCGAGGACTGTTTGACGGATGATAAAGATAAAGGCGATTGACTGCAGTATGGCAAGTGGAACAGTGATGATTCGTGTCCACTGGTTGATGGTACGGCGGCCCGATTCGCCGTCTTTGTGAAGCTCCTCCAGACGAGGAATAGCTTTTGTAAGGAGCTGGGTGATAACACTCGCGGTGATGTATGGGCTCAGACCCACGAGGACGATAGAGAGGCTGGCGAGTCCACCACCAGAGAGTAGGTTCAAAAACCCACCAAGGTCAGTGCTTTTTATAGAGTTTTCGAGTACCTGCTTGAGTTCAGTCGGTTCTGCGAGCGGCACTGGAACATGTGCGAGGAATCGGTAAATGATGATGATAGCAAACACAGCAAGCAGTCGTTTCTGCATGTCGCGGCTTTTGAGTGAGGCAAAAATGGTTCGCCAGTTCATGGAATATGTAACACCCTCTGTTTAGGTTAGAGAAATACTCCAGACATTATACTACAAAAACACCCCGAGGCTCATCCATCGGGGCGTTTTTTAGTACAAAAGCGTACTTATTTGTCGTTTTTTGCCGCGCGCTTTTCGGCGATGTCAGCTTTTTTAGCGGCTCGCTCTTTGTTGCTGGCTGGCAACTGAGGCACAGAAGTAACTTCGAAAGTACCACCAGCTTTTTTGACAGCAGCCTGAGCGTTTGCGCTCATAGCTTGCACTTTGATGAGTGCTTTTCCTGTGTAGTCACCCTTCAGGATAACTTTTACCGTGTGATATGGAGTAGCAACGAGGCCTGCTTCAAACAACGTGAAGTTATCGATGCTTGCACCCTTTACTTCGCTTAACTGTGAGGTGTAGACAACTTGAGCAGGTACGCGTAGGCTCTTGAACCCTCGAGCTTTAGGAATGCGCTGTACGAGTGGTCCTTGGCCGCCCATGAACCCATGTGCGTGCTTCTTACCAGTTCGAGCACCCTGACCTTTGGTACCACGACCGGCGGTTTTACCCTGACCAGCTGAGATACCACGACCAACTCGTTTGCGGCCTTTGTTGGCTTCTACTTGGAGTTCGTTGTATTTCATTACTTCGTCTCCTTCGCAGGCTTCTTAGCAGGTGCTTTCTTGGCAGCTGGGCGAGCATCGGTGCTGTTCGCCATCCACTGGTCTTTTGGAACCAAGCTTTTGAGGGCGTCGATAGTTGCGTAGGCGATGTTCACTTTGTTGCTTGAGCCGAGACTCTTACTAAGCATGTTGTTGATGCCAGTGACACCGATGATCGTTCGAACGACACCACCTGCGATGATACCAGTACCAGGTGCAGCAGGCTTGAGGAGTACTCGAGCACCGCTGACTTTGACTTCGGCATCATGAGGGATGGTTGCGTTCACAACAGGAACTTCGATCATGCTTTTTTTGGCAACTTCGGTAGCTTTGGCGATAGCGGTCTGGACGTCTGCGCCCTTGCTCACACCAACCCCAACTTTGTTCTTGCGGTCACCCACAACAACGAGTGCCTTAAAGCGGAAACGTCGTCCACCTTTCACAACGCGTGAAACGCGGTCGATGTTGATAACTTGTTCTTCGTAGAGCTTCTCTTCACGAGGAGCCTGTGCGCGCTGATCACGACGTGGTGGACGTGAGTCGCGGCGGTTGTTGTTGCCCTGAGGTCCTGCTGGACGTGCTGGGGCGGCAGTTCGTGGTGCATCCATGACTAGAACTCCAATCCTTCCTTGCGTGCTGCGTCTGCCAGTGCTGCAAGTCGGCCTGCATAGGCGCGTCCGTTGCGGTCAAAGACGACAGTCGTTACTTTTGCTTTCTTAGCTTTTTTGGCGATATCAGCGCCAACAAAGGCGGCTTTTTCTGACATGGTACCTTTGAGGCTTTTCTGCCCAACAGTCGTACTTGCGACGAGGGTTTTACCAGCAACGTCATCGATCAACTGCGCTGAAACGTGAACGTTACTGACAGTGACAGTTAGACGTGGGCGCTCAGCAGTACCGCTGACGCGGGCTCGTACGCGACCTTTTCGGAGGCTGCGGTTGAGTAGTTTCTTTGCTAGGTTACTCATGTCTACTTACCTGTCTTTCCCGCCTTGCGAAGGATGACTTCGTCAGCGTACTTAATTCCCTTACCCTTGTAAGGCTCAGGTTTCTTCAGGGCGCGGATCTCAGCAGCAACCTGTCCGACTTGCTGCTTGTCGATACCACTTACCGTGATGTTCATTTTGTCTACAGCGATATTGATACCTTCAGGCGCCTGATATTTGACTGGGTGTGAAAACCCGAGGGCCATTTCTAGGCTCTGTCCGCCGCCATTTACACGGAACCCGACACCGTTCACTTCCAGCTTCTTTTCGAAACCAGTCGTGACACCGACAACCATGTTGTTGATGAGGGCGCGCATAAGGCCATGCTCACTTTTGGCAGGTTTGCTGTCGTCTTTTCGAGTAACGGTAAGTACACCGTCTTCGACTGCGACAGTCACGTTAGGGGTGATAAATTGCTCCAAGTTTCCCTTTGGACCCTGGACCTTCACGGTGCCAGAGTCGACCGTGATTGTCACGCCCGCAGGAATCTGGATGGGTAGTTTTCCGATTCGACTCATATTATTTTCCCTTTTCTTAACTCAATTAGTAAACCTTACAGATCAGCTCACCACCGAGCTTGGCTTTACGCGCTTCAGTGTCGGTCATCAGACCTTTGCTGGTGCTGACAAGCAGGACGCCACGACCGCTTTTAACGCGTGGGATGTCTGCGACTGCTGCGTAGACTCGACGGCCTGGTCGGCTGACACGCTCGATCTCGTTGATAGTTGCGTTCTTGCCTGGTTCGTTGATAACGATGACAAGTGTATCGCGTGGTGTACCTTTTTCGATTTTGACATCTGCTAGGTAGCCAGTCTTCTTCAGCTGCTCAGCAACTGTTTTCTTCATCTTGCTACTAGGGAGGCGAACTTCGTTCTTACCAGCCATGATAGCGTTGCGGATCCGGGTCAGGAGATCAGCGATTGGGTCGGTTGATTGCAATGACATATCTTTTTCTCCTTTCCTTTACCAACTGGCTTTCGTTACACCAGGGATTTCTCCCTTGCTTGCGTGTTCGCGGAAACTGATGCGGTCGATGCCGAACTTGCGCATGTATGAACGTGGGCGACCGGTCAGGCTACTGCGGTTCTTCCAGCGAGTCGGGCTCGCGTTGCGTGGAAGCTTCTGAAGCCCTTCGACGTCTCCGGCTGCTTTCATCTCTGCTCGCTTTGCAGCGTGCTTAGTGATCATTTTCTGTCGTTTAAGGTCGCGGGCGACCATAGATTTCTTGGCCATATTATCGCTTCGCTCCTTTCTCGAACGGCATGCCAAACTTTTCCAGCAGTGCACGACTGTGCTCCTTGCGCTCGTTTTTGATGACGAACGTTACCTGTAGACCGTGGAGGAGCTGTGTGTCTTCGAACGTGAGTTCTGGGAAGATAGACTGCTCAACGATACCGAGGTTGTAGTTACCCTGACGATCGAAGCCTTTGGCGCCGACACCGTGGAAGTCACGGACACGAGGTAGTGCGACGTTGACCAGTCGGTCGAGGAATTCGTACATTCGGCTTCCGCGAAGTGTCACGCTGACACCGACACGGTTCATACCTGCACGAATTTTGAACGTAGCGATCGACTTCTTCGCCATGCGGTCAACCGGCTGTTGGCCAGTGATTTTGCGAAGGGTTGTCGTAACCAGCTCGTGATGACGTTTGTCATCTTTGTTCTTTCCGATACCAACGCTCAGAACGATTTTCTCGAGTTTTGGTACCTGGTGCACGTTTGTCAGCTCTAGTTCTTTTTCAAGTTCAGAGACCAGTTTGCTGTTGTACAGGTCTTTCAGACGAGGCTGAGTAGATGTTGAGGTAGCCATTACTTGATCTCCTTTCCTAGTGCTTTAGCGATTCGAACTTTGTTACCTTTGGCATCGGTCTTGTAGCCGACGCGACTCGTTTTGCCTTTGGCTTCATCGACAACGAGAGCGACTTTGCCGGCGCTGAGGCCTTTGTGGAGCTCTTTTGTGCCACCACGTGGGTTCAGCTGTGAAGGTTTGACGTGGCGCTTTACAACACCGATCTTTTCAACAAAAACGAGTTGTTTTGTGGCGTCAGTCTTTACGACTTTGCCAGTTTTGCCTTTGTGGCTGCCTGCAATGACCTTTACGAGGTCACCTTTTTTGATACGAAGTGACATACTAGAGTACCTCCGGCGCAAGGCTAATGATTTTCATGTAACCCTGGTCACGCAGTTCACGTGGCACAGGACCGAAGACACGCGTTGCACGTGGGTTCTTGTCATCACCAATGATCACTGCTGCGTTTTCGTCAAAGCGGATGGTCGAACCATCTTTACGGCGAATCTGGTCAGTCGTACGAACGACAACTGCTTTGACCACACTTTTCTTTTTGACGTTTCCGGCCGGGTTAGCGTCTTTGACGCTGGCAACGATGATGTCACCAACACGAGCGTAACGACGCTTTGTGCCGCCCAGTACGCGGATACAGAGGATCTCTTTGGCACCACTGTTGTCAGCGACTTTCAGACGGGTTTCTTGCTGGATCATTACGCGTCCTCCTCCGTCTCTTTGTCAGCCTTCTTGGCTGGTGCAGCTTTTTTCTCAACTACTTCTTCCTCGTCTTTGAGTTCGATAGCAGCGTGTCCAGCTTCGACAACTCGTGACAAACGCCATGATTTAGTCTTTGAAACTGGGCGAGATTCTTCGATTTCAACTTTGTCACCTACGTGTGCAGTGTTGTCTTCGTCGTGCACGCTAAAGTTGCGGCTGACGGTGTACTGCTTGCCGTAGATTGGGTGTGTTTCACGTCGAGTCACCACGACAGTGATGGTTTTGTTACGAACGTCAGAAGTGACGACGCCAGTAAGTTTCTTAGCCATTACGCCTCTCCTTTCTTTTCGTTACGTTTGACGGTCAGCAAAGTGTTAATTCGTGCGATCATGCGTCGGTTCTTGCCAACGACACGTGGGTTTGGAAGTTCACCTGCAGCAAGTGATCGTTTTGCATCCATGAGATCTTTCTTCGTCTCAGCGAGCAATTTTTCGAGATCTGCTACAGATTTCTCACGTAGTTCTGAAGCTTTCATACTTACGCGTCCTCCTTACGGATGAATCGAGTGCGGACAGGAAGTTTGTGGGCAGCAAGGCGCATAGCCTCGCGCGCTGTTTCTTCTGGCACACCCTTCATTTCAAACATGACAGTTCCGGCTTTGACCTTGGCGACAAAGAACTCTGGATTGCCTTTTCCGGTACCCATCTTTGTACCAAGAGCTTTGCGGGTGACTGGAGTGTGAGGAAAGATTCGAATCCAAATCTTACCACCACGCTTGATGTAACGGGTCATCGCCTGACGAGCAGACTCAATCTGTCGTGAGTTGATGCGCTCGTTACTGAGGCTCTGCAGTGCGTAGTCACCGAAGGCAACGTAGTTGCTGCGCGTTGCAACACCTTCGTTTTTACCGATACGCACTTTACGGAACTTGGTTTTCTTAGGAAGCAACATTAGCGTTCGCTCCTTTCACCTTTGTAGATCCAGACCTTAACACCGATGATACCGGCAGGAGTCTGAGCTTTAGCTAGGTGGTAATCGATGTCTGCACGAAGAGTGTGAAGTGGCACGCTCCCGAGGATAACTTTCTCGCGGCGGCTCATTTCAGCCCCGTTTAGACGGCCAGCAACCTCGATACGGATACCTTTGGCACCAGCATTCATGGTGTTCTGAGCACTCATCTTTGTTGCGCGGCGGAAGTTGATTCGGCGCTCCAGCTGTCGAGCGATGTTCTCGGCGACAAGCTTGGCAGCCAGTTCAGGTCGCTTCACTTCTTCGATGTTGATGCGAACAGGCATACCGATGATCTTCTCGAGCTCTACTTTGAGCTCAGATACACCCGCACCACCACGACCGATGACGACACCGGCTTTGCTGGTGTGGATGTTGATGGTCGCCAGGTTTGCAGAGCGTTCGATAACGATGTCGTTGATGACAGCGCGAGTTTCAAAACGCTTTTCGATAGCTGCGCGAGCCTTGATGTCTTCGCCGAGCCACTGAACGTATTCTTTGCGAGTTGCAAACCACTTTGAACGCCAGTTCTTGTGAACCTGGAGACGCATGCTAATTGGGTTTACTTTTTGACCCATTACTTTGTCTCCTTCTTGTCAGCAGCTTTTGCTACTGGCTTTTTCTTAGGCTTCTCTTCACCACGAACAACGACCGTGATGTGGCTAGTTTTCTTCTGGAATGGCAGAGCGCGACCCATAGCTGCTGGCTTGTATCGCTTCAGGCGAGGACCAGCCGTGACAGTCAAAGTCTGGATGACAAGGTCTTTCTCCTGGATACCGTGAGTGTTGACAGCGTTAGCTTTGGCGCTCGCGATAACTTTTGCGATAGGTTTTGCAGCACGCTTTGGAGTGTGCTCTAGGATGGTCAGGGCGTCAGAAACACTGCGGCCACGCACAAGGCTGGCTACCAGGCTGACTTTGCGAGGAGCGAGGCGAACGCCTTTGGCTACCGCGCGAGTAGTTTTCTCAGCCATGATTATTTCTTATCCTTTCCACCGTGTTTACGGAACTTGCGAGTTGGCGCAAACTCACCGAGCTTGTGACCAACCATGTTTTCCGAAACGTAGACCGGTATGTGCATACGGCCGTTGTGAACAGCGATCGTACGACCAACCATTTCTGGAGTGATAGTACAAGCACGTGCCCACGTCTTGATGACCGTTCGGTCGTCTGGACCAAGCGCCGCCACTTTCTTAGCGAGCTTGAAGTCGACGAACGGACCTTTTTTGAGAGATCGACTCATAGACTAACCTCGTTTCCTCTTCGCGTCGTGGCGACTCTTTACTATTAATCCACTGACATCTTTGCGACGTCGGGTGCGGTAACCAAGTGTCAGCTGACCCCACGGAGTGCGTGGTGGTTTACCAGAACCGTGTCGACCACCGTCACCACCACCATGTGGGTGATCTGCGGCGTTCATGACGACACCACGAACCGTTGGACGAATGCCCATACGTCGTTTGCGTCCGGCAGAACCGATTTTGACGTTCTGGTGCTGTTCGTTACCAACAACACCGATCGAAGCCATGCACTCGAGGCGGAAGCGGCGAACTTCACCTGAAGGAAGTTTGACCTGGGCGTAGTTGCCTTCTTTAGCCATCAGCTGTGCTTTCGTACCAGCACCACGGACCATTTGGCCACCTTTGCCAGCCTGGATCTCGATGTTGTAGATCTGAGTACCGACAGGGATCTTGCTAAGTGGAAGACGGTTGCTCGTTTCGACAGCTGCGTCAGGACCAGCCGAGATGACTGTACCGACTTTCATGTTTTTGTCAGCCAGGATGTAGTGATACAGACCGTGCTGATCTTTGACACGTGCGATTCGCGCGCTGCGGTTTGGGTCGTACTCGATGTGTTCAACAGTCGCGGTTGTACCAGCGGCCAGTTGGTGGTTCATGAGTCGGTAGTACTGCTTTACGCCGCCACCACGGTGACGAGTAGTGATACGACCGGTGTTGTTGCGACCGGCAGTAGATTTCTTGATCTTCAGCAAGCTTTTGAGTGGCTTGCGGGTAGTGATGTCAGAGAAATCCTGGCTCGTCATGCCGCGACGACCGTTGGTCGTTGGTTTGTACTGTTTGATAGCCATGATTAGTTCTCCTCACTTTCGTTAAAGAGTGTCAGGCTGTTGCCTTCAGCGAGGCGAACGTATGCTTTCTTCGTCTTGGTGCGCAGTGCGGTGCCAGGGTTCTGGCGCTTACCGCGACTTGCACGAACTGGCTTGCCGTTTTGGATAACAAATCGAACGTCAGATGCCTTGACATCATACTGCTCTTTGAGGGCAGCGATGACGCCAGCTTTGTTAGCACTCATAGGAACGTTGAAGACATAGGTGCCTTCGCCGTGTGATTTGTATGCCTTTTCAGAGACACGTGGAGTTAGGATCAACATTATTTTTCTCCTCCCTTCGCGGTCGCTGCTTTCGGTGCAGCCCCGAGCCATTCACCAACAACCTTGAGCGCAGCTGGGGTCATAACGATCGCATCTGCGTTGAGGATGTGGTAGACGCTCAAGTACTTAGCGCTGACGAGCAGGACGTTCTGGACGTTGCTAGTAGCGCGGAGCAACTCAGGAGTTTTAGCATCGACAACCATAAGTACGCGGCGCTCAAGCTTGTTTTTCTCAAGAAATGCTGCGATTTCTTTGGTTTTACCAGTAGTCTTGACATCCAAAATGTGGATGTTTTTCGCAGTGTTTGCGAGGCTCAGTGCCTGGCGAAGCGCGACACGCTTGCTAGTTGTGCTGAGTTTCAGGGTGTAGTTCTCGTTGCCACGTGGACCAAAGACGACACCACCGCCACGCCAGATAGGGTTGCGTGAGCTACCAAATCGAGCACGACCGGTGCCTTTTTGCTTCCATGGCTTCTTACCACCACCGCGAACTTCACCGCGTTGTTTTGTCGTTGCAGATGCCAGACGTGCATTTGCGAGGTAGCTATCGTAGGCAAGCTTCAGCAGCTGGTGGTTTGGAACCTCCACTGCGAATACTTCTTTAGGAAGCGTTGTTTTTGCAGTTGTTTCAGCCATTATGCTTTCCCTCCGATAGTGACAAGACCTTTGCGTGGGCCAGGTACAGCGCCTTTGAGGCCGATCAGACCGAGGTCTGCGTCAACGTAGGCAACCACAAGGTTCTTGACCGTAACTCGGTCGTGACCCATGCGGCCAGCCATTCGCTTGCCTTTAAAGACTTTCTGCGGATACATAGAACCGATAGAACCTGGTTTACGGACGTTTCCGTTACCACCGTGTGTCTTTTTAGAGGTGTTAAAGTTGTGTCGTTTAACCGTACCAGCAAAACCTTTACCTTTGCTGGTACCCGTGACGTCGACAGTCTCGCCAACGGCAAAAACAGTGACGTCAAACGCGTCACCGACTTTGTGTTCACCGAGCTCATCGACGCGAACTTCGCGGATGACCTTTGGTGTTACCTTTGCAGCCTTTACATGGCCACTCACGGCATTGCTCAGGTTCTTACCCTCACCATATGCCACCTGGACAGCGTTGTAGCCGTCTTTCTCCACAGTCTTGACCTGAGTGACTGTGACGGGGCCAGCTTTGACGAGCGTAACTGGAACAGCTACACCATCTTCGCCGATGATTTGGGTCATACCAATTTTGGTACCGAGTAGGGTTTTCATACTTCCCTCTTCCCACTTAAAATTCTCGGCATTTGGCAGTATCCGTATCTGTTGGACTTACCAATTCGCTCGAGAAACTAATATTTCTAACCAGTCGATTGTACCAGAGTATGACCGCTGTTGTCAAGGGTTAGGAAGAGTCATTTTTCTCCGTTAACTGAGCCGTGTCTCGGTACATTGACTTTTTTCTCGTTTTTTGCTATAATAGTAGGGTTAACTCTCGACTTTTCTACTAGAAATGAGGCTCTGAGTTATGAACACTGCAACCCCTGGTACCGAGTTGCCTCTCGCTGGCGTGACCACGGCCATGTTCGGCGACAACTTCATGTTCGGGATGATGTGTCAGCTCTTCGCCGCAAGTCTCGACACCATGCACCCCGACAAGCACTTGTTATGTGCTGAGCTACAGATTGCCGTCTACCCGCACCCAATCTATATCGTGTGCGACGATGAGCTGCAGGCAGTAGTGATCGAACGTCACATCAACGACAACAACGGTCCCTACGAGCTGAAGGTTCGTCACGCTCGAGACGGCATCCAGTTCATGACTGTGCGTATCCAGCGCAACCAGTTCGCCATCCGGGCCCGGCAGACTACCTAGGAGCACTATGCGCAACAGGTATCGAACCGCCTGAACAACCCGCGCGGCGGGGGTATCGAGGACCATCGTCCTCTGCCCCCGCCACATGCGCGGGTATTTGCTTTTTCAGTGTTTATATAGTTAGATAGCCAAATACATCGAAGACCTTTAGTGCCAAGACCTCTTGGTACTACCCGAGAAGAGGAGCCTTCATGTCGTACCTGTCACCTATCGAAGTAAACACGTTGATCCATCAGGTCGGCTCAAACACACTCGTCGCGCTGGCTATTGGTGTCGAAGGTGTCGTCAACCCGCAGGACTGGGCGAACGGCAGTGTCCGACCCAACGATCAGCAGATGGAGCGACTCGCTGCGCTCCAAGACGGCATGCGTCGTCTCACGACCGAACTCGGTCCTCACAAGGCCCGAGAGATCATGCGTGACGACACGAGCTTGGTTCACGATCTGAGCCGTGGACTGCTGGAACGGTTCCACGACAGCATCCAGGACCACGTCGTGCACGCGGTCAGAGGACGCTGAGTCGTGGTCGCCGAGCAGCATATCGCCGCACTGGCTACGGATGAGCTGCTAGCCCGGCTCGGTCCTCACCCCAGCGATGGCGATGAAGCACACTGGGCGCTGCCAACCGAACTGCTCGTGGGAACGAGTACACGGCAGATGAGGGTGTGTCGGGAAATCATGGCTTCTCTGGGGGAGAAGCTGTCTCGACGCATGCGTCCGGTTGACGTCACGCTGACAAGTTCCACTAACCACGAGGGCGAGCTGGTGCAAACCATCTCCCTCATCGTGGCCGCTGCGTAACACTTCTTTAGATGAGCCCTGAGGCAGCGATGACCTCAGGGCACGCCCACTTCGGTGGGCTTTTTATTTACTCAACTGTGAGTAAGCGTCGGTTATCTTTGACTGCGTGGCGCCATGAACACTAGAAAATGAAGTATGGGTCGTTTGAAATTTTTTATAGCTTTCTGTGAGTGACTTCTGCGTAGTCGTAAACGCTGCGGTATTTTGGTCATCGTATGCTTTTAGCAACTTCGACCATTGATCACGAATCAGCCGCGCCTGCTTGGCGAGCTCTGTATGTACAGCTTTCATGCTTTCAGGGGGTGACAATGCATCGATGCCGTCGCTAGCACGTTGCCAGAGCTCTAATTGGCTCCCGATGACCGCAAACTTCTCCGTGAGCGGCTCGCCAACAGGTTTGACAAAGACCGCGAGCTGTTCGAAGTAGCGTTGCTCGGCTTCATACTGCCGTAGGGCTGCGGCCAGTGCTGAATACTTTTCCTGACTGGCGACGCAACGAGCATGGGCCGACTTTGCGCGCGGGTAGAGAGCAGCAGCATTGTCGAGAAAACTACCCGGACACATACTGGACGCTACAGAATCGACTTTGTCTGTGATACCGCCAATCTGCGCCGCGCTCAGTGTGCTACTCGACTGGACTGGAAGTACGGACTTCGACACAATGCCCGCCAGTTCAGTTTTGGCCGAGCCGGCACTTGAGCCGTATCGCCAGGCCAGTATTTCCCCCGACAGCACAGGTACTGCAACGAGAATCAGAAGTGTCAGCCAGAACCATTTACTTTTGTGAATCGTGACAGAAGGTTTGCGAGGTGTTTTATAGTCATCAAGCGAATCACCGGGGACATTGTCGATGGACAGCTCAGATATGTTGACACTCTCTAGAGTTACACGTTTACCGCGTCGAGAGACAAATCCTTCAGGCTGCTCGTCAGACTTCATATAGCTAGTGTAAAAGCTCATGCCTCGGGCAGCAAGTGATACAATGACCGTATGAAACGAGTTCTCGGGATAGGAATTGTTGTAACAGTTGTCGCAGCTGCTACGGTGGCAACATTTCTGTTCATGAAATCGTCCTCCGCGCCCGCTGCTCACACGCAAACAACACCAACGTCCTCGAAGACCACAAATGACTCTCGTGTCGAAGTTAAGCTCCCCGGCACCACGCCGATCGAGGCGCTCAAAGAGGATTATCATGACCCCGCCAGTCTCTGGGTTGTCGTCAGCAAAGAACACCCGCTAGCTAGCGCCGAGTACGTTCCTGCGTCGCTGTCTCGGCCGAACATAACGCTCAACTCCGCCAAGTCAAGCGAAGAACAATCTCTACGCAGCGACATACTCACGCCCACAGAAGAGCTATTTGCTGGTGCGAAAACTGCAGGGTTCGACGTCATGCTGGCAAGCGGCTACCGATCTTATGCACTACAAAAAAGCTACTTCGACAACTACGCCCGAGTTAGTGGCGAAGCCGAGGCCAACAAATTTAGCGCCCACCCTGGACAAAGTGAGCACCAGACGGGCCTAGCTTTTGACATCAGCCTCACCAACCGCTCATGCTACCTCGAGACCTGCTTCGCCGAAACCGAAGCCGCCAAGTGGTTTGCTGCACACGCCTATGAGTACGGGTTCATCCTGCGATACCCAAGTGACAAAACTGACATCACAAAGTATCAGTTTGAGCCATGGCATTTTCGCTACGTCGGCAAAGACCTAGCTCGAGCCCTCCATGACAGTGGCCTCACCCTCGATGAAGCCTTCCCTGCGCTTGAAAAAGCAAGGGACCAACTGCTCGAAAAGAAACTCATCCCTAAGGAGTGATTCGAACACCGGCATCACTGCCGAGCGTTGTGTGGACAAATTCCGTGCGGGTTTTGCTCGTCTCGCCCGGGAACATCTTTTGTATATCGGTACTCAGCGCTGTGCTTAGTGGGCGAAGTTGCAGGTTTTTACGAGCCAGGAGGTTCTCTGCAGCTCTGTCGCTCGCCGACCAGTCATAGCTCATAAATGTACTTTTGAACGTAAAGTTACGTATGGCAATTTTCCCGTTGGTTTTTGTCACCTCAAAGCCAGCAACTCCACCGGTCAGCTCGTCGGCGGTCAGCTGTGAGCTGAGCATGTTTCCCAGAGAGTACCAGACAAAGGTTTCGTGACCACTGCTCGACTTCAGTCGCTCCGTACGCTGCAGCACATGCGGGCCAGTACCGATGACGACATCTGCTCCTAGTTCATTTAGTAGCTGTGCCGTATCTATCTGGTCTTGGTTCACTAGCGTCGAGTCTTCTGTTCCCCAGTGGGCCGAAACGATCACTACGTCAGCGTTTTTGCGTGCTTCTGTCATGAGCCCTTCGACAAGTGTTCGGTTGTGATACAGGTTGAGCCCGTAACTCGACACGGAAGTATTGTTACTAAAATCAGCAAAGGCCAGAAATGCCACTTTTATATCATTTTTAGTGAAGTAGGCAACTTGCTGCTGATCCTCCGCGGTCTTGTAGGCTCCCGCCATGGCAAGAGGTTTTTGGGCCGCCCAAACATCTATGGTTTTGTCGAGGGCGGCCTGACCTTTGTCACCTATATGGTTGTTGGCGAGATTGATCATGTTACAGCCAGCACCTTTACTTAGCCCTTCGGCAAACTCACTCGGCCCGTTAAATGACGGGTACCCAGAGATGCCATACTCTTCACCAGAAACTAACCCTTCCTGGTTACAGAAGACTACATCGGCACCCGTGTAAAGCGAACGAATGTTTTTAAAGTATGGCTTGAAATCATAGCCGTCAGTAGTCTTAGCCTGCGCATCGACGCTATCATGCGCCAGCATGTCGCCCATAGCTGCAAAGCGGAGTGTTGGCACCGAAGGGGTGGCGACTTTTGGCGGTGCGGTGGCGGTCTCTACTTCGTGAATGACGGCTTTTAAGACACTCAGCACCACCCACGCAGTAAGTCCTATGAGCAGCAGCCCTCCAAAGCCCGCGAGCAGACCTTTTTTGGGACGGCTGGCATTCTTAACCTCTGGTGCAGCAGCTGGAGGTTGCGTAGGTAGTTCCTTGGAGCGCCTGCTCACTCGCCCGACCCCATCCATATCGGTACGGCAATTTCTGGGAGGCTCACCCGCTCTATGAGTTTCGGTGTTTCTTCGGCAGAGGCTCGAAAACAGAACGGTTCATCGTTCTGACAAGGCGATGAAGCCTGTGCTTGCAGTGCAAATACTGCGACACCAGCAGCCGCTATCGCCAGCGCTCCTCTCCATGCTCGTTTCATGACTTAACTATAGGTCTTTTTGCTCACGCTTACAACCGAGGTATCATAGGGAGATGAATCTAGGACGTATCATCTGGACAACTTGTCTCGCTTGCGGAGTTGCAGCTGGCTATAGTTGGTGGCTACTGACTGCCGTCTCTGCTAGGTACGACGAAATCGACCAGCTAAACTCTAGCCAAACCATTCCGACAGTACAGGCCGGCGACACCAGGCTCACGCTGCCTTCATACGACCTGTTTAAACCTGGTCATCTATGGACCTACGTCTCTAAGGACCGCTCGCTGCCGGGTAACTTTGCGCCACAACTCGTCGACATCCCCGTCCCGCATGGTGACGCGAACTCAGTCATGCAGGTGTCGACGCAAATCGCTCAGCCACTCGAGAAGCTCTTCGAGGCCGCAAAGAGTGACGGTGTCGAGTTGATGGTATCGAGCGCCTACCGTTCCATCGAGTCTCAGCAAAAACTCTACGACGGCTACATGACGGAACGTGGCCAAGCCTATACCATAAGCCACGTCGCCAAACCCGGCACCAGCGAGCACCAGAGTGGACTTGCGATCGACATATCGTCTGCCAGCGCTAGCTGCGCCGCCAACTCCGACAAATGCGAACTGAACTTCGTTGCCATCGGTTGGCTAGCGCAAAACGCACCAAAATTTGGCTTTATACAGCGATACCCTATGGGAAAACAGTCGATCACAGGCTTTTCAAACGAAGAATGGCACTATCGCTACGTCGGCATCCCTCTCGCACGCGCGCTCAGCGAGGCAAACCTCACCCTCGATGAGTTTGTAACACAGGTCGCACCAGGCTACTCTGTCCCAAAGCGGTAAACAAATATGCGTAACACATTTACGTATGGCGCCAGCAACAGAGTGCCTAAACCGTAATACGTAATACGTTATACGGTATACGTACTAAATCACTATACCGGCTGGCAAGAAGTACGTGAGGATCGTCATGAGGATGAGGAGAGCATATTCTATCTTGCGATCGACTTGAAAGTGATCATGACTAGCAAATATAACTCCTAGCACTAGTCCGAACGGAAAACCGTTGAGTACGAAAACTCCGAGATCGAGTGGAGAAGCAAATTTCAACCAGAGTGAACCGAGTACGATATAGAGGACGATCTTTAGAAAATACGTGCTGTCCGACTCGTTGTTGATGCGAGCATTTTTCTTCTTTTTAGGCATAAGAGTATTGTACAGTATTGACTTTTGATTGTTTTTATGCTAATATATTCATGATAGGACTTACTCTTTGCGATAGGTCTCCTATCGCCCTTCGACAGGAGTGAACATCATGAATCCCATCACGACTTGGGACGAGCTCATCGCCAGTGGCATGCAGACGTCCCGCGACAAGCTCGAGCTGGGCAGGACCTACCTGGTCCTCAGCAACGACGAGGACGGCCGACTTCGGCGTGACTACGGTCTCGTGCCGTGGAGCCATCCGCACAGCGGGCCCTACGGCTTCACAGGCGCGCCGGAAGACGTGGTCATCGTCACTGAGGGCCCTCTCGTCTTCGACGAAACAGGGGTTCTGTTCTGGCTTGACCACAGGCAGATCGGTACTCCACACGCACGGACGACAGACAACCTGGGCCTGGCCGGCAACCACGATGATCCCACAGTGAACTCGGTGATCATCGACTCCGAGGCCGCCAAGCACGTCAGCTTCACGGACACACCCGCTCCACTGAGGCCGTGGGAGCGTGCCATGCTCGGCACCACCCTGCTGTCCAGCTGACCCCCTCGGCGGCCAGCATCTGCGATTCAGGGCTCATCACTCCTGTCTCGCATCCACTGCCCACAAGATATTGTGGCTAGTGGATGCGAAATAAAAATAGCACTCCACGCGGAGTGCTATTTTGTTATAGACTAGGCTACTGTTCTTTGCGGTTATCGCTGAGCTTTTTCTTTGCAGATTCAGCAACAGAGGCGCTG
Organism: uncultured Candidatus Saccharibacteria bacterium; assembly: GCA_964383465.1. Taxonomy (GTDB): domain Bacteria; phylum Patescibacteriota; class Saccharimonadia; order Saccharimonadales; family Saccharimonadaceae; genus CAYLGT01. Next base: position 51,906 of record CAYLGT010000002.1, on the reverse strand, counting down.
GTCTTTTTCGCATCGTCAGCAATACGCGCAGCACGGACCTTTGCTTCGTCAGCGAGGTCGCCGAGTTCTTTGGCAGAGCGCTTAGCTGCGCCTTTGACCTCTTTGCTGCCACTCGTGACCACTTCGCGTACATCGCCCGCTACTTTGTCGGCTGTGCTACGAAGCTCAGAGCCTTTTTTGCTGGCAGTTTTTTTGACTTCTTCAGCTTTTTTCTTGAGATCCTTGCGAGTTTCCTCCCCGCTCTTAGGTGCAAACAAAACACCAAGCGCCGCACCAACGACACCAGCGAGGACTGCAAGTGAGAATTTACCTTTGGCCATATAACCTCCTTTACTGGTTTATATATACCAGTATACCGTATACCTTTTACCGTATGACGCGCAAACTTGCTAGTTTTAAGCCGTAGCTTGCTGCTCTAGGTCTTCGACCGCATCTGCAGCCTTCACCATGGCTCGTCCGCCAAGTTCGGTAATTGTCCCAGGAGTCATCCATTTGGCAAGCGCCAGCCTGTCAGTAGGATCAAGGTCTGAAAAGTCCACATCTACCCGACTCCGGTTACCCATTTGCGCTCTGTCGTGCGCAGAGAGCCTGTTCAACTCAAAGAAACTTAAGTCAGAGATATCAGGTGAGCCCATTTTGCGTCCTTTTTCTTTAATGGCTAATAATTTCACTATACGCCTACTTTCACGGCTTTAGAAGACAAATAAAAACAGCCCCGTGAGGAGCCGTTTTTTATAAACGAACCGTTGCTTACATGCGAATTTCTGCGTCGCAACCAGCCGGGAGGCTGAGGTTCTGCAGAGAATCGATGGTCTTAGGGGTAGCACCGACGATGTCGATCAAACGTTTGTGAACGCGCATCTCAAACGCTTCACCACCCTTTTTGTAGACATGTGGGCTCTTGACCACCGTAAACGTGCTGCGGCGCGTAGGAAGTGGAACAGGACCGGCTATGCTAGCACCGGTGCGAAGTGCGGTGTCGATGATTTGTTTTGCTGACTGGTCGATGACCTTGTGGTCATAGGCCTTGAGACGGATGCGGATCCGTGGTGCGGCTGCTTCTGCCATGGTTTCTCCTGCCTGTAACGCTAGGCGGCGACCCCGTAACCTCTGCTCGAATCCTATCTCGTCAGGTCTGGCCGAGTTCTCGGGGTGATTAGTTGTATGCAAGCATTATACGACAGAGGCCGCATATTTACAATCCACCTTTTATGTTTTAGAGTGATTGAGCCAAGGAGTTTCACACCACCCAAGGAGCACCTCATATGAGCCACGTAGACCTGATCATCGACAGGCTCTTGGAGCTGTCGGACAACGGCACCAAGCAGTTCAACCACCCCTACGACCGGCTGATGGCACGAGTCACCACCACGGTGCCGTTCGGAGGCGGCGCGCCGCTCCTGATTCCGTCCCTTGAGAATCGCATCAACGGGGATCCCAGGATGGCTGGCAAGATCGAGGTAGGCATGATCGTGCTGTCGTACGATCGTACCGCCTACCACGTCAGCGCCCGTGCGCTGAACGTCAGCATGGCCGCTGCGAACGCCTAGGAGCGCCTGATGAGCCAGGAGAGCCTGAGTCTCGACAAACTTGCCAAAAGAATCATCACCAACGTGACGCTTGCGCTGTCCGTTGGTACCAACCTCTGCAGCCTCGAGCTCACATACCTCATCGGAGGGAGCCTCACAGAGAGCGAGTGCACCGATCTCGCTAGACGCATCAGCGATCGCCTAGCAAAAATCGGTCGTTCTTTTCTCGACACTGTGGAAGTGCGTGAAATTTTCACGCCACAACGTATTTCGGGCAGCCGCATCATCGTGAAGGTAGCGCATACCGGAAATTACCAGTCCTTCCACGATGCCCCCATCTAGCCCGCCACACCAGAGTAGACCCCCGTCGGTCCTCTGGATCGGCGGGCGTTTGCTTTGTAGTGATTGCTCGAAGATGTGTTTTGTGTTTTTATATATGTCGTAGATGGTGAGATCTAGTACTTTTAGGAGTTGTCATGGGATTCATCGATGACGAGCTGCGTCAGCAACGTCACGAAAAGGTAGCGCAAGAAAACGAGCTCGCAAGACAGCAGGTCCGGGACGAGATCAACGCATTTTGTAATCCAAGCTATCTGTCACAGCTCGTCAAGATAGTGAAGGAGCATGCTACAGCAAGTTACATGAGCAACGGTAGGCCTGTAGAGAGGTTAGGTATTGCAGCGCATATGCTGCCACCCCCTGGGCTAACAACCGCCATCATTCGCGATCAGGCGTGCACGGATGCAGTGTTCGAGGCTATAAAGAGGACCGAGCCTAAAACAGTCAGAGTCGAGCTTGCTGAGCGAGCTGACTGGGAGAACTCGTTGTACCGGACTTTAGTGGTTGAGTTCAGCCCGCCACTGTCCTAGTGCCACCACTCATTTAAGAAAGGTGTGACGCATGGGAATTATCGACGACGATGACCGCTCGAGCCGGAGAAAAGCCGAGGAAGCAAAAGCTGCTGAGAAAGCAAGGCAGGCTAAACGCGAGATCGACTCGTTCTTGTCGAGATGGAGCATCGACCACTTGATCGAAGCAGTCGTTGGTGAAGCTAAGCGGCTCTTCGCTGCACGCGGTGAAGTAAGGGATGTACGTATCCGTACTAGAGCCGTCACTCAGAACATCGCTGACAGCGAAAAATGCCAGCGAGTTCTCATGGAAGCATTGCAACGCATAGAGCCCAGTACTCAAAGGGTTACCTTTGAGAAGCCGTATGAGGATAGCCGCGACCCGCAGTGGGGCATTTCAGTGTCATTCCGCCCACCCCTCACCTGAAAAGGAGATCGACATGGGATTCATCAGCGACGACAAGCGCGCGGAAAAGCAACGCGAGATCCATGAACGCAAAGAAAGAGCTGAAGAGACGCGTCGTGCGGCGATCGTTAGCTTCTGCGACCCGCAGAGCATCCAAGTCCTAGTTGGCAAGATCGAGCAAGCCGCTCAAAGGGCCTATGGGTGCTCTCACAGTGGTTTCATCGCTGAGGTACACGTGAACCATCCTTTGCACGAAGACGTGGTCGGTGAGGCTGAGTGTGAAAATGCACTGCTAAAGGCGCTGCGGAAGCGCGAACCTGCCACAAAACGAGTCACGCTAGTGCAATATGCCGCAAACTCAAGTTCTGATAAGCCGACAGGTGTTGTAGTAACGTTCGAGCCACCGTTGATGTAGGTGGTGCCGATTGCTTTGACATCTTTTGACGACTACCTCAAAATAAGAAGCGACAGTCTCGGATAACTACGATACCCGAGGGGGTTGTTTTGTGACATCGAGTCGCACCGCCACGCAAGCGGAGCTAGAGAGGCGTCTGGTGGCCGTGGGGACCATCAAGAAGGCCGCAGATGTGCATCCGGCAACCATCCGTGTGCTCCACAGAACTCTGCTGGACGCACTGCTTGATGCAGAGAGAACAGGGGTAACTCAGTTCGGTATCCATCTGGGAACTCCGTCTGACAGATGCGATCATTTCGCACATCAGTTCTACACCGATGTTTTCCGAAGAGGCGTTCACGACCGATGGAGGGTCGAGCCGACCGAGAACATCGCCGGAACTGGCCACTGTGGCTGGATCTTTTCTCGCTAGCACCTCTCACTAAACCCCGTACCCGTTGAGCAAATACCTCGCTCCGGGTGCGGGGTATTTGCTTTTAGTGAGACTTCGACGAAAAACCGATGCTGGCTATCAGTAAAGTCGTCAAGGCAACGATACTTATGAGTACTTCGACTGGTGCAGTTGGAACAATGATGGCGAACAGTGCTGTACCCAGCCAGACTACCGCGATAACTCCTGCCGTGTACGGATAACGCACCTGCACTACCCATTCTCGTAAACCGTTCATCTAACTCCTCCTTTCATAAGGGTTTGATAGGCTGCCCTGTCCCTTTCGGCAACGACGCTGAGCCAATCAACCACGATCTCTTGCGCACGCTCCAGACTCATCGGCAGTGACATTCCCGATGCTTCCTTGACGCCCGTCAAGTACGCCTCGTCCTCTGCCTTCGCAAGCGCATCATGCATCATATCAAAATAGCGTGTCTCTCTATGTCCTTCACCCGCAGCGAGCCGAGCCGTCGACAGAAAGTTATGCATAGCCTTTTGTAGTATCGCATCTCTCTCGTTCATACGGATACCAAACCTGTTGCCGGCATTGAGTTGCTGCAAAAACAGCTGCGTAATCATGCGTTTTCGTGCAAGACGACTCGCGAGTAATTCTGGTGTGGCGACATTTTTCGATATATAGTGCCCTAAATCATCAGCGAAGTTACCATGAGATCGCACGGTTGTTAGAGCCTCATAAAGTTCATAGTCATAAAAAGCCATCATAGCAATCGCAAGCGTTCCCATGTCGACTCTATCTTCATACAGAGCTCGATACTGCGAAATCATACCAAAAAACGCGCTTCTGTGGAGCGGTGCCCGCGAAACAAGCCCGAAGTCTATCAGCGCCACTCGGTTGTCGCCAAGCAGGACTATATTGCCCGGATGTGGATCGGCCATAACGTAGTCCGCTTGGAGAATTGCCGTGAGAAATTCACTTCCGACTGTTACGAGCTGATCGTGGAGACTGGATCCCGTTTGTTGCTTCACATACTCAAAACTGTCTCTACCTGCTTGTGCCTCGCGAACCACCGAACTGAGAGGCAGCCCCTCGACGAACTCCTGCACGAGCAGATTTCGCGTCGAAAGCTGTGGGTAGGACTTTGGGATTACCAGGTTCGTCTGACGGCCAGCAAAGTATTCATACAAATACTGAGCCATCGCCACTTCTCTCACGTAATCAGTTTCACGTAGTGCAGATTTCTCAAACTCTTTTGCCATAGCCGGTAAATCGATCAAGCCGCCTCGCATCAATGGCTGAACTGCATGAGCAATCAGCCTTAGTAGTCGCAGATCTGTCCCGAGTGTTCGTTGCAGACTGGGGCGAAGCACCTTTACAACCACCTCGTGTCCATCGAGAGCATGTATTGCCCGGTAAACTTGGGCGAATGAGCCTGTCGCCAGAGGTTTCTCAGAGGTGAGCTTGAGTGCACGAGCCTCACGCCCTAGCTCAGCCTCGAGCGTAGCTACGATGTCGAGCGGTTCATGCTTGACGTCATCGAACACTTTTATGTGCCCCTTGTACGCAGAGAATTGCGCAGAAGCCATTTCGATTCCTGCAAGCTGCTGCATGAACTTAACGTATACGCCGCCCAGTTGCTCTGCTTCCCGGAACAGCACTATGAGCCAAGAGTCAGGCCGTCGTTTGTAGGCAGCCACAACTGCTAGAAACGCACGAGCGACCAACCAGACACGTCTCACCGCCGATTGCCCCGAAAGCCTATCCAGTAGAGTACGATGGTCATCAGCATGACAACCCCGTAGATGAACATCGGATTCGCACCGCCACGCAGAGCCAGTAAGAGCAGTGCAAGCCATATGGCCACTATGCTCACAAATACAAACGCATACCTCATAACTGTTTTTAGTATAACAAAAGAGGCCCGTATGAGCCTCTTTTGTTGGGTTGGTCAAATGATTATTTGCTAATCTTTGTCACAACACCTGCACCAACGGTGCGGCCACCTTCACGGATGGCGAAGCGAAGACCTTGGTCCATAGCGATAGGAGCAAGCAGCTTCACGCTGAAGGTAACGGTGTCACCAGGCATGACCATTTCTTTGTCAGCTGGCAGCTCAACCTCACCAGTAACGTCCGTAGTACGGAAGTAGAACTGTGGTTTGTAGCCTTTGAAGAATGGCGTGTGTCGTCCACCCTCTTCTTTGGTGAGGATGTAGACTTCTGCGTCAAATTCAGTGTGAGGGGTGATGCTACCTGGCTTACAGATAACCTGTCCACGCTCGATGTCGTCGCGCTCGATACCTCGGAGCAGCAGACCGGCGTTGTCACCAGCCTGACCTTGGTCGAGGTTCTTTTTGAATGCTTCGATACCAGTAACAACAGTCTTCTTGCTGTCGTGGATACCAACGATTTCAACTTCGTCGTTGAGCTTCACAACACCAGTCTCGATACGACCAGTAGCGACCGTACCACGACCCTTGATTGAGAAAACGTCTTCGATAGGCATCAGGAAAGGCTTGTCGAGTTCACGAGCAGGCTCTTCGATGTAGTCGTCCATAGCTTTGACGAGTTCCATGATAGCGTCTTCGTAAGCAGCGTCGCCTTCGAGGGCTTTCAGGGCTGAACCCTTCACAACTGGAGCGTTGTCGCCGTCGAAACCGTTCTTGGTAAGAAGTTCGCGAACGTCCATCTCGACGAGTTCAACGAGCTCTTCGTCAGCCATGTCCATCTTGTTAAGGAAGACAACGATCTTTGGCACACCAACCTGACGGGCAAGCAGAACGTGCTCGCGAGTCTGAGGCATAGGACCGTCAGCTGCAGAAACAACGAGGATAGCACCGTCAACCTGAGCGGCACCAGTGATCATGTTCTTGACGTAGTCGGCGTGACCAGGCATGTCGACGTGAGCGTAGTGACGAGTCTCTGACTCGTATTCCTGGTGAGAAGTTGCGATCGTGATACCACGAGCTTTCTCTTCAGGTGCGTTGTCGATCTGGTCGTACGCAATAGGTTTGTTAACGTCGCTAGGAAGCTTCTTTGCCAGAACAGCGGTGATAGCTGCGGTCAGCGTAGTCTTACCGTGGTCGACGTGACCCATGGTACCGACGTTGACGTGAGGCTTGCTTCGGTCGAAATCTGCCATAAGTAGATTTTCTCCTTGAATTAATTTGATTATCTTCGCGACGCGACTTGAAAAGAAGCGTCGCGCGCATGAAGATAATTATAGAGGTTTCGTAAGCCGGTGTAAAGAGTTATTGGGGGCGAGAAAAGAGATCCGCCAGCTCGAGATCTATAAGCGAGCGGGGATTCTGCTCATCTCCCCGTATCCTCGCGCCAGCCATAAATCCCACTTCATGCCACTGTCGGCTTGCGCTCGACAGCATAGTCCTCTCCACGAGCGCTCTCGCTTGACGAAGATTGAGTGGCGTATCTGGTAGGTACGCCACCACACTCGACGTCAGGCCCAGTAGAAATGATGCAATCTCTTCGTAGGTCATCTCTTCATCCCTCGTTCGAAACGCGCTGTTGGCTTCATGGATAAGAAGTTGCTGAAGTGTTGACGTTTGCTCATCGTCCTGCGTCGCGCGGAGCACCCATGCAAACATTGGCCTACAGGCATGGATGTATCTACTCGTGTTCAGTTTTGTAATTTCTTGTGCATCTGTCAAAAGCGCCAACACCTCTTCGAGTGGCTCTATTTGATCACCCCTGGCTACGTCTATGTGTTCTGGTCGACCCATATCGCCTCACTCTATGCTTCGTAAGCCATTGGGTCATGCAGATGAAATAGATCGTTCTGGATCTTGCCTTCAACCGCTTTTAGTTCTAGCGGAGAAAAAGCCCGCTTCGCGACGAGCGCCTGAAAGATGAATCGTTCTCTTTCCCATAACTGTCTTTCGGTTTCTTCGTCACCAGTTTCTACCCCCGCCCGCTCGGCGGCAACGATCCAAAGTTGCAACTTGGCGGCTTCTTGAAGTGTTTTCATAGGACAGTTGCCGCCGCTGATACATAGCCGATTACCCTCAACAGTATGGTCATGCCGTTCAGAGTCAACAAGCGAGAAAAGTTCACAGAGCGTATAAAGGTCTATCTCGTGCCATAGCAGATAGCCCGAGTTACATAGTTCAAGTGGCGTGGCGCGCAACTGTGCCCGCCATTCATCAGGGTCCTGGCGGCCATCATACTCTATAGGCAAAATTCTCAGTACCAGGTCAAGTGCCGCCTGCTGGTCGGTTACTCCAGCCTGCTCCACGACGACCACAAGCTGGTGAAGCGCCTCTAGGTACGCGTCGGAGGCTTTTTCTGCATAGTCTTCTTCGAGTACCTCACGATAATACTTCAGGCTATCCGCTAACTGGCTCGGTTCTTTATACCTTTCGGCCCTAGATTTCTCTGTCATCTTCTTTCCGCTTGTCAGTAATTTTTATACTATATCATATACACATAAAACGTAAAGAAGGACGCAATGCGTCCTTCTTTACTCACACTGGGATCAAGCTTACTTCGCGTTTCGCTTTTCGATAACACCTTTATAAGGCTGTTTCCGAAACGTAACTACTTCGCGTTTCGCTTTTCGATGATCTCTTGTGCAACGTTTGGTGGAACTTCCTCGTACTGAGCGAGCTCCATTGTACTTGCTGCGCGGCCTTGGCTCATCGAGCGGATGTCACCGGTGTAGCCAAACATGCTCATAAGAGGCACGTAGGCTTTGACCAGCTTGGCGCCGCCAGGAAGGTCTTCCATGGCGTCAATACGTCCACGTCGAGAGTTGAGGTCGCCGATAACGTCACCCATAAACTCTTCTGGAGTCGTCACTTCAACGTGCATGACAGGCTCGAGCAGCACAGGTTTTGCCTGCTTGATACCGTCTTTGGTCGAAAGGATACCGGCGAGTTTGAAAGCTAGTTCGCTTGAGTCAACGTCGTGGTAGCTACCATCGTAGAGCGTAGCTTTGACACCGATGACTGGGTAGCCAGCGATAACACCGCCGTCAAGCGTTTCTTTAACACCAGCTTCAACAGGCTTGCGGTACTCTTGTGGGACCACACCACCCTTGATCTCGTCGACAAATTCGAAGCCTTCGCCAGATTCAAGCGGTTCGAAGCGGATCCAGACGTCACCGTACTGTCCACGACCACCTGATTGCTTAGCGTGCTTACCCTGGGCTTCTGCGGTACCACGGATGGTTTCACGGAAGGCAACCTGAGGCTCACCAACGTTGGCTTCAACTTTGAACTCTCGCTTCATGCGGTCGATCAGGATCTCGAGGTGAAGCTCACCCATTCCGGCCATAATCGTCTGGCCAGTCTCTTCGTCAGTGTGCACGCGGAAAGTTGGGTCTTCTTCAGCGAGACGCTGCAGGGCGATGCCCATCTTTTCCTGGTCGGCTTTGGTCTTTGGCTCAACAGCGATAGCAACAGGAGGTTCTGGGAACGTGATGCTTTCGAGGGCGATAGGATGAGAAACGTCACAAAGCGTGTGGCCAGTGAATGTGTTCTTCAGCCCAACGACTGCAGCGATGTCACCTGCACCGATCTGGTCGATATCTTCACGCTTGTCGGCGTGCATACGAACGATACGTCCGACACGCTCTTTTTCACCGGTAGTGGTGTTCATGACGTAGCTACCAGCTTTTAGAACACCTGAGTAGACACGAACAAAGATGAGTTTACCGACAAATGGGTCAGTAGCGATCTTGAACGCAAGTGCGCTCATAGGTTCACCGTCAGCCGGCTTGCGCTCGACTTCGTCACCGGTCTTAGGGTTGGTGCCCCAGATGGCGTCAACATCGAGTGGCGATGGGAGGTAGTCAACCATGAGGTCAAGTACCTTCTCTACGATCACACCACGGCCGTCACCACCGGTGACGAGGAAGAAGTCACCAGCAAGTACTCGTTTGCGCAGGGCAACTTTCAGTTCATCGACAGAGATAGCGTCTTCGCCGCCTTCGAAGAATTTCTCCATGAGGGCGTCGTCGGCCTCGACAGCTGCTTCAACCAACAGGCTGCGGGCGTTTTTGGCTTTTTCCAGCATGTCAGCAGGAATTTCACCGACCTGAAGTTCGTGGTCAGTAAAGTCGCTATAGGTGTAAGCCTTCATGTCGACGAGGTCTACTACACCGTTGATGTCCTTCTCAAAGCCGATAGGCAGGTGAACAGGCAGTGCGTGCTTGGTGAGACGGTTGTGGATAGACTCGAGGGACTTGTAGAAGTCGCCACCGGTCTGGTTGATTTTGTTGATGAAACAGATACGAGGCACACCGTACTTGTTGGCCTGGCGCCATACGGTCTCAGACTGAGCTTCAACGCCCATCTTGCCGTCAAAGACGGTCACAGCACCGTCGAGCACACGAAGCGAACGCTCAACTTCAGCGGTGAAGTCGATGTGTCCTGGGGTGTCGATGATGTTGATCTTGTGGTCTTTCCAGAAACAAGTCACGGCAGCAGAGGTGATGGTGATACCACGCTCACGCTCTTGCTCCATCCAGTCAGTCGTCGTTTCACCTTCGTGAACGGCACCGATCTTGTGTGAAAGTCCTGTGCGGTACAGGATACCTTCGGTTGTAGTCGTTTTTCCAGCGTCGATGTGCGCAATGATACCGATATTGCGGTACATGTTCAGTGGAACGTTTTTTGGTGTTGCCATTTAGAGCATACCCCTTTCATTGGTTTCTTTTGAATCTAGTGAACATAAGACTGGCGCGTCGAAAAGTGCATCATTTGCACGAGAGCCATCACACGTACTCAGCTCTTTTGCTGTCTCTGCTTTAGCCTCTTCGAGGGTAAGTGAGCCCTCTGAGATCAAATTTGCTCGTTCCAGTGCCCTGAGTGTAAAGCTTTCGCAACCTCGGCATTTATCCGGACGCTCTGCTTCAAGCTGCACCATCGCATCCATATGACGACTGATGGCAATTTGACGGTCAGTCAACTCAGCCATGTTAGCCCCTGGCAAAATGAGCAAATGCTCTGTTCGCTTCAGCCATCTTATGGGTGTCTTCCTTCTTCTTGAAGGCTGCACCAGCTTCGTTGTAGGCGTCTACGATTTCAGCGGCAAGGCGCTGGTCGTATGGCATACCACTGCGAGCGCGTGCGCTCTGCACTAACCACATGAACGCGTAGTGGTTCTGGCGGTGTCCCTGGATAGGAAATGGAATCTGGTAGTTTGCACCACCGACTCGGCGGCTTTTGACTTCAAAGTTTGGCTGGATGTTTTTGAGAGCTTTCTCAAACACTTCCAGTGGATCTTCTGATTTCAGCTTCTTGGCAGCGATTTCAAGTGCACTATATACCTGGCGCTCTGCAAGTAGTTTCTTGCCGTCAAGCATAGACTTGTTTATAAGGCGCTGAACCATAACAGACTGGTATTTGCGGTCTGGGTTCAGGCGGCGCTGGAGGCTCTTGGTAACTTTACGAGGCATTATTTGGTCTCCTTCTTGGCACCGTACTTGCTACGGCCCTGTTTGCGCTTTGCAACACCCTGGAGGTCAAGCGTACCGCGAACGATGTGGTAACGCACACCAGGAAGGTCTGGCACACGACCACCACGGACGAGCACTACTGCGTGCTCCTGGAGGTTGTGACCTTCACCACCAATGTATGCCCATACTTCCTGACCGTTGGTCAGACGAACACGAGCGACTTTTCGAAGTGCTGAGTTAGGTTTTTTAGGAGTTTTGGTCGTCACCTTGATACACACGCCACGTTTGAGTGGTGCGTTTTGGTCGTAGTAACGGCTCTTGAGTGCGTTGTGGATACGACCAAGCGCTGGAGACTTACTCTTTTTCGAGGCAGTCTGGCGTGGCTTTCGCACGAGCTGGTTGATTGTAGGCATATAAAAATGCGCTCCTACTTACGGGTTGTTATTTGACCGATCCCCTAGGTGATAAGCCTGGTTCTCGCAGTTATGGACTACCGAGCAGCATACTCGTTAGTCTGTCCCTGAAACGTTTCAAAAAGTGTACACATTTTCCTGAAACTTCCAGAGAGGAAACTCGAGTATTATCATACCAAATTTTGCTAAAAAATGAAAGAGTCCGTCGGAGAGCTCCCGGAGCATATGCTCGACAGGAAGCTCCCCGACGGACTAGGGCGAAGTACTCGCTACCCGCTCACGATCCAGTGATTGGACAGAAAATGCTCATAGGCACCTGTACTGAGTGCTTCATAGGCGGCACTGTTGAGTACCGCAAGTGCCTGGACCGGGTCAGTTCCGGCGTAGAACAGGACCGACAGATGCATCCCGCCATCGTGCACAACCGTCGCCTTTGCAACTGACTGCGCACCTACTTGGCGAGGTAGCACGCGCTCGATCGCCTGGAGACACTCGAGACCCATGTATCCGACGTGAACCTCAAGCCGATCGCCTAGCGGTTCAGCAGTCATCGTGCCACCCGACGAGCTGTCGCGCGGTGAACATGGGCATTCGTCATCTCCCACTTCACCTCGATGTCTGGCCCCAGCAGCCGCCGAACCCTCCGACGCCTCTCTTCGATGAAAGTTGGGCCATGGACCTCGACACCGAGCAACCAGACTTGCCCTCCAACCATAGTTATGCCGGCTCTTGCTACGTCGTCATGATTGAGCGCTTGGGCGCACGCCTCTGAGGCATCCTGGCGATTTGTGTACTCAAAGACCAATGTGCGATTCTGCACGTCACCACTTCCCTTCATGGAGGGTTAGACTTCAGACTTACCTATACTATGACAGATTTATCATACGAAAACAACCCGCCGAAGCGGGCTGCTTTTCTCAAAGGAGAGAGTTTCTACTCTTCCTCGAACTCAACTTCATCAGCAACTGGCTGCGCGACACCAGTACCAACTGGGATCTTGCGTCCGATGATGACGTTTTCTTTGAGTCCATAGAGGTTGTCGACGCGACCAGATACAGCTGCGTTGATCAGCACACGAGTTGTGTCCTGGAAGCTTGCTGCTGAAAGGAAGCTGTCAGACCAGATAGACACCTTGGTGATACCAAGCAGGAGCTGCGTAAACTGTGCAGGGTTTTTACCCTCTTCAGTCAACTGACGGTTCTGCTCAACCACAGCGGCCTTAGAGACGATGTCACCTGTAACAAATGGCGTATCGCCTGGCTCTTCGATCGTCACACGACTAAACATCTGACGAACGATGATCTCAAGGTGCTTACCCGAAACGTTCTCACCCTGTGCGGCGTAGATACGGAGGATCTGGTTGACGATGTAACGCTGGGTGGCTTCGATACCCTTAAGACGCATGAGGTCGTGGAGGTTTACCGAACCACTTGTCAGGCGGTCACCGGCTTCGACACTGTCGCCATCAGCAACGAGAAGTTGCTTGAAGCCTGGGATCTCGTAGCGAGCTGGACTTTGGGTGCCAGCGCTGAGAATGATCTGCTTCTTAGTCACTTCAACAGTACCGTCAAATGGCGCAATCATCGGCAGTGATTCGTCGTCGTTGCTGGCAAGCACATCACCTGCAACTACTTCGGTGCCACTTGCAACACGAACGATCTGACCCTTGGCAATGTCGATAGTTTCAACTTTGTTGTTTTCAGGAGTGACCTGAACAACGTACTTGTCACCATCTTCCCATACTTTGACGAGTCCAGTGACTTCGCTCAGGTAGGCCTGACCCTTCGGGTTGCGAGCCTCAAAGAGCTCGTCAACACGTGGCAGACCCTGGGTGATGTCGTCACCAGCCTCACCACCGGCATGGAAGGTGTTAAGTGTCAACTGTGTGCCAGGCTCACCGACAGACTGTGCAGCGATAACACCGACAGGCTGTGCATCAGCAATCAGCTGACCAGTAGCCATGTCGAGACCGTAACTCTTGCGCGGAATTCCACGGAGGTTTGCGGCACTGAGCACGCTCATGATGCTTACCTGGGCGACTGCTTCGTCAGCGTCTATAGCGTCAGCGATGTCGCGGGTGATCAGCTCACCTGCTTTTACGTGACCTTCGACAGTGACTGCGGCGTAACGACCATAGAGTCGGTCTGCAAATGGAATCATCGTGTCGGCAGTTTCAGCGCGGTAGATGGTGAATCCTGGATCGATTGGTTCTTCGTCAACCGTAAACACGTCCTGACTGACATCGACGAGTCGACGAGTCAGGTAGCCTGAGTCGGCGGTCTTGAGGGCGGTGTCGATCAGACCTTTACGGGTACCACGGGTTGCCACGAAGGCTTCGAGTGGTGAAAGACCTTTCTTGAAGCTACTTCGGATCGGCAGCTCAATCTCGTTACCAGTCGCGTCCACGGTCACACCGATCATACCGGTAGCCCATTTAACGTTCGAAAGCGTACCTCGGGCACCAGAGTCAACCATGACAGCGATAGAGGTGTCTTCATGCGCGATGCGTTCTTCGAGAACTTTTGAAAGTTCTTTGTCGATGTTACGCCAGGTCTCAACGGTCAAGCTTCGTCGCTCTTCGTCGGTGATCAGACCGTTTTCGTACTGCTCGGAGATCTTTGCGGCTCGTTCATCACCACCGTCGATGATCTTGTCCATGTTTGGCACGTCGAAGTAGTCGTTCATACCAGTCGAAACAGCTGAACGGGTTGCGTACTCGAGACTGAGATCCTTGATCGCGTCAGCAGTGACAGCTGTCTGTTCTTGACCGTACTTGTTGAAGATACGTGCCAGAACTCGGTTCAAGTTCTTTTTGTTCATGACTTCTTCAACATATGGGAAGTCTTCTGGAAGTACTTCGTTGAAGAACACGCGTCCCAGCGTCGTCTCGCGCATCTTGCCCTTTGACTCTATGCGGATTGGGGTCTGAAGTTTGATAACTCCATGTTCAAATCCTTGCACAGCTTCGGCGACTGAGCTGTAGGTTCGTACCGTGTCGCTCTGCGCAGAAGGCTTAGGGTAGGTCAGGTAGTAACAACCAAGGATGATGTCCTGAGCGATGTTGAGCACTGGACTACCGTCGGCAGGCTTCAGCAGGTTGTTGGTTGCGCTCATGAGTTCACGAGCTTCACGCTGTGCTTCTTCGCTGAGCGGCAGGTGAACAGCCATCTGGTCACCGTCGAAGTCGGCGTTGAAACCTTTACAGACGAGTGGGTGTAGCTGGATAGCTTTACCTTCGATTAGCTTTGGCTGGAATGACTGGATCGAGAGTCGGTGCAGTGATGGTGCGCGGTTAAGCAGCACGTACTTGCCCTTGATGACTTCGTCGAGTGCGTCCCAGACGATGCTATCGCCAGAGTCGATCAAACGAGTTGCTGAGCGGATGTTGTGGGCGTACTCACCCTGAAGTAGCCAGCTGATGACGAACGGCTTGAAGAGTTCGAGTGCCATCTGCTTTGGTAGACCGGTTTCGTGAATCTTGAGCTCTGGACCAGCCACGATGACTGAACGTCCTGAGTAGTCAACACGCTTACCGAGGAGGTTCTGGCGGAAACGACCCTGCTTACCCTTGAGCATGTCGCTCAAAGATTTCAGACGTCGGCGACCACCGGTAGCGCTCACTGCGCGTCCACCGCGAGCGGCAGAGTTGTCGATCAAAGCATCAACAGCTTCTTGAAGCATGCGCATTTCGTTGCGTCGAATTACTTCTGGCGCGTTGAGATCGATCAATTTCTTTAGACGGTTGTTTCGGTTGATGACGCGGCGGTAGAGGTCGTTGAGGTCGCTGGTAGCGAAACGACCACCGGTAAGCTGAACCATCGGACGAAGGTCTGGTGGGATGACTGGCAGTACAGAAACACAAGTGCTTTCTGGCTTGACGCCGGCACGCTGCATGCCCTCGAGGACCTTGAGTCGCTTCATGATTTTCTTCATGCGCTGACCCTTGGCGGTTGCAACTTCTTCAGTAAGCTCAGCGATAAGAGTATCGAGGTCGATCTCTTTCAGAAGCTTCTGGAGTGCTTCACCACCCATACCAACTTCAACGATTTCCTCATATTCTTCAGGCAGGTTTCGGTAGTCGTTTTCGTTGATAAGCGCAGCTTTGACGAGTGAGTCGAGCTGAGTCTTTTTCAGTAGGTATGCGTCGTTGAGTTCATCGAGCTCACGAGTTTGTTCGGCAGCAAGGGCTTTGACATCTGCAGTCTCGTCCTCGGCGGCTTTTTCGTAGCGAATTTTGATCGCCATTTTGCCTGCTTCGAGCTCGGCTTCGGCGTCAGCCATGAACTGTTCGCGCTTTTCGGTATCAACAGCAGTGACAACGTAGCTCGCAAAGTAAGCGACACGCTCAAGTGCACGAACTGGGATGCCTAGCAGTAGGCTCATCGCGCTTGGTGCGCCACGCATAAACCAAATGTGCGCAACAGGTGCAGCGAGGGTGATGTGGCCCATTCGCTCACGACGAACGATGCTTCGGGTTACCATCTCGCCGTTCTTGTCGACAGCAGCTTCGCGAGAGCGAACACCCTTCAGCTTGGCGTCGTGTGGGTTGATGTCTTTGACAGGTCCAAAGATCCTCTCACAGAACAGACCGTCACGCTCAGGCTTCTGGGTTCGGTAGTTGATAGTTTCAGGTTTAGTAACCTCGCCGTAGCTCCATTTGAGGACATCTTCGGCACTAGCTACAGCCAGTCGCACTGCATCGAAGTCAGCAATGCTGGTGTCAGTTACGAGTCGACTCATGGCTAGACCTCCTCTCTTTCTTCTTCATCTTTGAATTCATCTGCGGTTTCGATACTCATGCCTTCACCGAGGTCGATGTCACCCATTTCGTCGGCTTCATCACCTACGACTGCTTCTTCGACATCGTCTGCGGCAGGAGCTGCGCTTGTGCTAGCTAGGTCACCTACAAGTACTTGTTCGGCATCGATAACTGCGTCCTCAGACTCGTCAACGAGGTCAACTCGAAGACCGAGGCCCTGAAGTTCCTTCACGAGGACGTTAAAGCTTTCTGGGATCTTCGGACCGAGAATTGGCTCATCTTTGATGATTGCTTCGTAAGCTTTCGCACGACCGTATACGTCGTCAGACTTGATGGTAAGCATTTCCTGAAGGGTTGTAGCGGCACCATATGCTTCAAGTGCCCACACCTCCATCTCACCAAAGCGCTGACCACCGTTTTGCGCCTTACCACCGAGTGGCTGCTGCGTAACCATCGTGTATGGCCCGATTGAGCGAGCGTGAATCTTGTCAGCAATCATGTGGTGCAGCTTGATCATGTACATACTACCAACCGTTGTGCGTTCTTTGAACATATCACCAGTTCGGCCGTCAAACAGCTGTACTTTTCCGTCTTCTGGCAAACCAGCTTTTTTCAACTCAGACTCGATGACCGAAGTTTTTACACCGTCAAATGGCGGGGTAGCAACTTTGTAGCCGAGTGCTCGAGCAGCCATACCGAGGTGAGTCTCAAACAGCTGTCCGAGGTTCATACGACTTGGCACACCGAGTGGGTTCAAGATAACGTCGACAGGTGTTCCGTCTTCCATAAATGGCATGTCAGCTTCCGGCAGGATACGAGCGACCACACCTTTGTTACCGTGTCGTCCAGCCAGTTTGTCGCCGACTGCAACTTTGCGGAGTTGAGCAACGAAGATCTGGATCTGCATGAGAACACCAGCTTTAAGCTCATGCCCGTGTTCGCGGCTAAAGATCTTTACGCCAACAACTTTTCCAGTGTTACTGTGACCCATGCGCTGTGACGTATCACGAACGTCTTTGGCTTTTTCACCGAAGATAGCGCGCAGAAGTCGCTCTTCAGAACTGAGTTCCTGCTCACCCTTTGGTGTAATTTTTCCGACTAGGACATCACCGGCTTTTACTTCTGCACCGACGCGAACGATACCGTTTTCGTCGAGGTGGCGAAGCGATTCTTCTGAAACATTCGGGATGTCACGTGTGACAATCTCTGGACCAAGCTTGGTCTCACGAACTTCAACCATGTAGTCCTTGATGTTGATGCTTGTCAGCTCATCATCACGGACCAGGCGGTCGCTCAGGATGATTGAGTCGTCCATGTTGTAACCGCCCCAAGGCATGAATGCCACGAGAAGGTCGCGTCCAAGTGCGAGCTCTCCGTCAGAGATAGACGCACCCTCGATGAGGATGTCACCCTTTTTGACCTTGTCGCCGCGGCGAACAACGGTACGCTGGTTGATCGAGCGGTCGTCGTTACTTTGTTCAAAGTGTACGAGGTCGTAGGTGCGAACGTCTTTCGGACCATACTTAACCTCCACAGCGTCACCGTCGGCACGTACTACTTCACCGTCACCCTCAGCAACGATGAGCTGAGAGGTGTTACGAGCGACATCACCTTCAACACCAGTACCGACAATTGGGCTGGTAGTTTTAACAAGTGGAACAGCCTGACGTTGCATGTTTGAACCGGTCAAGTTTCGGTCGATACGGTTCTTCTCAACAAATGGCACGAGAGCGGCAGTTGTACCGATCACGTGAGTTCGACTGGCGTCCATAAAGGTAACTTCACTGGCTTCAACTTCACCAGGAGCGAGGTTCTTGCGAGCGCTCACGCGAGATTCTTTGAATTTGCCAGCAGCAGTTACTTCGTTTGAGGCGTCAGCGATGACTTCTTTCATTTCTTCTGCGGCGTCGAGGTACACAACTTCGTCGGTCACCTTGCCGTTTTTGACGCGTACGTACGGCGCTTCGAGGAAGCCGTACTCGTTAACACGAGCGTAGCTGGCCATGTTGAGCACGAGACCGATGTTGGCACCTTCTGGCGTTTCAACAGTACAGAGACGGCCGTAGTGGGTTGGGTGAGCGTCACGAACTTCGAGTCCGGCACGTTCACGGCTCAGACCACCAGGACCCATCGAGCTGAGGCGTCGTTTGTGTGACAGCTCAGAAAGTGGGTTGGTCTGGTCCATAAACTGTGACAGCTGTGAGCTTGCGAAGAATTCACGCACAGCTGCGACAACTGGTCGAGCGTTGATGAGCTGCCCTGGTGACACATTTTCGATGTCACTGACACTCATGCGGTCTTTGGCGTTACGGTCCATGCGGAGCATACCGATTCGGAATTGGCGAGCAACCAGTTCACCAACGAGTTTGATGCGACGGTTAGAAAGGGCGTCGATGTCGTCGGCTTTTTCCTGGGTGTTGTTGAGACGGATGATCTCAGAAACGATGGCAACCAGGTCTTCGAGGCGAAGTACTCGGTTTTCGGCAGTGTTGGCAACGTCCTGGCCTAGACGTTGGTTCATCTTGTAGCGACCGACTCGGCTGAGGTCAAATCGCTTGAAGTCGAAGAACATACGCTCGATCATCTGACGAGCGTTGTCGACAGTGGCGAGATCACCTGGGCGCAAGCGGCGGTAGACTTCGATGAGCGCTTCGTTAGTACCCTTGGCTGGGTCTTTTTCGAACGTTGCGTCGATATAGCTACTGTCGCCAGTATCAACATCTTTAAAGAGTTCTTTGATCGCAGTTTGGCTTGGGTAACCGAGGGCACGCAGCAGTGTGGTGACGGCAATTTTGCGGCGTCGGTCGATTTTTACGTAGATTGCACCGTTGGCGGCAGTCTCAAACTCCAGCCAAGCACCACGGCCTGGGATGAGTTTGGCGCCGTAGCGGTTTACACCACCGTGGTTGTCGGCAGTAAAGAAGATACCTGAGCTTCGGATCAGCTGGCTTACAACGACACGTTCAGCACCGTTGATCACAAAGGTTCCGCGCTCGGTCATCCATGGGTAGTCACCCAGGTAGATCTCTGACTCTTTAACTTCACCGGTTACTTTGTTTGTCAGTTCGACAACTGCCTTCAGGGGCGCGTCAAAGCTGATGTTGTTCTCTCGAGCTTCTGCCTCAGAAATCTTTGGCTGCTCAAAGTGGTAATCCTTGAAGCGCAGTTCGAGCTTTTGCCCGGTGTAGTCTTCGATAGGGTTGATTTCAGCGAAAATCTCGCCGAGACCAGTCTCGACAAACTCTTTCCAAGAGTCGAGCTGGTGAGTGATAAGGTTTGGAAGCTCCAGAGCTGCTTTTTCATCGGTGAAAAAGACTCGCTTTTGCTTCGCGTTTGCAGTTTTGGCCATAAAACTGTTTCGCTCCTCGCAGTTAGATTGATTGTTTCCACTCTGCAAAACTACAGTGTGGGGCGCCGAAGTTTTCAAGTCTGAGGCTCACAACACGCAAAAACGCCCGCCAATTGGCGTGCGTGTAGAACCAGCCCAGCTTATACAATCTTCATTAGCCTCAATTATAGGCAGTTTACTTTTTGAAATCAACCCCAAAATTTGACGAAACCGCGGCTTCTTCCTCCCGAAGGAAGAAGAGATGCCGCGGTCCCGTACGGACCGGTGCGACGACTAGGGTCGCAACCTGTCTTTCTCGAGCCTCCGCTCCTCCTCGTACTTGACGTCGTGGACACGGAACTGACAGATCAGGCCCAGGCAGATCACCACGCAGATGCAGGCGAAGGCCAGGAAGAAGGTACTGTTGGAGGTACCGTGGTCATTGTCGTAGATGACGAGTGAGACGACCATCAACCAGAAGTAGGTCATCCCCACGGACGCGATCGGAGCGCCCTCCATCATCATGCTGGGGATGTTCGGTGTCGCCTCCTCGATATGCTTGAGCCGCTCCAGGCCTTTGGGCCCACTCCTCGCCAGATCGAGGTGATGATTCGTCATCAGCCCGAGCATGGCGATAGTGAGGATCGCCGTGGCGAGGGCGCCCTGTGAGAAATCGGACACTGAGTCCACCTTTCGAGAGTTGGAAGGTCCGTACGGGTGTACTATCTAATTATAGCATATTTAAATATGTAAGTCAAACTTAGACTTTTTTGACAACTTTGTCGACAAGCCCGTATTTGACCGCTTCATCAGCGTCCATCCAGAAGTCACGTTCCATGTCGGCCTTAACCTTAGTGGCTTTCTGACCGGTGTTTTTTGCCATGATATTTGTCAGTAACTCTTTCAGACGTACCGATTCTTTGAGGCGAATCTCTTGGTCGGTAATCATACCCTGAGTGCCAGACGATGGCTGGTGAATCATCACACGGGCATTTGGCAGCAGGTGGCGCTTGCCTTTGGCGCCTGAACTTAGTAGAAACGCCCCCATACTTGCCTGGAGTCCTATACCGTAGGTGGCAACGTCTGGGGCGATGAACTGCATCGTGTCGTAGATAGCCAGGCCGTCGGTCACACTTCCCCCTGGACTGTTGATATACAGCGAGATGTCTTTTTTCGGGTCTTCGTAGGCCAGATGAAGTAACTGCGCGACGATGATATTCGCCGTGTGCTCGTTGACCTCTTCACCAAGAAAGATGATTCGTTCTTTGAGCAGGCGTGAGTAGATGTCAAACGCTCGTTCGCCATCGTAACTTTTTTCAACAACTGTTGGAACCAAATACCCTTTTGTCATATCTGTATTGTAGCAAAAAACTAGCACTCGTCAAGTGAGAGTGCTAGTTTACCCAGCTTGGTGATACTCCGTGCACAGAGTATCACTGAGTTTTTGCCTGCCAGCATGTTGAATGAAGATGCTGGAAGCAGAGGACAACAAGGTTAAAGATGAAAGAAGCGGTCAAGGCGATCATCAGGAGAACAACCGCAACGTCCGACCGAGTGAAGAGGAACCTTCCTCCTGTTGCGAAGAAGACAAGGAACATCACTAGGGTCGCAATCCCGGTACCAAACGAGTGACTTATCCAGATACGATGCCAGGTCTTACAGGTGCGACACGCCGCCTCGCTCGGCAACATGTCTGGTCTCGTCAGAAATTCCTTTAGCTTTTCCCACACGGCTACTCCTAACTTCTGTGCACGGAGTTGTATATATTATACTATATATTGATAGATAATCAATTCATAATTATTTAGCATTGACTTTATATGCTTTTTGTGCTATTGTAATATATGTAATCTTCATTCTCACCTCCAAGGAGAGTAAGACATGCAAGGTAGCACCTGGACCATGCGGTTGAGTCGACTGGCCGTTACGCTCGGCGTGATGTGCTACTGGTTCGCTGCTGGACAGTTCCTCACCTATCACCTGGTGATCGGCGAGGACATCAACACCCCACGCTGCAACAGCGTCGTGGTGAACAAGACGTTCAAGGAATTTGGGCCGGCCTATGACTATGCCGACTCGAAGTACATGCGGTCATTCTTCGGCTACGAAGGGGACCTCGAGGTGAGCGCGAACGACGGCTCGTCCTACACGCTTACCGGCATGGCCTATCCGAACGAATGCAACTGGTTGACCTCCAGCACGAGCTGGATTTCACGAGTTATCGGATTCGCCATGGGGCTCCTAGCCACCGTTCTTTCTGCGCTCATCCTTTTCGGCCTTTTGTCATTGGCCAGATGGATTTGGCGAGGTCCGGACGACTACGACGACCCATGCTACGACGACGACTGTCCATGCGCTCGCCATGAACAAGAGCGCATCAGAGCTGAGCGAGCCCACACCATGATGGTCGCTGCAGCTGCAGGCGCCGTCGCCGGCACTATTGCCGGAAACTAACCCCGCCGAGGAGGTGAGACGAAAGTCCTGCCTTCGCGGCGGGGCTTTCACTTGTTTGACTATTTCCTATACGAAACTATTTCGTATTCAACTCAACCAGTCGGTCAACGGTCTTTTCGGTTAAGACCCGGTTGGCGATGTCACGGCGGGCCTCAGGAGTGTCCAGCTGATCACGCATACTAGCGTACTGCTCCAGCATCTGCTCGAGACGAGCGTTGAGCTCCTCGGTCGACACTTCGATCTTTTCGACTTTACTGAGCTCTGACAGTACGAGTCCTGCCTGAACACGTTTCGTTGCCATTGGCACGAACTCTTTTTCACGCCAGTCTGCCTCGTCTTTGTAGCCCTGCGACTGCATATACTGCTCAGCTGAAAGCCCACTGTACATCAGGTTCTGTCGCGCGTCCTGCTCTATAGAACGAACCTGGTCATCGATAAGAAGCTGTGGAGTTGGAACCGTACTTTTTTCGACTAACTGTCCGACGAGGTCATCTTTTATTTCATCGGCAGCAGTTTTTTGCTTCTGCTCCATGAGCTGAGCGCGGATGTCCTCGCGCATACCTTGGACGGTTTTGAACGGACCAACTTTGACTGCAAATGCATCGTCAACTTCAGGAAGTTTTACTTCAGAAACTGCGCCTAGCGTCACCTCGAAGACGACTGCTTTGCCTTTGAGGTTTTCAGCGTGGTAGTCTTTTGGAAAACTAAGCGGTACGTCAAACTTCTCGCCCGCTTTATGGCCAACGATAGCTTCCTCAAATCCTGGGATGAAGCTTCCTGAACCGAGAGCGAGTTCGTAACCTTTGGCCGCTCCGCCGTCAAAGGCTTCACCACCCATCTTTCCGAGGAAATCGATGTTCACACTGTCACCAAACTCTGCCTCGCGCTTTACTTCAATTTTTTCCGAAAGCTGGCTGCGCATACGCTCGACAACTTCGTCAACTTCAGGGTCTGAGACCTCTACTTTGACTTTCTTCGCTTTGAGCTTTTTGTAATCACCGAGTTTGATCTCAGGTAGGATCTCGATCGTCGCTTCAAACTTCATGGATTCGTAAGGTGTAAAGTCTTTCAGGTCGACTTTTGGCTGGTCGAGGACGCGGAGCTGCTCAGCAACCGATACATCGTTAAGAGCGATGTTTATGGCGTGCTCAGCCACTTCGTTGGCAAGTGCCACGGGGTCGATGTGCTTTTCGGCAACGTTTGCAGGAACTTTGCCGGCCCGAAAGCCAGGTGCTTTGACGTTTTTTGCCAGGTGACTCACACCAAGCCGTTTTGCTGTCGCAAGGTCTTTGTCGTCGAGAGTGACGATAACCTGGACACTTGTTTCAGATAGTTTCTTGAGGGTATGTATCATAACTACCTAGTCTAACAGATGAGCGTCACGCGTGCGAACATAAGGGCTATAAAAAGAAAAACCCGCCCCCAAAAAAAGGGGGCGGTGTGGACGATGACCGCCCACGTGCTTTTCTCTAGAGAAATCGTGGGGATCAGGCGGTGAGCCGCTCTCTGGCCTTCATCGGAAGTTGGTCCAGGAACGTGAAGAAGTCTGCCATGTGCGACGGCTGGATCGGAGCTCCGAAGTCCAGCGTGACACGAAACGCCTTCGCCTCGGCCAAAGGGACCGTGACACTAGAGGTACGAACCTTTCGTACCTCAGGTCGCTGCTTCATGAGCGCCACAGCTCGCTTCACCTCATCGAGACCTGCTTCGTCCTGAAAGTAGATCGTCAGCCGGAACTTCGTGCCGCCACCGTCAAACAAACGGGTATATGAAATGCGCAACGTCTCACCTCTTCTTGTCAAAATGTCACGAAAAAGCGTGCGTCCTGCGACGAACTCTACCAACATTTTGCTGCAATGTCTAGTGAGCTTTGCGGCGTATGTCACTGACTGTCGTCACAATTCGCTCGAAACTCAGTTCTTGTTCGTTCTCACTGCGCACGTTTTTGAGCTTATATAGTTCGTCGGCAAGTTCCTTTTCACCGACAAAAAGCATATAAGGAACCTGCATTTTTACAGCAGCTTTGATCTGCTTGTCGATCTTTCGACCCGTTATATCAACAGCGACACGTACGCCTTCTTCACGGAGTTGGCGTGCTAACTTTTGAGCACCCTGCTCGGCACCATCAAGTACCACCATGTATATGTCAGTAGTCGAGTGCAGGTCGGGCAGTAGTTCGTGTGAACGCAGGAACACTTCCATAGTTGTCGCACCCGGAGCAAATCCAACCGTCGGTACCGGCTCACCCCCAAACAGCGACACTAGTCCGTCGTAGCGTCCGCCGCCAAACATGGCGCGATTGTTGTCGGGGTGGTTGTCGAATACTTCAAACACCATGCCGGTGTAGTAGTCAAAGCCACGCATCAGCGAGATGTCGAACACAGCGTTACGCACTCCTGCTAAGTGAATAGCTCGAAACAGTTCCTTTAGTCGCTGAACCGCTTCAAGGTGAGAGAGTTCCTGCGGTAAGGCTTCGATATCATTACTACTTATGAGTTTGGCAATTTTCCTGAGACCGTCTGCGGCTTTTTCTTTGCCAAAAATTTCGACAGCTTGATCACGGAACACTTCGTGTGGGATCTTGCCTTTTTTGTCGAACAGTTTGATCATCATCTCACCCTGAACAGTACTCAGCCCCAAATAGTCGTGCATCATGGAATTTATGAGTTCACGGTCGTTGATACGAACGGTGTACATCTTTTCAGTGGCGCCAAAAGCTTTCATGATCGAGTGCGCCATCAGAATAACTTCGATGTCTGCTTCGACACCGGCTACCCCAAATATGTCAGCGTTCAACTGCCAAAATTCGCGCTCACGGCCACGTTGCGGTCGTTCGTAACGCATGAAGTTCGCTATGTTATACCAGCGAGCCGGGTAGCCTATCTCCTGCTGTCGGGCCGCAACCATGCGACTCACACTTGGTGTCATCTCGGGACGAATAGCAACAGTTCTTTCACCACGGTCAGTAAAAGTATACGTCTGTTCGTTGACTATCTCTTCGCCAGTTTTCGCCGCGTATAGCTCAAGTGGTTCGAGTAGTGGCGGTAAGTAATCTTCATACCCAAAACTTTCGACCGCGTTTTTCCATGTCGAAAATATGTAGTTTTGCACGCGCTTGTCTTCCGGATAATAATCTCGCGTGCCTTTGTAGGGTTGGCTTGAGAGGTGTGACATAGTTATAAGCAGTATAACAGATTAGCCGTTTTGTCGGGACCATTCGAACATGGCGATCCCAGCAGCAACGCCAACGTTCATCGAACGGGTTGAGCCAAGCTGGGGTATATGCACGACGTTTTCACAGACAGCTAACAATTCCTGGCTAACGCCGGGGCCTTCTTGCCCAAAGACCCAGACTAAGTTTTCGGGGAGCGTGACGTCATACACAGACTTCGAGCTGACGTTATTTTCTAAGGCATATACCGCTTTTTTCCTCTGTCGCATGGCTGAGCTGAACTCAGAAACTGATGCATAGTACAGGACGCGCAGGTATTTGTCGGTCATCATGGCGCCGCGTTTGTTCCATTGTCTGCGACCAATCACATGGATGGTTCGCACCCCAAACGCGTTGGCTGTACGGACGATCGTACCCATGTTGAAGTCGCGCAAGGTATTTTCGATCGCTATTTCCAAGCTTACCCCACGATTTTCAAGCACCTCCACGATTTCTTCGTGAGGCTTGCCCTTAAATTCATCTAGTACGTTTCTCGAATCACCCATCTAGTGAAGCCGCATCACAACCCTACCGTCATGATTCGCAATCTCTGTGTAACCAAGTTTTTCGTACAGTGCTAATGCGGCAGCGTTTGTTTCGTCAGTCTCAAGCCAAATACCTGACGTTGGATGAAGGTTGAAAAAGTCTTCGTGCGCCACCTCTGAAAATGGCCGTGCCAAACCTCTCCCAACCGCTCCCTGATACATGCGAAAGCCAGACGTATAGTGAGCTCCAGGTGTATCCACGTGCTGCTGACTACTCATCCATACGAGTCCGCCGACACTCAAACCACCCAGCCGAAACGTATACACCGACGGCAGCTTATTTTCGTCATCGTACCAGAGATCAGCGCTTTCCTGATCTGTAAATCTTCGGCTTGCATCTTTAGGTGTCGAACGCAGTATATGGGGCTGGCGAGAAAGTTCTGGCAGCTCGGCCGCTAAGTCATCTTCCCAACCTCGGTCTACGGTGTGCCGGGCTCCGTCATGCCCTCGAAATGATCCCACAGTCTCTATGATTCTTGGTCGTGCCATATATATCTCCTCACGTCAGTGTCCCTCAGATGGTACACCTTGAGACCAGACAGCACAATCTGTCTAAGGGTTTGATTTATGTACGTGTTTGTACTATAATATGTTTTCAAGAGGCTCATGCGAGCCTGTCGAACCTTGGAGGTTTTGTGAACACTGTTCGTACACTCGATGTGAGTCGATTCTCCCGTTCAGCATACTGGGGCGGGAGCAACTTTGACCTGGCGAGTCTCGTCATGGATTCGCGGGTCAGCATCGAGACCATGATGGCCTCAGGGCTTATTCGAAGGTCCCACAGCTTTGGATACGCAGCGGCAAACCCGGTCTTTCAGCACTTCACCGACCCTAGAGACGTCTGGGATAACCCCTACAACCTGGTGTGGTTCGTGGCTGGATGGGGACCTGAGGCTGACCGCCTCATCGCCAATGCTGTCCGCAAGCTGCGGCCGGCTGTAAGAGCCATGAAGGACACGCTGGACATCATCACCACAAAGTGGGAGGGCTACCTCACGCTCGACACATCTGCGTTCCTGAACGTGGTCGAGTCCGTCGAGCCTGACGGCAGCTTTGCTTGGGGCGACTTCCCTTATGGTGGTGCTGTACACGTCAGAGTTGACGGACGTCCGTTCATCGGTGCCGTCAGCGCCCTGAACCAGGTGCACGACGATGGCATAGCGGGACTTCTCACGAGCCTCGTCGCCCGCAAGGCAGTCGCGATCGAGGAGAGTCCGTTCGGTACCTTCTGAGCCTCACTCCCTTCCTGTTTGTCTTCAGCTTTGAAGACACTCAGGGAGGGAGTGTTTTCATGTACGTTAATTGCGAAAGTAGTTGCTAGCGAGAAACAAATACATCTGTGCTGCTGTTCAGCCACACATATGCTGTCACCGCCCTCCCGCCAAGTATGTGCGGGAGCCACAGCTTATAATCTGCAGGCATTTCAGCGTATGGGACTTCCGCCATGAAGGCAACGTCCTCGAGCTCCTCAGAATCATGAGGCATGTCGTTGCTGGAGCCTGCAAAAATCTGCAGTACATCCATTTCACTGTCATGACGCTCCACGTGCAGCTGACCTACTTGAGTCAGTGCAGTTGCATCAAGCGCAATGCCCGTTTCTTCATGTACTTCACGTGCCGCATCATAGATAAAAGGACTCCTTAAAATCCCGCTGGAACCAGCCCAGTATCGTCCTTTGCCGCCAGGTAAGACCAGTCTGCCAGCCCCAAATCCGCGTGTTTTGCGGCCCATCAAGACATCGCCAGCGTCGTTTCGTATACATACTAAACTTAGAACCGCATCGTCCTCAGCTGGAAATGGGGGATAACCAAGTAGTTCTGTCATTAAAAATTATTTTACAATGTTTATTTCTACTTGTCACTATTTTGGTAATGTGGAGAGCCTAAACGTATCATTTCAACACTCTGGTGCGGCAGAAAGGACTTGAACCTTCACATCCGAAGATACATGCTCCTAAGGCATGCGCGTCTACCAATTCCGCCACTGCCGCACAAGAGAATCGAAATGTTAATTTACGTCAGGCACGATGTCACCACATCTACATACAGCGAAAACTATTGTAGCAGATTTAGTCCCATATATCGGGACGAAATTGCCTCGTGAGACGCGAACGCATGTCGAGCATGAAATCATGGCCGATCATAAACTCGAGCACTTCTGCTTCTGAGACATCCTGGAGCGATAGCGCGACGGGGCCCCTGCCGAGTAGTAGCGCCTGTTTATCGCGTGAGTATTTTTCGCGAGACAAAAAAATAGACCCTTCTGGGCCGGAACCTGTCTCTTCTTGAGTATTTGTCATCTGTTACTCCGATGAGTTAGCATCTAGGCGGTAGAAGGCCAGTGCCGCGTCTCCGTAACTACGATTGTCCACCACAACAACTCCATTAACGGTCGGCACTGACTCCCTACCTGGGTATGATACTACCATAAGCCCGTTGGGTTTTAAATACTTTTTGAGTCGGAAAACTGTGGATAACTGCAAATCATGGTAGGGCGGATCGGCAAAAATCAAGTCGAACTGTGTATCGCCACTTGTTTCATCCCAAGCCGCCACACTACTACGTATCAACTTGGCCCGCTCCTGAAAATGAAGGCTCTCGATATTTGCCTGCAATACTTTCTGGGCGATCCTGTCTTTTTCGATAAACAGCACGTTGTTGGCGCCACGCGAAAGTGCCTCAAGACCTAGAGCGCCGGTTCCTGCGAACGCATCACAAACCGCCAGCCCAGTGACGTCACCCAGTATGTTGAACAATGATCCACGGACACGTTCTCCCATAGGGTGCGTCCGGGAAGTGTCGGGCGCCTCTATAAAACGCCCTCCATGACTCCCACCGATCAAACGAACCCTCATGGGCGCTGCCCTCTCGCCCGCTTTTCAGCCCTAAGACTCGCTACGTACCAAGCGAGTGTCACCATACGAATAATGGCTGGAGCGAGCTCTTGCCGGCTCTGTTTTGCGAGTGAGCGATTCCAGCCTTTTTTATGAAACGTTTCATACATCTTTAGTGAATGTATGTGTTTCATGGTCTCGAGGTAGATGGGTCGTATGCCTTGTTGCTTGGCGCGAATCAGGTCATTTTTCGTCAGATGTGCTCGAACCAGTTTGATAGTTGAGAGTGTCGAAGCAAACCCGAACTCGAAAAAGCCGTGTGTCGTCATAACTCCCTTCGCACCCCAGAATTCCCAGTTGTTTTTGATGAGGTGTCGTTTGGTTTCTCCGGGTAACACCAGTTTCTGTTTCAGAGAGTTTCGGGTCTCAAGTCCTTCGCCACCGCGTAGCTCATCTAGCTTAGCCTCAAACGGATAATGATGTGCGGGCGTAAGGCCATCAACGATGGTATGCGCCAGCCACGCGGCCTCAAACGCGGCCCGCACTTTATCGCGCTTCAAAAGTGCTTTTTCGAGGTTGACCATGTGGTCGTCGATCATGTCGAGAAGCTGCGTATCCGTCGGGTCAGTTGGATCTATAAAGTGCCACGGTTCATCTCGTCCGGGGCTTTTTCGCTTTAAGCCATCGGGACCGTTGAGCCCTTCAAATCGCAATATCTCGGTAATAGTTGGGAAAAATGCTCGCTTCGGCAACACTTCTCGCAGATGTCGCTTTGCGATGCGATCAATCCTCTGGTGCGCGCCCATGACGCGACCTGATTTCGTTCTGAGTGTTGTACCAGCATACATAGGCAGTTCTTTGTTTAATTTAGTGTCGTTATGCGACGGTATCGGTCTACCTCACGACTCAACTGCTTATAGTGTACCAGCTCCGCGCCCGTCTCGAGCCATGAGACGGCAGCTTTTTGAGCTTTTTTGAGAAGTTTAGTATCGGCGATATTCGCCACCGCCAGGTTAAGCGCACCCGACTGTGCCCGGCCGTAGATCTCGCCCGGGCCGCGAAGCTCTAAGTCTTTTTCGGCCAGATAAAAACCGTCATTACTTTTTTCAAGTTCTCGTAGTCGCTGCGACGGCTTGAGACTTGTGCCCGGCACTAGATAACAATAGCTTTGCAGCTCTGACCGTCCGACGCGGCCGCGTAGCTGGTGAAGCTGGGCAAGCCCGAACCTGTCAGCGCCCTCGATAATGATGACTGTAGCGTTTGGTACGTCAACACCCACCTCTACAACGGTGGTGCTGACAAGTATGTCGACCTCACCGCGAGAAAAGGCACTCATAACCTCATCTTTTTCCTGCGCTGTTAATTTGCCGTGTAGCAATCCGAGCCGGCGGTGTTTGAAATGGTGAGCACGGAGCCGTTTGATCTCCGCTTCGACGCTCTTCATTTCGTCGTCGCCCTCTTCTATCCGTGGGCATATGACATAGGCCTGACGCCCAGCCGCTAGCTCTGACTCAAGGTGCTCGTACATGGCGGTTCGTGAGTTGGGCGAAATGATTTTTGTCTCTATGTCGCGACGCCCAACCGGTTTTTGGGCCAAAATCGATATCTCAAGCTCTCCATACACCGTCAGCTGCAGACTGCGTGGGATTGGAGTAGCTGTCATGGCGAGCAGATGCGGCATCTTGTGAGACTTTGCCAGTAAACGCTGACGCTGCTCAACACCGAAGCGATGTTGCTCATCTATGACGACAAAGCCGAGGTTGGCAAACTCGACAGTATCCTGGAAAAGAGCGTGCGTGCCAACGACTATGTCAGTTTCTCCTGTTTTCATTGCCTCAAGGAGCGGTTTTCGCTGAGCTTTCGTCACTGAGCCGATCAAGAGTGCCGTTCGTACTCCGAGCGGCTCCAGGAGGCTCGAAAGTGTCGAAGCGTGCTGCACAGCCAGAAGTTCTGTCGGGGCCATAAACGCGGTCTGATAACCAGCACGTGCAGCGATATAAGCAACCAGACCAGCAACGACGGTTTTGCCGGAACCAACATCGCCCTGAAGCAAGCGGTTCATCGGTTCACCGCTCGACAAATTCTGTATGGCCTCCCATGCCGCCACCCTTTGAGCATTCGTCAAGCTAAACGGCAGTGCGTCGACAAATACTTTGGCGTCACGCGCATCAAACTCTATGGTATGACTCTCAAGCCGTGCGTTATCCAGTTTGTTTAGTTGGCTCGCAAGCATGAGTGCAAAAACTTCTTCGAAGCCCAAGCGGGCTTTTGCAGCTTCGAGTTGCTCGAAGCTTTCTGGAAAGTGCATGGCAACCACAGCGTCAGCTCGGCTCATGAGGCCTTGCTGTTCGATCACCTCCGGAGGAAGTGTTTCAGGAAGTCCCATCATAAACGGCTTTATCTCTAGTAAGATTTTGCGCACCAACACCGACTTCAGACCGCCTACAGCATGATAAATCGGTACGATTCGCCCGCCACTCACGCCGACGTCTTTGACGGCTTCTGCACTAGGATTAGTGATCTGGTAGCGTTGCCGCTGAAGCCCGAATTCACCTGAAACGAGAAATTCTTTGCCCGGCTCCAGCTGTGCAGCGCGGTAGCCTTGGTTAAACCATACCACCTGAACTTTCGAGGTCAAGTCGGCAAGAACCGCGCTCGTCACCGTCATGCCTCTGCGCACTCGCTTAGTTTCTACATGAGAAAACGTCCCGCGGACCGACACGTTGCCGGGCATCAGGCTAGCAATTGGCGTCACGTGTGAAAAATCCTCGTGTTTTCGCGGTAAAAACAGCGCCAGATCGCCAACTGTATGTAGCCGAGCTCTTGCAAACGCCTCCGCTGTCTTCGGACCGACGCCCTTTACTTGCTCGAGTGGTGTATCAAACTTCATAACTACCCTACTAAAAGATACGTACCTGTTAGTAGCGCAACCAGTGCCATGGACAATGAGATAAATTGCTCACCCTTCTTGAGTGCAAGTTTCGTGCCGAGATGCGTGCCGATGTAACTTGCGATAAGTATAGTCAAGCCATGCGGAATTGATACGAAACCAGCAACGAGCAACCCTAGAAATGTCAATGGAACCTGAAACACCATCACGACCCTTTTTGTGGCATTTGCCTCGATTTTGGACGTCCCGAAAAAGAACAACATGATAAAGATCGCTAGATACCCGATACCCGCACTAAATATCGCTACCAAAAACAAGCTCACTGAATACAACAAATAGCCCACAAAATGGCTGTGTCGAGAAGGTTTAAACGACTTTTTCGTGAAAAGAAGTGGAATCGTCAACAGCATAACAGCACCGAGGGCTTTTTCGAACAAGTCGCTGTCCATTTTCTGAAATATAACCGGGGTGACAATACCGATTATGACAGCTATCGGGGCCATAACTTTTACGATGTCTTTTCGAATGTGTGACGTTTTTCGGAAAGCCGTTAGTCCACCAAACGCTGCACCCAGTCCTCCCATTTTCATGGTTGCTACTGCTACTTGAGGGGGCAGACCGACGGCAAGCATCACGGGCAACATGATGATGCCGGCTCCTCCGCCACTCACACCCGACAGCACTCCCATCAAAACGCTCGAGACGAAAATGATAGTGAGCTGTAATTCAAGCGGCATGTCAGCGAGCCAAAATAAAGCTGTTCTTACCCTTTTTGATCAGGCAAGGAGCGCGGAGTTCAACATCGTCCGAGACCTTTTCGCCATTGACGCTAATCGCGCCCCCGTCGATCAGTCTTCGAGCTTCACCGTTACTTGAACAGACGCCAGAAGCCACCAGCGCGTTCACCACGTGCGAACTAGTGGTGACAGGAATTTCGCGAGCAAGCATGTCTAGCTCCTCGTCGATTAGCTGCGTAAATGGCGTATCACCGAACAGTGCTGCAGTAACATTTCGGGCTTGTTCGGCGCGAGCTTCACCATGCACTAGCTTAGTCGCTTCAAACGCTAGGTACTTCTGTGCCTCTCGAGCACCAGGATTTTTAGAAAACTCATCCATGAGCGCAGTGTGATCCTCAGGTGTAATGAGGGTGTAGAGCTTCAGGTAGTCGCCCACTCCTTCATCCGAGACATTGAGCCAGAACTGGTAAAACGCAAACGGGCTTGTCATCTCAGGATCTAGCCATACCGCGTTGCCTTCACTTTTACCAAACTTTTTACCCGTCGATGCATCGAGAATTAACGGCGCCGTCCAGACATGCGCCTCACCATCGGCCATCTTTTTGATCATCTGCACGCCAGAGACACTGTTTCCCCACTGATCCGATCCAGCGATCTGCAGTGTCACACCTTTCTCACGAAAGAGATGCAGGAAGTCATACCCCTGGATGAGGTTATAGCTAAACTCAGCGTAGCTGATACCCGAACCGCCTTCTCCTATACGAGTTTTGATGAAATCGCGATCAAGTAACTGAGTCATGGAGAAGTGTTTGCCGACACTACGCAAAAAATCGAGGTAGTTGATGTGCTGGAACCAGTCGTAGTTATCGACCACGTCAAATGCCTGTCCGTCAAACAGTTGGCGATACTGAGCGGCGATCCCGGCTTTGTTGGCAGCAATTTCGTCCAGAGTCTTGAGGTCACGCTCGGAGTCCTTGCCGCCTGGATCACCGATCATACCAGTTGCCCCACCGACGAGGAGTGTAACTTCGTGCCCATGGCTCATAAAATGACGAATCATCATCGCCATAGAAAGCTGTCCTATATGCATACTCTTGGCGCTAGGATCGACACCAAAATAAAGTTTTCGCGGAGTATTTACATCTGTTACATCGGCAAATGTGGTCTGATTTACGAATCCTCGCCACTGCAGTTCTTCGGCTAACGTCATGAGGTCCTTCTCTTCTTTTAAACTATCTCTCAGTATAGCTCAAATGCGTCGCATTCACATACCGCCCCGTGATACAATCAAACGTAAGTTTATTTACG
The DNA here is from genome assembly GCA_964383465.1 of uncultured Candidatus Saccharibacteria bacterium. Taxonomy (GTDB): domain Bacteria; phylum Patescibacteriota; class Saccharimonadia; order Saccharimonadales; family Saccharimonadaceae; genus CAYLGT01. The sequence goes on along the minus strand of CAYLGT010000002.1, from coordinate 18,425 downwards.
CGAAACTAATGGGAGTAAAGGGTTTTTAAATGCCTATCAAGAAGCAAGCCGCAAAAGCGTTAAATGTCTATGCGAACCTCAGTAGCCGACGAAAGTCGAAGAAGGATTTTAGGAAGCGAAAGAAGGCTGAATACCTAGCGACCCTGCCTAAACACCCAGTAAAACGGTTCGTTTACCGACTTCACCCGAAGCGATTCTTTGGATACTGGTTTAGCCGCGAAGGGGGCATCATGGCGGCCAAAATCGCTGGTGTCGGTGTACTTCTTATGGTGCTGATGTTTGGCGCATTGTTTGCGTACTATCGCCGAGAGTTAGACGCCATCCGCCCGAGCGAACTTTCGAAGCGCGTGCAGACTACTGTGACTCGTTACTTCGACCGAAACGGCGTGCTTCTCTGGGAGGACAAGGGTGACGGCGACTACAAGCTCGTCGTGAAGTCTGAAGAGATCGCAAAGACCATGAAAGACGCCACGATCGCTATCGAGGACAAGGACTTTTACAAACATGGTGGGTTCAGCATCGCTGGAATAGCTCGTGCCGCTCTAAGTAATGCACAAGGAGCAGGAGCGACCCAAGGTGGATCAACCCTAACACAGCAGCTCGTAAAACAAGTGTTTTTCGCAGATGAAGCCGGCGACCGCGGACTAGGCGGCATCCCACGAAAGATAAAAGAGCTCATCCTCTCCGTCGAAGTAGAGCGTATGTACAACAAAGACCAGATCTTGACGCTTTATCTAAACGAATCACCGTACGGCGGACGACGCAACGGCGTTGAATCCGCCTCACAGACGTACTTCGGTAAGTCTGCCAAAGATCTGTCTCTCGCAGAATCAGCACTGCTTGCCAGCATCCCTCAGCTGCCTGGACTCTACGACCCCTACAACCCAGATGGACACAAAGCTCTGCTGTCCCGCCAACACACCACCCTGGACTATATGGTTGAACAAGGGTACATAAAAAAGTCCGAAGCAGAAGCTGCTAAAAAAGTAGATGTGCTCGCTGAAATCAAACCAGAAACTGACCAATACAAAGGCATCAAAGCCCCTCACTTCGTCCAGATGGTAAAGGCCGACCTGGAAGCAAAGCTGGGTAAGAAAACCGTTGGTGCGGGTGGATTAACCGTCAAAACAACTCTCGACTGGCGTGCTCAGCAAATCGTCGATGATGCCATGGTAAAACTTTTCGACAGTTACCTACCAAAGAGTGCTAACTTCGACAACGGGGCTATGACTCTCGTCGATTCACAGACCGGTCAGATCCTGGCGCTTCGTGGGTCACGAGACTACAACTACCCAGATTACGGCGCAGACAACGCAGCAACACGTTACTTGCAGCCGGGTTCAAGCATCAAACCGTTTGTATACGCAACTCTCTTCAAGCAACGTGATGGAACCAACTACGGTGCAGGTTCTATCCTGTCTGACTCGCCGATACCACAGAGTATCTATCGCACTGACGACGGAAAGTCGGTCGCCAACTTTGACAACAAATTCCGCGGCAACATCCCTATTCGTTCTGGGCTCGCAGAGTCTCGTAACATCCCGGCCATCAAGGCTATGTACATCACTGGTCGCGATGCCGCCCTCGACAACATCCATGCCATGGGAGACAAGAGCTACTGTACTGAGGGCGTTGATCAAGACGTGGGCCTTGCGGCGGCGATCGGAGGTTGTGGACTCCGCCAAGTTGAGCACGCTAACACATTTGCAACCATTGCTCGCATGGGCGTCTATAAACCAGTCGCGAGCATCCTGGAGGTTAAAAACTCTCAAGGACAGGTCATCCAGCAGTGGAAAGACGAAGGCAAGCAAGTCATTGACCCTCAGATCACCTACATGCTGGCTGACATCCTAAGCGACGACAATGCTCGCGCGCCATCGTTTGGACGTGGCGCCTCTGGCCTCAACGTCCCTGGTGTAAAAACTGGTACCAAAACTGGTACATCAAACGCCGGCCGCTACAGTAAAGAGCTTTGGATGAACAGCTTCTCGCCAAAAGCGACGCTCAGTATATGGGTCGGTAACCACGACAACCGTGCTATGAGTAACGCACTGTCAAGCATTGTTGGACCTACAGTAAGTCTCGTTCAGCACGATGTTCACTACAACGTGTTCCAGCCTGATGGCTCATGGAAGCCTGGTGACTGGTTCAACGTCCCCGCTGGGCTCCAGCGCCTCACGGTGGCCGGCAAGAGCGACTGGTTCCCGTCATGGTACAACAAAGCCTCTGCAAGTGGCGCGACTACAACAATTACTTTCGACAAAGTATCAAAGAAAAAAGCCACAGAGTGTACCCCTGAAGCCGCAAAAGAACAGATCAGCGTCCAGAAACTATACGACCCAATTGCAAAGAAAGACGTGTTGTTTGCACCAGACGGCTACGACGCAAATGCGTCCGACGATGTACACAAATGTGACGACGTAGCGCCATTTGTTTCATCGATCAGCTACTCTAGCGGCACACTCAGTGCGTCCGTAACCCAGGGTACCCACCCTCTGCAAACGGTTGAGTTCAAAGTTGATGGTTCGGTGGTAGGAACCGCACAGGTTAGTGGCTCAGGAACAGCGAGCATCTCATACACCGGGAGCGGAAAGCGACAAGTCGTTGTGACTGTCACCGACACAGCACTCCTGACGGGTAGTGACAGCAAAGAAGTAAAGTTTAGCGGTAGCTAGCGCTTCTCATTCGCCAGTTCGACCAGCGCATCTTCGGGTGTGCTGCGTCGTTTTTGGAGTGGTTTCTTCCCCACCCTAGTCGAACGCTCTTTTTTCGGAGCGCGACTATCAGTACTGCGGGGTGATTGCGGCTGGGAGGTTCGTTTCGCAAACATCATCCGGCCTGCGGTTGTTTGTAACACTCGAGTCAGTTGCACTTCTATGGTTTTGCCTATCGCTTCCCTGGCGTCATCGACGACAACCATTGTGCCGTCGTCTAGGTAGCCCACAGCCTGTTTCTTGTCCTGGCCAGGCTGCACAAGTGGCACATTTACCTTTTCGCCCGGTAGGTGGACGACACGAAGTGCGTGGGCGAGCTCGTTGATGTTTACAACCTCCACAGCCTGCACTCGGGCGGCTTTGTTGAGGTTATAGTCCACCGTACAAAGCTTTGCCTTGTAGCCCTTGGCGAGGTTGATAAGCTGCTCATCGACACCGTGCTGCGAAGTTATACCGTCCTCTTTTACCTCAACCTGTGTTCCAACGATTTCTTGAAGCTTTTCTATGATGTCGAGACCAAAGCGGGCTCGTTCACGCTTGTCATGGTCGGCTCTGTCAGCCATAAATTGCAGTTCACGAACCACAGAACGAGGCACGATCAGTCGTTCACTCACCAGTCCTGAACGCACTATCTCGACAATTCGTCCATCGATAAGCACGCTCGTGTCGAGCAGGATTGCCCCTTTAGAAATGCCTTGCTGAGAGAGTTGGCGATATGCCAAAAATGATGTTTGTGAAAGCACCACAAACAAAAGGGTGATGATAAGTATTTCCATAAAATTCCTTTATTTTTTAGTGAGATAAGTATTGAGTCCGTCGCGAAGATCAGTAACCGGTGTGATAAATGAATTCTTGTCGGTCATATCTGGACCGAGTGCACGCGTGAAACCAAGTTTTTTGGCTTCAGCGATGCGAGGTGTTACTGAGGTGACACGGCGTATCTCTCCGCCAAGCCCGACTTCACCAAAGACAACTACGTCATCGGGGAGCCGTCGTTCAGCGCTGGCGCTGGCAATTGCCATACACACAGCGAGGTCGGCAGCAGGATCAACCAGTTTGAGGCCTCCCACAACATTTATAAAAACGTCTTTGTCGGATAAATCCAGTTTCGTGCGTTTTTCCAGCACTGCGATGAGAAGTGTGAGGCGGTTCAGGTCGAACCCACTTGCCGTGCGCTTAGGATAGCCGAAATGCGTCGGATTGACAAGCGCCTGGATCTCAACCAGCAGCGGACGATTGCCCTCCATAGTCGCGAGCACAACAGAACCGTCACTTTTGCCACGCTCGGCAAGCAAGCTCGCTGAGGCATTTTCAACCTCCTTCAGCCCTTCACCATCCATCTCCAAAATGGCTACTTCACTCGTCGCTCCATAACGATTCTTCACTGCCCGAAGCAACTTGAAGCCACCATAACGATCCCCCTCAAACTGCAACACGACATCGACTAAGTGCTCGAGTACCTTCGGGCCGGCGATGCTTCCTTCTTTCGTCACATGGCCAACTAGCACGACAGCCGTGTTAGTTGCTTTTGCTGCGCGGATGATGATATTTGCCGAGTTTGTGATCTGGCTGACCGTACCCGGCGCCGACGCCACTTCAGCCATAGCCACCGTCTGCATGGAGTCAACGATGACAAGCTCATACTCGCCAGACGCAATCGTCGCAGCTATATCGTCAGCGCTGGTCGTGGCCGCCAGCTCCACTAGTTCAGCGGCACCTTTTCCGAGGCGCTCGGCACGGAGTTTCACTTGCCCGGCAGACTCTTCTCCGCTCACATAAAGTGTTCGCTTGGCAGCACCAATTGCCAGCACTAGCTGGAGGAGTAGTGTACTTTTGCCGATGCCTGGCTGACCAGCAAGTAAAACAACGCCTCCGGGCATCAACCCTCCACCTAGCACCTCGTCGAGCTGCCCAAGTCCGGTCGCAAGACGTGTACTAAGCGATTCAACTTTTACTTCGCCCAGTTTTTCAGCTTTTAGCTGCGCCCCACGGCTACGATCAACAACGGCCTTTTTCTCGACTGCGGCCGCTTCTTCAACCAGACTATTCCATGCGCCGCAATTATCGCACTTGCCTACCCACTTCGGGTAGCTCGTACCACACTGCTGACAGACATAGCGTGACGTTCGCTTGGCCATTTACTGAATCTCCTTTACATCCGGTAGCGAGCTGTTGATGCTGCGGTTCAGTGCATTTGATTCTAGGTTGAGCGCATCGAGTTGCTTCTTTTTTTCATCATACTGCGCGACGAGCGACTGAATTTCGTCATAATCACGCTTCAGGCTTGCTTGTCGAGCAACCAACACCGCACGCTGTCGATCAAATTCGTCCCTCGTCATGGTGCCAGATGAAGCGCGAGAGTTAAAACTTGAAACATCACTGTTCAGCGCCGCTGACGCACTTTTGTAGTCTGCTACTTTTGCATCGATAGTATCGGCAAGTGAATTAAGCTCGGTAACCAAATTTTCCTGCTGCTGCTTGAGCTGGTCAAACACACTCATGTACTGTTTAGCAAGCTGGGTCACTTTACTTCTATCTGCAAAATAACTTCTATAATACTGTTCGAGCTCTGGACTTAGCGACGCAACTTCCGTGCCCAGTATAGAGTGAAGCTCATTCATTTGCTCGCCAGGCTCACTTTTCGCGTAGCCAGCCATCAGTTCATCGATGCGCGCTTTGTCCGCACCGAGATCTTGTTTTTTCAGCAAACTATCGACACGTGTCTTCTCTGACTCCGGCAATCGTTCATAGGCCGCGTGTAGCATCTCGTGTGCCGCTGTCACTTCCTTGATTCCGTCAAGTTTTTGATTGTCGATGTCGAACACATAGATCCGACCCGACGTATAGCAGCCCAGCACTGCGGTCTGTTCTGTCGCTACCGACTTACAAGCGCCGTTAAACTGTGATCGCTCTAGTAGCTCTGGTCTCGAGGCGTAGAAAAGGAATGTACCCTTCTCAGACATCTCGCCACGAGATGCAAGTGCTTTTACTTCAGCTGTTGGCGTGAAGCGCCAAACGACAATCTGATCGAGCAAGTACTGCCGTGAAAAGAATACCCACACCGCAATTGCGATAATGAGGAGGCTCGTAACGAGCTGAAAAATGGACCGTTTATGATGTGTGCGTTGCACGCGTTTTTTGTGCCTCCTGAGTCCTGGTTATTTCCAGTCTATCACGGGCTACTTTGACTTGTAGTATGTCACCTTTTGCGTAGTCACCAGCGAGCACTCCTTCTGCAATTGCATGTTCCAGCTCATTTTGGATGACGCGGCGGAGTGGCCGAGCACCGTTTTTACTGTCGTATCCCTTGGCGATGAGCCATTTTTTGGCTGCTGGAGTCACGTTGAGGCCGATACCCTTACGATTTATACGAGATCGAAGATTCTCGATAAGCAAATCAAAGATCTTACTGACATCGTCACGTGATAACGAATGGAACACCACGATACTGTCGAATCGGTTGATAAGCTCCGGACGCATACGCTTTTCAAGTGCTTCCATTGCTGCACGTTTGTTATCTTCATGGACAACTTCGAGGTTCTTTAGTTCCGCTTCCGAACGAGCGCTAAACCCGAGACTGGCTTCTTTTTGCATGGCCTGTGCGCCGAGGTTGCTTGTCAGGAT
>CAYLGT010000002.1:0-11987 GCA_964383465.1 uncultured Candidatus Saccharibacteria bacterium | reverse complement strand
GCAAGCTCTGTTTTCCCAACACCCGTAGGACCCATAAAGATGAATGAGCCGATAGGACGCCTGCTTTCACCGATGCCACTACGACTTCGACGCACCGCCTTACTGACTGTCTCGATCGCTTCTTTTTGACCTATGAGGTGCTTGGACAAGTGTCGCTCGAGTTTGCGAAGTAGATTCGCCTCGGAACGCTTTAGTTGCTGGACTGGCACGCCGCTCATAGTCGCAACGGCATTTGCTATGTCACCATAGCTCAGCGACATAGTGGCGCCAGGCTTTTTAATTGCAGCTATTTGTTCTTTGAGCCGAGAGATCCGCATCTTGTAGAGCGCTGCGCGTTCGTAGTCCTGAGAAGCAACCGCGTCTTCCATCTTTTCGGACAGTGAACGAATTTCCTGCTGGTATTCCCTCGCCTTTTGCGGCGTCTTGCCACGTTGAACGCGCACCAACGAACTCGCCTCGTCGAGCACATCGAGCGCCTTGTCAGGCATAAATCGCTCGTTTATATAGCGGTCGGCGAGATAAACAACATCTTCTATGAGTTCATCGCTCACTTTAACGCCATGATGCTGTTCATACTTTTCGCGCATACCACTTAGGATAGCTTTTGTATCTTTGAGGCTCGGCTCTCCGACGACGATAGGCTGCAAACGACGCTCGAAAGCAGCATCTTTTTCGATATGCTTCCTGTATTCGTCGAGGGTAGTCGCTCCAATCATGCGCAGCTTGCCCCTTGCGAGTGCTGGCTTCAATATGTTGGCTGCGTCCATAGAACCCTCGGCAGCGCCAGCGCCAATCAGCAAATGCAGCTCGTCGATAAACACAATTACGTCTGTGTCCGCCGTCAGCTCTTCGACCACTTTTTTGAGTCGCTCTTCGAACTCGCCACGATACTTTGTACCTGCCACCATGGCGGCAATGTCGAGCTGATACACCTGTTTGTCGAGTAGGTGATCCGGCACATCTTCGGCTGCAATTCGCTGTGCAAGGCCTTCAACGATCGCCGTCTTTCCCACGCCAGGCTCACCGATCAGGATAGGATTGTTTTTTGTTCGACGACTGAGGATGGTGATCATACGTGCGATTTGCTCATCACGACCGATAACCGGGTCGAGCTCGTCATTCTTCGCCATATGCGTCAAATCGGTGCCAAACGTGTCGAGAGCTTGGTGCTTACTTCTGCGTACTCTCTTGGTTTTCTGGGAAGATGGTGGATCAACGTCGTCGCCCTCTATATGTTGACGATTCAGATAATTTTCGATGTCTCCGAGCAGCTCATCGACCGACACATTCATGTCGCGTAGTAGTACAGTTGCGCGTGCGTTTTTCTGACTCAGGATGCTAAAAAGTATATGTTCGGTCCCGCAGTAGTCCTGGTGGAACTCCTGCGCCACATCCCAGCTCATACGAAGAGTCAGTTTGGCGGTCTCGCTAAGACCTTTAGCGCCCGTGCTTACAACAAGTGCTCTAGGGGTGAGATTTAGGGCGACTCGAGCACGCTCCAGCGTGATACCTGCGTCGGCAAGCATCTTAGCGCCAACCGAGGTTTCCTGGCTCAACACGCCCAGCAGCAGATGTTCGGTACCTATATAGGCACTGCCCAGACTGCGCGCAATCATATCTGCTTGCTCAAGGCTCCCTCGAGCGTTATCTGTCAGTCTGTGTACAAAATCATTCAAACTATCCATAGGTGTCCCCCCTTCTTTGGGTTACTCCTAGTATATAAAACTAGCACTCTCCATGCAAGAGTGCTAGTTTGTTTTTCTCAGCTTTTTATTCTTCGCTGACTTCTTCAACAGCACTGAGTAGGCTGTCTTCGATGTTCTTTTTTGGCTTTGGAGCGGCTGCTGGCTTTGGTACAGCAGTTTCGATGTCTAGTTCGTAACCGGTTAGTTTACTAGCAAGACGAACATTTTGACCGCCACGACCAATCGCGATTGATTGCTGGTCTTCATTTACAAATACTTTAGCCCGTTTGTCTTTTTCATCGACTTCGATACTTGCGATCTCAGCTGGGCTCAGTGCGTTTGCGATGTAGTTCTTGATGTCATCGTCATAGGTCACGATGTCGATCTTTTCCTGGTCACCAATCTCGTTCATAACGGCAGTGACACGTGTACCGTGACCACCGACAAAGGTACCAACTGGGTCAACACCTGGAACTGTGCTCGCAACGGCCAGCTTGGTTCGCTTTCCGGCTTCACGAGCCAGGTTCTTGATTTCGACTGCACCAGTTTCCATCTCAGGAACTTCCTGGCGGAACAGGTACTCTACGAAGGCTTCGTTGGCGCGGCTCAGAATCAGCTGTGGGCCACGGTTTTCGCGCTCTACGTCTTTGAGGAACACTTTGATACGCGAACCGATGCTGTAGTATTCACCGGGGATTTGTTCGCTCTGTGGCAAAATGCCGATAGCTTTACCGAGCTCGACACGTACGACACGTGGCTCGACGCGCTGAACAGTACCGGTGATAACCGTACCGATCTTGTCGGCAAACTCTTCCATGACCACTTCGCGTTCAGCTTCACGAAGCTTCTGCAAAACGACCTGCTTGGCAGTCTGAGCGGCTACGCGGCCGAAGTGGGTAGCGTCGAAACTTTCTTCGACAACGTCACCAACTTTTGCACCCTTCTTCAGTTTCTGGGCAGCTTCTTCAGTCAGTTCGGTTGCTGGGTTCTCAACTTCTTCGACGACCTGGTACATCACAAATACTTTTGCGGTACCGTTGACGGTGTTCAGCTCAGCACGGACGTCTTGTTCACGGTCACCGTTGTCACGGCGCCATGCTGCCGCGATAGCCTGCTGGACAACGTCCATCACGGTCTCTTCGGGGAGATTCTTTTCTTCTGCAATTGTCCCGATCACTTGGATCAGTTGTTTTACGTTGAGGTCTTCCATGTATATCCTTTCGTTACATCTTGGAATGAAAAACTCCGACCTGCCGGCCGGATCTGTACATGTCACAGTATATGCGTATTTGAGTAATTATGCAACATTTGACATAATGTTTATTTTTTGTTATAATAAAATAATGCAGTCACAGGAGTGACCCGCACCCCGACAAGCAGATGGAGACAGACATATGAGTGCTCTGCTCACTGGCAAGATGTGCCTGAAGGCCTGGGAGGCCGTCGAGGCGGCCGTCGTGGTCGCCGCCGACACCGGCATCGCCAACAAGTGCGCCGGAACCGTGGTGGTCCTCGACCCCCAGACCGACGAGCCGTTGTTCGCGGCCGACGTCGACGTCAAGCACCCGGACGCCGAGAAGTACCGCGTCATCGCTCACGCCAAGGCCGAGCTCTCGGCCAGAACCGGCATGAGCAGTCGCGACGTTCAGCAGAACGCTCCGCACCTCTACGAGGACGGTGACGTCAAGTACGGCGGCAGTGTCTGGCGAGACGGCCTGGTGGTCGCCTTCAGCGGCGTGCAGGCCGTCATCGACGAAGCGTTCGCCGGCATGATGGCCGACCTGCTCGTCGGCATGTGCCAGGACAAGGTCACCCGCAAGGGTGGCATCATGGACTCCGATCTCATCTTCATCGAGGCCTGATCGTCGGGCGGTGGGGTAAGCAATGCTTGCCCCACCAACCCCTACACACCGAAGCGGTGTGTTTTTTGTTACCATAGATGCATGCAACAAAACTCTTTCGACACCTCACTTCGTCCCCAGGACGATTTCTTTGGCTACGTAAACAACCCGTGGCTTCAGGCAAACCCCATCCCTGCAAGCGAAAACTCTTGGGGAACATTCTATGTGCTGCGCGACCAGGCGTGGAAGGCCGTCAGCGAGATAGTTCAGTCTGTCCGAAGCAAGGAGCCATCCAACGAGAGCGATAGCCTACTTAGAAAGTTTTTCGACGCAGCGATGGAGTTCAACGAGCATGCCGACAACCATCTGCAGTCGCTTGCAAGCGAATCTAAACTTATCGACGCCATCTCGTCGCCTCATGAGCTCGCCGCCTACCTGGGTAGCGCCCATCGCAAAGATCTAAACATGTTCTGGATGGCCTTTGTCGGACTTGACGACAAAGACTCTTCAAACCAGGTCCTCGCCCTGTACCAGCGAGGGCTAGGGCTCCCCAACCGTGACTACTACTTGGAGGACGAAAAGCGCATGAAAGAGGTGCGCACTGCATACGAAACCTTTCATAGCAAACTCTCTCCACTCGTTGAAATATCTTCCGACTGGAAAACTGTTTTTGAACTCGAAAAAAATTTGGCAACTGCCTCCTGGACCGACATCGCCCTACGCGATGTGGAGAAAAATTACAATCGATACACACTCGCCGAGCTTAAGTCTTCGTTTGAATTTGACTGGGACGCTTACTTCGCAGGGCTCGGCTGGCATATGCCCAGCGATAACCTCGTCGTGTCCCAACCTAGTTTCGTCACTCACTGCATAGAAGCCATGCGGGACCTCGAAGCCACAAAAGAGTATCTGAAATGGCGTCTCGCTTCGAGCTTTGCTGGCTGGGTGTCTGAGCAAACCGCGGCTGTGAGTTTCGATTTCTACGGAAAAGTCCTCGGCGGTATGACAGAGCAAAAACCACTCTGGAAGCGCGCTGTACTGCTCGGCGACAGCCTTGTGATAGGTGAGGCCCTGGGTCGAGCCTATGCAGCGAAATACTTTCCTGAAACATCTAAACAAGCAGTCCTGTCACTCGTCGAAGATATCCGCCGCGCGTATCATGGCCGCATAGACGCTCTCACCTGGATGAGTGACGAGACCAAAAAACGCGCCCACACCAAGCTCGACAACATCAAAGTTTTTATCGGCTACCCTACCGTTTGGCGGGACCTCACAAACCTGACATTTGTCAGCGACAACGTCATACAAAATGTTCTGCGCGCCAGAGAGATCGACAGCGAGTATCATCTCGCAAAGGTCGGTACTCCTCCTGCCGAAGAGGAGTGGGAGATGTTTGCGCACACTGTTAACGCCTACCACCACCCGAATCGTCTCGAGATCGTTTTCCCGGCTGCAATTTTACAAGCACCGTTTTATGACCCTAGTGCGAGCTATGCTTCAAACCTCGGTGGGATCGGTGCGGTCATCGGTCATGAGTTTACGCATGGCTTTGACGACCAGGGCGCCCAGTTCGACGAACACGGTAACGTCGTAGTTTGGCAAACTGAAAGCGAACGGGCCGAATTCAAAATGCGAGCCCAGCTCATCGTCGAGCAAGCTGACCAGTTTGAAACACTTCCGGGCGTCCACCTACAGGGAGAACTAGTCCTTGGTGAGGCCATAGCCGACGTCGGTGGCTTGCAGCTCGCTGTCGAAGCGCTGAAAATCAAAGATACTTCAGAGGAAGCGCTCAAAGATCTCTTCGTCAATTTCGCTCGCGCCGAGTGCGGCCAGGCCACAGATGAGCTAAAGATCCAGCTGGCTAAAACCGACCCACATCCGCCCTCACGCTTCCGAGTCAACTGCGTCGTTAACCACGTCGACGATTTCTACGAAACATATGACGTCCAAACGACTGACGCGCTTTTCAGGACATCGGAGCAACGCTCACAGATCTGGTAGCCTATATCCTCACGCTAGGCAAAAACGTCGTAACTTCGAACTCCTCGCCCGAGACTTCTATGACCGAAAGCGCCGCATCCACGAGGCCACGCCCTTGCATCCATAGCTCTGCCGCAAACTTCATCTGACGCTTTTTGCTCTGCGTGATGGCCGCTATACCTCCACCCTGGTCGGCTTTTTTCCGATACTTTACTTCTACGAAATAAATCCTGTCACCTTTTTTGGCGACAATGTCGATCTCACACCAGCGCGTTTTCCAGTTTTGTTGCAGTATTTCGTAGCCAAGTTGAACGAGATAGCTCGCAGCAACTCCCTCGGCCTTGTCGCCCACGGTTTTTGTTGGTAGAGCTGAAGCCCGTTTTGGTGACTGTCCCCCCTGAGTCAGTCCCGCTAGTTTTGCGATCGGCGCAAAACTCCGTCTATGTAGCGGGGTGAGTCCGAGCGAAGTAAGCGCGGCTAGGTGCGCCGCCGTGCCATAGCCAACATGTGAGCCAAATTTATATCCAGGATACAGCTCGTCTTGCTCTGCCATCCAATTGTCCCGAGCTACTTTGGCGATGATGCTCGCCGCACTCACGCTGGGAACAAGCAGGTCGGCTTTTTTCATAGTCGTCACATACGGACCTTTGCCCGTATCTTTGAGAAAATTAACAGTTCCGTCGAGAATTATCTGACTATACGGAAGCTTGATCTGTTCCAGCGCCCTGCGACATGCCACCGTGCACGCCTCAGCCAGCCCGAGTTCGTCGAGCTCACTGGCATGCACCCAGCCAAGTCCCCACGCAGCAGCTTGTTGGCGAATCTGTTGATCCAACTCGTCTCGACGCTTTTTTGTTAGCTTTTTACTGTCAGTCAGCCCATCGATCTGTGCGTCACCGAGCACGACGGCACCAAAGACTATCGGTCCCGCCCACGGTCCTCGGCCTACTTCATCGATACCAACAATCATGACCCTAGTGTAGAGCATTGACAATTTTACCGTTTTTTGGTATAATTAAGAGATAGGCTTTACCAAGCAGCACTTTCCATTCGAGACAGAGGAGTTGACATGCCTGAACTCGCTTTGCAGCCGCGACCGTCGTGGCATGCTCGTTATCAAGCCTTTGTGGACATCATGAGGCAGGAGCTCCCGGACGATGCCAACTACCGTCCTTTGATCGCGCATCTTTTCGCCCACATCATGGACAACGTCCGGCTTGACCTCGTCGAGTGGGTCAACCGCGAGCCGGACCGATCGATGACGCGCACAGTCATCATGACCTTCCAGGAGGTGCTGCCGGTCATGTTCGACTTGAGCTCTGCGCAGCAGCTTCGCTTCAGCCATATCGTTGCCATCGGCAACGACAGGCGCATGCGCCTCCTGCAACTTGTACCCACCGACTGAGTTCACTTCGTGTGGGCGGCAGAATCCTCTGTCTCCCACACCCCAAGTTTTTGAGTTATCGAAAGTTTAGGGTGTGGTGAAACTAAAAACTCCCGATCACTCGGGAGTTTTTGCGCGTTATACGTAATACTTTCTAGGTTATACTGCTTACTCTTCGTTTGCTTTGTGAGCAGCCTCTACGGCAGCAGCTTTTTCATCGAGTTTTGCCTGTTCGGCAGCTTCTGCGGCAGCTTTTTCTTCAGCAGCTTTAGCAGCTTCCTCTTTCATCTTCGCCTCAAGTGCTTCCGCTTCCAGGTCGCGAACGTCGTTGACTGACTCACGGTCAAAGTTAACACCAGCCAGACGGGCACTCTTGCCTGCTCGGTTACGGAGGTAGCTGAGGTAGTTACGACGAACTTTGCTTCGTTTGGTCACCTCTACTTTGAGTACAAGTGGGCTGTGGAGCAAGAAGCTCTTTTCAACACCAACACCACTAGCAACTTTTCGTACAGTGATACGACTTGTCAGGCTTGCTTTGCGGTCACAACGAATAACAACACCTTCAAAAATCTGGGTGCGTTCTTTGTTGCCTTCTTTAATCCTCTGGTGTACTCGAACTGTGTCGCCGCTTCGAACGTCGACAACTTTGTTCTTCATACTCTTCTGGTTCACTTTTTGAATCAGTTCAAACATACTACTACTCACTTACGTTTTATATCTTACAGTCAATCGATGATTATAGCAGAAATTCTCGCTAAATAAAAGAGGTATACTAGAGGAATATGAATTATGACGAACTGGCTCTAGAGCTTCACAAAAAATACCACGGAAAAATTACTTCGAAACTACGTGACCCCTCTCAACTGAGTAAGGAAATCCTCAGCGCCTACTACACTCCTGGTGTTGCCGCCGTGAGCCGCGCCATCGCCGACGATCCTACGCAACTCCCCGTCTACACCTGGACAAACAATTTGGTAGCCGTCATCTCGGACGGCTCGGCGGTACTAGGACTTGGCAACATAGGCCCAAAAGCCAGCATGCCCGTCATGGAAGGAAAAGCTCTCCTGTTTAAACACTTCGCAGATATCGACTCAGTGCCAATTATTCTCGATGTTCATACTACTGACGAAATTATTTCAACGATAAAGGCCATCGCGCCAAGTTTCGGAGCAATTAACCTCGAGGATATCGCCGCACCACAATGCTTTGAAATCGAAGAGCGGCTCAAAGCTGAACTCGACATCCCGGTAATGCACGACGACCAGCACGGAACCGCCATCGTCGTGCTCGCCGGCCTCATAAACGCCATGAAAGTTGTCGGCAAAAATCTGAGTGAATCGCGTGTCGTTGTCGTTGGCTCAGGCGCCGCAGGGACCGCCATAACAAAACTTATCTCTCAGTACGGAGTCGGAAGTGTTGTGAACGTTGACAGTAAAGGTGCGCTCTGTGACGCAAGAGATGACCTAAACGAAGAAAAACAAGCGCTACTTGACTATGTCGATAGCTCTGTCTGCGGCCCACTCGAACTGATGTTAAAGGGTGCGGATGTTTTTGTTGGCGTCAGTCAACCGGCGCTACTCACCAAAGAAATGATCCAGGGTATGGCCAAAGATCCAATCATCTTTGCCCTCGCAAACCCAACACCAGAAATCATGCCCGACGAAGCAAAGGCAGCTGGTGTAGCAGTCATCGCAACTGGACGCAGTGATTTTCCAAACCAAGTAAACAACGCCCTCGCCTTCCCTGGAATCTTCAGAGGAGCGTTGGATCACGGTGTCAAAGCTATTACCGATGCGCACAAAATTGCCGCTGCAGAAGCAATCGCCTCACTAGTAGAAACGCCGTCAGCGGAATCGATTATGCCGTCAGTCTTTGACGATGCGCTTGTGGGCACAGTTGCCGCCGTTATACGCTAGCTTATGCTTGCGTCCACGAGAGGTGACAGGTAGGCTCATACTATGTCGGAAACCTGGGATCCTCGCTATAAGTACGCCTCACGTGTGAGTGACGTGTTAGTGTCGGTTGCGAAGCATGGCTTTGCTCTGGAGTTGGATGATCAAACAAAATCTCGCTGGGCAGAAATCATGATGCTTATGCGAGAAGTCGACACAAGGGCTGACTCAACACCAAGCGAGGAGATCCTGGCTGAGCTGTCAGAATTTACCGATTTTTACGAGCGATACCCAAATCTTACCGCCGTAGGCAAAGACTCACCTATGCAAAATGAGCTCCTCGCCCAAGCCGAAAAGATTCTTCGGACGGGTAAACAAATGGCTCATGTCTCGACTCCACTTCGTTACCTGGCGTTTCGTCGCCGCGAAGCAATCCAAACTGCACACGTATTTCTCATCACTGCATCTGACGAAGTCCGCAAGCAAAAAGGCTTTGACGATCAATTTATCCCTATGCTTGCGCGCGTTGCTGTCGCGTCATCCTATTTCGACGATCTTCTCGATGCGACGTCGGACTATAAACGAGGAACTATAGCGTTTAGACCAACTCCAGCATTTAAAGCAACCCTCCTACGTGAGACCGTGAAGGAAGTTGCTCGTGATGGAAAGTCATTTCTAGCACCACAAACAATCAAACAATTTGCGAAGATGTGTTTGGTTGGCCGCTACAGCCACTATCTTCAGCGAAGACAGTCAAAATAACTGCCGCATGCCGCAGTAAAACTCTAGTTGCCTTGTGTGCTCGAGCCAAATCGATGGTGACGTTGCATTTGAGTAGTCACTAAATACGTTATATAGTACTACTAGAAAAAGAGGAGGAATCATGGCAGTTGACCGAGCAAGAGTGATACGAATTGATGATGAACTAATCCCAGACGGCAGCCTTGCGGCGCAAGCAGCCCAGGTTAGATTTGGTGACGGCAGAATGGGTGTTGTTGAGATGTTTACTACTGACCAGGGTCGAAGTATTGATTTTCGTGGCCTGCCTTCTCATCTCGCGGATGGGGATGCCATGCATATCGAAATCAAGGAAGAGCTACCCTCGGCTGGACGGCCAGCGCGAGAAGTAATGGCGCGACAAAGTATGATGCTGTTTGAGTTTGCCATCGGCGCCCGGCAAACCCTTTGGCCAGGTGCGATAGTGCAGTACTTCTCCGACGCCAACGATCCCACTAGCCGACACTATCGACCCTACCGAGACTAAATAACTCGATTTATCTCTTCAACAGTCGTCTCACCACGCAGTACCTTGAGTACTCCGTCGTGCAGCATAGTCAGCATACCGTCAGCAACTGCCGCTTTTTCGATAGCGTTTACGTTGATGTCTTTCATCTCGCCACGTATCATCTTTTGGATACTTTCCGTTACCTCGAGCTGCTCCATAATCATCATGCGACCCGTATAGCCGAAAGGATGGTCGTCACTTGTGCCGGGTTTGTAGAGAGTGATGTTGTCGAGATTTGGCTTCTCTACGTGGTCAGGTAAGTCGCTTAACGCATTCCTGAGCCAGTTTTTTGTTGCCTCGTCAGGCTCATATGCCTCTTTCGTTGCATCGTCGAGTCGACGAACAAGACGCTGTGAGATCACCATACGTATGGCGTTGGCAAATATCGGGTTTTGACCGATCATGTCGATCATGCGTGAAAACGCGGCAGCCGAGCTACTCGCGTGGAAAGTACTCAGGACCAGGTGTCCAGTAATCGATGCTTGTATGGCCGTCTTTGCCGTGTCGTTGTCACGAATCTCACCTACCATGATGATGTCTGGATCGAGCCTGAGTACGGCCCGAAGATTGTCGGCAAAACTTGCACCACCGCCAGTGTTGACCGGAATCTGCGTGACACCGGGCACGGTGATTTCTATAGGGTCTTCAAGCGTTAAAATTTTTCGTGATGGTTCGTTGAGCGCACTGATGATGCTAAACAAAGTCGTTGATTTACCCGCTCCCGTCGGTCCAACTACCAGTACAAGCCCATGAGGGTGTGTGATGACGTCGTTGAGCTGTGCGACACACGCTTCACTTAAGCCCAACTTATCGATATGTAGCATCGCTTCATCGAAGTTAAACAGCCTCACTACCGCATCCATACCATAGGCCGTCGGTACAGTTTCGATACGCATGTTGATGAGTTTGCCGGGAGTGATGACCGATTCACGCTGCATGTGCCCAGTCTGGGGCTCATTTGCGGCAGTGGAAATGTTTGACCGAGATGCGAGGGATCCTTGAAGAACACGATACTTGTCATGAGTGATCTCGGCAATCGGGTGTAGGGCGCCGTCGACACGCAGCCTGATCCTGACACCATCACGCTGAGTTTCGATGTGGATGTCACTCGCCCCTAGCTTGTCGGCCTGATCGATCATGTAGTCCAAAATTTTGTCGGTACTTACAGATTCAAGCGTCTGAGAAACTGCAGCAATCGTCTCGCTGTCTCCGTCGCGCGCTATCTGAACGTCATCATAATGGATTTCTTTTGGTGGATCGTACCTGAGCATAAAGTCCCGAAAACCGAGATTTGAAATCAGGACAAATTGCACCGCATGACCATTGTCGTTATAGGCTTTTTGGAGCGCACCCATCACGGACTGCGGAGTGTTCGATGTTACCGCAAAGGTATAGGCCGCATTGTCACTCCCAACACTGAGGGGCACTAACTTACCGCGATACATCTCATCGACACTTAAAAGATCGGGGATGAGCGGTGTTGTTGCAGCCACGCCACGACTATCGAGGTACTGCAAACCTAGCAGTGCAGCTCGTTGTTGTGTACTGTCTTCTTCTTGCTCGCGATACTTCGCAGCCTGTTCGTCTTCATTGCCACCCTGCATAGTTATCACTATTGTAACAAATCATAAGCATTCTGGTCAGGTAGAATAAAAGATATGGAAATCGTTGTCATTGCACACAATATCCGTTCAACTCATAACGTCGGGTCGATCTTTCGCACCTGTGAAGGGTTCGGCGTTTCACGGCTCATACTGAGTGGCTACACTCCAGCACCCACATTCGAAAACGACGACCGCCTTCCCCATATAGCAGAAAAACTTACGGCACAGATTCACAAGACGGCGCTTGGAGCCGAAGCGCTCGTTCCTTTTGACTATCAGCCTGAGCCAGATCTACTTGGCCTCAAACAAAAAGGCT
>CAYLGT010000001.1:46425-88163 GCA_964383465.1 uncultured Candidatus Saccharibacteria bacterium | reverse complement strand
TAGTAGCGGCGACCATCATAAGGCCAAAAGTAGAACCGCGTTCACGAGAGATTTTCGCCATCATTACTGGGTACCTCCCTCGTTGCTCGTGGCATCGTCAGTTGTCTTGGCGGCTTCAGCGAGCGCACGCACTTCTTTGGCGTAGGCTTTTATGGCGTCTCGGTAGGCGCGCATGGCATCTTTGGCGCTTGCCCAGGCAGTAAGAACAACTCCACCGGGGTCATTTGCGTCAGCCTGCTTACAGACGAAGTCAGTACTCTGGAACGACTCCACGGCGGCCTGTGCGTTTGCTCCGGCGGTTTCCATAGCGGCTGCCAGTGAGGTTAGCTGGTCGCTTGAAAGCTGTTTGCTTTCGGCAAAGGCAACAATCTTGCCTTTGATTTCGTCGAAGCGAGTGAGATGACGTTGGAGTGCTCCTGAACGGTTGTCGACGACACCATTTATACGAGTCGAGCGTTGTTCACAGATCTCAGCACGTTTGCCCTCGAGCTTTTCTTTGATCTCGGCTTTCTTTTCGGCAAGCTTTGCTTCAAGCTCGGCTTTTTTTGCTTCAAGTTCTTCTGAGCGTGATGATTGTGAGACGGTTTTTACTCCGTGCTCTACTTCGGTTTCGGTCTCGCGAACGCTTGACGTGGCGCTACTTACTGTGTCGTCAAGTCCACCGCGAGCACTGGCAACAAACGGTGTCGCAGCAAACAACAGCGCAAGCGCCAGCATAGTTACATGTGATTTCTTCATCCTTATACCCCGTTTATGTTTATACGTGGACTCGCTTAGTATACTATCTTTTCAGGCTTGTTCAAAACAGCTTATGGTAGACTAGTAACAGATGAGCGAAAATGAAAAACTCGATGTCGATGTGCGGTTTTTACTGGCGAACGAACGTACGCTTCTTGCCTGGATACGCACGGCACTGACCATGCAGGCAGGAGGTGTCGCTTTGGCGCATTTTGTGAGCGATTCCCTACTCGGCTTTACCTCCGGAATAGCTGCAATCATCATCGGGGGTGCACTAGCTGTTGTTGGCTATCGGCGCTATCGAGCTGCTGACAGAGCGATCCGAAACGGTGGGCTTCCAAGTGTAGGAAAAGGCCCAGCCTTCGAAGTCGTCCTCATCGTGCTTATAGCTGTATTTTTGGCTCTAGCACAAATTGGTGATCTGATTCGTTAGATAACTAACTTGACCTATATGCAACAAGCATGCATAATGCTGCGAATGGGCGACGTCGTCGTCCTGTTCTAACCTATCGGGAAGGTTGCACATGAACAAGATTCTCGTCAGGATTCTGACGGCCTGTGGTCTGGCGGCTCTGTTTGGAGCTGTTCCGATCTCCACAGCGCCTTCAGCGTTCGCTGCGACGGGCTGTATCAACGGCTACAGCGAGATCGGTGCCTGGGACCTGAAGGGTCCGGGTGGCGACAAGCGACCCGACATCGGCGGCCTGGTGCTTTCGGAGAAGGAAGTCAGTGGCCCGAACCTGTTCTGCGTCACGACCGAGAGCGGCAGCAAGACCGAGGGCGAGCGCAAGCCGATGATGGCTATGATCGGCTGGTACAACCCCGACACTGGCCTCCACTACTTGCCGATGTCCGAGGGCGACATGTACGACGCCGGCAACTATGCCAGCTTTGCTGGCCCGGTGTTCACCAAGGTGCCGGATGGTCAGTGTCTCGCGTTCAAGGGTTCGATCAAGTACAACGACAAGCAGTTCGACCGAGTGGTCGACACCAGTCGTTGTTACTAGACCCCTACTACAACCCCGATGGTGGCCCGGCGCTTATGCCGGGCCATCTTTCTTTTTAGCGATAGTTCGTGAAACTTACTGGAAAATCAAATTCTTGGGCTCGCAGTAACTGCATGACCTTTTGCAGATCATCTTTACTGCTACTCGAAACACGCACCGCCTCACCCTGTATGGTTGGTTTCACTTTTGGAAATTCGTCTCGGATAAGTTTTGAGACGATTTTTGCTTTGTCGCTGTCGAGCCCGGCCACAAACGGAATCTCTTGAACAAGTTTAAGGTTGGAATTTATAGGAGTTTTTGAAAGGTTGAGTACTTTTGTGCTTTGTCCACGGTTGATGAGCCCTCGTCGAATAATGTCTACGATGGCCTCGAGGTGCATTTCGCTCGCGGCGGTGACTGTGAAGCCAGTCTTGTCACCGAGCCAGTCGACGGCCGCGGGGGTGCCTTTGAAATCGTAACGGTTGGCGACTTCGCGCTGGACCTGCATATATACGTTGTTTATTTCTGCTTTATCGTACTCAGATACGACGTCAAATGAAAATGTAGCCATAGAACCATTGTACTATGTGCGGAAAATCGAAACCCGCCCTCGGTGAGAGCGGGCTCGATCACCTAGTGGCGGGTTAGCTTCAGGACCGTCAGGATGGCTCTGTTGTTGCTGTAGTCACACCTGATCGTCACCATGCTTTTGCCGATCATGCCGTCAACGATGTAAACATCGCTCCTACCGGATTCGGTTCTCACACGGTGTACATTCACGCTGATGTTGAGTCTCTTGCCGGGGTACTGCGGAGTAGTACACATGACGACGAGGCGTCCACCGAACGTCGGTTTACTGGCCGGCTTGCCAGTCACGCCGGCGATCGCATCGATGATGCCTTCGACTTGTGCCATGACGGCACTCAGGTCGTTGCTCAGTCGTGCATGAAGTTCTTTGACTTCGGCGCGATTTGGAACAGTCGCAATCACCAGCTGCGAAACGATGACTCCCTTTTGGGTCGCCAATTACCTCACCTCTTTCAAGAGAAGACTGGGAAAAATTATAACACCTTTCCTGCGAAAAACTAGCTACGGCTGAAAATTTCTCGGACGCTCAGCTTTCGGCTATACTCGAGCGCCCCTTGGTGGAAGACCCGTACGGCCACCCGTATGACAAGCGCGGTTGTCAGTATCAGGATGCCCATAGCAACGAGTGCTTGCCATAACTCTAGGTTACCGACCGCGTTTCGAAGGAGTAACGGGATAGGTGCCGTAAATGGGAAAAAGCTCAAAAATTGCACGAGCGGAGAGTCGGGCGACGATACAAAAAGAGGGGCTGCGTACAGTGGTCCGAAGACCAGCATCATGACGACGCCGAAAAAGCCTCCGGCCTCTTTGGCAGTAGGCACCGCCGCTCCGATGGTAACGAGCAGCCCAGTAAACAGCAAGAACCCAGCCAGAAAGATAGAAAACCCAACGCCGATACGCAGCGGGTCGAGTGGAAGACTCGTCAGGTCAAACGATGGCAGCGATAGTTTGTCGTGGAGTAGCAGATAGCCAACGATGATCGGGGTCATCACAACGGTTGTCTGGAGCAAACCGAGCACTGCCAGCGAAAGTATTTTTCCGGTGATGAGTGTTCTGGCGCGCACCGTTGTGAGGATCATTTCGATCACACGGTTTTCTTTCTCCTCAGTTGCACTGTTGAGCATCTGGTTACCAAACGTCACAATGAGTAGGTAGAACAGCACGAGGAAAAGCCCTGGCGCGATCAACTGCTTGAACCCGTCATATACCGCACCGTCGCGGTAGGTTGTCGACTTTACTTCGTATTTGCCTCTTAGCACGGTCTGGACGCTGCTAGATACGCTCATAGCGACTGACTCATCGAGCAGTGTTTTGGCGACAGATGCGTATTTACCGTTATCGAACAGGCCTACGTCACGTCCGTATACCTCGACCCCTGCCCTCGAGAGCTGAGCAGGATAGAAAAAGAAGGCGTCTTTTTTGCCTGAGCGAACCAGTTCGATCCCCTGACTCTTTGACGAAGCATACACTGGGCTAAACGACTGAACGAGCTGTTTGTTTAGCAGGTTTGATTGGTCGAGGATGACGAGGGAGAATTTCTCTGAACTTGCCTGCTTGAGTGCATCGTCGGTAGCCTTGTTCGAGAAAAAGATGATCCCACCAACAAGCAGCGCCATGAGTGGAAACAGCAAGCTCATCAACCAAAACGACTTTTTCTTTAGTGTTCGAACCACTTCAAACCCAAACACCGTTCCTAGGTTATACATACCGTTCATGCGTTCTCCTTGTCGCCATAGATGCTCACAAAAATTTCATCCAAGCTTTTGTTGCCATGCCTCTTTTTCACATCGGCCACTGTTCCGTATGCCGCTGCCGAACCATCTTTCAGGAGGATGATACGGTCACATAGGCGCTCAACTTCAGCCATGTCATGTGAGACGTAGATGACAGTGGCACCATGTGCCTGGCGCTCTTCGATGATGTCCATGAGTAACCTACGGTTGACGGGGTCAAAGCCCTTGGTCGGTTCGTCTAGGATGAGTATTTCTGGGTCGTTCATGATTGTGACGCCGAGTTGGACTTTTTGTTGTTGTCCGCCAGAAAGCTTTTCGAGTTTTAAGTGCTGCTTGTCCAGTAGGTCAACTCGTTTTAAAAACTGTTCAGACCAGTCACGTGCTGTTTGTCGCTGCATACCTTTGAGCATGCCAAAATACACCATGACATCGATTACCGATTCTTTTCGGTAGAGTCCTCGCTCTTCGGGCAAGTACCCGAGCTGGATACTTCCACCTACGTCGTAAGGCTTGCCGTCGATGAGTAATTGCCCTTTGGTGGGCGCGATGATACCGAGGAGTGCTCGAAGAGTTGTTGTTTTACCTGAGCCGTTACTTCCCAGGAGTCCAAAGGTTTCACCCCGTACTACCTCAAATGACAAGGAGTCAATGACCGTCGTGCTGCCAAAACGCATACTGAAGTCTTCGATCGAAATGATAGCGTGTTTCATATGACTACTTTTCTGCTGGGTTCATGTTGGCAATGATGTCGAGTAGCTTGCGCGGGGTGATGTCGGCTTTTATCAGATAGGCATCGGCCTTTGCTTGCATGGCTGCACGGCTCGCGTCGTCCTGGTCAAAGTTTGTGAGCACTATGATACGGCTATGGGGAATTTTGTCGGTCTCGCCCCGCAGGTCATTGAGCACATCAACACCTGTTTCCTCTGGAAGCATGATATCGAGTAGGATCAGGTCGTATGACTTTGCTAGCGCAGCTGCAAGCCCCTCTTTACCACTCATGTGCCAATCAACGGTATAGCCAGCCTGTCGGAGGCTGAGAACATACATTTCGCCGATGAAACGGTCGTCCTCGATGATCAAAATGGAAGAAATTTTACTCATGGTCATCCTTTGTACATAGAGTGGTTTTTTATCCAGCCACTACTTGATTCTATAATACCTTGATTCTCGTTATCGCTGGCAAGCAGTTTGTCTTTGACGGTGCTATATATCGGGATTGAAAAGGTAAAGGTGCTCCCTTCGCCCTCAGTAGATTTGACGCCAACGTGTCCGCCATGGGATTCGATGATGGCTTTTGAGATATAAAGGCCGAGGCCAGTTCCCGCCACCGTCTGGCGTGAGCGGTGCGAGCGATAGAACTTGTTAAACAGATTACCCACAACTGCCGTCGGAATGCCGATGCCGTGGTCGGCGACACTTACTTGAACGAAATCACCGTCAACCGCTGCAGTGACTTCGATATGACCACCTTCGCGGGAGTATTTGATACCATTGTCGACAAAGTTGACGAGAACTTCGTTGAGGCTTCCTCGGTCGGCCGCGATCGTTGGAAGTCCTCCAGGAATTGTGACGCTTAGTACTCGCCCCTGGGTTCGTGCTCTTTGCATGAGGTCATCTGCTACAAGTGCGTAGATGTCGGCAAGTCGTTCTTCCCTGAGGTGAAGCGTCAAGTGTCGTCGATCAAACTTTGAGGCATTGAGGATGTTTCCTATGTAACTGCTCAGGCGATTCGCAGAGACTTCGAGCCGCTCAAAAAGCTCTTTTTGTTGCGGTCCGAGCTGGAGCTCACGACTAAGAACGTCTAGGTAACCGCGGATGACCGTGACAGGTCCTCGCAGTTCATGTGCTGCAAGCGCTATAAAGTCCATACCGTCTTCGTTGGCAGCGTACTTGCCTGTTTGGTCGATGGTGATGAGCACGGTTTCGACTCCTTCAGCACCGCTTTTTTGGTACGAAGCAACTACGTCAAAGACTCGTCGTCCATCACTACCAGGCAGACGATTTTGGACTCGAGCCCAAGACCGACTTGCGCTTACCTGGGTATTTTCTGACTCTCCAAGCCATTTCACCAGGTCATCATTTTCGTCGAAAATAAGCTCTATGCTTGTGGATTTGTCGCTTTGTATGACAGGCGCTTGCGCATTTGAAAAGATCACCTGCCGGTTTGCGTCGAGTGCAATGATGCCAACTGGCATGGCGTCGAGCAGTCGTGACTGAAGTGGCGAAGTGGTTGGACTGGCTTCGCCGGGCCCTTTGACAGCGAGATCATAAATCGTTTCCACCATGAGTTTAAAGCCTGTTTTTTCGTGTCGTGTGCCATTGAGGTTGGGTGGCGTGACGTTGTTGGCTTGTTTCGAAACATGGGTGATACCGCGTGACAGATAATCAAGTGGCTCGAGTGCGTAGCCGAGCACGACGATGAAGGCGAACGTTTGCATGACAGCCGCCGGCAACAAGAAAAAAACGAGCATCGTGAGCCATTCAACACCAGAGGCGATCAGCACGATTGCCACAGTGGTGAGTACGGCCGCCTCGAGCGCAAATGCGATCAAAAGACTGCGTCGTTTGTGGGCTGGAAAGACGTCGGCCAGCCTAGTTATTGCCATGACGGTGTTTTTCCTTCTGGGATTGCCGTGATCCAGGTTTGACCTCGGTTCAGACTGACCTGTTTTCCAGCAGCATCTGTAAACGTTATCTGGCTTTTGGCGTCAGCTTTTTGCCAAGTGACTTCAGTGACTATACCGTCCTGGAAGATATACCCGCTACCACTGCCGGTTGTCGTGATCTGCTCACGGTAGCCGTCTTCCATGGCGACGACCATCGGCACGACGATAACAACCGCAACCTTTGGAGTGATCCTGCCACCTTCGCGGTCGATGTGTGCTTCGCCTGCCAGTGAGCGCAGATAGGAGTTCGTAGCGCTGTCGTACGTGTAGCCCACTTCGTAATTTCCCGAGGAAATGGGAACTGTAATGGTTGTTGCTGTCGGGGTTTTGGATTTTTGGTCGTCTTTACGAGGGATGGGTGTAAACGTACTGGAGGTTTTACCCTTTGACGACGTGAGTTGGTCGAGGTGATCGAAATCAGTATAGACGTTATGCGGCGCGGCGCGGTCACTCGCGCGCCAGTAGCCACCGGCGTTAAAGAATTGGTCGATGTCCACCCCATACGAACCAGATCGAATCATCTCAAGAGCACGCGCACTTCCCCCGATGTGTGCAACAGCAGGGTCGTAGGCGGCTGCCCACTCTACGTAGTATGGGCGCACGCTTCGCACAGGTCCGATGAGGCCCGGACGGCTCTCCTGATAGAGTGCGACGAACCGCGTGATTCCACCTTCGGCGATGGTTTCATAGACGATTCCTGCGTCTTTCAGGCCGGACTGTGGGCGAGCATCGGGACTGTTTTCGATCATGACAGCGGTAACTTGGCGAGTTGTCGCCGCTTCGTCGCTCACCTCGAGACCCGTGAGCGGTGAGTAGATTTTTTTGGCTGGTGGCTTGGTGGTTTTTGTGACGTAGGTGGTCGGCAACTGAGGCTCGGGCTGCATCCACATCCAGGTCAGTACACTTAGGCCGGTCGCCACTGCGAAACCTATTGCCATGACAAAATAACGGACGCCGTGATTGTCGTGAAGGAGCTGGTGTAGCTTTGTCCACTTACCAAAGCGCATGAATTTTTGTTTTGGGGGTTGCCCATCCATACTCTGTTAGTATAGCAGAAAACGCTTATGTATATTTATGCAGAAAGTCGAGACAGAACGGTATCTTTGCCAAGGAGCGCCAGTGTGTCGTTAAGCTGAGGGCTAAATGGTGCCCAGGTGGTATGTATGCGGATGAGACTAAACAAAATCCCCGGTTTTTGGCCAGTTGTTTCGAGTAGGTTGTTGAGGGCAATTTGTATGGTGTCGGGGTTCCAGTCGACGATTGACTCCAGGCTGCTTCGTGCGGCAGCTATCAACTCCGCCACCTCTTGTTCACTCAACTTCTTGAGCTGCTTGTTACTTTCGATCAGGCTTGGATCTACTGTTGGTGTCTCGAAGAAATAACTAAAGCCCTGTAGATCGGACAGAGTTTTTAGCCGGTCCTGTGCCAAAGTAAGGACTGCCTTTTTGTAACTTTCTGGATGTTTTTTGGCGCTTTCGGGCCAGAAGTACTCGGCGCGGTTGACGAGCTCGTCGAGCGGAAGTTCGCGTATGAAATGACCATTTACCCACAGGAGACGTTTTTCGTCGAAACGTGCACCGCTGCGTTGAACTCGTGCGAGGCTGAATTTCTCGACTAACTCGCTCATCGTAAAGACTTCTTGTTCAGTACCATCGTTCCACCCCATAGTGGCGATGAAGCTGACGAGCGCTTCGGGCAAATAGCCGTCACGGATGTAGTCGAGAACGTCTTTTGCGCCGTCACGTTTCCCAAGTTTCTTGTTTCCCTGCTCGTTCATGATGTGGGGCATGTGGGCGAAAATGGGCATAGCATACCTGGCTTCAACAACGTCTTTTTCAGAAGACCCGCTCGGTGCTAACTGATTTAGCTGGCGCTCTTGCCTCGCTCCTGCCGGAAAGGCAGAGCCTTCTGAAAAAGAGTTGGTTGAGCGCTCAATGCCTAGTGCTTCATAGAGTGCCAAAAAGTTTGGCATGCTCGAGATAAATTCTTGGCCGCGAATGACATGGGTGATGTGCATCTCGGCGTCGTCGACGATGTGGGCGAAGTTGTAGGTTGGGTAGCCGTCGGACTTTATGAGGATGATGTCATCGATCACTTCAGGGCTGGTCGTGACATCGCCAAAAATTTCGTCGTGGTAGGCATAGCTTTTCGGCTCCGACTTGAGCCGAAGTGGCTGACTACCATCCCATACTGGAGGGTTTTCTGGGCGATGATCACGGTATAGAAAAGCGCGTTTTTCTGCCTGTGCTTGTTCTCGGAAGGCCTGGATTTCCTCCGGGCTATATGGGTCCGCGTAGGCGCGTCCGGCGTCGATAAGTTGCTTGGCCCATTTCTGATAGATTTCGAGTCGCTCAGACTGAACATAGGGGCCAAATTCACCGCCGATGTCCGGACCTTCGTCGTACGATATACCGAGTCCTTTGAGGCTGGCAATCAGGTGCTCGGCGCTGCCGGGTACTTCACGCTTCTTGTCGGTATCCTCAAATCGAAGCACAAAGGTGCCGTTTGCCTGCTTGGCGACAAGGTAGGCAAAAAGTGCCGTGCGAATACCGCCGACATGGAGAAAGCCAGTTGGGCTAGGAGCGAAACGAGTGCGAACTGTCATATGCACTTAGTGTAACAGAGGTCATAAAAAGTCGAAACCCCGCACCTTCAGGAGCGGGGCTCGACTGAGTATGCGGGGTTAGTCGAGCGGCCGAAACCGATGGATGATCTCAACCATGTCTGGCTGAGGGGTGACGCTCTCGTCAATGAGTGTCATGGGGATCGACCTACTGCTACCGTGGCTACTACCGTATGCCCACTCATGGACTTTTTCGTCAGTCCGAAAATACATGGTTTCGCTGACGTAGTAGTTGGTGATTGGCCGGATCTTGAGCTGGACGAGTTCAGCCAACTCAGTGTGACGTACCACGAGCCCGTCCCAGCGGTGTGACTCGACCATTGCTCGCATCTCACGAGTCAGGCTTTCGTCTGGAACCACCCAGATAATTTCATCGTCCTGGATCCGAAGCTTCTTTAACGCCAGGCGTTTGCCGCCAAACAAAAACACAGTGCATCGCTCGGGCATGAGCACCCCTTCCTGGTAGGAACGACTATGGACAAATATATAAGAAAGTTATGTAAGAAACAAGTTGAGGCTACATGCTGCCGGCGATGCGAAGCAACTGCTCGTTAGAGAGTGGAGCATTGCCGTCGATAGTATAGAGGATGCCGCGATTTACCCAAGCAGCTTTGTTCTTAAACGTGTAGATAGTCAGTCCCTGTTGGGAGTTGGTGACATAACTGCTGTCTGCGACGCGAGAGACGAGGTTGTCATAGACGGCCGTCGAGTCCCAGGTGCTTTTTTGCTGGGTTACGGTATAGGCGAGATCGCTTCCGTTTGACTGAAACTTTATAGCAACTTGCCCTGGGGTGTAAGCGACGGGACCGCTAAAACGATAACCGTCAGGGTGATAGTCGGGAAAAGTTGCCGCAACATCGGCCTGTGAAGCCGCCACCCTTACAGAAAGACTTGGCATGTTGAGATACGTGAAATAACCACCGAGTACCATCACGGCGAGTGACGCGGCTGCGAGAGAGACCCGGCGTGGGGTTTTGGCGAGTAGGCGTTTTTTGGGTTTTTCTGAAGCGCGCTGCGGTGCCGCTACAGGTGCTGCATGAGCCTCGGCGAGGAGCTGATTTTTTAAGTGTGACGAGCTGAGACGGTGGGCAGCTGGAGTAGCTTTTTTTGTAACGAGGGCGTGTTTGGTCTCGACAATACTCGCAACTTTTGGCGTTACTGACTTTTTAGGAGCACTGACATCGAATGACTTGAGTGGCTGGGGATGAGGGGCGAATTTGTGAATCTGTGGACTTTTGGCAACATGACCTGCTACTGGTTTACGACGAGCTTCGCCAACGTGAGGCGCAGATACAGGCTTTTTCAAGATGTCACGGCGAAGCGTCACGCTTTTTTGTGTACGTGAATGGATACTTTTGGCGTGTGAAGCTTTATGTGAAGCGGCAGCGACAGGTGCAGCTGGTTTTGGGGTAGCTTTGGCGGTTGAGGGAGCAGAAGCAGGTTTGACCGGCGCAGCCACAGGCAGCCCCGTTAGTGCGTCGTATACCTTGCCGTTAATAACGATAGTGGTGTTTGATGACATTATTGTTTCTTGTCCTGCCCCAGTCAGGTGGATTAGTGGTGAACCGTTACCACTATGGTACGTAGAGAGGGTGAAATATGCAAGAGTTTTCGAGGTCTTTGCTATACTTGGTACTGCAGATACACTCACCTGTTATGGTGAAATAAATACCCCTATGCAACAACACGGAAAATCAGCTCGGACTCGTAAAACACGCCTTTTTGCTACCTATCTAGCAATGACGCTTGCTGTGGCTGCGATTTCGTTTGTATGTATCGCACTGGTACTGGGGTACCGCTTCGATGTCGAAAAAGGTGACGTTGAACTTGGTGCGCTCGTTCAGTTGAGAAGCTTCCCAGAAAAAGCAACCATCAACTTTGACGGTGAAAAGCTGTCATTTACTACTCCGGGTAAGCGAAGTGTGGCCGTTGGTACGCACAGCGTTACTATGAGCCTGAAAGATTATCAGACATGGCAAAAGACGTTCACTGTTCAAGCCGGCGAGCTTCGTTGGCTCAACTACGCACGTTTGGTGCCTTCTAAAATCGTCACTAACTCGCTCAAAGAGTTCCCGAGTGTGACCGGTGCTTTGCCCTCGCCAGATAAAAAATGGTTTATCGTACAAACAGTGGCGGAAAAGCCAGAATTCACCCTCGTCGATTTGCGTGAAAAGACTCCGGTTTTCACATCGCTCGTGCTGCCGAGCAATAGCTACACTACCGTTGAGGGTCAGCCGCACGCTTTCAGCCTGGTCGAATGGGACTTCGGCGCACGATATGTGTTGGTTAAACACACCACAGGAACTGTGACGGAGTTTTTGCGTGTTGATCGAACAAATCCTACCGCTACGGTCAATGTGACCGGCAAGCTGGGCGTTACCGTACAAGACATTCATTTTTCAGGAACAAGCGGCAACGCCTACTACGCACTGCAAGATGGCACACTTCGTCGCCTGGACAGCGGAGCCGGCACTATCTCGCAGCCCATACAAAAAGGCGTGACGGCCTTTGAACTCTATAAAGAGGACACAATCGCCTATACCCGTAACGAGGGACTCAGTACTATCGTTGGGCTACTTTATAACGACAAACTGACGCGAGTAGCCACCTACCCAGCCGATCAGCCCGTTATGATCGACGTAAGCTCATACTTTAGTGACACCTATGTTGCCGTGATGCGCGGTACCAAAATAGATACCTACTTCAACCCTCAGATAAAGTCTGAGAGCAAACGCCTCGCCAGCATCACGACGCCACAAACAAACAGCTGGGTCCGTTTCGCAAACAGTGGTCGCTTTGTAGTGACTGGAAATGGTTCACAGTTTACAACTCATGACTACGAGACTCATGAAACATATAGTGTCAATGTACCGGGAACTGCGGGTGATCCTACGAAACCCCTTCAGTGGCTCGACGATTTCTACATGGTCTCTACGGCAAATAATGACATACGTCTAACTGAGTTTGATGGCGGTAACCAGCACGTGATCTCTTCGGTGCTACCTGGTAGCTACATGACACTTAGTGATGACGGAAAGTTTTTGTACTCGCTCACAAAAAGTCAGGCTGGCGGTGTAGTTATGCAGCAAAGCCTGATGACTGTTGGTGACTAGTGAATACCAAATAGGCGTTCAAGGAGTGTCGGTGAGTTACCGGTTATGGTTGCCGGCTGTGTCTGTTCGCTTGACGATGCACTAGAGGCAGTTGCTTTGTCTGGGTCAGGACTAATCTGTTCACCGATAACAACCAGTCGCTTGAGAGCGGTTCCGGGAGGGGTACAGGTCACAAGTGTGGCGGTTGGCGTGTCGCTGCCCAGTACGAGTTCACTCACCTGTGTTGGGCTGATGATCTTCTTTTCTGTCACTGAGTAGGTATATCTCGTGCCGTTATAGTGGAGGTAAAAGGTGTCGCCTTTTTGCAGCTTGTCTAGTTGGACGAAGACAAATTTGTAGGCACCATCATCAAATACGTCGTTACTTGAGTGGCCGAGCAGCACGGTGTTACCTTTTTGACCTGGAAAGCCGTCGGCACCGGGGATTGGATAATGAACGACACCGCTTTTTAGCTTGCTTTGCACGACTGACTCATCGAGTGATGGCACGTCATATACAACTGGCGCGTCAACGTTAATTTTTGGGATAACCACTTTTGGCGCAGGACCTACTTTGGTGTCGGTGGTCGGGTCGAGCACGATGTTTTGGGGGTCGATTGCCCCTGGGCTGACATATGCTTTTACCTGGGCGATGATAAGTCGGTTGTACTGGAGTAGGCCAAAGATGAGGGCGACAGTGATCGCCGCAACGAGCGGCATAAAGTGTCGAGAACGCCGCACTTTTTCGCTTCGAGTCTTCACTTCGCCTATCAATTTTTCCCGAAGCTCGTCGACTGCCTGATCTTTTGTGATCGTTTCGGGCTCCGCTGGTGCCACGGAGGGCTCAGCAGTATTTGCAGCTGGCGCAGAACTCACCTCTTTAGAGCGACGATTTAGTTGCGCGAGGTAGTAGCGCTCATAGTACTGCTGGTAGTACGACTGCCAGGCGCTATGGTACTGGTTCCAGTCGGTGGCAGGTGCGGCGGATGCAGCCGACAAGTCGGCAGTCTCTGAGTGGGTTTGCTCGTAGGGGCTCGCAGAGGTTTGCTGGGGTGCGTCGTCGTAGATCGTGTCAATTTGTTTACGCATAAGCTGTGCTGCAGCATCGCGATCACTGGAGAGGACTGTCTGCGGTCGAGAGGGTACAGTAACCTGTGACCGCTGGTTGTCGTTATTTTGTGGCTGCATAGGTGTTTCTATTGTACAATTGAAACGTTCTAGACCAAAGAAACTCTCTGTAATCTACGGACATGTTAAAAATTTATTTTTGATGGGCTGGTGGCGGAATTGGTAGACAGTTCTGCGTCACAGAACTTTAATTATCTTTTTGATGCCGCGATGGCGGAATTGGTAGACGCGCGGGACTCAAAATCCCGTTCCAGCAATGGAGTGAGAGTTCGATTCTCTCTCGCGGCACCAAAAAGATAATTAACGCTCGGGCGTGAAATCCTGGGCTCGCAGCATGTGAGTCAAGTCCCCCCTGGCCCACCACAAGTAAATTTCTACGAAGCATGTGCAAGAGCTGACTTACCAAACGTTCGCTCTTTGTAGTCGGCAGCAAGTTTTAAGATGCCGATAGATATCTCGTCGAGTTCTTTTGCGCGCTCTGGGCTCAGAGTGCCTCGTCTTTCTTCGTCCATATAGGCGACGATTGCAAGTGAATCATCACACGAAGGCACTTGGAGCTCGATAGTGCCGCGCACTATTGGACTACGGTAGCGACTATGTTTTGGAGACTCGGATGTTTTTACTTCGAACGGTGTGGAGCTGCGTATGACTCCATGTGATTGCTGGAGGAGACGAACGTCATGGGTGTCGGCACTATGATGTACTCCGTTATCACAACGAGCAAATGCTGGAATAGCGAGAAGTGTCGGTTTTTTTAGACGAGTTACAGTGAGGATAGTCGATACTTCATGGCCAAAACCCTCTCTCCACAACATAGTTGCTCTATCACCAGAAGCTCCACTCTTTAGATATAGCTCGAGATTTTTGACACCTATATCGAGCACTCTTTCGTGCAGGATGTCGAGGGTACTCGGCTGTACGTGACCGCTTGTTATATCTGTAAACAGAGGAACAAACGCTCTGTGAACTTCGATTTTGTCTGGTACCATATACAGCCTCGCGTCGTGAGCTTCTGGTGAATCATGGCGGTAGACGAAAATACTCTGTGCTTCCCTCCAACACATATCCGCTGCTTCCAGCCTTGCTAGCCTCTCTTCGACGGACAGATGGCTGCCGGTGAGAGCAGACTCGGCCGCGGCGGAACCGGCCATAAACTGGTATGTCCACGAAGTACTCCGCTGGCGTAGTTGTTCATGTATAGAAAATAAAGCGTCGGCCTTTGATGGGCCGACGAGAGCTTTGGGCAACTTAAGGTAGCGAGTCATTTGCTCAGCCTGGGCTTTGCTCATGTTTGTTTCACTCCCATTTGTGCTTATGGTAGCTTTCCAGGATAAAAAATGCAAATGAAAAGTGGCGGTGCCTGGAACGTAGAGTGTACGTTCAGGCACCGCCACGGCGGATGTTAGTTGAGACCCAGGTAGCCGAGAGCCGCCTGCATGGTGTTGGGCAGCTGCAACGCCCGCGCGTCCAGAGCGAACGGCATCTCCTCGTCGGTGATGCCTTCCAGGTACTGGTGACGGATGATCGGCTGACCCATGGCGAACAGCAGACCGGTACCGTCGTACGGTCCCGAGGTGTAGCTGAGTCCGAGAGTACGGACTCCGACTTCACCAAGGAGCTGCATGACGGTCCAGGCCTTCTCGGTACGCGCGGTCGAGAACATGTAGCTGGCGTTCATCTTGTTGCTGATGGGATACAGCCAGCAGGACGTCGAGTCGCCGGAGCCAGAGCACTGAGTGCCCCACTCGCCGTCGTTCTTGATGTTCATCTGGGCGACGAGGTCGAAGCCGAAGTCGTCAGGGTTCTCGGTGAGGTACTGCCACATCGGCCCCTCGCGGAGCAGCTGGGCGCAGTCCTTGTCACTGATCTGCTGACTGGCATCGAGCTTCTTGCCGTCCTTGTCATACTTGATCGGACAGCCCATGCCCTGCTTCTGCAGCTCCTCGTACGGCGTGTTGTTGCCGTACTTGTCGAGCATGTCTTCGAGACTTCCCGGGGGACGTCCGAACATGATCATGCTGTTCTTGGCACCGACATAGCCACGAACCGTCATAGCGTAGAGCAGACGGTTGTCGTGGTCGCCGTCGAGGATCTGGATCTGCTCGAGCGAGGGATTGGAGGTGTTCATCCAGCCCTGCTTCTCGATCTCCTTGACGACTTCGTCGTTGGGATCGTCGAGCTCACCGGTGTCCTCGTCAACCTGATCGTTCAGGTCAACGGTGGCAAGGTCCGTGTAGGCCTTGAGGTTCTGCTTCCAGTCGTTCCACTCGAAGTTGTACACCGGGTGGACGATCAGATGGTGAGGGGCTGCCTCGGCAACGGTCCGCACGAAGACGTGGTAGTCGACCTGACGGTTCAGGATCTGCTTGCTGGCAGACCAGAACACGTCAGCGTCGCCAGC
The DNA here is from genome assembly GCA_964383465.1 of uncultured Candidatus Saccharibacteria bacterium. GTDB lineage: Bacteria > Patescibacteriota > Saccharimonadia > Saccharimonadales > Saccharimonadaceae > CAYLGT01. The sequence goes on along the minus strand of CAYLGT010000001.1, from coordinate 72,209 downwards.
CGCGTACATGACCGTGCTGTCGCTGAACTTGCCGTCAGGGCTGAACTCACGCCACTTCTCAGGGCTCGAGTTCAGGTCGTCAGCCATGGCTCGCACCATGTCGGCGACCTGGAGTACCCCAGGCTCAAGTCCGGACGTGGTGTTGTGCATCCACCATCCGGCAGGCAGCCGCGAAGGAGCTCCTCCCACGATCGTGACCGATCGTCCACGGTTGAAAGCGAGCGGGTCGCTCGTCAGCCGAAAGACGTACTGCTCGTTCAGAACCAGGGCATGGAACTTGGCATCGGCGAAGTTGAGCTTGTCGGGCTCAGCCGGGTCGCACTTGTCGGTGTAGTACCACAGTGCGTCCCAGCCCTTGGCGTGGTTCTTGTCACGGATGAGCTGCTCGCCGTTGGGCGAGAAGTCCATGCGGATCTTGAAGCCACAGGTTCGGCCACCGGCCGAGTCCCGTAGGTCGTAGCTCGACACGCTGGTCTTGAGCCAGCTGGTCAGCCCGAAGTTGCGCTTCTGCTGCCCCATGGCGAGGGCGTTGATCGGCCGCCCGTCCACGAAGACCTCACTGATCTGCTGACGCAGCGTGTCGTTGGTCTTGGTGAAGGTGGTCCGGATCTCGGTCATGGGCGATTCTTCACCCATACCACCCATGGTGATCTGGTTGATCTCGCTGGCGCCATCGGGGGTGCCGACCAGCTGGTAGGTCGCCACGTGCTTCATGCCGGTGAGCGGCATGTCGCTGCGGGTCAGCTCCGTCGACGTCGAGCAAGATGCCAGCACGGTTGCGGCAGCGACAAGCGCTGCGCCTTGCCACATGAGAGTCGCTTTCACGCGAATCTCCTTCCTGTTTGGTCTCTTCTAACTTAAGTTTCGGGACATCATGAACAAGTCCACGAAATCCATAGATTTATTATAGCACAAAAAAATAAAAAAAGCAATACCCTCACCTCTGTGAAGGAACGAATTAGAAAATCAAACTAGCGGTAATAGCGTCGAACGGTTTCGACGGGCTCCATAACAGATACGAAGCTGCTCTCGCCGCCACGGTTCCGCGCCATATGAGCATCGGCTCATCCCATGGAGTGGTACTGACTTCACCGCTATGAGCAACAACCAGCTGGTTGTTATGAAACGTGACGAGGGTGCATGGATAGGTGATGGTAAATTTGTGAAGTGCTTCGACGAGTTGCGTGAGCTGCATGGAAAAACTAAGGATTTTCGGGTAGTACACGGCTTGAAAATACTTTTGTAGCTGTGCGAATGACAAAACAAGTGTAGTTTGTTCGCGGTCGACGAGGTTTTGGGCGGCAGGTCTCAGGAGGTCGGCGGCGTCCCTGGTTATCACTAAATGCCCTGGTAGTTTTAAAAGATCTTCGAACAGCACTGCTGTTTCACTGTTTTTGCCCGTATCACCGACCAAGAGTCGCACATCTGCCCAATGACTCACAGCTTCCAGTTCCGGACTTCCTTCTTTGCTAAAGCCTCCTGAAGGGTTTGTGGGAAGAAAAACGACGTCAGTGACTGTGACAGGAACGGCACTTTTAAGTGCGTCTGGGAGTACCGCTCTTACTTGGCCGGCGCCCATGTCAAGTGCTGTTGTATAGCTTTCAGCGACGGCAACAAACCCGAGTTTGTTGCCCCCGATGACGGCGAGCTTTCCGGCTTTTGAGCGCTGTTCTGGCTTTGCCCACTCTATGTCAGGAAACAGAGGAGCGAGTGGGTTTTGTTTGTGCCAGTAAGCCTCCATGGCTATTTCTCATCCTGTAGAGCACAGGTCTCCTCGATGTGTGCCAGTTGATAGGCTTGTCGAGTGAGCGTAAGCCTTCGAACGTATACCGCATGTTGATCAGGGCTCAGCTCGTCGACATCTATAGCCGCCAGAGCACGTAGCTCGGCTGCAAGTGTAGAGACGCGGATCGAGTCAATCGTAAGCGCGCGTTGCCCCAAAGGACCGGCTAGCTCTAGAGCGGCGCTATGAGTAGCACGTTCGGGTGATTCAGCTTCCAGGATGCCCATAGACTCAGACGTCAACCTCGACACTTACCGGACAGTGGTCTGAACCCATCACGTCGGCGTGGATTTGTGCTCCAGAGACATGCTCGGCGATGCCTTTGCTCGCTAGCCAATAATCGATGCGCCAACCAACGTTGCGCGCCCTAGCTCCACCCCAGGCAGTCCACCAGGTGTAGGCGTCTTTCATGTCTGGGTAGAACAGGCGGAATGTGTCGCAATAGCCTGCCTGGATAAGTCGGTCAAATCCTGCTCGTTCTTGGGCAGTAAATCCAGCGTTGTTCACGTTGTCTTTTGGCCGAGCCAGGTCGATCTCTTGGTGGGCAGCGTTGAAGTCCCCACAGACGAGTACGGGCTTCTTTTTTTCTAACTGCATCAGGTATTCGCGAAATGCGTTATCCCAGTGAGTTTCGCGATAGTCGAGCCGCGAGAGGTCTCGCTTGCTGTTGGGAGTATAAACGGTGACAACGTAGAAGTTTTCGAACTCAAGTGCGGTGACTCGCCCCTCGTCATTGCCGTTGCCGTAGCTGTCAGCGAGTTCGTATTTGCCAGCGATATCGTCAGGTATGTTGTAGGCGACGTTGACTGGTTCGGTCTTTGTGAAGATGGCGGTACCGGCGTAGCCCTTGCGGCTCGCACTGTTAAAAAATTCGTGATACTGCGGCAGGTCGAGCTCAACCTGGTCACGGTTGGCTTTGGTTTCTTGCAGACAGAGGATGTCCGGATCATGACCAGCGATGAATTTTTGAAATTCCCCTTTGTTTAAAACGGCCCGGATGCCGTTGACGTTCCAGCTGTATAGTTTCATGTAAATAGTATAGCGTTATTGACCATCGATCGTGAAGGTTGTATGGTAGATCGGACCGAGATGGACATCAGAGAGGTTGGAACTCTTGTCTGGAACTGTACAGTTAAACATCATGGAGTGGCTGTCTCGCCAGTGGGCCGACAACAAGCCCAAGGAGACCCGCGTCGAGGCCTACAAGTCGCTCAACGCCACCGTGCGTTTGTACGAGCCCGTGTCCGTCGTCGGACGCAACGGGAAGGTTCTCGACATCGCTGCCGGTGCGGAAGTTGTCATCTACGGTGATCCGGCAGCGAAGAAGGGTGTTGTGACTGCTGCGACGGTTCGCAGTGACGAGTATGTCTACAACATCTTGTCGTCCGGCGCCGTGCGGGACGTCACGCCACCGCGTTCACCGAACGCGCCGCCGGCACGTGCGGTTGACTCTACCTCTTGGTATGTCACCGCGAACTAACAACATGCCGTCCGCCCATCCCTCGTATAGGGATGGGCGGACGGCATAGATCATTTTGGGGAGCTAGCGCTGAGACTTTATGGCTCTATGGATGTCGCGTGTTTCGTCGCGCTGTTTCAGCGCACTTCGTTTGTCATAGTGTTTTTTACCCTTACCGGTAGCTATAACCAGTTTTATGAATCGCCCGGTTGTCAGAAGTTTAGTTGGTACTATGGTTAACCCCTGTTTTTTTGCGTCCAAAAGCGCGTCTATCTGCCGACGACTCGCTAGCAGTTTGCGCGGCGACGTGTCGATACTTCGGCTTCCAGAAACACCCTTTTCGTTGATTTTCAGGCTGAAGCTGGCATTTTGAAGCCACAGTTCAGCGTCTTTTACCTGTACATAGGCACCCTTTAGCTGGACATGGCCGTCTCGAGCAGCACGAACTTCCCGTCCTGTCAGGACGAGTCCGGCAACTATGTCGTCACCCAGTTCGTAGTCGAACCGCGCCCGGCGGTTGACGATACTCGGCGCTTTGGGCGCGTTTTTCTTCATATTTCCACTATACCAGAGGTGGAACACTTTACTGCCGAGTCTGCTTTTCAAGGTGTTTATGCTACGCTGGTAGCAGATATGTTTGAGGCAAAGCACGACGAGGAGCTGGACGCGATTATCCCTGGTGTTGTTGCGGCGTACAAAAGTCTCAAGACGAAAAATGGCATGGGTATATATACGAGCAATGGCGCGTTCTATAACCATACTTTTTTTGGTCGTGACTCGGCTATGGCGGCAAAGTTCGTGGTCGATTTCGATCACAGCGTCGCTCGTGAGACGATTATCGCGCTTGCTTCACTTCAGGGGACAAAAACAGACGACATCACTCAGGAAGCACTCGGGCGCATCCACCATGAATACCGAGATATGACTCAGTGGGAAGGATCTGGTTTTGAGCGCTGGGCACTTAGTTTCTTTCTGCACCGCTGGGGTGGTTCTGACAAGCTACTGCAAACATACTATGCACTCGACACGACGTCTCTTTTCATCCGTCTCGTCAACAAATACGTCCACCACGTCGACATGTCGTTGCTCACACAAAACGTTCGTCTGCGCTCTGGCGAGCAGGTTACCGTAGAAGAAACGCTGGTCAGGGCCGCAAACTGGATAACTTCACAGGTAAACGAGCGTGGGCATCTGGTGTCATATAGGCCAAACGGCTGGTCGCTGCCCTACCAGACGTTCCAGGATAGCTCGACTGCCTTTCCGCGTACCGACGGGAGTCTTGCCAACTTCAAAAATGGCATCGCCTACACTGAGGCCCAAGCCTTCGCCGTCGATGCACTGGAAGATGTTGCTCGGCTGCTCGAAGAACACTCAGAGCGACACAATTGGCAAGAGGTGGCGCATACCATGCGCGAGGCACTCCTGATTGATTTCTGGGACAAAGAAACTAACTTCTTTGGCAGCGCTATCGACGAGAAAGGACTGGTCGACCTACCAACTGTCACTGCCGGTTGGACGCTGAACACCAGCCTATGGCATGAATTGCCAAAAGAACACCAGGCCGAGACGATTTCGGCGATTGTCGAAAAACTCTTCTCAGACGACTTCTTGACGCCAGTTGGCTTGCGAAGCCGAGCACTGGGCTCGCCGCAACCACTACCCGGAGTTGTTGAGTATCATGGACGCCTGAGTGTTTGGCCGATGTTTACGTTCATGGTCATTGAAGGTCTGCGGCGCCATAATTTGCATCGCTTGGCTGCTCAGCTGGAAAACCGTCTCATAAATGGTCTCAACGCAAACGGTGACTTCGAAGAGTATTTCGTACTCGACCACGACGGCTCGATGCTGCGTGCGGTACCCGGCAAAAAAGCAACTCGCACTGTGCATGCTCAGATGCTTCCAGAGAAAAACATCGCTTTTACGGTTATACCCGCTATGGTGCTCGCCCAGCGTGCCGAAAACGACAAACGTGCTTGGCCGGAACCAAACGACTGGCAGAGCCAGCTCGAAGAGTCGGTATTGGCACGGATCGACAACGTCGAGCGACTCGACCCTGCGCATGCCCACACTGCTGTGCCTGCCGTCGTTCCGACGAAGTTCAATCGTCTAGCTGGCAACACTCGCAGCGCCTGGTACTTTTACCGCCAATGGAGGCGCATGTAGATGCGTGTTACGCAGGTCTCGGAAAGTGCCTTTACCGTCCAGGGTCACGGAGTGCACACTGCCTTTGTCGAGACAGTCAACGCCCTAAAAAAGCGTCCAGGAGTTGAAATTCGTGTCAATTCGTTTGGCGGAGCCGATGTCACGCACATTCACACTGTTGGACTCTACTCGCTGTTATTTTTGTTGTTTAACCCTGGCAAAAAAGTTGTTTCGGCTCATATAGTGCCGGACTCACTCGTCGGAAGTCTTGTCGGGGCTCGGTTTTGGCTCCCACTTGCGCGAGTCTATTTGCGCTGGTTCTATAACCGAGCGCACGTGGTACTGGCCGTTTCAGACGCAACCAAACGCGAGCTAGAGGCAATGGGGGTTAAACGTCCCGTACAGGTGCTCTACAACATGGTCGACACAGACAAATACGTCTGTACTGAGCAAGAGCGCAAAACCATGCGTCAAAAGCTTGGTCTAGAAGAGCACGCGTGGGTCGTGGTCGGTAATGGGCAAGTGCAGCCGCGAAAGCGAGTAGATAGTTTCGTGGCCGTTGCTCGGGCCTGTCCAGATATGGAATTTATCTGGGTGGGAGGCATGCCGTTTGGTAAACTTGCTGCCGAAAATGCCGCTATGAAACAGATGTTCGCCGATGCGCCGAAAAATGTTCATATGACAGGTGTCGTGGAACTTGAAGCAGTTCGAAAATACTACGGAGCAGCCGATGTTTTTTGGCTGCCTTCGTCGCAGGAGACGTTTGGACTGGTTGTTGTCGAGGCAGCTGCAGCGGGGCTACCAGTCATGCTGCGCGACATTCCTGACTATAAAGAAACATTTGGTGATTGTGCACTCATGGAAACAGACGAAACCTTTGCGACGACGCTTCAACGACTGCGAAACGATCCCACCTACTATAAACACGCCGTCAAACGTTCGGAGAACATCGCTAAAAAATTCGGTGCAACAAAGGGTGTTGAGCGCCTGCTCGAGCTGTATAAAAGTATCTAAAAAGCAAATCGCCCGCCCCAGTAGGAGTGGACGATCCACTCGTATGGGACGGGCTAGACCCGAACTTGGTAGTCCAGGCCACTCAGGCCGGACAGGTAGATGTCTCCAGCCGGAGCTTCGAAGTCACCGTAGATGACGCGCAGCCTGACCAACTCGGTGGCGATGGTCACGGGAGTCTCGACGACGACTACACGAAGGAGGGTTCCGTCGACCTCCATGCTCGGGTACTCGCGCTCCAGCCACTCGATCAGGCCGTCGGCCCGCAACCTGAGTTCAGGATGCAGCCGCCAGTCATCGCGTTGGACGATGTGGGTGCCGTCCTGGATGTTCACTCGCAGCCACGGGCCACTCGAGAACACCAGCGCGTAACCAGTTCCGTGGGGCATCAGCCCTCACCTCCTTATGAAAAGTACGGATTATATGATTATATCACAATTTATAGACAAAAACAATTATTCAAGAGCTTTTTCGAACGTGTCCTTCACAGTATCCCAAATGGTCGGGTCGCCGTGAACTTTGCGCCAGTACCACCATTCCCCACCCCAAGTATAGATCTCTCGGGCACCAATTTCTCTGGCAAACAGCACGTTGTTTCGAATTTGCCACGTGCTCATAGATATGTCTTGTTCGGCTGTAGTCATCTCTTTCGTGTCGACTGGCCCCCAGGGTTCGAGTTGCAGCTCGTGGATGTAGATGTCACGCCCTGTGTAGGCCTTTATGATAGCTGCACGCGCTCGGTGATACCAGATAGGAGTTGGGTAAGTCAGATAGCCTTTGTAGGGTCCTGTTTTTTCGCTCCAAACGACGCGGTATACCGAATAACCGTACTTATCTGGGACGGGGGTGAAAAACGGCAAACCATGCTGGTCGCTCAGGCTCATCCAGATCGGTTTGTTGGAAAGTTTGTCAACGAGAGCATACTCTTCGTGGAGTCGCTGACGGTCTGCTTTGTCGCACTCACCAAACCAGTCATTTGCACCCTCGTTTTCGAGTTGCCAGTTTATGACGGTGGGGTTGTTTTCATAGCGCTTCACGACGGTTTCTATGTAGCGATACATGGCTTGTTTCCATGCGCCACCAGACAGCTTGCTCGCCCAGTCTGGTTGGTGACACTCAGGCCACCTAGGCTGTCGCAGGCCGATGGCAAGACTGACAGTCGCGCCGCGCTTACCCGCCTCTTCTATCTGCCAGTCGAGTGTCGAAAAATCATACTGTCCACGTACCGGTTCATGGATATCCCAGTAGCTCATGAGGCGAAACGACGGGATATGCATGTCATCGAGCAGTGCCGTAAAGTTGGCCTTCCAGTCGAGACCGAGTTCTTTGGAGCGTTTTTCAGAAAAGCTTACGCCAAGGATCGGGTCTTTCACCGGTGGAAACACTATCGGGTTCCACCACGGTGCACTGTACATGAGCGCCAGGAGCACCCCAACGACCAGAAGTGTCCAGTGCCACCAGCGACGAGGTCGAAAACGTGCGAGTGTTTTTTTGAGTGTATCCATAAGCGGTTTGTCTCACTCACTATACCGGAAATACCCCTGTTTTGCTATACTGGCAGTAAGCAATGAAAATCGGATTATTTACCGACACCTATCGGCCGTCGATCAATGGCATCGTGTATGTCGTCGATTCAACAAAAAGACACCTCGAAGCATTGGGTCACGAAGTCTATGTGTTCTGCCCTGCCCGCTCGATGCGTCCGAGCAAAACGGCCATGGAGTTCGACGAAGACGAGCATGTCGTGCGGTTTCCTAGTTTCAAGGGTGCATTCTACGACGATTATGACACCAGTTTGTTTTTCCCTCCCCGTGTTATGCGCCAGATCCGCGACCTAGAACTCGACGTCATCCACTTCTTTACGCCTGGGCAAGTGGGACTTATGGGCGTATATACTGCGTTTAAAACTAAAACACCACTGGTTGCGCAGCACTGCACGGACCTGCGCGAGTACGTCGAACACTACCGTGACGGCCTGCTTTTGCCTGGGCTTCTCGCGCTGATTGCTCTACTACCTTTTGTAGTGAAAGTCGACGGCAAAGACCTACGCGAAATCATGAAGATTTACAAACCACGCCGCGGTCGCGTGGAGTGGAATATCGAGATCGTTGAACGGATGATCACTCTGGTGTATAGCAAATGTGACGCAGTCGTTGCGTTGAGCCGAAAGTCAAAAAAGCAACTAGAGAGCTGGCAACATACCGACAACTATCGCTATGAAGTCTCGCTCAAACCCGACGGCGTGACGCCGATCCCGGCTTCGACAGAGTTGCAGCGCGAAGCATTTCGTCAACGCTTCGGTATAGATAAGTCGGACCAGCTGTTAACATTTGTCGGCCGTCTCGGCTCAGAAAAGAACCTAACACTCCTCATCCCAGTGATCGAAAAAGTCATCAAAAAACACCCGCATGCTCGTCTGCTGTTCGTGGGTGATTTTGAATTTCGTGAAACGCTCGAAAAGCTCGCAGCAGCGTCGCCAGCCGCCAACAGGATCACGTTTACCGGTGCGTTGCCTCGCGAAACGCTGGGCGCAGTGTTTGAAAGTAGTACCATCTTTACCTTTCCGTCACTGACCGATACCCAAGCCTGGGTCCTGCACGAAGCGACGCATGCCGGGCTGCCGGTCGTCATGATCGACCCAGAGCTTTCCGAAGTAGTTGTCGACGGTGAAAACGGCTACATCGTTCAGAACAACCCCGATGCTTTTGCTGACGCGGTAAACAACCTGCTCGCAGACAAAAAGCTTCGCGCTACCTTTGGCAAACGTAGTCGCGAACTAGCTGCCCAATTTACCGAAGCGGGTCAAGTGAAAAAACTTGAAAAGTTGTACGAGACCGCTATCGCTCGCTACGAGACCAAACAGTTCGAGGATTAGGATCGTATGGGTCTTTGAGCTTTATGAGCTTAGGGCCAACCTTTACAAAATTCCAGCCAGCATCTTTGACGTCGCGTCCATGAGTTTTGATCAGTCCACCCCGTGCACGGGCACGGGTTTTCGGTGCATGAGTGACGTAGCGATCGGCACGTTCTAGAATTACTGCACTGTCACGCCTTACAGCTTCGTCACCAAAAAGTTTTAATGCGCCTCTTGCAAGCTTTTGATCGACCGTGGTGAAACTCAGGTCCACCGCTACTCGCTGCATGGCTTCGAGCTCTTTTCCTTTTCGCCGGGCAATGTGTTCCATCAGGGCATGCTTCGTGACGTGCTCAACCCTGCCGAGTAGATAAGGGTCTTCGAGTCCGCTAGCCTCTATACTCAGCATGATTTTCAACCACTCATTTGCGGCTTTTACTTCATCTTTGGGGAGGGCGATTTCTTTAGTAAGCTCTACGGCAAGCTCTGCCAGGCGTCGTTGATAGGTGGCAACAGAGATTTGTTCACCGTTTTCTAGTGTGATCTCGGCGTCAAAGTCGTCATAGCTCATGGTGCTCAAGCGTGTTGCTTCGTTGATAGGATATCCCTTGATTGCCCAATTTTTGATGTTGTGGGGGCCTATAACTCCTTGTTCTACAAGTCTTAGCACCAGCGAAGTCACGCCTAGCCCCATAAAGCTCGCAAACGGCAGCATATGGACGTCGGCAGTACGAATTTCTACAAGCGTCGCCTTTTTTAGATGCCCTAGCTTTTCACGATCGGTGTGGGTGCGCATCAGTTCCTTGTTGTGTGTATGAAAGAGTTTTTGTGACAGTTCCAGGGTGCCATCCTCTAGTACCATACCCGCACCTTCCCAGATATGTCGTGTTGTAAGAAAGCTATACATCAGTTTTTCGAAGACGCGGTACTGTTCAAATTCTGGCGATAGAACAGTCAAGAGATTTTCATGATACCCCATGGAGTCATAGCCGCTTGAAACACTCCCGTCTTCCTCGACGAAGACACCACAAAAGCCGCCAGAGCGCCTAAGCGGTATAAAACGTTGGTTACCAGATACATGCTCTTTGCCATATTTTTCTCGTGAGGTCGTAGAGCTATAGATATCTTTGACTATCGGCATGCCAGCGTGGTCGGCTGCGGCCGCATCGAGTGGACCTAGGCTTTCAGCAGAACAATACTCGAGGTTCTCACCGTCCACATAGAGTCGAGCCCCGTTAGGGAGAAAATCGTGGTGCAGTGTTTTCCCGTTATATAACAAAGACGAATAATTGCAGAGCGTCTCGTAGTCGACGGTATACTCCATTTCGGTACCGATGATCCTCGGTGGTGGAGTGGGACTAAAGAAGGCTTCTTCCCTAAATATCTTGTTCATGGACCCTATAGTCTCTCGAGAATGTCTCGAGTGCAAGCATGAGCAAAAAGAAAATTGCTGTTCCCACAAGGCTCAAAACTTTGAGCATTCTGGGAACAGGAGACCAAGGAGGTTCCTGCCCTGCTTCACGAATGAAGCAAACGGTGCCTACTGGGAGGCGCTCAGGGCCAGGGGGTGAATCCTGCCCTGGTACTTCTTCTGGTAGCGGCTGCGGTGCAGCGACATGCCGACGACGAAGATGATGAGCGTGCTGGTGCCAGCCGCCAGAGCCTCGCCCACAGTGCCGCCCCACCCCCGGGTCATACTGGCGGCACAGACCGCGGTGAGGGAGGTCAAGGCGACGGTCGGGACTCGCTCGCCCCACAGGTGGTAGGGCTTACCGTTGATGTCCCTGAGGTACCTGAACTTCTTCAGCCTCTCCCTGGTCGAAGCGTAAGCGACGAACATGTTGAGGCCGAGCATGAAGCTCCCGTAGGCGATGCCGAACAGGAGGGACAGCCAGTAGTTCATGTGACTCCTTGGTCTCGGTGCTACCCTAGGGCAGCATGTGAATGTGGGGATGATGACTTTTCATAAGCATCATCCATAAAATACATTATACCAAAAAAGCAACTAAAAGTCAATACCAGGTGTCGCCACGAAGCCATCATCGAAGTGGTGCTTGAGTTTTGTCATGTTGGTGGCGATGTCGACTCGTGGAAGCAGTTTTTTCGGAAATCCCCTGCCCGTCATGCACAGACTTGTTGTCGAAGTGCGGGCGTCGAGTAACTGTTTGAGCGACTGCTCTGGAAGTAGTTTGTCATGCACGGCATTGTTTATTTCGTCGCAGATGACGACGTCGTAGTCACCGGAACTGACGCACTTGAGAGCGAAGTCAAACGTTTTGAGCGCCTGGGCTTTGTGTTCTTCGCTTGAAGCTTCACTACTGAGTTCTCCAGCTTCGTAGAACCCGAGCCCTCCTTTGTAAAAGTCAAAACTCTCTTCGTACAGCGGCATAATACTTCTTATAAACTGGTGCTCGGCGACGTCCCAGAGTTTTATGAACTGGACAAAGGCGACTCGTTTTCCAGCACCGAGCGCCCGCACGAGTAGACCCAAGCTAGCACTGGTTTTGCCTTTGCCTTCGCCCGTGTACACGAGTACGACTGCTTCTTTGTGTTTCATCCTATACATATGTTACATCGTGCAGCGGAAACAGCCCACCGTCTTCTTTGGGTGGCGACAGCCGCTCATATGGCAGTAGTTTGCCGTGGAGGTACCAGTGTTTAGCTGGGTAGAGTGTGGTGCACGTGTTGCGAAGGACGCATGAGCCGCAGCTTCGTATCCATCGGGCTGTTTGCGTACGGTCAAATGTTATGGCTTCCTGCACCAGCAGTGTTCTACGACCGTCTCTGTTATCGCGACCGTTTGGCTCGTTCATATGGTTTCCGACCGCATCGCCACACATGGCAGTACCAAAAGCCCAAAGTGCATCACAAAGCGCCAACTGGCTGACGCCATGTGAGTGAGAATAGTCTTCATACATCTTGCGGAGGGTGTCGAAGGTCTGCTGTGAAACGATGTTGCCGTTTGGAGGCAAGTTTTCAAACGTCACTACACCGTTCGAGGCGCTGACGCGAGTAACGTGTAAGTCGACAGGCAGAGGATGATGATGGTACTCGACTAGTCCTGCGCTCATGAGCCAATACGTCAGCATACTAGTCATCTTTTCCTGAAAACCCAAAAAGCCCTTTGAGCCCCGCCGCATGATGCGTTGCTTCAATACCTCGTAGTCGGTAGTTCCCTCGAAAAGATTACGCGGGTCAGCGTCACAATAGTCGATCAAGCGTTGAGAGTTCTTCTGCCAGATCATCGCGTTGACTTTGCTGCCGCTGCCTAGCCCGTGATCTCTGAGGCGTTTTTCTATTTCGGTTTCAGAGAGCATGCGAGAGAGATGAGGGTTGAACATATCTGGATGCTTGTCGTAGAGTTTTGACAACCCGCGGATTGCCGTCACCGACCCTATCTGTCCACGCATAAAGTAGCAGCTGATAAACCAATACAGCGCCTCGTCGACCCCGCCTCGTTCGAGCGTTTCTGGCATGTTGCCGTCTACTTGGGGCAGTTCGGTGCGCGATGAGTTGAACGGGTACGTGCGCTGCTCCATAGCGTTCATTAGTGTATCGATAACTTCGTCTCGTCGATCGAAGTGTGGGATGACACGGAGACCATCACCCTCGAGAGCAGATCTAACTTTTGCACCATTGCGCCCTGCTAGCTCGTAGAGTGTTCTCTGGGCTAGGTACTCAGTCTGGTAGGAGGGTTTACCGTTTTCGTCGAGTGCGACCTCGGGGTTTGTTTCCAGGGCGGCTCGTTTCGTTAGGAGAAGCCCTTTTTCGCTCGCTCGCGAAAGCTCACCGCTGTCGCGGAGTATCTGTAACCATACATGTGCCCAGTGTGCCGCGTGGTCGAAATACTGTGGGTTCACCCCAAACTCAGCACCAAGCCGCGATGCAACTTCAAAGGGTCCTTCGGGTCGATCAATTCGCTCCATGTCACTCATTACGTACCTATTCAACCACGCTCCATACGGCTTCCAAAGCATGAGCGAGTAGCGGTATGTCGAGCAAAACTTGCATATATAGCGTCTCAGCGGGCATAATGAACACCAATGAGTACTGTGGAGCTTGATCCCGATTTGGTTGGCGGTGAACATCGGGAAGCAAAAGAAGTTGAGATCCTTGGCCTATACACCCAAGAGTTGGTGGAGGTCGAGGACCTGATCATGCTCTCGCAGGTTCGGGGCGGCGCTAACCCAGAAAGTCGAAAGTTAAAACAATCCATAGAGCGACGAGGGCTTATAAACGAGATCGACATCGCTCGCATGAGCCGTGAGCATCTGGAGCAGTACATCGATTTTGTCAACCGACTCTGGGGAAGCACGCTGTGTATAGACGACTATGATGTCCGGGCGCGCGACGATTACTACTATCTAGTAATCGCCGGGCATAGTCGGACTCTGGCAGTGCTTGATTTGGCATACGAAAACCCTCACAAGCAGTACAAAGTAAACTGCAAAGTTCACGACATATCGAGCCCTGGTGAAATCATCGGTCTCCAGCTCGATGAAAATCTGTATCATAAACCACCCGTTGAGCGATCGGCGATGGCAATCATCGAGTCCTACCAATGGGGACTCGAGTCTGGCAGATGGTCTGGAAAAACGGACTTTCTCGCACAACACAAGGGTGAAGTTGGTGCTGCGGAGTTTGAAAAAGCAGTTGGATTTCACCAACTTCCTGCAGACCTCCGGCGCCTGGTGTTCGGCAAACAGATCCCCTACACCGCAGCGTTAGAGCTCGGTCAACATATAGACACCTGGATACGGCACGAGATGATTCATCTCGGCTATGGTGACCTAGGAGTCCTTAGCGAGCAACAGTCGTTGAACCTCGAAGAAGTCATGAAAACTGAGCTGTTGTCGATCATATCGTTTATCCAAAACCGAAAGCTCAACACGACTGCATCGAAACTTTTCATACAGGGTCGCGCCGGCACCTGGCAGAAATCAATTGATGAGCAGCAACAGGAAAAAGATGAACAGCTGATGCTTCTGTTTGGTGAAACGCCTGAAACAGAGTCAGAGGTCGAGGATGGCGCCGACACCGAGGAGCACGAGGACGAATTCAGCCTGTTTACGTTAGCTGAGCAAGACGTCATGTATGTCCGCCAGCGTCGTCGAGAGCTCGAAGCACTCCTCGACGAAACTGGTAAGATGCCAGTCGAGCAAGCCAAGGCGTTGATTGAGTTTGTGGCGTCGCTCAAGTTTGTTGACTCTGCCAGTAAGCGACGGGCTTTAGGAAGCGCGGCCCAGAAAGCCATAGAGCTTTTGGGCGAAAGTGACCTGGCCGGTGCGATCGCAGAGCGACTCGACGAGATCAAAAACCAAGCTGTCTAGAATTTTTCCATGGTTTAGGGCGGAGCTAGCTAGCTCCGCCCTTTGTGGCCACAGACTTCATGACCAGATGGCGCCTCCGATGACTTTCGCCATGGCGTCACGCTCCACTTCGGAGCAGATCACCCCGTAGTTGCAGGGCCATTGGATGTTGAGCACCCTGGCAGCTTCTTCGATGAGCTCTCCTGTCCCCGAGACCATACTGTCGCGAGGATCGGAATGCCAGTAGACAGTGAGAAACTGTGGGTGTTGGTCGACGTAGCTGATACCGGTCAGACTTTCTAGGTCCTGAACAAGTTTGCCAAGCGGCCTACTCGTAAGACGTTCTCTCAGGTACAAGTGCACGATTCCACTTTTGTTGTCCGGAGCTGGTTGCGACCAGACCCAGAACGGTGGGAGATCGGCGCGAGTTACGGTGCTAGCGGATGTCATGCCCCACTCTCTCATGATGTCAACGATGGCCCCGTGGCCACAACACTAGATTAGCACGAAGATGTTTTAGGCGCTGTGCGCACGCTTTACTGCCGAAGCTAAAGCGTCACGCGCGTCCCGGCCTTTGTAGACAGCCGCCTGATAGGCATCCAGGATCTCTGGGCCGCCTCGTGTTCCCTCAGGATCAAACTCCAGCACAGCTTCCTGTAGTTCCCGGGGGATCGGAACAGCCGACATAGCATCTCGAACCGTCCCTGCTTCATGGGGACTGTGGGTAAATTGAAAAATTTCTGCCATGTCGCTTGCTCCTAAGGTTTGTAATATGATGAAACAAATGGCAGAAAAAATCTAGTCTAAAAAGAAAGAACTCCCCAATGCTGGATTGCAAGGGGGAGTAAAGGGGGCCCGAAGGCCTATGAGCCAACCTGAGCTGGCTAACAGTACGAAAAGGTCCCGGGCGGGGTCGGTCGCGACGACGGCGGCAATGCATGCCGGCGTCTGGTCCGGCGATCGACCCCGCCCTCGCAGGCGGCACAGCGCCAAGACATCCCCCAGCGGGCGGGACGGGCGCAGCTTGCCGCGAACGTGGCGGCGTGGAGGCCCGGAACGGGTGTAGTCGGTTTACCCGGGCCTCCACTATCTTTCACCTCGCGGCGAAAGAATTCTTGATTTTCGTGTACAACACATGGATTGCCCACGTGCTATAAACCATATTATCACAAAAAAGCATATATGTCAATAGCTTTTTGTGGCTTCCCTGTTATACTAGAGAGCGATGATCGCCGATATCAACATAGTTGAAAAGAGTTTCGGGCCGAAAAGTTTGTACAAAAACATCCGGTTCTCTGTTGATGATGGAGAAAAAATTGGGGTGATCGGGCGCAATGGTGTGGGTAAATCTACTCTGTTTGGGATCCTGGTTGGAACCGACAAAGACTTTACGGGTGATGTTGTATACAAGCGTGGCACCTCTGTCGTTGCGACCGCCCAGGAGCACCATGACCTGCAGGATATCACGGTGCTGCAATACGTACTGGCGGGCCTGCCGGAGTATGCTGAGCTCAGTCGTGTCATCGAAACCTATCCCGAAACGATGGGTGACAATCTGCGTATGATCACGGAGTATACCGAGGCGCTGCAACGGTTTGACGACAAGGGCTTCTACCAGATAGAGGAACAGATCGAACGAGAGCTTGACGCGTTTCAGCTCGAGGGGGTGGCTCACCGCGCATTTTCTACGTTGTCCGGTGGCCAGAAACGACTCGTCGAAGTGGTAAAAGTCATGCATAGCGACGCACATCTGGCACTCATCGACGAGCCAACCAACCACATGGACTATGTCGCGAAAAACCAGTTTATCGACTGGATGAAGTCGGCTCGCGAAGCGATGCTGATCATCACTCACGACCGTGATGTACTCGCCCGTGTCGATAGAATCGTCGAGCTCAAAGACGGAGAAGCCGTCAGCTTCAAGGGTAATTACGACGCGTATTTGAAGCAAAATGCTGTCTCGACCGGTTCGGCAATGAACGAGTTTCAGATGATCGAAAAACGTATCGCAAACCTGAAGGTGAAAGTTCTCGATTATCAGCGGCTGAAAGAAAAGGCTCGCAATCTAGCAACTATCCAGAAGTTTAAACGTCTGGAGATGGTTTCGAGACAGGAGCTTGCCGAGCTTCAGCAAAAAGAAAAACCAACTTTCTGGATCGACAAAGAGTCGGCAGAAAACTTGAACTACAAAGTTGCCGAGCAGTACCAGAAATTCAAAGCACGTAACATCCGCATGAATATAAAAAGTGACGAAAGCCGTTCGAAGCATGTGCTTGTTACGGCGCGCGAGCTGAGTCTGGGCTATAATTCCCCACTGTTTTCAGGGGTAAATATCGACCTGCGTGAGGGTGAAGCCGTTGAGCTACGTGGTCGAAATGGTGCTGGTAAAACAACCATCATCAAAGCACTTCTAGGCGGACGAGCTTTTGACGCACCGCTCCATGCCGTGCGGCGCGAAGAGTCTCTTCTAGGGGGTCAGAACGTCACCAGCAAACAAGCTGAAAACTCGGTGAAGTATTTTGCGGGCGAGCTCGAACTCGACAGCAAAGTTCGTGTCGGCGTATACGAACAAGAAGTCTCGGGCAGTTACTTTGACCTTCCGCTGACGGAAGCTATCGAACGTATGTATCTCGATCGCGCACTTCCTATCAACGAGACGAAAATTCGAAGTCTTCTGAGTGACTACTTGTTTACGGAGGGTGATGCAAAAGTGCCGCTGTCAAAACTGAGTGGTGGCCAAAAAGCACGTTTTCAGCTGATTGCCATGCTCGCAAATGATCCGCAGCTCCTTATCCTAGATGAGCCGACTAATCACTTGGATTTACCGAGCATCGAGGAACTTGAAAATGCACTGGAAAAGTATAGTGGTGCTATTTTGTATGTTTCACACGATAGCTATTTTCAGCAAAATATCGGCGGCGAAGTGATTGCCATCGGTTCAGTCAAATAACCGCACAACCATCTCTTTCCATTCGTGATCATCCATCGTGGTATGTGCCGTAAGCGTTCCTCGAAAACTGAGCAGGTCCATCACGACTTTTCGTGCTGTAGCGCGCTCTATATCTCCTCTGGTTGCCTGCAGCGCTCTGGCTAGAAACGCAAATACTTCGTCTTGTTCAAGTTTCCGGTCGTAGAGGTCCGTGTCTGTGAAAATCTCTGATCGTTGTATGCTTCGCCGTACTGATGCACCTAGCGTACCCTGTGTACCTTGGCCCGAAAGTAAATTTTTCTGTATAAAATCTGCCAGTGTATCACCTCTCATACGATGGGTCGAAGGATGACGTAACTCGGACATGACATAGCTCGCAAGTTCTTCCGCGGACATAGCGGCAAAGTCGAGTGTTTCATCATGCTCGGCACTGCGGGGTGCTGGAACATGATTGCTCAGGTGAATTATTTCGCCCTCTGGGGGTGTGTTCATGATGAGAGTTCGTCCCCCTCACTGTGTTCGGTCTGTCGCAAACGCAGTCGAGTTTCGCGCAGAAACGCAGCAGCTCGCGCAGTAACAATCATACGATCGACCAGTCCTTCGGGAGGCGTATCGGCCTCGGTCTCTACTGTTGGTGTCTCACTGTGGGCGTGCTCAATGTGCTGAGAGCCTACGTCGTGCTGCGCTCTTAAGATATTTAAAATCTGAGGGTCTACGTTTGCCATGTCACCTCCTTTACCTATTAAAACCGCTCGAAACAGTTCGAGCGGCAAAAACAGTCGCGTGCAGAGGTGGAACCGTAGTTACCACTCGTGTTCCATGTCTTTAAGTATACTATAGCCCGCCTTCGAGCGCAGCATCGATAGCTGGGCGGTCGAAGCCAAGCACCATAGTACCGTTTATGTCAGTTACCGGCACGCCACGAAAATCGTTGTTGATCTTCGACATGAGTTCTTGGTGTGCGCTTTCGTCGGCCTCGATGTCTTTTTCAACAAATTCAATACCTTTGTCATGCAGGTATTTGGCGGTCATTTTGCAAAAGCCGCACCAACTGGTGCTATAGAGAGTGATGCTGGGTGTTGATGATTCTGCCATTTGATTCGCTCCTTTACTATACAAAGTATAGCATATTTATGATACGTTTACGATCATTGTTTCTCTGAGACTCGAGTGAGGTGCCAAGTTCCGCAATCCATGCATCGATAAATCTTGAGTTCTAGGTCGGGGTGAATGATTTCTTGTTCATCCTTGACGAGCTCAGCATCTACCCGACGTGGGTAGCAATTTTTCGTGCCACATTTTTTGTGTGGGGCTGGCATATGGTGCATGCGCATAGCACCACTATACTTCAAGTGCTTCGACTGCTATACTCATAAGAAGAAATGAAGGGATTTTACTGTAGTCAGCGCGGGTACGCTGTACACTCACACGTTCTGCGAGAGGTCGCAGGTGTTTAACTTCGCTGCAACGACCGGTGTGCCGCTTGCGGCTGAGCCTGTTGCGTCTGTTTTTGGCCTGCAGATAACGAACAGTATGCTCTACGGAGTGGTTATAGGCGTCCTGCTAGTGACGGTATTTGCCGTTGCCGCTCGCTACACCCAGACAAATCCGCGTTCTAAGTTCGCTTTCGCGGTCGAAAGTCTGGTTGAATTCGTCCTAGGCCTGGGAGAAGAAAATCTCGGTTCGCGTGCGAAGGCGGTGCGATTTATGCCACTACTTTTGACGTTGTTTACCTTTATCCTGTTTTCTAACCTGCTTGCACTAGTCCCTGGAGTTGGAACAGTCAACGTTGCCACGCACGAGGGTCAAACCCCACTGCTGCGTGCCTTTACTGCCGACCTCAACGCGACACTTGCTATGGCGATTTTGACAATCGGAACCATCCAAGTTGTTGCCATCCGTGAGCTGGGCATAAAAAAGCATCTGCAACACTACTTTACGAACAAGCCATGGAATCCTATGAACCTGTTTATCGGGCTTATCGAAGTCATGGGCGAGTTCATTCGTATCATCACACTGAGTATGCGTTTATTTGGCGTTATTTACGCCGGTGAAGTGCTTATCCATGTGGTTGGCGAAATGGCTGGCAATTTCGGCTGGGCGGCAACCTTCCCTGTATATCTCATGGAGATTTTCTTTGGACTTATCCAAGCCTACCTGTTTATGATGCTCAGCATGGTCTATCTGGGCATCGCCACGCATGATGATGAAGACCACTCAGAACCTGCTCACGACGTCGTAAAGTTATCTGCGGCAAAGTGATGACGAAGTTAAGTAAAAAGGAGTAACACTCATGGATCCAGCATTTATCAAAGGTCTTACCATCGCATTTGGCGCCATTGGTCCTGCAATCGGTGTCGGCCTGATCGGTGCAAGCGCTGTAAAGTCAGTTGGTCGTAACCCAGAGGCACAGGGAAAAGTTCTTTCGACTGCTTTTATCATGGCCGGTCTGGTTGACGCCGTGCTAGCGTTCGTACTGTTGATCGTCTTTACGACAGCCTAGGGAGTCGACTGTGACGACGTATATACAATTCGCCAGTGAACAAGCCTCTTCTGGGGGGCTCGGTGCACTTGGCATTAACCTACAGGGCTTTCTGTTCCAGCTGATCACGTTTGTGCTGGTACTTTTGCTGCTACGCAAGTTCGTCTATGGCAAACTCGTCGAAACACTCGAGGCTCGTCGAAACGCAGTTTTGGAAAGTTTAGACAACGCGAAAGAAGCCGCGGCTCAACTGGAAAAGACGAACGAAAAGACGGCTAAGCTTCTCAAAGATGCCCAGGATGAAGCCGCCGACATAGTAGCCGGCGCACGCCACGAGGCTGCAAAAGTTGTCGAGGATGCCAGTGCGAAGGCTGCGTCACGTGCGGAGCACCTACTGGAGCAGGCTCAGGCGCGTATAGAGAGCGAAGTAGCCAGCGCAAAGCTAGAGTTGAAACAAGAGATGCTCGGGCTCGTAGCGAGTGCAACCGAGAAAGTCATCGACACTAAGCTCGATGCGAAAAAAGATGCTGAACTAGTGAAAAAAGCGCTTGAGGAGGCTCGTTCGTGAAGACGTCTCGACGAGTTTTGACGCGCTATGTGGCCGAGAGGCTGGCTGCGGGTGATGCGAAAGCGCCACTCCTACGAGAGCTAGCCGCCTATGTTGTTGCCCACAAGATGACGTCTCAGCTCGACGCCATCATCGGTGACATCTCGCGAAATCTCGCCGAGCTCGGCGCAGTTACGGCCAAGGTCGAAACCGCTCGACCACTAACAGATGAGTTAAAAAAGGCAGTCATTGACTATGTGAAGCAGTCAGAAGGTGCGACACAGGTTACGCTCGAAGAGTACGTCGAGCCGGCATTGCTCGGAGGGATCATCGTTACCACCCCGAGCAAACGGTTTGACGCTTCGGTTGCATCTCGACTGCGAAAGTTAAAATCGACCGACTAGGAAAGGACTATATGAGTGAAATAAATGTAAAAGAACTAGCACGCGACTTGCAACGCAGCATCGACGGTCTGAAGAGTTCAGGTGAACTCGGTAGCACCGGTGTGGTGACACGAGTTGGTGACGGTGTGGCTTGGATCTACGGTCTGACTGACTGTGGATTTAACGAAGTGGTACGCATAGAGACCGAAAATGGCGTTGTCGAAGCGTTTGCACTCAACCTCATGGAAGACGAAATTGGTGCTGTGCTCCTCGGTGACGATGCCGAGGTGAAAGCTGGTGCACATGTAACGCTTGCTGGAAATGTACTGAGTGTACCAGTTGGTGAAGCGCTTCTCGGCCGTGTTGTTGACCCACTGGGCCGCCCTCTCGACGGTAAGGGGCCTATAAAGACAAAGAAAACAGGTCTCGTTGAACGTCCTGCAGTCGGTGTCATGGGTCGTAAGCACGTTCATGAACCACTTATGACGGGAATCCTTGCCATCGACGCCATGTTCCCTATTGGCCGCGGCCAGCGAGAGCTCATCATCGGTGACCGACAGACTGGAAAAACTGCCATCGCACTCGACACGATGGTGAACCAGGCGCGTCAGAAGTCGGGTGTAGTAAACGTTTATGTGGCAGTTGGGCAAAAACTTAGTAAAGTCGCTCGCATCATCGATCGCCTTACCGAAGAAGGCGTCATGGAGCAGACCATCGTCGTCGCTGCTGGTCCGAGTGATCCTGCTTCCCTACTTTATTTGGCACCGTATGCCGGTACCGCCATGGGTGAGTACTTCCGAGACAATGGCGGGCATGCACTCATGATCTATGACGACCTAACAAAGCATGCTGCTGCCTACCGCCAGATGTCACTGCTTTTGCGCCGCCCACCGGGCCGTGAAGCGTACCCAGGTGATGTCTTCTACCTGCACTCTCGTCTTCTCGAACGCTCAGCAAAACTCTCTGACGAACTTGGTGCTGGTTCACTTACTGCGCTCCCGATCATCGAAACCCAGGCGGGTGACATCTCGGCATATATCCCAACGAATGTTATTTCTATCACCGATGGCCAGATCTTTATGGAGACCGACCTCTTTTTCCAGGGTATCCGTCCGGCAATCTCGGCGGGACTTTCTGTGTCACGAGTTGGTGGTGACGCGCAGACAAAGGCTGTGAAGTCACTGAGTGGTGGTCTCAAGCTGGGGCTGTCACAGTACCGTGAGCTAGCCGCCTTTGCTCAGTTTGGTAGTGACCTCGACAAAGATACCCAGACCACATTGGCGCGCGGCGCTCGTCTGACGGAGCTACTCAAACAGCCACAGTACCAGCCTATGGGTGTGTGGGAGCAAGTCGCATCGATCCATGCAGCTGAGTCGGGTGCCTTCGATCACGTGCCGCTCGCGAAAGTGAAGCCGGCCCAGACGGCGCTACTCACTGAACTTTGGTCTTCGCACAAAGACGAGATGCGGGAGCTGAACAAAGGCGACAAACCAGACGAAAAAACTCTCGACATGATAAAGAAGACTGCCGACAAGGTCATGAAGGGATTTGTCAGTGGCTAGTACGCGCCAGATCAAGTCACGCATACGATCTGTTTCGTCAAACAAGCAGATTACTAAAGCTATGGAACTGGTTGCGAGCAGTAAACTTCGTCGCGCACAGGAGCAGGCCTTGTCAACAAAACGGTTCAACGACGTTGCCCTCGACATCTTGGCAACGCTCGCCGCAACGACCGATGTACGGCTGAGCCCGCTCTACGAAAAGCGAAAGACGAAAAATCGTATGATTATCGTACTCACCAGTGACCGCGGACTAGCTGGCGCCTATAACGCAAACGCACTCAAGTTGCTCGTAAAAAAGGTTCGCAGTGATGACGAGCGCGGTATCAACACCATGGTGATAACTGTCGGTCGTAAAGCGGCGAACTTTGTCGCGAAACTGAAGGATGTCGAAGCACACAGTTCGTACCAGTTAGCCGAACACGTCACGGTAGACGACGTACGTCCGATTTTGAAAACTGCTGTGGACATGTTTTTAAGTGGTGAAATAGATAACGTCAAAGTCATCACGACTCGTTTTGTAAACAGCTTTACGCAAACAGCAGAACTTATGAACCTCCTCCCTGCTGGACCGAAAGACATCGAGACGCATCAAGCTGTAGGTGACCCAAAGTTTGAGCCTTCGACCGAAGAAGTTCTGGACTATGTGACGACTCGACTTGTCGAAGCCCAGTTATTTCAGGCAGTGCTTGACGCCAGGGCGAGTGAGCATGCTATGCGAAGGGTCGCTATGAAAAATGCCAGTGATAACGCGAGTGAAATCGTTGATGCGTTGACACTTGAGATGAACAAAGTCCGGCAAGCGGCAATTACTCAAGAACTGAGTGAGATTTCAGCTGGTGTGGAGGCGATGTCGTGAATCGACCATATCAAGGCAAGATGGACTCTGAGCCCACGTACTCAGATGAGGCGGTATATGTTGATAGAATCGTCGGTGAGGTAGTGTCAGATACTCCTGAGTTTTGTGAATTGTCACTCGATGATCAGGAGCTGTTTCGTCACACAGTTCGTAAGGCAGCGATAGCGGGACTGCGTGATGGGACCGAATTTCCCATAGGGGATAAAGACGGAAGTTTTTTTGAAGACCTTGCTAACGAAATTTCACCTGCAGAGTTACAGCGTCAAAGAGCGCCTGTTCTTGGCAGGGTACTAGGTGTACTTCAGGGTTTAATAGAACAAAAGCGGGATGAATAAAGGAGAGTAATGATGGTAACAGCAACAAAAAAAGTCGACGGAACTGTGACCCAGGTGGTTGGCGTGGTCGTCGACGTCGAGTTTGAAAAAGGTAGTTTGCCAGCAATTTACGACGCCTTGGAAGTAGGAAGCGGTGATGACAAGTTAGTGCTCGAAGTTGCGCAGCACCTGAGCGAGTCGAGTGTTCGCGCGATTGCTCTTTCTAGCACAGATGGTTTAAAGCGAGGCGACAAAGTAGTTGCGACTGGTGCACCGATTTCGGTTCCAGTTGGTAAAGAAACTCAGGGTCGCATGTTTAACGTCATCGGACAACCAATCGACGGCATGAAAGCAGTAAAAGCGAAAACTGCTCCGATCCACGCCTCAGCACCCGCCCTGACCGAACAATCAGGTAAAACTGAAGTACTTGAAACAGGTATCAAGGTTATCGACTTGATCGCGCCGATTGCCAAAGGTGGAAAAGTTGGTCTGTTTGGTGGTGCTGGTGTTGGAAAAACTGTGCTTATCCAGGAGCTGATCAACAACATCGCTAAGTTTCACTCTGGAAGTTCGGTATTTGCCGGTGTTGGTGAGCGAACCCGTGAAGGAAATGACCTTTATCACGAGATGAAAGATTCTGGGGTCCTCGACAAAACCAGCCTCGTCTTTGGTCAGATGAATGAACCACCAGGAGCACGTCTGCGTGTAGCGCTGACGGGTCTCACTATGGCTGAAGCATTCCGTGACGAAGGCAAAGATGTGTTGCTTTTCATCGACAACATTTTCCGCTTCACCCAGGCAGGTTCAGAAGTATCCGCCCTACTCGGTCGTTTACCTTCCGCAGTGGGCTACCAGCCGAACTTGCAGCAAGAAATGGGTCAACTTCAAGAACGAATTACGAGTACCAAAAAAGGTTCGGTCACTTCCGTGCAAGCCGTCTACGTGCCTGCCGACGACCTAACTGACCCTGCCCCGGCTGCCACCTTTTCTCACCTCGACAGTACTATCGTGCTCAACCGTGCTCTAACCGAGATCGGAATCTACCCTGCGGTTGACCCGCTCGACAGTAGTTCGACGATTCTTGATCCAGAGATCGTGGGTGAAGAGCACTACCGCGTGGCACGTGAAGTACAGCGAATTTTGCAGCGATACAAAGACCTTCAGGACATCATCGCCATCATGGGCATGGAAGAACTGAGTGACGAGGACAAGCTTACCGTCGCTCGCGCTCGACGAATTCAGCGCTTCTTTTCACAACCTTTTCACGTCGCCGAAGGCTTCACCGGTGCTCCTGGTTCGTATGTAAAACTAGCGGACACTATAAAAGGATTTGCAGAAATCTGTGACGGTAAGCACGACGACAAACCAGAAAAAGACTTCTACATGAAGGGTGCGCTCTAAACCATGCAACTTGAACTCATCACGCTCAGTGGCGAGAAGCTGTCCGAAGAAGTCTACGAGGTGACCGTCCCGACTATCGACGGTGACATCTCGGTCTTTCCGGGTCATACCCCAATCATCACTGTGGCGAAAGACGGCGTACTCTATGTGCGACGCAAAAAGTCCGATCGTGACGAGCAGCGTGAGGCGTACGCGCTCTCCGGGGGTGTCGTCCAGGTAGATCAGAGACTTGTTCGCATCCTCGTCGACGAAGCGGATCACGCCGATGATCTGGTCGCTAAAGATATCGAAGCAGCGCTTGAGCGAGCCAAGAAACTCCGTGAAGCGGCCAAGGATGCGGTCAGTATCTCTGAAGCAGAGGCGCTCATGAACCGCGCTGCCGTCAGACTAAAAGTCGCCGGGCTTCGTCGGCGACATTAGCAGATGTATCCTTCTTTTTTCTACAGAGTGCCTGCGTAGTTTGCAAATGCTGCAGCCAGAAGCAGGACCATGAGTATGATGAGAGCAAAGAATATAAGTGGCAGAACTAGTACAAGCCATGAAAGTATGTGAGCTGCTGGCTTTGCCTCGCCCTTAGCTGTTACGGCGTCTAGCTGACGATATAAAACGGCTTTAGTACCAGGGGAAAATAATGCTCCTGCAACGCCGAAAGTGATGAGTGGCAAAAGAACCTGCGAAGCGTTTGTCGTGAGCCATGCGCCTTGTGTGAGTGAGAGTGAGTGATTGATGGCTTCGTTACCCTTTTTCCCGGC
>CAYLGT010000001.1:21305-46325 GCA_964383465.1 uncultured Candidatus Saccharibacteria bacterium | reverse complement strand
GCGAGTAACGTACCGCCATGATGATGCCAGGGATGATAAACAGAAGTGTCCACAAGAAGGTTTTAAGGCCAGCGAGGAACATGACCCACGCATACCCCCAGAACCCAGAAAGAGTTCCTTTTGCGGCCTCACTGAAACTCACTTCTTTTCCAAGAGCGAGTTGAGCGCTCGTGTAATCTATTACTCCTTGTATGAAAAATCCTATAAAAAGGGCAAAAGCAAACACGATAAGGACGATCAGAGCGAGCACCAACCAGAACTGGACAGGGATATTTTGAACGGTGCTGACAAACTCTTTTGCGTCTGCTTCGTCTTGAGCGATCTGTTCGCTGCTCGAGACGTTTGTATCATTCACCTGCGTGGCTGGCATGAACGATGATGGCAGTGAGCTAAAAAGCGACACTACGGCAAAGATGGCTAGAAAGATGCCGACGCCCTTTGCTTTGTTAAAGAGGAGCTCGATCCCCTGGATTGCGACGTAGAACGGGTTGTTTTCGTAAGGAGTCGCTGCCTTACTGTTAGATACTTTACTCATATAGGAAGTATAGCACCGCTATGAGAGTTTGCTGAGAACTTCCCTGGCTTCCGCAGTCGACTTGGTGTGCATGAGCTGGTCTCTAGTTTCTG
Organism: uncultured Candidatus Saccharibacteria bacterium; assembly: GCA_964383465.1. Taxonomy (GTDB): domain Bacteria; phylum Patescibacteriota; class Saccharimonadia; order Saccharimonadales; family Saccharimonadaceae; genus CAYLGT01. The sequence goes on along the minus strand of CAYLGT010000001.1, from coordinate 45,698 downwards.
CGGCGCCCTCGAAATCACGCACATATATCTTGAAGAAACGTTTCAGCGTATCATAAGGCCGACCAGTGGTTTCATGGAACTCGTCGTAAAGGTCTAGATGATGAAGTAGTAGCTCTATGAGTTCTTTTTTTGTATGAACTCGCGGCGTCTTTTCGAATGCAAATGGGTTGTGGAATATGCCGCGCCCAATCATGACGCCATCGACACCATGCTCATCGATGAGCTTTTGACCGTGTACACGGTCTTCGATGTCACCGTTGATGATCAGGAGCGTTTGGGGGGCAACTTCATCGCGCAGCTTTTTGATCTCGGGGATGAGTTCGTGGTGAGCAGGAACTTTGCTCATCTCTTTTTTGGTACGAAGATGTATGGTCAGGGCGACGACGTCCTGTTTGAGTAATATCGCAAGCCACTCACGCCATTCGTCTATAGAGGTATACCCGAGACGTGTTTTGACACTCACAGGCAATCCAGCGGTTTTTGCGGCTGCGATTGCCTCTACGGCGAGCTCTGGTTTACGGATGAGCGCCGAGCCACCACTTTTTATGGCACTTTTGGCTGGACACCCCATGTTTATGTCGATGCCATCAAAACCGAGTTCTTTGCAGTGCGCTGCGAGGGCAGCCATATCGCCCGGTTCACCACCCCATATTTGCGCGACGATAGGTGTTTCGTCGCCAGTTTTTACCAGTCTTCCACCGATGGCTTTTTGTCCAGCGTGCACCCAGCCGGTAGCGTTGGTGAATTCCGTGAAGTAGAGGTCGGGTCGAGCGGCCGACGCGACGACATGACGAAAAATCACGTCCGTAACAGCCTCCATAGGTGCTAGGACGAAGAAAGGTTTTTCCAGGGTATGCCAAAAATTTGTCATCAGTAGTTAATTATCTCATAAAAGTTGAAGAGCCACTCATAACGAGTGGCTCAAAAGAAGGAGGGGCGAGCGACAGCTGCAGCAACAGCTGTCGCTCACAGGCGCGGCTGGCCGGAGCGCCTGGACCCTAGGGTCAGCCCGAAGCTTGGTCCCTCACGGGGCCTGACACTTGGCCAGACCCCGTGAGGGCGGAGGTGACGAGGGCCGGGATTCCTCGTCCTTGCGAGCCCACGGGGGCGGGTGTCGCAAGTTGGGGTGAGACCTGGCGGCAGAGCTTCCCCAATGCTGCCAGGTCTCACGTTTTTTACTGATCGTTGTGATCAGAAGTCAGCCCGGAACGACACCTAGGTGGGGGTCGGCGCCGCTCCGGGGGTTGGCAGGGAGTTCATGAACCCCAAGATTCATGTGCTCCCAGCGAGCCTGGTCGGATTCGAACCGACGCCGACCGCTTTTGAAGCGGGTGTCCTGTGACCGCTAGACTACAGGCTCGGTGGGTAGTGCGGGGCTTGAACCCGCGACCTCTTCAGGTACATGAAGCGCGCTTCCATCTGCGCCAACTACCCTGGAGCAGGGGCCGGTGTCGAACCAGGCCCTTTCACTTGGCAAGTGAACGCTCTCCTCTGAGCTACCCCTGCGTGGATGAAACTACTTGCCCTTGTCGAACTTCTTCACCGCGTCCTGGTATCGCTGAGTAGTAGGACTCAGGAATCGCGACTTGTTACCCCAGTTCGCCTGGAGTAGATCACGATCACTTTGAGTACCATTGCCCTCCTCGATCCGCTGCGCGGCATCGGAGTAGCGGTCTCCCATTTCGCCTACTTACATAGGTACTTTGCCATGAGAGTGAGCCGGTAGTCCAGCTCAGACGTCTCCCATAACAGACAATGACCAATCTACCATCTATAAAACATTTGGTCAACACGTTTGGCTATGAAGCCTGCCGCAGATCTTTTTCAAAGGCCAGTACACCCGACAAATCTTCCGTGTACTCGTTTTCCAGACTAAAATGAAGCGCCTGGATGCGCGCCCAAACTGCACCAATGAGTTTGCTAAACTCTTCTAGCTCGTTTTTGTCATACTCGAGTTCAAGCCGACAAAAACTGCCATCACTAGCTGGCTCAACAAACTCGATAACACCCTTTGTGACGGTATAGCCCGCAAATTGACGTGAGTTTTCGACGAGCAGTTTATAAAACAAAAGCTGTTGACGGTAGTGATGAAGTTTCAGTTTTTCATAGGGTGTTCTGCCCTGCCATGACTTGGTTGCTTTGCCTGTTTTGTAGTCTGTTACCACGATAGTCTTGGTAGTTTCGTCGATATCTATGAGGTCTAGTGCACCGGTTAAACGAGCTTCACCTAGTGTGACTGTTTCAGAACCGAAACTTCGTTCAACTTGTTGTGTGGGTGTGAACGTGTCGTAGCGGGCAGCGAAAAATGCGCTCAACACGTCGGCTCCACGTCCAGAGAAATACTCGAATTCTTCGCTACTCAGGTGGTGTCGTTCAAGTTCGTGGTCAAAGTCAGCAAGCAGGTCCTCGACTGGGCGTTTTTTGCCAGTAGCACTGAGGGCGGAGTGGGCTTTTTGTAGTACGGCATGTACCGACGAGCCAAATGCTGCGCTGGGGCTCATGGCTTGAGGGAAGCGCAACAGGTTTTGTATGAGAAAAAGCTCTGGACCGCCGCGAGTGACGTCGAGGTAGTTACCCAGATGAGTGGCGCTGAGTTTGTAACGAGAAAGCGTGTGACTGAGTAGTTCGCTGAGCTTTGATTTTTCTATATGCAGTAACCGCTCGTGCCATAACAGCTCAGCGGCCTGTATGTCGTCGGCGTTTCCACTATGATGGGTGGGCAAAATTTCGTCGAGGTACGCTACCGGTAAGCTTTCTTTTCCGCCCTGCTCATGGGTGTGGTATGACAAGTGAAGATGTGATTTCGCTCGGGTCAACGCCACAAACAGCAAGCGGATTCTTTCATCCGAGGAGTCGCTGCCCATGCCGATAGGTAGATTGTGAGGATAACTTATGAGTTTGGCGCGGCTTCGGGCTGTCTCTCCCCAAGTGGCATCGCTGAGTCCGACAACGTGAACATAATCGTACTCAAGCCCCTTGCTTTTATGTGCAGTGAGCAGTTCCACGACTGGCCCTTCCTTTTCAACCATTGTTGATGTATTTATCGGGATACCAAGCTGTCGATGCATGTCGATGAATTCGACAAAGTCATGCAGTTTCAGCGGTTGGTTGGGCCGGAACTCTCGAAGCTTGTGGCGTAGCGTACTAAGCGCTCCTAGAAACGACAGGTATTGTCCAGGATCCTTTTTAAGACTCTCGGTGTCGAAGAACCATTCACGTAGTGGTGAGCGAAAGCCTTCTAGCTCCTCGTCATCTTCGGGGTCGGACTCGTCATGTGCGCTGTCGGCAATTTGACTTGTTTCTGCACCAACGAGTGTGTCGAGTATGTATTCGAGTGGTTGACTGAGGGACACATGAGCAGCAACGACAAGCCACTCAGCTATGGCACGGAGATGACCTTCTTCGTGCAGCATCAGCTCGAGCCAAAAGCGCCTGTCTCGATAGGCAGCGATGCTGAGTTTGAGCACTTCGGCTGGCGCTATGCCCCACGCCGGGTGTGCCAGCAGTTCCGGCAGTAATGCGTTTACTTCGTCGAAACGCTGATGGCCCAGATAGTCAACGACTCGAGCAACAAGTTCCAGTTGAGCGACTGGCTCAGCATCGAGTGCATTTTCTCTTTGCTCATAACTATAACTCACCTGGTTTGCCTGCAAATAAGGCAGTACAGCTCTAAGCTGCCGGTGTGTCCGGGCAACGATGGCTTGGGTGCGGTCTGGGTGAGAAGTCTGTACGTCGTGTACTCTTTTGGCGAGCGCCTGAAGCTCAGCGGACAGCGTGTCATATGAAGTAAACTCTACAGCTCCAGCTGAAGTCTGGTGGGCGGTGAGGCTTTTGTCGACACCCTCTAGTCGATGCTCGAGTCGTTCTTCGGCTTTGGTGATTGCTGCGCGCGCCACGCCCAGTATGTCGGCGGTTGAACGATAATTGTCTTTTAGGGTCACAACACGGACATCTCGGTACAGCGTGTGAAAGTCGAGGATGTTAGACAAATTTGCCCCCTGGAATCGGTAGATAGCTTGGTCATCGTCACCTACTACCATGATATTTGGTCGTCCCTCAGAGCTCGGGTTGTTGGTTAGGTTCCATATGAGTCGCATTTGTGCGTCGTTTGTATCCTGAAACTCATCAACCAGTATGTACTGATACTGTTCCTGTAGGTTATAGCGCAGTTCGTCGAATACTTCTGTCGCGTGTACGACCCGCAAGATCATGTCGTCGAAGTCGAACAGACCCTTTTCCTGCATGGCAACCAGGTATTCATAGTAAACGCCTGCTACTGCACGCAAAATCTCACTGCGTTTGGCGTCTTTGAGGGTTAGCTCGCCGTCGGCACGCTTTTCGCACCAGGCTTTTTTCCAAGCACTTAGGGGCTTCGTGCTGTCGTCGGTTTCTGCTTGCTCTACGGCACGTGTCAGATCTGCGGCCAGTAGCTCGTGAAGGGGCTGGTAGGTGATGAGCTCGTACGAAGGTTCGCTGTAGGCTGTGACCTCGCTGGCGAGCCCACCAAGCAGTGGAATGGACTTTTTGCTCAGTCGAGCGCTCAGTATTTGTTGAAGTTTCGGCTGGAGCCACTGAACAAATGCGTCGTTGCGATCCAAAATGGCCAGTAGCTCGTCAGACGTCAAGCCGCTTTTTTTGATGTCACTCAGTGCGCTCTGGGTGTCGCGCAGGTAGGTGTACTCTGCGTTCATGGTTGAACTGAGGCGGCTACTATGAGGCAGTTTCTCGAAGATACTTCGGAGTACTTCATAGCTGCTAAGCTCGTCGGCCGGTCGAAATGAAGCGCCGTTATAAAAATACTGCGCATACTGGTTTATGATTTCACTTCCAAAGCTATGAAACGTGTGCACAGCAACTTTGTAAGCATCTGCGCCAATCAGCCCCGCCAGGCGTTCGCGCATAGCGTAGGCGCCCGACTCCGTAAATGTCAGACAAAGTATGTTGCCTGGGAGTGCGTCAGAGCGACGAAGTATGTTGGCAACACGTACACTGAGTAGCTCAGTTTTGCCGGTGCCCGGCCCGGCGACTACCATGACCGGCCCGTCTATGGTGTCGACCGCCTCTTTTTGCGCAGGGTTGAGCGCTTTGTATCGTTCCTCAAACGTCATTCTAACCATTGTAGGTTTTTGGGCATAAAAAAACCACCTCAGATAGGTGGGTGTCCCGGCAGCCTGGATGTTCAGGCTGCCGGGACGAGAGTGGTGAGGCCGACAGGCCTCAGTCGTGAGACTACCTAGGGTACTCAGTTCTAGGATTTTTGTTGATCGCGGTCGCTCTTCTTCTCACGGTTGTCTCTCCGGGTTGAAGCGTCTTCGCGGACTCGCGACTGAGTGATAGTTCCCATCACTCACGGTGAGGGTGTCAGAGTTTGACCCCTGGGGGTCAGTAGGGCGACGTTCCCCACTCTTATCCCGATTTACGTCGTGCATCAGGCATAAGGCAAAAGGCATGCTGCATGAGGCGTTCGGCTTGAGGCTTTCTGCATCAGGCATCAGGCGTTGAGCCAACGAGGATGCGTTCCGGCTTGTTCTCCGGCGCACGGCCTGGTCGCGTGATGTGAAGACATGCTTCACGTACACATATAGTATTATACACCATAAACAATTGTATGTCAACTAATTTGTTAAACTATGATATGATACCCCTATGAATGAAGTCATGCATGACGAAATTGCTTTCGAGAAACTTGTGCTCGAAAAGTTTGGACTAAAACTCTCCATTCACACCATGATCGCTCACAACATAGCGACGAGCCACACGACAAAGGCAAATGTGTTTTTGACGGCGAAGCACCAGCTGTATGTGCTTATAGACGGCCGTGCGCCGCTGACGCTCGGGGACGTACAAAAGATGGTGAAACAGATGGGACTCAGCGCGGCTGCTTTTGTGCCCCCCGCCCACCAGCCGAATTATTTTGACGACATTGCCCGAGACAAGTTCAAAAAGATCTACCCGGGTCGGCACGACATAAATGACGACGATCTACGGTACTACCGTCTCAGCGCTCCGTACAACCCTGCCCTTATCCATGTCGACAGCGTGCTCGACGGCACCATAAAACAGTTCGACAGTAACGATTCCTCTGGCTGGCGAACCGCTGCCAAGTTTCAGTACAAACGTATAAAAACTCTCTAAAATAAAACCCCCGCCACTGGCTGTGACGGGGTTGTTTCTATGGGCGGAGCTTGAAGGCAGCCGCGGTCATGAGGGGAACGAAGACGACAAAGTTGACTGCCATGGTGAGTTGCGGACTGGAGTCAGCAACACTCGACAGCCCCCACACGAGCGGCACATACATCAGCCGCGAGGTGCTGTCGGCCACGCTGAGCGTGGTAGCAATCTGGTCTGGTGGTGTAAAACGCTGAATCATCGGCGTCATCGTTCCGCCATACCAGCCCCTCACTACACCAAAACATGCGTAAAGCCATATGGTGGCAAGGCTGACATGGGCTGCCAGCACCGCACACGCGATGGCGAACAGTACGACTGGGAGACCGTACTGTTTCATGTCCGACATGTTATAAGCATAGTGTTGGGCCAAATGCGCACCTAGCCATGATCCCGCCAGTGTGACTGCCCACCCTGTGCCGATTAGCCACAGCGGAACCTCGGCGAGTACCAGAAGCGGCGTTAACACCCAAATGATCGAATGCGTTGAGTTGACGGCAAATGCTCTAGCAAACACTACCCAAGCGAGTTGTTTTTCGCCGTAGAGGACACGATGGCCTATGTGCAGCATGTCGCGTACAGGGTGGCGTTCAGTGATCCGTCGTTCTCCTGCTTCAACCATGAAGTAGCTCAGCAGGCAGCCAACGCCGTAGGTGGCTGCAGTTAGGCCTAGGGCAAGTCGGCTGCTGTGAGCACCGATCACTCCGCCAAGCAGCACAGCTACGGCCGCACCAAGTGGTTTGTACTTGTTGGTCTGGGCTTCAACTTTTTGGTAGTTCAGACCGAGGTTTTCGCTGTAGGCACGCAGCAAGGCGCTGTCCGCCCCAAAGCTAAATGACAAACCAATCCCGATGACAATCTCGTAGATGATGACTTCGCTGAGCGTTGAAGCAAATGCGTAGCCAACATAGCCGAGAGCTGCGACCGCGTCACCAAACATGTTGGAAAACTTGCGACTGAAGCGGTCCGCCAGCCAGCCAGTCGGTACGTTGCAGATGAGCAGAGCAAGCGTAAACGCCGCCTGGCTTAGTCCTACTTCTGACATGTTCATGCCGATTTCTCGAGCAAAAAACACGTTCATGATCGGCATAGCAAGTACCGTACTGCTGAGCACGGCCTCGATCTGCAGGAACCTCAAGCTGTGCATAATCACGCGATTCGAGTGTGTCATGACGATTCCCTTCTATAGAAACGTTCATCGTTACCGGAGTTAGTAACGAAAGAGAGACTCCGAGAGTAGCGAGATGTATGAAAAACCTCCGGTCTCGGAGGCTCGCTATCGGTACAAAGTTTGGGTAAGACTAGAAAACTTGACGATTCACGAGCCGAGATGAGCGGTTGACGCCCATATCAAACGCTGCCGCCTGTGCGGTCACGCTACTAACGACTAGTGAAATCATGTGTTTTCTCATGATCTTTTCATTATAGCACAAGTAATATGTTTAGTCAAATACGACCGCTATACTGTTAAGTATTCGGGAAGTGTAATTCCCTAGTTTTCGCAGTTTTTCTCGTCTACGATGAACTGCGAAAGGAGAAATCATGTCACACGAAGCATCTGTCCACGAAGCACAAACCAAGATCCTGCGGGAATTGCTGTTTATGCATGGGGCGAACTTTGCTGCGCTGCAGAAAGCAACTGGGCTCGACAGCGATCATGCCAAGTTCCACATCAAACGACTGGTCGAGCTGGGCTATGTCGACAAAAACGACAAGACCTACTCGCTCACCGTCCGAGGGAAGGAATATGCGAACAAACTCGATACCGACGCTGGGGTCATCGAGCTCCAGCCCAAAGTCGCGGTCATGTTGGTCGTGGAGCGAGAAGTCGATGGCGAGAAGCAGTACCTCGTCCAGCAACGCGAGAAGCAACCCTTCTTCGGTTACTGGGGTGCGCCGACCGGCAAAGTACGCTGGGGGGAGACTATCATCGAGACCGCAGCTCGTGAACTCATGGAGGAAACAGGTCTAACGGGAACGTTTACGCATCGAGGGATATTTCACGAGATTGTCCGTTTGAAGGACGAAGATGGCGTGATCGGTGAGCCGACAGAGGACAAAGTGTTTCATCTCATGATGTGCACTGACGCCAGGGGTGAACTAAAGGAAACGTTCGAAGGCGGTCGCAATGTCTGGCGCACGCTAGCGTCGATGGCCGATGAGTCTCCAAAGTACCAGAGTTTCGACATGGAGATGGGTTTGGCGCTCGAGGGTGTTCCTTTCACAGAGCTAGCAACCGTTTACGACAGTAGTACGTTCTAGCTTGCGGCGGGCGTGTGATGCGCCCGCCCTAGCCCTTTTTGTCGAGAATCACCAAGTGTTCGATATGCGGAGTGCGAGGAAAGAAGTTGTAGCCACGATGAGCTCGGATGCCGTAGGTTTCGGCGAGCAGTGCTACATCTCGGGCCTGGGTGACCGGGTTGCAGCTGAGATAGATGATCCGCTCAGGTGCAGTTTCCAGTAGGCGGTCGATGACTGCCTGGTGAAGTCCGGCGCGTGGAGGGTCTAGGATGATCGTCGCGTCACCGGTTATGTAGTCGAGTGAGGTTTCAGCACTCGCCTCTACGACGGTTGCTTTTTTGCCAAGCTCGAAGCGGTTGCGTTTCATCTCGTCGACAGCACTTTTGTTTACTTCGACGAGTGTTAGGTTTTCGCCACCGATCGTAAAGCCTATCGTGCCGACGCCGCTGTACATGTCGACCACTGGTTTTTCGTCGATCCACTCCTGCATGTCACGTAGCGATTGTTCGTAGACGGGCACGTTACCCTGAAAGAAGCCTTCACAAACGTAGCTAAACGGTATGTCAAGGACTGTGTCATGAAGTTTAGTGTCACCAAAACTTGCAAGTCGTTTTGTCACCACTGACGCTGGACTTTTTGGGTCGCTGTAGATGATTTCCCCTCCCTGGGCCGGCAGATTTTGCGCTTGTTCTTCTGACAGAGTATTCGCGTTTTTGTCTTTTACATAGAGTTGCCATACGCAGTTGCCTGACTGGTCGCTGCGGATCATGAGGGTCTTGAGCTCACGTGCTTTGATGCCATTTGCGTGGAGCTGGTCTCGGATAGCTTGAGCCAGTTGGTTCATCTCTGGACGTGCCAGACTTGTGCCGTCGACAGCAACTTTTCCATGACTGCCGCGACGGAAAAACGCCAGGTCGAGGGTCTCATGCCGTTCTTCGTCGACATTTTCCGCTTGCTCAGAACCGTTCCCCGCCATCTGCCTGCCAGTTTTATCTTGGGTCACTGCTGCGGGAAACGCTGAGTCTTCACTAGCAGAGAAAGTCGACGCAGGTACACTGTTTCCATACCAACTAAACTCGACTTTGTTCCTATACCCATACTCGACGCCGTCGCTATAGACGTCGATCGGGCCAGGCAGTACGATGTCGTGAAGTTCAAATGCTTCTTCGATGAGTGCAGCTTTGTAGTGCTGCTCTGACTGGAAGTCCATGATCTGCCACGGACTGGTGCTCAGGTAACTTTCTGGGTCACGTGGTTCGACGCGCTGGACAGACGGCTTTTCTACTGCCGTTACGACGGCTTCGACAAACTTTGACTTCACTTTGCTGGTGCGGATACTCACGGTTTCGTCCGGCAAACCACCCCATACAAATGCTTTGCGACCATCGGCAAGCTGGCCGAGTGCTTGGCCGCCGCCGACAATTTTTGAAAGAGTGATCGTTTCTTCGATAGGTTTTTTCATGCAGACACTAGTATAGCCTAGAGAGCGTTTTATTTAGTGAACGTTGTTTACTTAAACTAGCCACTCGTTGGAGTGGCTAGTTAATTTTCAGAGTGAGAGCTATTTGACGGTCAGTGTCGGTACGTCTACAACCAGGTTCTGGAACAAGCCTTGCTTTGTGTCGGCGACAAATTTGACTTGCAGGTTGTATTTGCCCGCTTTGAATTTGTGCGAGAATACCTGAGGTGAAGTACCATCGGTGTTCATAGTTTCAAGAACTGAACCACTCGACTTGTCGATAAGCTTCAAAACACCTTTGGCACGCACGTCGTTTGCAAGCGCTGGATTTGACACACGAACTTTGGCTGCGGTTGATGGTGAAACTGTGCTGTCTGCCAGCTGGGCTGTGATCTTCGGTGTAGCTTTGGTCACAGTTATTGTTGGAACTGTGAGGGTGAGGTCGTTGAAGTACCCTTGATATTTGTCGGCAGTATATGTCACGGCAAATTTGTAGGTGCCTGGCTTTACCCACGAGAGGACAAACTTCTGTGTTGATGTGTTGTCGGTGTACATGTCGGCAACAGTTTTTCCGGTGACGGTGTTCTTGAGAGTGAACTGCCCCATAGGACGATTTGTTGCGAAGGTGATTGGGTTCTGAACGTTAATGACAACATTTTTGTTGCCGTACTCAACTTTGCTCAGGGACGCTGCCGCAGTTATAGCGGGGTTGATAGCCGTGACTTCATAAGGGATTTTGACTTCTTGGCTAGTCATGCCGCTTGAAAGTGTTAGATTTGCTTCCGCGACTACTTCGTAGTTACCTGCAAGCGGAGCCTTTCTAAGATCTGAGCAGGATGAATTCCATGTAAACATGTGCGATGACGTAGTGATAGGAGTGTCAAAGCCATAGGCGCCTGTACAAGCTGAGGGCGCATCTATCCAGCCAGATATGAACGCTTTGCCAACAAGATATTTGCTTGCGTTGAAGTCTAAGTTCACGACCAGGTTGGAATACTTGTCAACGGGGATTTTGATTGGGCTAGCGAGGGTTGGCGTAGATAAGCTCAAGAGATCTGTTACTGATTTGTCGGATGTTGTGACGTTTATAGGTTCTCCAAACACCCTGAAAGTGCGGCTGTCGTCATATACTTGGGCCAAAACGTATGTATAATTTGTGTTCTTAGGCTGTACTAGCTGTATGTCACCAGGGTCAAGAACGTATGTCGTACTTTCTTGTGGCCTACTTGTCACATCTACAACGATACCTTTGCCAGACGAAATTAGCTCACTAGGTGTTTTGCTGCCCGACAAAAGCATTGAGGGGTCAGTTGAGCCGATGATTTTATATATTCCTCCGTCTCTTTGGTACAGCGCCTGATCGGCGCCTATCGTGAATGTCACGACCCCCGAGTCCTCAGACTTCTTGGCGAGTGTCGCCGAGCTACCGTCTGTGTGCGCCATGACGGGTGCCGAAACGACAGTTGTTCCTGCTGCATCCTTTTTAACTACTCGATAGAAGTAAGATGTGTCAGGCTGGATCCTGTTGACGGCATCAAAATCTTCCGGCGTTCCGGAGTATGGAGGTGAGCCCTGTACGTTATAGGCTACGCTGCCGAAGTCTCTTTGTCCATCAGGGCAAGTGACATCAGGGTTAACAACATCGGCTGTCGCACCGTTGGGGTGATAATAGTTGGTGTCCTTGAGGGGGTCTGGAACATTATCGTTTCCTTCAAAAACCGTCTGCCATACCCCGTTTTCATCTGAAGAGTTCGAGCGCTGAATACTATACCCATCTGAAAGACGGTAATCCCAATCGGCTCCCCTTTGAGGCCATGCCTCCGGGTCTGACCCTGCGGGTAAGTGTAGAGGACTCTGGGTCATGATATCGGACTGGGGCATCACGATACACACACTACGCTGTCCCGCACTTGACACTGTCAGATAAGGGCTTGATTCAGATGCTGGTTCGACAAGTGCTGCGAGTTCATCTGCGCCTGCGGCGCGCGATGCAGATTGTTTTATACCAGCATAGGCTCCTATACCTATGACACTTACGCCGATTATCGCGGCTGAAAAAATAAGCGTTTTTTGCTTTTGTGAAAATGATCGCTTATGACTAGCAATGACAACACCTTCAGTGCTCTCTGTTGTTTTTGGAGGCTCCATGAATTAACCCTTTCTTTTCTTTTCGACACTCCCCAACGAAACGTTGTTAGTCAAATCATAATACGCTTTCTCAGTAAAACGCAAGCACAATGATCTCTAAAAAGTAAATGTATGCTACATTACAGATATGAAGTCGCTCATCTTTATTTTGTGTATGGTGGTTTTAGCGCTCATGCCAGGAGTAGTCTCTGCCAGCATAGAAGATCTGACGATCAAAACTGGATGTGGCGATGGAACAATCACCTCTTACACCTCTGCCCTCAAGATGCCGGTTGGTCTGTACGATGTCTATGTTCGAACTGGTAAGGCAAATGAAAGCTATACTGCCAGCGCATATGCCCGCATGAACTCACTTCATAGTAGATGTCAGAATCTGGGAAGTGCCCAGATAACAGGGGTTGCGTGGACAAAACTCCAGACAGTGGAGGTGTCAGATCTGAACGAAGAGCTGATCATGCAACTGCAGTCTCCTAGCTTGTCATCGCGTCCCGACGCAAACCGGCCATCTTTTTTGTTGTTGCCTTCGAATGATCCCGTTTGCGTTCCTACCGATGAGTGCCGTGTCACCGTAGGTTCAGAGACTGGTTATATACGTGCTTTTGGTTCTGCTCCAAACCAAAATTCTATGCTGATGGTTCGTGCAGTTGATCCAGCCGGTGACACCTTGAAGCGTGTGAGATACTATGTGGACGCACAGCTAGTGTACGTAAAGGAAACGCTTGAGACCTTTGATCTGCGCTACGTTGAGCATGAGGGCCAGGTCCTCACTCGGGTCGCCGAATACACCTCTGGTCAGCAAATAGTTTTTCAGGAAAATGCACCGGAAAATTTTGTTAATACCTCTATAACTGACTTCTACTTTAGGCTACAGCAAAAAAGCGATGGACTGATACGAAGTGTTTTATGGATTGCAGTTTTGACAATTTTTCTCGCCGTCATTCGCTTCAGTCTACGACGAATTGAGCATCATAAGCAGTGGCTAGTCTCACATGGACTGAAGCACGAGGCTTGGGAGCAAGAAGCAATTACCGCTGCTGGTAGAAAAAGACTTCGTATAAAAGCCACGGTCGAAAAGGTCATACACTTGCTCTGGGTTATTTCTCTCGCTAGTTTAGCTGTAGCCGGAGTGGTGTGGGGTGTATCAAATTTTGCGTTGCTGGTCACGAAGATCGATGGAACGAGCATGATTAACACCTATGAGTCCGGCCAAACAGCATTTGTGAACCGCCTGCCAGTGTCCTTGGCTCGGCTCAATCATTCACAATATGTGCCACGTCGTGGCGCCGTGGTGATAGTAACCCCTCGATACGGTCTTTTGGATGAAACGGTTGTTAGTAGTGCATCTCGCGGCACCATCATAAAGAGGGTTTTAGGTCTGCCTGGCGAACGAGTCGTAATCGACGGTGGCAAGCTTACCGTCTACAACAAAGAACATCCTGAAGGATTTAGCCCCGACGAAGGGAGCAAATGGCAGGAGTCAATGATTCCTGAGGTCACTGCGGGGCGTCTGGAAGTGCAGCTTGGCGTCTCTGAGTTATTTATCGGTGGCGACAACAGGCCTGAATCCATAGATTCTCGTTTCAATGGTGCCGTCTCTGTTGATGACGTTATCGGAGAAGTTTTCTACGTTAAGTAACTTACCAGCTGCCGCTGCTACCGCCGCCCGAAAAGCCACCGCCACCAAAACCACCAAAGCCACTGCTGCCGCCTGAGCTACCGGGGCCGATGGTTGTCCCGCCCGCCCACCACGCAGGACTGCCGCCACTTTTTACGGCAGAGCGAAAGTTTTTACTAACGAGAAAGTCAAACATGAGTCCGATGACGGCCAACACACCGCCCGAGATAAGCGCGGCCATGACGCTGCCCTGCGCCAGCAAATAGCCCGCCCCTGATCCTGCGACCCCTCCTATGATTCCTCCGGGCCACCAACGCTCACTGCGCCCAAGGATGGCGCCGAGCCAGGTGATGCCGAAAAAGCCAACAAAGAAGATGCCAGTGACGATATCCTCCACATTGCCCCAAAATCCGGTACTGGTTTGGTCGTTCGTGAGGAGTGCGTCAGGTGCACCACCGATAGCAAGTGACATGCCGTCAAGTCCGTCGATGATGCCGCGATAGAAGTCGCCTTTTTTGAACTGTGGGGTTATGCGGTCACGTATGATCCGGCTGGCCCGAACGTCGGTGAGGTCTCCTTCCAGGCCGCTGCCAACTTCGATGCGGAGTTTGCGGTCGTTCTTGGCAATGAGTAGCAGCGCGCCGTTATTTTTGCCTGCTTCACCTACCCCCCAAGTGCGCGCTACGTTCAGGCTGAAGTTTTCCAGGTAGTCGTCGGTAATCGTCGGCACCATGAGCACAGCCAGCTGCACGCCAGTTCGCTCACGGTAGCCCTGGATCTTTTCGTTGAGGTTCTGAATTTCTGCGCTGCTCAGTGTGCTCGTTTCGTCGCGAACATAGCCACCATTTTCGGGCTTTGGCGGGACTTTCATCTCGGCCATGACTACGCTACCCATAGCGTAGAGTACGCTACAGGTAGCGGCGACAAGCAGCGCGAGCCGACGCATGGTTACTGTCCGTTACCGAAGTCTACAGTTGGAGCTTTTTCACTTCCAGCATCTGCCGTGAAGTATGGGAATGCGTCAAAGTTGAAGATGCCTGCGGTGATGTTCGTTGGGAAGCGTTGGATGCGCGCGTTGTACGCCTGAACTGCTTTTCCATAGTCACTCCTGGCGACCTGGATGCGGTTTTCAGTTCCCTCGAGCTGTGACTGGAGGTCCTGAAAGGCTGCGGTACTTTTGATCTCTGGGTAAGCTTCAACAGAAACAAGTAGCCGAGAAAGAGCGCTGCTCAGCTCACCCTGGGCGTTTTGAAACGCAGTGAGCTGCTCGGGTGTGGCGTTGGCGACGTCGATGGTAGTTTTAGTGGCTTTGGCGCGAGCTTCGACGACTGCGGTCAGAGTGCTCTGCTCGAAGTTTGCCGAACCTTTGACGGTGTTAACCAGGTTTGGTACTAAGTCACTTCGTCGCTGATACTGGCTCTGCAGGTTGTTTATCTGCCCACGTACACTCTCTCGTTCGTTGACGAGCCCGTTGTAGCTGCCCAGCACCGGCAGGACGATGAACAGTAGAACTGCACCAACAGCAGCCAGGACAATTTTCCAAGTTTTACTCACGATACTCTCTCCTCATTTAGTACTTATAAGTATACGACGGGCGAAGTATTTGTACTACTGGCTGCGTGCGCTAGACTAGTGAGAACGTGAAACAGTACATACAAAAAGCGCTGGGGGCGCTCGAGAAGGAGTACAACCGAGACAGGTCGCGGTTTGCGCTACGCTGGACCGTAGTGCTTCTTGCCGTCGCCATACTTTTTTTGAAACCGAGCATTTGGACGCCTGACACACTCCTTGTAGCTCTCCTCATAGTCGGGGTCGTGTTTGGGAGTACGAGGGAGTTTCTGGTTCGATTTGTGCCGTTTCTGGGACTTCTCGTGGTGTATGACAGTATGCGTGGTCTAGCTGATGATCTGAACACCCACGTTCACTACGTCGAGATGATTAACTTCGACAAGTGGCTGTTTGCCGGACACCTGCCGACGGTTGAACTACAGCGCTGGCTGTGGCATGGACACGTGTCATGGTACGACTTCTTCTTTTACGCACTGTATATGATTCATTTCGTAACTCCGGTGATCGTCGGCTTGGTACTTTGGAAGAAAGCTCCACGTCTGTACTGGCCCTATGTCTGGTCAGTGGTGGGAATCAGCTTTTTGGCGTTTTTTGTTTACCTGCTCTTTCCTGCTGCGCCACCATGGCTGGCGAGCCAGATGAGCTATATAAACGATCCTTTTCACCGGATTTCAAGCGATGTCTGGGCGGCTATAGGCGTCAATAACTTCTCTGAGCTCTACAAGAGCATTTCGCCGAATGCTGTTGCGGCCGTGCCGTCGCTTCACTCTGCCTACCCACTCATTTCGGCTCTGTTTGTTATACGAGCTTTTGGGCTCAGAAAAGTTTGGTGGATACTCCTGTACCCTCTCGCCATGTGGATCGGGGTGGTCTATCTGGGTGAGCACTACGTGTTTGACGTACTCGCAGCTGTAGTTGTGGTGGCGGTTGGAATGTTCGCTGTGCAGCGTGGCTTTCGGCACTATCGGGCACGTCACCCCAAACACTGGTGGCAGCGACTGCCGTTCATCGGTCGGTATATGGTATAATCTCACAGGTTAAACCAGAAATACTTCTGGCGCACACATTGGGGTGTGGCCAAGTGTGAGAATAGTCAGTGACTATTCGCAAGAGAATGTTTCAGGATGCAACTGGTTGCATACATGAAACTTCCGTGGGCAGGCGGAGCTTGCCAAGGCACATGTCAATTAACTATGTCCTGGCAGTCCGGGTGACTAAAGGTAGCTCGAAGCCAGTTTAACAATTTATACTAGAGTTTGATCGTATATTACCTGGCTGACACGTTGGGGTGTGGCCAAGTGGTAAGGCACCAGGTTTTGGTCCTGGCATTCGGGGGTTCGAATCCCTCCACCCCAGCCAGGTAATATGTGATCAAACTTGGGCTATCCCTCCACCCCAGCCAGAAGCGACAAATTGATAGCTCTTTAACTCTTTATTTTCTTTTTGTTGAGACTCATTTTATAATATGGTCGTAAATAAGGAGTAGTCATATGAGTGAACTACGTAGAGACATCATGGCGAGAATATCTCAGGTGGAAAATGAAAGACGAGAGCGAGAACGTCTAGCGTCTGAAGAACGTGCCAGGCAAGTAGCGAGTCAAGAAGCTGCAGAGCGACGGAAGAGTGAAGGTGAACGCATAGCGGCTGAATTAGTTGAGCTGCTTAAATCTGAGGGTGTGCCAACACTGCCAATTGTTAATATCAGTAATGGCGAAACTCGGACACTGGGACATGGATGGCATGTGTTCACCGGTAGTGAATATATGGGCGATGGAGCGAGTATGCCAGATACAGGATTTGGTCTGTCCACTGACGGTAAGCCGCTTGCGGATTTTCGGCCAAATACACAATACATACTTCGCCCCAGCGTGATCGCCACATCGCAGTGGGTTCAATTTTTCGAGGAAGAACCATTTCTCAACGGCGTAGCGTCGTTGATTGCCGGTCATGGGCCATATCGTACAGACCGAACATTTGGTTAAGAAGTAATAAACGACTTCATGCCGATAGTATTCACGTTGATGATTTTGTTGAGGTGCTAAGAACACATCCTTTCCTACCTGGTCGAGAGGCATGGGTTGTACTGGGCACACCAGCCCAATCGCCCTCTCGTTTTCGATGCGGTTACCATGAAGAAATCGACTGCTCCCGAGGGAGAAACGTATTCTCTCGAAGCTATCGAGATCTGGCTTCCGCCGGAGGGGTTCCAGCCATAACTGAATCGCACGTCGCAAAGGCTTAGTGGAAACACTAGGCCTTTTGCAATTACGTACAAAATGCTGCTGCTTGCAAAACCTGCCCCACAAAAGATAATGATGCACATGACTGCCGATCGTGATACTTCTGACAAACTAGGCCGCCAAGAGTGGCGAATTGTCGCACCATCTGGGGATGACTTGATCAAGCGTACACAGGGGCACCTTGCAATTCAGATGATGGCTGGTGCGCTTGGATGGGAGATGCATGAAGTCGTCCAGCCCACTGAGACTGATCTCACCGCAGCAGAAATTGTTGCCACCTCGGAAGAATTGTTTGGGGATAAACGATACGGCGAATTCGCAAATGCTTTCCTTGATTGGCTCGCAACTGGCGCTACAGCTAGCATCACTGAACTGGATGATCGAGTGCTACTTACGTTCCGGCCAAGTACCTTTTGGCTGCGTTCACCAACGTTTGAGTCGAGGCTCAAGGTAAAGCGCTATGCAACTGAGGACAAAATCGACCAGGCGGCCGTAAAGGTACTTCATACCATGGATTTGCCATTTAGGTATGATATTCATCGCTATCCCAGGTTTCGCTACGCGGGAGTATTGCCTAATGGGCAAGCGGGAGGTCATTTACTGGCAAAAGCGGTGCCGGCGTCCGTCACAAAAGAACGTTTGCAAGTCTATTTGCAAAAAGAACTACGTAGTGGCCGGTCGTATGCCGAACATGGTATGCACGGGGTACTTGGTCGAGCGCTCGACACGCTCATCGTTGCTTCGGGCCTAAAAGACACCGTTGACCCGGAGGATACGGCCGTAGAGGGTGATATGGTACCAGTTCGCGAATTTTGTGATTTCGCAGAGCGCAATGGGGTAACAAAGGGTGTGCTCAGGACTCTTAAAGACAAGTTTGAAAATACGATGCGCAAGCAACTCTTACACCTCGAACTAGCGTCATGGGGTGAAGTGGAGTGTGGGCCAGATACAACGATCACTCATAGCGGAAGAGATGGCTTCATGGACTTGCGCCTGCCCTCTGTTTCGGTCAAGACTTTGGCGGCGGTAGATGGTTCATACACTCGGATCACACCCGAACTACAAAACGTGTTAGACGCTTACAAGACAAAAAACTGATCAGCCGCTTATAAACGAACGCATACTGGTGCTACCCATGTCGATGGTTTCGTTGAAGTAGTGTAACTCTTCTTTGCTGTCGAGCAGTGCCATAGCAGCGAGCATGGGGCGATAGTGATCGTCAAATTCGACAGCCAGGTTGGCGGCGAGGGTCATTTTGCGAGGATTAGTGAGGAGCTCTATGTTATGGGAGGTCATGGCGTCGGTGGCGAGTGCATCAAACTCTAGCGCCCAGTCGAACACTGAGTCGTTTTGAAAGTTTAAACGCCCCAGGTTGTGAACCAGGTTTCCGCTCCCGATGAACACCACTCCTTTTTCTCGCAGTGGCTTGAGTAAGCTGAACATTTTGACCAGGCTTTCGAGTGACTGCGTCATGTCGAGGCTTATTTGTAGCACGGGAACTGTCGGGTGAGGTGCCATATGTTTCAGGACGGACCAAGTGCCGTGATCGAGCCCCCAGGTACTGTCGAGTTGTGCTTCATAGTTGAGAAATGCTTTTTGTAGCTCTAAGGCAAGCTCTGGGTCACCACTTGCGGGGTATGTCACTTCATAGAGCTCTGGTGGAAATCCGTACATGTCGTAGATGATGGGCTGTGTGGGTGCGTCGGTGATGTGGGTGCCGCGCGTTAACCAGTGAGCACTGATAACGACGATAGCCTGAGCGTCGGGCAAATTTGCACCCACCCTACTCCACTCACGTGTGATGTCATTGTCGAGAATAGCGTTCATAGGGTTTCCATGGCCAACAAAGATGACCGGCATCTGCGGACTTGGACGAAGTTTTGTGGAAAGTGATCTGAGCTTATCCATAATTACTATACAAAGTATAGCAGATAAAAATACTCTGCCTACATTCTCAAAAGCTTTGAGAACATAGGGAGAGTGGGTGCGCCGAGTCAGACTCGACGCACCCTTTTGCCCACGCTAGGTGGGCGGCTCTACCTATGCCGCGAGCTTCATGACCTCGTCCGGCACCTCGGGCGCCGACAGCTCAGCGATGGGCTTGCGCGCAGTGCTGACCAGCTCGATGAGCCGGGCATCGGTGTCCTGAGTGGACTGGTTGATGATCTCGACGCCACGAACCATGGCGTCTTCGATGAGCGCCTTCTGGGCGTAGAACTGCTCCGCGGCGGCCACGAGACCCTCGTTCTGCGACACCACGGACTGGGTGAGCTTCATCATGGTTTCGGGACGCGTCGACGGCACATAGGCCGCCTTGGCGGTCTCGGGCAGAACCTGCCCAGAGGCCGTGGCGAGTGCGTCGAGTGCGCGATCGTTCGCCGACGCGACGGCAGTGCCGACTTCGCCGGCCTGCTTGGCCTGGAGCATGAGCCCCCAGGTTGCCACGGTCTGCTTCATGACGGGAATCGTCAGGTTGATCAGTAGAGAGATCCGCTGCTGCAGTCCGTAGCTGACGCGCCGGATGTTGCGAACCAGTGCCGACATGGCGTAAGCAACGAAGAGTCGCTGAACGAACTCGTTGATACGCATGTCGATGTCCTGAACGAACTCGATCGTGTTGGTGCGCTCCTCCTCGACCTTGCGACGCTCGGTGCTGCCCTCGGGGAGGGCTCGAGCGTCGGCGTCGAGCTGCTGCGACTTGTCGTGCGCATCGTCACGGATCTGCTCCATGATGGCGATGACGCCGATCAGCTGCTGGATGGCGACTTCGTTGTCGTCGTACAGCTCGTCGCACAGCATGACGTTGCGCTTCATGTTCTCGCGGTGCTTGACCAGCTTGGCCGCGCACTTGTCGAGACGGGTCTCGACGTCGAGAGAGTCGTTGTAGAGGTCGGCCAGCAGGTCCTTGCCGAGCAGGAAGAACTCCGCGACGCCCGCCATGAACTTGCGGATGTTGTCGAAGGCCTCGACCATCTTCGGGTTGGAGGGGTCGTACTTCCTGCCGAAGTTGCGCAGGGAGCTCTCCATGTCGGAGATGATCTTTTCGACATCCGGCAGCTTGAGTTCGCGCTGGGTGCCGAGGATCTTGGTAACCCCGCCGTTGACCTTGTCGAGGGCCGACAGGCCAAAGATCTCGAGCTCGTTGCGATCGTTCAGCATCTTGGGAAGAAGCTGAGTGGCGATCGCGCGAACCTGTTCGAGCTGAGCCTCGTCGAGCGATGCGCGCGCCGAGAAGCTCTTCAGAGCGGTCGGCGAACTCGTGTCGACTCGGTCGAGAACGGCGCTTGCCGAACCCTTACTCCCATCGTCCACGCCCTGAATCGCGGCGAAGTCGATGGCGAGTGGCTGAACTTCAGTGGTTGCGACGTTCATCTCGTTCCTTTTCTGTTTTGAGGATGGGGGTGTCATCACGGACGGTTGATTCGATCATGCGAGTGTTGACTCGGAAGGCCGTGTAGTCGCCCGAGGTCAATTCCTTCATGTTCTGCTGCACGCCGATCGCGTAACTGTTCATAGAGGTTACGGTGTCGGCGATCGCATCGTCGGGTCGATTGTGGTCCTGCGGGAATTGCTGTACATCGAGGTAGAACTGGATGACAGCGTACACATTCTTGAGATGCTCTTCGTAAGCCGAGGTCATCTCTTGAATGCGATTGCTCTTCTGGAAACGCAGCCGCCAAAAGAGGCGTCCAGTGGTTTCCAGTGATGAGAGCACGATCCCCTGAAGGTCTGGGTCATCCATGTCACCGACAATCTGCCGGATGTTGGCGACGATCGGTTCAAGCTCGGACGGAAGCCCTTGCTTGTTCTCTTCCCTTTCTCGCTTGTCGGCAGCACGCTGCTTAAGCTTGTTGATGAAGAGCGCGACGCCAGCGGCGATGGCGGCTGCCAAGATAGCAAAACCGCCGATCGGAACCAGCGGGAATCCTCCGTCAGATGACGAGCCGAAGCCGTCAGATCCCTGAGGTGTCCCGGCAGATTCAGCGGCGACAACGCTGCTGACAAACTGAGTCAACGCCTCGTCGGTGGACGAGTAGTTGTGCTCGGCGTCATTTGCGAACTGACCGGCCTGTCCCTGCTGGAGCACACGCGAACCTGCTTCCAGGTCTCGCCCGATGACTACCACGACAGTGCCGTGGTCAGTCCCCTGCGCGACCTGTCGCATGAACTCGTTGACACTTCCGCCCGTTTCGTCGGCTGCTTCAGCCGGCAAAATAGCGATGCCGATATCGGCAGCTTCTGCGGCTGACTCGAGTGAGTCAAGGGTGCTACTGCTCACCGAATGTGCCGCTGTCGACACGTAGATGTAGTTGTCCCCCTGTAGACCCTGCACAGCCTCTTCGACGTAGCTTGGCCCGTCTGCCGTGGCAGGCGATGCACTGAGCGTGAAGAACCCGAGCGCGAGGGCTGTAGTTACCACGCCTTTAAGCATGGCATCCTCCTCCCATGGTAGGTAGAGCCGAATTGTTAACTATGCCAAAGTGGCACGCGAGGGGTGATCCCCTCATGTAAAACGACCATATAGATCGGCTTGCATGAAAAGATGTATGGTGTGGCGGACTCCCCGAGGAGCCCGCCACACAAGTGGTTAGAAGTTGTTCATCACGCTGGTGAAGATGAGTGACAGCCGACGCGGGTCGGAAGCGTCGAACACCTGACCACCCGAAGCCACCGCGATCTCAGTCAGAGCCGTCTTGTCGGCAGAGCCGTAGACGATCGGGAAGACCCGAACCTGCAGAGGATCACTGTGCTCCGAGGGGCCGCGCAGCTTGCGCTTCAGCTCGTCGAGATCGACACGAGAGTCGGTGTCTTCACCGTCCGTGAGGACGACGATGGCATTGATCCGACCGACATCGGCACGGGCCATCATGTAGTCGAAGGCGGTGTCGATGCTGTCGTAGAGCGGCGTACCGTCCCTGGGCGACAGTTTCTTGATCTCACCAGCCAGCGTCTCCTGGCCACCCGCAAGCGGGATGACCGGACGAAGCTCGACGATGTTGTCGCCGACGCTGCTCTTGATGCCGGTCGTGAAGACCCACACCCCGAGCTCGTCCGTAGGCCGGAAATGACCAAGCGTGCCGACGGCGCCGTTGATCGCTTCCTTCATGCGACTGTTGCCAGTGCCGGAGTCGTCACCCATCGAGCCCGAGATGTCCATGAGAAGCAGGACACTGCTGGCCTTGCGGATGTTCTCCCACTGATCGAGGGCGGCCGAAACCGTCTCGACCGGAGGTTGCTCCAGGTAGGTCACCGGCTTGGTCGGGTTGGCGCCGTACTGCGCAGAGACCAGGCCCGAGGGCTTGATCTTGGCGTCTGCGGGTCGGAACCCGTAGTCACCAAGCAGCTTCTGAGCGTCAGCGGTCAACGAGAACTTCTGGAAGGCCTGAGCAGCAGCACGCTGCTCGTCAGTTACCCAGTCGGCGCTCGAACCGAGCACGACGATCGGGTTGTCGCTGACAAGAGAGCCTTCCTTCGGATAGATCGCGACGAGCTTCTCGTTCGGCGCCTTCAACTCCATGTCCTCGGTGATGACCGAACTGGTCGGGTTGCCGAGGTTGTAGTTGATGACCGAGGTCTCCTCGACCGCAACAGCCGACACGTAGTTGAGCGGCTGCCCGTCCTGGTCGCGGTCGTAGACGCGCTTGAGGACGTTCCCGGTCGTGTCACCGTAGTGAATCACGCACGATTCGAAGTCGCGCGAGAAGTCGGTGCCCTTCGCGATGTCCTTGGGAGTCAACCCCTTGGTCTTGCTGGCGGCTGCGTAGTTCTGCATGAGCAGAACGTTCAGGCCAGTGGTAGACGTGTTGGGGTTGGTCTTGCCGAGCTTGAAGTTGCCCCACAGGCCGGCGGCTCCTCCGAAGCTTCCCCAGCCCTGAGGGTTGAGACAAAGCTCACGGAGATCGCTGAGACCGATGTCCTTTGAAGGCCAGCCCAGCGTTTCCGCCATCTGCTGCGGCATCGCGATCACGACGGGCGTGCGCGCGAAAGAGACCGGGTTGGGGGTCAGGTTGGGGCCCTGAGAGTCCGTCACTTGAGACACCCACGTCGAGGACGCAGGCGACCAGATGACCGGGTTCGGGGTCGTGGTCTGATCTGTCGGCCATCCCAGCTTCAGCAGTCGTGCGCCCTCACCAGAGGACACACTGTACGGCAGGATCTTGGCGCACTTGGCCAAGCCCTTGTACTCGCTGGACTGTTCGAACTTGTTTGCCAGGTCGGTGAACAAGTTCACCTTTTCCGGCGAAACGGCAGCGACGACTGGGGTGCAGTCGCCGATGTCGCCGAAGTCTCCCTGGCCGTTGTTGCCATTACCCTGTGGCGTTCCTCCACCGGAACACGCTGCGAGAAGGATCGCGGCAGCCGAAGCCGCGGCGATCCCGAAGCGATGCCTCATAGTCACCTCACTTGTGTGATTTGAACGTCAAGTTGCACCATCTGTGCGAATGCATAGATAGACGAGGGATATTTTAGTACAAAACAGAGAAAATTGCAACGCCTAAGACATAAAAACAGCATATGTCGAAATTTGAAGTGTGATACATCGTTTAGTCATCTGCTACACTTGAGGTATAAGGAGTAAAAATGGCAAAAATTTCAGACGTTGAACGACAACATGACAGCGAGATCCTCGCGGCGCGAGCACAACAGGTGCAAAAAGGTGGTGCACGCGCGGCTGTGCTCGGTGTTAACGATGGCCTAGTAAGTACACTATGTCTGGTACTCGGTGTGGCTGCTGCGGGCGGCGAACAACAAGCAGTAGTACTCGCTGGACTAGCCGGAGTGATCGCAGGATCTATCAGTATGGCTGCCGGGGAATGGGTGTCGGTACAGTCGCAAGTTGACCTGTTTGAAGGTGTGCTCGGCGACCTAAAAAGTATGATCAAAAAAGACAAAGAACTTCTCGAGGAAAACCTCATATCTCATCTGGAAGATGACGGCTATGACAAAAAAAC
>CAYLGT010000001.1:10363-21205 GCA_964383465.1 uncultured Candidatus Saccharibacteria bacterium | reverse complement strand
CTGTCGCCAAAAATGGTGTCGCTTGCTTCATGTCAAACGAGTACTTCTGGCGCATTTGGTTCAAAGACGACTGTCCTTGAGCTTGATTGCGATTGAGAAGCCTCGACACGCTCCACGAGAGGAGTACGAGCAGGAACGATCCGGTGAAAATGCTCATGCCCATGCCCGGAACACGAGCTCCGTCATAAGCGACGATAGAGACGATTCGAGCAAAAACAAATGCAAGACCGAGAGCACCTACTAGCGCCAGCACGAAGCTCCTGCTTGTAGAGAGCGCCCCGAAAGGGATCATGAGGATGACCCCAAGTAGGACGGCGATCGTATAGACTCCAAGACCAAACATAGGTACACCAACTTTCGTTTCCGAGTAAGTCCGATACCGAGTACACTACCATTTTTTTGCACTTTTTCCAACTGCTTGTGCTTGCGATATGTAGTCAAACTGCGTATAACATGCTACATCGTTATCGCACGAGTGTGTGATGGCCACGTACTTCCCTATCTCGAGGAGATGTCATGGTGAATTCGCCGCAGAGTTTTTATGAAGAGATGGAGACCCACTACGACGAGCCCTACACACTGCCTTTCATCCTATATAAGGCGGTTGGCTTTCTAGGTGTGCTTGCGATTACTGGAGTCACTGTATTCTTCTCTGTCTCACAGGCAACTTTGCAAATCTCTCTTCTGGTCATACTGCTGTGTCTACTGTTGCTCTCGTTGGTCGCCTATGACTTGTGGTGTCAGCACTGGAAGTGGCGGCATTGGGGGCTAAAGCTCAATGCTGATAAGGGTGCGGCTGAACTACACCGTCCCGGCAATGGGCGCTCGCTCTTCCCCTATGTGCGCAACCAAGAAGTCCAGTACATGCCCCTTCTGGGGGCTCAGGTCACGAGAAATGACCAGAGTACCCTGGAGCAGTGGTTCTTTCGTCGCTCTTCAACGATCTCACTTGATGGTGATGCGCAAAGTGATGTCGACTGGCAGAACATCCGGTATGTGCGTGACGCCAACCGAATCAAGAACATCATTTTGGCATATAACCAGCGAGAACGAGCCCTGGAGCATGCCCAGAGTGATCACTTGGCTAGCATCGCTCGAAGTAACGAGCTAATCGTTCAGCAGAACGAGAGAGTTATCGAACAGCTCGACGAGCTTCTCAACCTGCTTCGCCCCACGCTCCTGGTGCTCAACGGTCAAGGTGCTCATACGGCTGAGATGCCTACTGTGCCTGACGAGGATGACGATGACTCATCCACGTGAAGCACAATCAGCGGCACATGAACACGTTTCATGTGCCGCTTTCTCTTTAAAATAGTATGTAATATATGTACTAAAAATCAAAGGTGACAGTTTTTCAAAATAGTGGTAGGGTAAATAAAAGACAAAGCGAAAAAGACCAAAAAAGACGAGATTTTCAGACGATCTCAGCTCTGTTGGAGGACTTCCCTTTCGCGTATGTGCTAAGGAAATAAAAAGAGAGTTGAGACCGGATGATAATCCGGGACTTGATCGTAATAGTTCAAGGAGCGCTTGCTAGAAGCAACAAGATGTTTCTTGCATCTCGGTGCTCGCGAGCGCGGGTACCTTAACAATCTCAATACACACCTAGGAGGTGTACGGACAATGACGACTCATGGTGGAGTGGACTCGTTGCGTAGCTTCATCGATGGCGCAAGCTTTCGAGACGCTGTAGCCTCCGAGGCTGCTGCTCAGGCAAGTGAACCAGTGGGCTCTCATGAGCCTCGACATTCTCTGCTTGAAGAGATGACTCAAATGGATGCCCAGCCCGCCGCGCAGGTTGTAGAACCGGCTCAGGTGGTGCAGGCGACACCCATCCTTCCTCCTGTGAGTCCTACGATGGACGCCACCAGCGAGGAAACTGAGGATGGCAACGATCGCGTGAATGAACCGATGAAAGCCGCTCCTTTCTTGGGGTGGCAAGGGTTGCTCTTTAGGGCGACTGGACTTCGCCTCTCGCCCTCCTTGAAGGAACAGAGTCTGGTCGAGGAGGCGCTGGAGATAAATCTCTGGTGCGATCGCAACCGTTTGCGCGGTGAATCCGTGGAGCTCATGAAGTTGCTCGCTTCTCGAGTCAAGAAGGCAGCCATTGCCTTTGTGAATCTCAAGGGGTCTGCAGCAACGACAACGACTACGGTCAACTGCGCTTCGGTGTTTTCGGAGCTTACACGCGTGAGCAACGCCGTCATCGACGCGAATCCCGCAGAGGGAACGTGCGCTGGTCGCCTCGGCTTCAGCGAGGGTGGCACCGCCACCACTCAGGAGCTGCTTGACTACACCCGCGCACATCTCAAGAAGATTCGCGAGCAGATGGACCTCACAGATCGACACAGTTCCAGCATCGCTGGGATGTCTGCCGAAGAGGTTCGTGAACTGCTGGCTTGGCTCGACCACACGTCTGTCGTCAGTATGATTCGGCCTTCGCGCTACGGCACTCGTGTCGCCAGTGTGAAGTCTGTGGTCGACGACAACTCGCGTATTTCGAGCGTAGGAATGGGTCTGCTCCTCGAGCTGCTCTGTCTGAATCTCGAGTTCGTGTTCATCGATGTGGGTCAGGATATCGGAGACGCCGTAGGTCGCAAGATCGCCGGCATGTGTGACCTCGTGGCTTACACGGCAAACGTGGAGATCGAGGACACGCTGCGACGTCTGGCCACCAGCATGGAGACCTGGCGCAACATTCACCCGCAGATTCGTCACAAGGTGAATAACTCTGTCGTGCTGATGAGCAATCTCCAGCCGGGCACTTCGCCGGATCGGTACCAGCGCTATCTCAACAAGATCGACTTTTCGGACAACATCACCGAGGTTCTCGAGGATCAGTTCGATGGACGTCTGGTTGGGGTTCAGCATGACCCTGTCATCAAGAAGGATGGGATCGTTTCCATCGAAGCCTTCCAGTGGCAGACCATGCAGGACTACGTCGAGGCTATCAACGCGATGCTTTTCCAGATCCTCGTGATCCGTGGAGAAGATGTGTCTGACTTCGTCGATCGCATGCCCATGTCAACACAGTTCACTCTGGTGAGCTGATACCTAAGGAGCAGATCATGTTGTTTCTCGTTGTGGAGCACCTGCAGACGCTCGCGTCTGTCGGGCTGCATCATGTCCTGGCCGTATTTGGTGACGGGTTTGACCCGGGCATCTACGTGCCTGACAAGCCCCCGGAAGGGTCAGAAGGTCTGACCAACGTCGCAAAGATCATCATTGGGTGGTTGATGATCGTCGGCGTCATGGCGAGTGTCGCTGTGGGTATGACGATGCTTGGGCTCGGGTGGTGGAACAAGCGAGGCCGACAGTACAACGTCAAGGAGGCTGTCTGGGCCTTCGTGATCGCAGCGCTCATCTCGGTTGTCGGAAGTGTGCTGAGCTTGGTGTCCGGTTTCACGGACATCATCCTGAGTGCTTTCGGCTGAGATCCATTGAGGGGGCATATCTAGGTATGCCCCCTCTTCAAACGTGAGGAGCTACAGGTGTTTGCTTACCTAGCACTCGGAACTGCTAACGTTGCTGAGACGCCTGTTATGGAGGGGCTCTGCCCCATCATTCCCGCGGCATGCATCGTCGACGTTCCCGATAGCCTCAATCCCATTACTGCGTTCTGGGATAACTGGTTCGGAGGTTCTGCACAGGATCTCATGCAATCAGCCAGCAAGATGATTTTCAATACCCCTTATCCTGATTTCGGTGCGGACTGGTTCCGTGCGCTCTATCTGGAGGCGGGTATCGTTTGGCTGGGATACTTCGTTGCCACTATCACCACCGTGATCATGATGGTGCGTTATGCGCGCAACTGGAGAAAGTTCCTGCTGACACTTCGTGACTATGCGGTGAGCTTGATAGCGATCTCCGTCATGCCTGCTGTTATTGGTGCACTATTCTTCTTCTCAAGCGCTATCAGCGACCTGTTGATGACTATGTTCGTCGTCGACGAGAAAACAAACTTGTGGGATCTGATCGATCCGGCATATGGTGGCGTGGGCTGGATGTCGTGGATTTTGCGGCTCCTGTCCATCATCCTGATGCTTGAGTCGCTGTTTTTGATGCTTGCCGCAGTGCTTGCAGTTCTCGCAGCGGGAATTTTCATTCCGCTGCGAACGCTAGACGCCTTTGGTTTTTCGCTTCAGACAAACTTCTGGCGCACGGTGTTGATGGGTGCGTACGTAAAACCGCTGATGATCTTTGTGCTTGTGGTGTCTTTGCGTATCGAGCCCGTTCTGCGCCCAGTTACGGGAAGTATGGGAAGCTATGTGCTTGTTGCCGTTGCATTGTTGATCGCTTCGGCCGCACCGTACTACGTTTTCCACAAGTCGAAGAAGCCAGTACAGAAGGCTGTCTTGGCGGCACACGAACGAATGCTTCCGGTGCAGGCTTATGGACAGTACTCCGCTTCCGAGTGGAGGCTGGAGCATGACCGGGTTCAGCGTGATCGTCAACAGCGTTGGCGTGACCGTGGCAGGGCGACAAAAGACATCGCAACCACTGCCGCTCTTGGTTACATGACCGGTGGCGTCTCGTTTGCGCTGACAGCTGCAACATCTTCGGCTGCGAAGTACTCGAAATCTGCTGCACGTTTGGACCGTGGTGTCCAACAAGCTCGCCGATTCTCACAGGCACGACAACAGAGAGGTGGTGGCCAAACATGAGCGAGCAAGTTCCCGTTGCGAATTCACCGGGACGAGCAAGGGCACCGCTCTTCTCGTTCCCTCAGGTCATGTGGTATGTGTTCTGGATCATCATCATTTTGGGGACGATGTTCACACTGAGAAACCCATATGTCTTGATCGGATCACTGTTGATTGGCGCCGCGGGTTCGCTCGTGCGTCATGAAGGCCCGCTGTTTTTGGTGATTCCACGTGCGATCATGTTCAAAATCCGCTATATCCGTAATGGACTCGTCGTGAGGCGAAGTCTGACGGATGCCCAAGTCACCTACGGTGATCATGTATCAGCACTCAAGGGTGGGTTCCGTATAGATGCGGAGCAAGTCATCCTAAGGGTGCAGGACAGGGGCCGAGAAATCCCCTTGGTCAGATCACGTGGGCGTCACAGTGCGATCGTCCTCGGTGAGAGCAATGGGAGACTTGCGACGGCAGATCCTATGGATCGGAGTACGCTTGATGCAAGTGCTTCAAGTGTGTTTGCAAGTTTGACTCGTGTGCTTGAAGTTGGTGAAAGCATCGCGCTTGCTCAGGTGACGCGTAGAGCCGATCCTAGTGTGAGTACGCATTTCATCAGCACTCGTGGTTCGGATGCGCTGGTTGTCGCTAAGCCCACTGAAGAACAGCATGAACGTCGTCAACGGACACTTGGATCCCACGCCGAAGTGTTGGAACGTAGCTGGCGTCGACGTCATGCGCTGGTCTTGAACGGGTTTGATCCGAAGGGCTGGAAGCCTCGACGGCTCCACAAGCTGACGGTTGACCAAATCATGAAGTCCAGTGCCGTGCGAGGGGCGCTGGAGGCCGAGCAGAGCTTGTCGCGAGCTGGTGCGGACAACGCCCACATCGTCTCGCCACTCGAGTTCACTTCTCTGCTGCGTGATTTCCAGTTTCTGGGCGATCGCATTGTGGATGACAAGTTCAAGGAATTCTATGATCGCGCGGATATCATTCGTGCGATTACGAGTGGCAAGGCAGATACACCGAAGACATGGACGGGGCGTTTTAGCCCGTTCCCGAATCGGCAGATCGAAGTCGAGCATGACTACATCTTGCTCGACGGAACGTTCCACAGGATTCTTTGGGCTGAGCAGTTTGACTTCGGCCCGATGCCGGGCGGTATGTTCGATTCGCTCTTCAGTATGCACTGCAACTACCACGTCTCACTCTCTGCAGAGGTTCGTGACCCCGAGCGTGAAGAGAAGGTTCGCAACGAAAAGCGTGATTGGCGAGAGACTATCTCTGGCATGAAGCGTCATCGAAGCGTTCTGGACGAGGAGGAGATGGCCTCTGAAGAGGCTGGTAAGTACACCACGTTCTACAGTGCAGGAAAACCAATTCACTGGCGGCTTCTGCTCGCTGGAAGTGGCAGCAGTTATGAGGAGATGGAAGATAGTTGTGCGATGATTCGCGATGAGTCCAAAGGGCTCCCGCTGTCACTCGACACTATCAATGACGGCGATCAGTTGCCGTGGTTCTGGGCTTCGCTTGGGACATTGTATTGAGATGAGGGTGCCTGGCCTGGCGGGGATTATTTCCCCGCCAGGCAAAGCATTTTATACAAGTCTATACTGTAGATTTCTATAAGATGCTTTCTTCAAAAATTGCATAGAACGTTAACAATAAGGAGAAACTGATGCTAACTGGTTCTCGCGCGGTGCATCGCACTGACGTTGGCGCGTTTGCACTTTTCAACGTGTTTGCCTCCCCGAAAGTGAACCCGCCGGTTGGTCATGTCTATGGTTTCTACCTTCCAGGGTATGAGCCGTTCACTCTTGATCTGACATACCAAAAGGTAGTCGGCGGAGGATTCATGGCCCCTATCATTCTTGTGAATGGTGATATCGGCGGTGGCAAAACAACGCTGGTCACGAAGGCTGCGCTCAATGAGCGCGAGATTCGTCAGCGAAACGGTGAGCCGTTCAGGCTCTTTGTCCAAATTGTGCGCAGCAACGATGGGGTTCTGGAGCTCTCTGAGCTCTGCAAGACCTTCGGCGTCACGCCTGAAGACATGTCACAGCAGACGATCAATCTGTATGACCAGTCTATGGGACTTTCGGCGCCAGAGCAGCTTGCGCTGTTGGTGGACGCCATGGAGTTCGTTACCAACGAACGTGTCGATTCGGAGCACGTCATCGTAATGATGGCGGCGCTCCGATCGTTTATCGCGAAGTGTCAGCGGGATAAGAATTACCGCAAGCACGCTTCCGACAAACTGTTCTTCCAAGAGCTCGTGAACTTGCGTGCACATGATGTTGAACGGTCGATCGCTATGGGTAAGTTGTGGGAGCCCGAAGAGGTGCCCTCGAGCATTACCCCCCTCGACCAGGAGGTTGGCGAAACAGAGCTCTTGGGTGGCTCGCCAAGTGTGGGGCAGTTCAGTGGCTATGAGTTTGATCCTTCGACTATTGGGCTTCGTGATGATCGTGTGAAGGAAGTGGCGAACAATTGCCTCATGATCCTGTCTCGTTTGTCCGATGCCGACTTTGGAGAGATCTTCTCTGGTGAAGGTAGTATGAGTCAACTGCTTTCTCGTGAAGTAGTTGCGCTGAACCTCACGGGCCTCAACGAACGCACCATGGGCTTCTTGCAGCAAGTCATCTGGCGCTACAAGATGTCCGCAGTCGCTCGTAACGACCGTCGTTTTATCTTCTCCATGGAGATCCACGACGAGATTCACAAGCTGTGGCGAATTTTGCCATACGCTACAAATATGGCCAACTACCTGAAGGTCATTCGTAGCACAGGTACCTACATGTGGATTGTGAGCCACCGGTTCCCCGGTGACTACGAAGCGCTGCCTCCAGAGACACGTGATCTCGCACTCAACTCATTGCTTGAGGCGGATATCGTGTTCCATGGAAAACAGAGCGAAGAGTCGGCCGAGAATGGTCGCAAATTCTTCCACTATTCACGTGTGGTTAAGAACTGGATTGCTGCTCAAGAGCAAGGTGAGTTCGTGTTTGTCATGGGACGGCAGGAACCCACACGGGTTCTGATCCATCTCACTCAGGATGAGCGCCAGATCACGGAAAGTGAGTTTGCGGCTTCGAGCAAGATCGATGTAACACCGGAAGTGCTTGCGCTGCGGCCCTAGTAAGAGAGAGGTGTGATGAAATGAAGATCTTTCGTGTCGTCGCAGCCTTTTTGGGTGTTGTGGCGCTAGGAGTAGTGATCGTCTGGGCGATGAGCAGCGTTGGTGCGAGGGATGGCGGACCTTTGAAAGAGCCGTCCGCCATCCCTTCCCCGTCTGTTGAGCGCACGACCGATCCTGCAGTACTTGCCGAGCGTAAAAACGCTCTTCATGCTGTGGTGAATAGTTTTGTCGATACCTACTTCGTGTCAGCCGGCGAGACTCAACCATGGAGCCCTGAGCTTCTGAAGCTTGTGTCGCCTGCATTTGCGAAGCAAAGCCCTTCTTTTATGGAGCTGCCAGTTCAGGGAGTGATCCGTGAAGTCAGGGTTGACGAGAGCACCGCCATTGGGGAGCTCTCAAAAGATGCGACAAAGGCGCATCTGGAGGTTCGACTCATCGTCGGTGTTGCCGTTCAGGGTGAGAAGACCTTGCAGGTCATCAAAATCCCTCGTGACTTTGTCATCCAGCTTCGCTATGTCGGTGCTGGATGGCGAGTCACTTCCATTGACTAGCGCCCAAAGGGGGTGATGGTTGTGAAGAGTGGTGCGAGAAAGCTTACGTATGCAGTTGTTGGCTTCATGGTTTTTATGTTCTTCGTCGCGGTGAGCCTTGGGGCGAATGAGATCGCGAACCAGCAGCTTGCATGTGCTGATGCCACCGGTCCAGTCATCTCCGCCCAGGATATCAGCCTTTCCTATGATGGGCTTACCGTCAAGGGCGCAGCGATGACGGCAGACCAAGCATCTCTAGCGGCAACCATTATCGGCACTGTTCGACAGAATGGTTTCGATGACAGGATTGCAGCAACAGTGATGTCGATCGCGATCGTCGAAAGCGGTGTCTCGAACCCTATCGGTGGTGACGCGACCAGTGTAGGACCTTTCCAGCAACAAGAATGGTGGGGAACTGTCGATCAGCGACGAGACCCCATCAAGTCGACAACCATGGTGCTTTTCGGTGGCGAGCTTGGCTCGAATAACTACTCTGAGCCCGGGATTGTCGACATCCCTGGTTGGAAGACGATGGATCCAGGAGATCTGGCTGCTGAAGTCCAGAAGCCAAATGCCCTATATATCGATCGTTACAAGACCTACATGCCTGAGGCTGCAAAGATTGTTGCTGCAGCACAAACACTGCGTCCTAACGACGTAGAGGCAACTTCACAGTACGCACAAGCAGCCGAGTGTGACCCGATCGAGCAGGCAGTTCTCGCTGCCATTGGTCGTGAAGGTGACGTCGACAAGTGGGACAGCGGAGCCGGGCTCGTGTCCTGGGCATTTTCAACGGCGGGTATTTCGGTACCCACAACGTCACAGGAGCTGGAAGGCTTCGTTACTTCTGAAGATGGCTCCGTCAACGGCGTCTGGTATCCGGCTGAAACAGTTGCCTCTTCCGGGTTTCACCCTCAAAGGGGTGACTTGGTTTTCACAGCACCTGGAGAATCGGCAGGACCCAAATCAGATGACCGAGTTTCACTGTATGTTGGCACAGAAATGCCGCATACGGGAGGTATCCGAACCGCGACGTACAACGTTCATGGTTCATCGCATACTGCTGCGTCGGGGTCAGAGTCTGGTGTCTCGCGAATCGGTGAAGCCGCCCGGCTGATCCTTCGGCAAAATATCGACCTGGTTGGGTTTCAGGAGCTGCAACCTGATCAGCGGCGTCGCTTGATGGAACTACTCGGAGACGAGTATGACATTTGGCCGAAGAACCCTCACTATACCGATCGCGGCAAGGGTGCTCACTCGGTCAACTCCATCATCTGGAAGACCAGCGTTCTGGAGCGACGGCCAAGTGGCGAAACATCGCTGCCTATGCCGTACTACTTCGGAAAGATCCACCGTGACATTCCGCTTGTCTTGCTGCGTATCGTTGGTACTACGACTGAGTTCTATGTTTCCAACACGCACGATCCAGCGTTCCCGCCAAATAAGAAGAAGCGGTGGCAAAACGCGCTGCAGCATGACAGAGATGTAACTCGCCTTCATGCCTCTGGAGTCCCGGTCGTCATGACTGGTGACTTCAACTCTGGCTACAAGGCCAAAAAGAGTGGGACCTATCGAAACAATCGTAGCTATCTGGCCTGGTGTATTTTGGGCCGGGGAGTTATGTGGGATGCGTACGATGCTTCTCGCCCTGTACCACGTCAGGAAGCGTGTTCTCAACAGACAACTGACGAGGTTGGTGTGGGTAGGATTGACCACGTGTTTGCTACGCGAGATGTTGGCATGTCCAACTACACAGTGATCAAGCAGGGCACGGCGTCTGACCACCCTGTTGTCTATGCGGATCTCGCTTTTCCAGGTGTTGAGCAAGACTCTGAGCAAAAACCGCCGCCCGAGGATTCTCTTGGCGTAGTGGTTGGAGCACAGAAGCGCGGCGGTCTCGTGAGGCTGCGTTATGTTCAGCCTCAAGACATCATCGGTGTCTTGCGCTTGAGCATCTCGCAAAAGGTAGACACAACCGCGGTGTCGTTCAATGGCAAAGTTTCAATGCCGGTTCCCAAGGGATCCTACGTCGACCGCGACAATTACGGCGAGACTGGTCCTGCATGGGAAAAGTACCACACCGGGGACGACTATTCGGCTGCATGTGGCACCTCGGTGTTTGCTGCGACCGAGGGAACGGTCGTCATCCGCACCGATCAGTCATGGGCTGGGCCCTGGCTGGTGATGGTTCAGACAGCACCTGGTGAAATGACTACTTGGTACGCTCACATGCAAGCCAAGTACGTTAACGACGGTGATCATGTGCTCCCTGGTCAGAAGATCGGTGAAGTTGGTGAAATGGGCAATGCCTACGGCTGCCATCTGCACTTTGAGGTTCATCCTCACGGTGGAGGGTATGCCGACGACGACATCGATCCGCACAAATGGTTCGCCTCATCACTGATGGGAATGAACTAATCCGTCTAACTGAAATGTTAGACATACGTTACGAGAAGACCGTTCAATTCTTCTCCGCCCTGCCCCAGAGCGATATCTGGGGCTTTAACCTAAGTACTCAAAAACTTGAGTGTTTAGG
>CAYLGT010000001.1:4713-10263 GCA_964383465.1 uncultured Candidatus Saccharibacteria bacterium | reverse complement strand
CAGGGCTGTAGTTTTAGCCGCTCGTTTGGATCCTCGATCTTCATAAGTGGGATGATGTGGAAGTTTCCGTCGCCCATGTGACCAGCGATTGTCGCCATGAGTTTATACTTTTTGATAATTTTCGTCAGTTTCGGCCAGGCTTCTGGAAGCTTATGAGGCGGTATGACGAGGTCATCGATGAACGGGGCGGTATGCTTGTCTTTTACCTTTTCGCGCAGCAGCTTGAAGCTTTCGCGGCGCATCAACCAGAACTTGTTGGCTTTCTCGACCGTGTTGTCTTTTTCTACATATAACAAGTGATCATCACGCAGCACTTGTGCGAGGTGATCCAGCTTGTCATCAACTTCCTGCTGGGTAGCACCAGTAAACTCTACCATCAGGATGATGCGTGGAATACCGCGCAGTAGCGCCAGTCCATCTGGAACCAACTGTAGCGCCGTTTTCACCCATAGACCAAAGCCGAGTTTTTTTATGAAGCTTGGGAAAAATTTGAAACTGAGCCACAGCGTGTTGTCGTCGAAGCTCTCGAATGTCGCTGGATTTTGGTCAACGATCTCTGGGATAAGGGTACCAAGTTGGTTAGCATCACGCACAAATGCAACGAGCACGCCAGAAAACGGTTCATGTGGAACGAGGTCGTAGTCGATTTCGGTGATAATACCAAGCGTTCCCTGCGCCCCGACAAACAACTTAGTGAGATCAAAGATGCCAGTTTCCCGATTCCATACATTCCACAGATGATACCCAGTAGAGTCTTTGCTCACCTTTGGTGCTGCGGCCTGGATCTGGTCGTAGTGCTTTTCGAGCAGATTAAACGTTTTTTTGTAGAGGTTGCCTTCGAAATCACCCTGCGACATCTTTTTGACAAGTTCAGGTTTGTTCAGCGGCTTTACAACGTATTCTTTGCCGTCTGCCAGTACAACTTTGAGTTTTGTGACATAGCGATCAGTTTTGCCATAACGAAGTGACTTCTCTCCGCCAGAATTGTTGCTCGCCATTCCACCGACGGTACATAGGTCACGGCTAGCTGGGTAGCTTGGCAACAGAGCATCGAGCTCCAAACATTTCGCGTCGAAGTCTCGAAAGTACATACCGGGTTCTACAGTTGCAGAAGATTTTGAAATTTTTTTGAGCTGGTTCATGTGCGTCGTCATGTCCAGAACGACCGATTCACCAATTGCACCCCCTGACATGTCGGTACCGGCGCTACGTGGTGTCACGGACAGCTCAGGATGCTGCTTTTTGTTGTCGTTGATCCAGCGCACGACAGCTTGTATATCTTTTGAATTTTTCGGGTGTCCGACTACCTGTGGGACAAGTTCAAACAAGCTAGCGTCGTGTGAGTACTTTTCTATGGCGGCAGGTGAAGTGTCTAGCTCACCTTTAAAAATGTTAGAGAGCTCTTTGTATATATCCATAAGTACTTTTCATAGTATCAGGTTTTATAGTGCTCGTGCTATACTCTAGCTCATGAAGAAGGCAACGAAAAAAACCAAAAAGCCCGCTGCGAAAAAACGTGTCGACATATATCCAAACCGCGTCATGCTCCTCGTTGTAGTCGTGGCAGTTATGAGTATTACACTCTACGCCCTTCTGGGTGCTAGCTAAATATGTCCAAACTTTTGCTGTGGGTAGCCATAGGCCTCGGTGGCACTATCGGCGCGCTGTTGCCGTCTCTGTTCGGCTCTCAAGATATGGGGTGGGCGATCGTCTTTTCGACGATTGGTAGCATCATCGGTATTTGGCTTTGGTATAAGTTTTTGAGATTTTATTGAGTTTAGACGCATTTTCTTGCATACTAAGGGATAATGAAAGTTAAAGTCGACATCGACACAAAAGTCTTTATCCGGTTTGTTTTGGTTTTCGTTGGCTTTATTTTGTCTCTCTTTGTTATATACAAAATTCGTTCTGCCCTCACGCTGCTTGCGGTTGCTATGTTTCTTGCACTCGCGCTAAACCCTCCTGTTTCACAAATTGCTAAGCGACTTCGTGGTGGCAGCCGTGTCGGTGCGACAGCTATCGCTTACCTGGTTGTGCTTGCCCTGCTAGGTGGATTCTTTGTACTTATCGTTCCTCCAGTCATCGAGCAATCATCGAAATTTGCAAATACCGTTCCAGACTTGATTGATCAGGTTGACCAAAATCGTCATATCTTTAACGACTTTATCGTGCGCTATAACCTCGAGGGTGCAGTCGATCAAGCCGTTGAAGGTGCAAAGTCTCAAGCGTCTTCGGTCGCAGCGAACCTGGGAAATGTTATCGTTGGCGGAGCTGGCACGCTTCTGAGCGGTGCAGCAAATTTGTTGTTTGTACTCGTGCTGACATTTCTCATGCTCATCGAAGGCCCGAGCTGGATGCAAAAGCTCTGGGGCCTCTATGAAGATCCCGCAAAGCTAGAGCGCCATCGAAACTTGGTGAGTCGTATGTACAGAGTAGTAACGGGCTTCGTGAACGGCCAGCTCACTGTAGCGGCCATCGCTGCTACTGTAACACTTGTCGTACTACTCTCGCTGAGTGCGCTGTTTGGTCTGCCAGCAAATCTGGCGGTGCCTCTAGCAGCCACCATTTTTGTGTCTGGAATGATCCCAATGATTGGTGCTACCATCGGTGCCACGCTCGTGGGGTTGGTACTGCTCTTTAACTCGGTCACCGCAGCTGTGGTATTTTTGATCTATTTCATCATCTACCAGCAGATCGAAAATAACTTCATCTCACCAACGATTCAGGCAAAGAGTGTCGAGCTTTCTGCGCTGGCGATCTTGAGTGCGATTCTCATCGGTGGAAGTCTGTATGGGCTACTCGGTGCCGTGGTGGCAATTCCTGTAGCAGGCTGCCTTCGAGTGCTACTTCTAGATTACTTGGAGTATGCTCGCCGTCGTCGATTAGAAGCAAGCAAAAATCCTGTTAAGAAGCTCATAAAGAAAACTTCCTAGTTCTTAGAGCCAATACCAGCGAACACCGTGTGCTGTATCGTTGACTCCAATGTTCATGCCCATGAGAGTGTCGCGCAATTGGTCAGACGCCGCCCAGTCTTTATCCGCCCTGCGGGTGTCACGTTCTTGTAAAAGACGTTTTGCTTCGTCGCTGATATCTGGAGTAGTGCCCAGGATATCGAGTCCAGTCAGGTCGTCGATAGTTTCAAAAAATTCTACCAGGGCCATGTGTTGAAGCTCACCGTCAGGAGTGCTTTCAACCGCATCGAGTGCTTTATCAACTACCATGAGAGCTTGCGGAGTGCCCAGGTCGTCTTGGACTGCTTCTAAAAGCGCACCCTTTGCGGCAAGCAGCATACCGTTGGTGTCATGGGCTTCATCTTTTTCATCATCGTCGACAAGCGTGTCATGTGTTTGATGCCGCAGGCAGGCTAGATCTTTCCAGTGTTTGAGCCGGTTATGTGCAGCCTGTAGATTTTCCCAGGTGAAGTTGCTCTCGGTAGCATAGTGACTCTGCAGTATAAACATACGAAAATCCATGGCGCTAAGGCCGTGCTCGGCTACATCGTTAAGTGTTATATCGTTTTGAAGACTTTTACTGATCTTTGTTCCGTCGATGGTGAGGAAGTTGGCATGAACCCAGATATTTGCAAAGGTCTTCCCTGTTGCTGCTTCTGATTGGGCTATTTCATTGGTGTGATGGACTGGTATGTGGTCGATTCCGCCAGTGTGAATGTCGAGAGTCTCACCTAAGTATTTCATAGCCATGGCTGAACACTCTAGGTGCCAGCCTGGGATGCCGCGACCCCATGGACTGTCCCATTCCATGGTGCGGGTTTCACCAGCTGGAGTAAGGCGCCAGAGTACGAAGTCACTAGAGTTTCGTTTGCCGGCGTTGAACTCGACACGTGCGCCGGCTTTTTGGGCCTCTAAATCTAGATGAGCGAAGTCTGCGTAACTCGGAAACTTCGCCGTGTCAAAGTAGACACCATCGTCGAGAACATAGGTAAAGCCTTTTTCTTCGAGCTTTTTGACTAGCTCAATCTGTATGTCGATGTGCTCTGTCGCTTTTGTGACATGCTCGGGTGGTAACATGTTGAGACTTGTCATGCCTTCGAGGAAACGATTCGTGTACCGCTCCGCAACTTCCCACTCGGTAATTCCTTCGCGGCGGGCACCTTTCTCCATTTTGTCTTCGCCCTCATCAGCATCGCTTGTCAGGTGTCCGACATCCGTTATGTTCATGACACGTTCGACGCCAAAGCCGCTATAGCGAAGTGCTCGCACCAGTATGTCCCAGCGGATAAAGGCCACCCAGTTGCCTAGGTGTGGTTCGTTATATACGGTTGGACCACAGGTATAAAGAGTGACGCGTTCAGGGTTGAGAGGCGTTACTTCTTCAACCGTTCCAGATTTCGTATTGTGCAGCCGAAAGCTCATCGTGCTTCTCCGGTTTTGTCGACAGCCTGGACAAGTTCTGACAGTGCTTTCTCATAGTCTTCATAGATTTTGAAGCCAGCGCTATAAGCATGACCGCCTCCGCCGAAAAATCCCGCTACTTGATCAGCGATCGGCGTGTTGGCGCGGATCTTGCCCGTCAGCTTGCCATCTGGATAGGTTTTTATGGCCACAGCTATATCGACGCCCTCAACGAGACGCATCTCATCGAGTACGAGTATGCTCGGGTTATAGCGATCACTATATGCTTGGATGTCTTCCCAGGGGACGTGCACGGTCGCTAGCCGACCGTCACAGTGGTACTGGATCCGTTCTATGAGCTCTGCTTTGTAGGCCAAGATGTCGGCAGGTTTTCGCATAAATTCACGGCGTCTTGCCTCTACTTCCGCTGGGTGTGCACCACGTTCCATGAGTGCAGATATAGTGTCGATGGTACGTTTAGTCACTGCCGGGGTCGAGAGCCCCAAGGTATCAGCGAGTATCGACGTCATCATCGCTGTTGCAGCGGTGAGTGAGATCGTCCAGCCGTTTTGTTTAGCAATCTCATACAACAATTCACTTGTGGCTGCCGCCTCGTCGTCTACTACGTAGTCATGGGGAAAAGACAGGTCATGGCCTTCGTCTGCCTCTATGTGGTGGTCAAGAACGACGACAGGATGTGTCTCTAGGAAATGTCGTACACCTGCGGTCGCAAGAGCTTTTTCAAGCAAAGCCTCAGCGGCCGTATCGACGATGATTGCCAAGTCATACTTCCCTGTCCATTCTCTGTCGACCCTGTCCCAGCCTTCGACATAGCGAAGGTATTTCGGCATGTCGATCGCGCAGAACATAGTCACTTCTTTGCCAAGGGTGGCAAGCATTTCGTCCAGCGCAACTGAACTCGCCAGGCTGTCTCCGTCAGGATTTTCAGGTTGGATGATGACGATGCGAGTTGCTTCGTCAATTCGTTGTTTTACAGTCTCATACATCTGTGAATTATTGTATCAGTAAACTAGACTTTTCGCCGACCCTGCAGGGCGTGTGTCAGCGTGATCTGGTCGGCGTATTCTAGGTCGACACCGACCGGTATGCCGCGTGCTAAACGGCTGATCTCCAGACTGAGGCCGCTTTCTTCTATGTATTTCTGGATATAAATTGCGGTTGATTCACCCTCGACTGA
>CAYLGT010000001.1:0-4613 GCA_964383465.1 uncultured Candidatus Saccharibacteria bacterium | reverse complement strand
TACCGTTCGGCAGTACGCGCGCCAACGCCCGGTAGGCTACCGAGGGCGTCTATGAGCTCTTCAAGCGCTTTAGGGAGCACGACAGCAGTTTCTTAGAGCCCGAGGCTGCCTAGACCGCCCATGAGCGGCTTCATCTT
This sequence comes from uncultured Candidatus Saccharibacteria bacterium, assembly GCA_964383465.1. GTDB lineage: Bacteria > Patescibacteriota > Saccharimonadia > Saccharimonadales > Saccharimonadaceae > CAYLGT01. Next base: position 4,476 of record CAYLGT010000001.1, on the reverse strand, counting down.
TTCTGCAGCAAGTTCTTGGGCACGTGTCATCGCATCACGAACGGCCACTTCTACCCATCGCTCGAGTTCCTGGATGTCGTCGAGGTCGACATAGTCTGGGTCGATGGTGACTTTTTTCAGCTTTAGCTCACCGGTTACTTGAACGACGACTGCACCGTCTCCGGCAGTGACTTCCACAACTTCTTTTTGCAGTTCTTTTTGAGCCTTTTTCAGCTTCATTACCATTTTGGCTTGATCTAACATAACACTTCTCCTCTTTCGTTCTACTATAGCAAAAATTACTGTTTCGCGCTGTCGTATATGCGGTACAGCACGGCGTCTGTCTTCATGGGACTCGTAACGATTTTCTTTGGCAATTCGTTCACCTGAGTATTTGTAAGTGACAACACGAGCCTCCGTCCGTTTGGAGCCATCTGTTCAGGGGTAACAACGCTCAGGCGATCGTTTTTGGCACGAAAGATATCGTAAAAACTTTGTTGCGAAGCGGGCACGACTAACTGCATAGACGGTGTTGCTTTGATTTCTTTTTGGATATGTCGAAGCTCGGGGTGAAACGCACTCGTGGTGTCGCTGTACGTATATGCATAGAAATAGCGAGTGATGGCGATAGCGATGAGCCCTACAAAGATGAGGGTAATCGGGAAAAGTGCGCCGATACGTGCATAAGGGTTACGAGGAAACAGTTTATACCACTCGCTGATAAAGGTCTCGATACCGATAGCGAGTAGTAAAATACTTGGCACAAATAGAAGTGGAAGTTGGCCTGGGTCGATAAGGAGCATACCAACTGTGAAAACGAGCCAGATGAGTAGCAGGTACGAACGAGCGGCATGGTGATCGATGATGACTTTTATGAGGCCAAAGGCGATGAATAGTGAAAATGTCAGGTTTAGAAATGGCGAGACAGTCTCCCCTGCGTTAGGCCTTGAAAAGAGAAACAACGTCTTTAAAAGCGAAATCACTGTTTCTTTCAGTACATGAGGCTGGAGGCTTTGCTCTATGGCGGTGAGGCCAAATAGCTGCTTGAACACGCCGTGGTCATATACGGAAGCTATAACGATTGGCGCAACCAGAACAAGCGCGAGTAGACTGAGGATCGCTGCTTTTAGTTTTGACGTATGCGTAAGCTGGTAGCGGATGTGAGGGTGCAAGGCGCCTGCTATGACCAAAGCTAGCAGTGTATAGACACCAAATGGCACATAAAGTAGCAGCAGTGCCGAAACGAGCAGTAGCAGTTTCCACAAGAAGTCGTGTTTACTCTTGGCGGTAAGTTTTACGGCGCTGAGCAGTGTAAGAAGTAGTAGGAGCGTATACATGATGGTTGGGACGCCCAACCGAGCAGATGAAATAAACGGCACCGAAAAACTGGCGATCATGAGACTTATGATGGCGACGTTTCGACGAAACCATGTGTTGAGCATAACTGCGAGCACGAGTCCTGCTGCCAAGCCTAAGATAACCGAAGGGAGCCGGATGCTCAGCGTAGAGAGCCCAAATAGTCCGATACTTGCTTTTTGCAGTATGTGATAAGGAAAGTTTACGATGTCTGCAATTCGCGGTGAAAGCGGATTGAGCGAGTTACTAGCTACGGCTGAGTTCATCTCCGAGTTGCCGATACCATAGGGCACGTTCGATATGTCAATTGTAAGGAGCGTCACGAGTAGCACCGCAAACAAACCATACGCGATGGCGTAGCGGTAACGATACAGGGTCATTTCTCGAAGCAGTGAGGCTTTCATGTACTAGGTTCTAGTATATCAGCTTCGCTGTTTGTCGAGCGACATGAACTTGAGGCGCTCTGGGTGGAAGTAGAGTTCTACTGTGTCAGTTGGACCGTTACGGTGCTTAGCGATGATGAGGTCAGTTACATTTTGGCGTTCAGTGTCAGGGTTGTAGTAGGCTTCGCGGTAGATAAAGGCGACAATGTCTGCATCCTGCTCGATTGATCCTGATTCACGGAGGTCACTGAGCTGTGGGATCTGTGGGCTGCGAGACTCAACAGAACGCGAAAGCTGCGACAGCGCGATGACTGGCACGTTCATCTCACGAGCAATTAGCTTGAGTCCACGAGAAATTTCACTCACCTCTTGGACACGGTTACCGTCGCTGCGACCGGCGGCCTGCATGAGCTGTAAGTAGTCAACGATGATGAGCCCAAGTGGATGGTTATGAGCTTCACGACGTGCTTTGGTGCGCATTTCTAGCACGGTGATGCCAGGAGTGTCGTCGATGTAGATTGGAGCCTCTGCCATTTCACCCATGGCCGTGGAGAGCTTCTCGAAGTCGTCATCGCTCAGGTTACCAGTTCGAATGTTCCAGGCATTGACTCCACTCGCATCGGCTAGCATACGATCAACCAGCTGCTCTTTACTCATCTCGAGGCTGAAAAACAGCACCGATTTTTTCTCTTTTGACGCAACGTTGTATGCGAGGTTTGTCACCAGCGTGGTTTTACCCATAGCTGGACGGGCGGCAAGGACAATGAGGTCGCTTTTCTGAAGTCCTGCAGTCAGGTTGTCGAGGTCACGCCAGCCAGTACTTAGGCCACGCAGCTTTCCTCCGTCGCGGTGCAGCTCTTCCAGACGGTCAAAGCTCTCGGTCAAAATTTGCTCGAGGCTGACGAGGTCTTGCTTGGCGCTTGTACCGCTGACGGAAAACAGCTCGGCTTCGGCGGTTTCCAGTAGCTCAGCAATTTCTTTGTCTTCGTTGAAGCCCATTTCAGCGATGTCGGTACTGGCTTTTATGAGTCGGCGACGCATGGCTTTTTGAGAGATCATGTCGGCGTAGGTAGCAGAGTGGGCTGCGGTAGGAACATAGTTAGTAAGTTCACTTAGGTAGGCCGAGCCGCCGACGAGTTCCAACTCCCCTTTTTTCGTGAGTTCGTCACTAAGGGTCAGTAGGTCAACGGGACGATGATGCTCATAGAGGCGCATCATCGCGTCAAAGATGAGCGCATGTCGTTTGTCATAAAAATCAGTACTGCGAAGCTTGTCGCTGACGTCTGCGAGGGCTTCTTCATCGATAAGTACTGCGCCAAGCAAACTCATCTCGGCATCGAGATTTTGTGGCGGTACTTTCCCTTCCGAACTCACTGGCTGCTTTTTAGACTGTGGCACTGACTGGTTCTCCTCCACCCATGATAGCAGCAACTCCCTGTTCTGCAGGCGTTAGCTCTTTGCGTTTGCCGACTTCCGTTATTTCGATAGTTGGAACGATACCAAATAAGTCTTTTAGTACCGCGCTCAGCTGGTTGCGGCTGGTTGGGTTTTCTAGCTTTTTGCGATGAAGCGCATAGGCAAATTCAAGCCGCAGTGTGTTGTCGCTAAAGCTTTGGTTTGCGCGGGAGAGCACGCTGAAAAGTGGTGCATGATGTTTTTTGATCATGTCGAGGGTTTCGTTCCAGTTGAATTCTCGTTTCGCTCCGGACGACGTGGTGGGCTCCGCTACTGGTTCTGGTGGGGTTACGGCTTTTGTCTCGAGTACCTTCTTCTGCTCGTTTTCTTTTAGAGTTTTAGATAGTTGTTTCACTTCTGCTGCCTCGTAGGACGACTGAGCGACGGTTTTATGCTGGACAGGTTTGGTGTATTTTACGAGCGTCGTAATGAGCTTAAGCCCAGGATCATGGGCTTTGGGCACGTCAACGAGTTGGTCGAGCAACGTAAAGAGTGCATGCTCATCACGGGCCCGTTTCATAAGTTGCGACGAAAGCTGCGACGTCAGTACAACTGGCGATATACCCTGGGTTTGTAGCTCATCGAGCACGGTGAGTAGGTCATCTGTCTTTTTCTCTATAAGCGCTCGTACCAACGCATCGATACGTTCTTTCGGCGCCATACCAAGTACTGACTCGACGAGTTCAGAAGTAATTTTTTCACTAAGCCCCGACAACTGATCGAGGAGGCTTACACTGTCGCGGAAACTGCCTGCGGCATGTTCGGCAACGAGTTCCAGGGCTTCCGTGTCGCATTTGATGCCTTCTTTTGCTGCCAGTTCTGTCAAATGGCGAACGATATCGGCAGGAGTTGCAGGACGAAAATGGTATCGTTGCGCGCGACTTACGATCGTCGCTGGAACTTTGTGCACCTCGGTAGTGGCGAGGATAAATATGACGTGCTCAGGTGGTTCTTCGAGTGTCTTAAGGAGTGCGTTGAAGCTTTCAGAGGTGAGCATGTGTACTTCGTCGATGATGTAGACTTTGAACTTTGCTGAGACCGGCGCGATGTGTACCTTTTCTCTCAGGTCACGGATATCATCGATCCGGCGGTTGCTGGCGGCGTCTATCTCGATTATGTCCAGATGAGTGTCTTCGCTGTATGGGAGTCCGTTTACCTCATGAGCGATGATGCGTGCCACGCTCGTCTTACCGACACCACGTGGGCCTGTAAGCAGGTAGGCATGGGCGATTTTGCCTGTAGAAATCGCTGTTTTAAGTAGATCAGTCACATGTGACTGGCCGACGACTTCATCAAAACCGCG